>NZ_CP015104.1:600000-1200000 GCF_002214525.1 Thermococcus sp. P6
ACGTCCATGATTTCACCTCTTGAGCAAATCTTCCGCTTCCACTTCGCCAAATATGGCCTCTGCCGTCTCTTCATCGAGGAAGAAAGGAATCGAGCTCAAATCTCCCGTTGAAGTAATACCGTAGGATATCCCCCAGACGCGGTAACCTTCCACCTTGCTCCCCCTTCTGAAGTAATAGCTGAGGAAGTAGTAATCCACACTGCTCTGTCCTTCCTCCACGGCTATTCCGAGGGAGTTGAAGAGGTTGAAGAGCTTCTCGTCGTAGCTGGCGTGGGGTATCATGAAGCTGACGAGGCCTATCGGATAATATCTGTCCCCGTACTTAACTCCCAGCTCATCCTGCATTCTCTTGGCCAGTTCGAAGTATTCGTCATGATTTTTGCTGCTCCCCTCAAGCCTCTCGAAGAGGGACCAGCCGTCGTAGGTGCCGAAGTAACGCTGGTCCATAAGGCAGTCAACGAAGGGCTGGAGGTCGTAGGCCCTCGAAGGGCCGGCTGAGGAGGAAGGAGTGGGCTTTGTTTCTGGATCATTCTGGTTCACATTCGGATAGGAGATACCGTTAAAGTTGGGATCCTCAAGGCGGTCACTATCGTCGGGATATTTCCTGATGGCTATCCAGTCGTAGATCGTCTCTCTCTTATTTTTCTCACTGTCCGTTACGAGGTAGAGCTTCCTCAGGGGTTCACTCCAAAAGCGGAAGTAACTGTCATCGTTTACCCCGCCATCGGTTATATCCTTGAACCTTGAATCCTTGCTTGATGATGAGTAAGGCTTCATGAGGGCCTCGTAGACGTGGTAAGTGTTGGCAGGACTTCTTCCGTCAACGTTCGACTCATTGTTCCACCATGCGTAGTGGATCGCAAGCCCATCTCCACCTCTTGTGCTGTCGTCCGTAAACAGCAACATCCTACCATCATCATCCTCGATTCCTATTCCTCCATCCCAATCTCGAGGGTTCTGCCGGTTGCTCATCATCCTGAACCTTACGGCAAAGCCCTTGGAAACGTCCAAATCCTGAGCAAGTGGATGCTCAACCTCATCTCCCCCATTAAGGGTGAACTCTCCCTTGAAATCGTTGAAGTACTCAAAGACCTCACTGCCATCTCCCTTCGTCGGCGGGAGCTCGTCTCCAAAATATAGCCCTATCCTGAGGTTGCCGTTCGCGGGTATCGAGGCCCTTATCCAGATCAATGCCTCTTTGTTGTTTGAATCCCAGTACTCGATCCAGAATGGAACTGGATTGCAGCTTGAGTTGTATATAGCTATGGAGGCGTTCGTTTCATAGGGATCACTGCCGGCTGTGGCGGTATTGCCGAATATCTCATTCAGCTGGTCTTGGGTGAATCCTTTGGCCGTGCTCAGGAGTATGGGGATCTGATAATCAGTCAGATCAACATTTAGGTTATTCCTAACTGTAATGTTGAGCCTGTGTCCAAGGGAGGAACACCATTCGCCCCCCCCGGACGAAGCACCGGAAAAAACGAGCACCCCCCTATCTCCATCCTTGAAAATTTCAGCCGGATTTACCGGAGTGCCTTCCATAGTCGTGTTGACTATTATACGGTCGGCCGAATCTATGCTCCCCTCTTCGAGAACATAGGCGTAAGCTTTAGCTTCTTCATCATCGGGATACGTCTCCCCGATGAAAATTCCATTCGGATCGAGCTGGCTCGAGTAGGTCCCGACCACGTGACCCTCGTTGCTCTTTCCAGTTCCGTAAAGGACCTTTACCGGCTTATCTATGAGCTCCGGGAAGGGATAAGTGCAGGCTCTTATAGACCTCTGATACCTACCCCCGGTCATCGCCGAGAAGATTGGATCCTCAAGATCCCTTATGTCAACTATCGAGTAAGCGTATCCACTCCTCGGTATGGGGCCGGTGTAGACCACCCTCCCGGAGGTGTCGGAGATCGTGATGTTCGTTATCCTCGCCTTTATGACGATCCTGAAGGAATCGAGGGGTGCCACCGTGATGTTCATGTTATTGGCTATCTCATCCGCACCCGGGGAAAGCCTGTAGCCCTGTTCCCGGAGCTTTTCTCCGATGAGATCCAGCCATCTCTCTATGCTCTGGTTCTGCATTATCCTCTGAAGGTTCTCGTAGCTGGAGAGCTGGGGAGATGTAGCACGTAAAGTCAGATCCTTTATCGTTTCGTTTGCCGGCCTGTAAGTCAGAAAATTACCCGTGGTTGAGACGTAATCGATAGCCGCCACCACCGCCCTCTTTCCGGATATCTCCAGCGCCTTTTGAAAGTCCATCTCAACGTACGATACTACCCGGTAGGTTCTCTCAACCTGAGTTCTCTCGCTCTGAGCCCCCACTATCTGGGACGAAACGTCCTCGTAGGTTGCCAGCAGGAGCATGAGGGGTATGAGCAGGAGCACGACGGTTGAGTTAATCAGGAAGGCCCTTCTTTTCATCAGCTCTCCCTCCACACCCTGAGGGTTATCGTTATTGGCTGGAACAGGCCGGGCACGTTGCCCATTGAGGCGAAGTCCATCCTAACGCTGGCCGGAAGTCCCACGTCTATCGGGTTTTGCCGGGAGCCGTCGTAGGGAGTTTCCTTCCATTCTTCGGGGTTTTGGTCATCTCTGAAGTTGAGCTTATCCAAAAGCCTCAGGATGGCGTCGTCAACAGCATACCTGCCGGGATCCAGCTCCTCAACCTGGATCCGTCTGTAAGGCTCGTCCCCCACGAGGATGGTTTTCTCTCCACTAATACTCGAGTAGTAGGTCAGGTTGTAGCCTTTGTAGGCAGGATAGCCCTGAAGGAGGTAGGGGAAAACATCTCCATACCCAGCGTAACCCTCTATGAAGTATCTTATTATTCCTCTTGTCTCACCATTCCTGACGTAGGAATTTCCATTCTCCATTCCGATCTCAAACTCGTTCTCCTGTCCGGGAACCATCATCCAGTCGTAAAGGCGCGTGTAGGCAACTCTAATGGCGTACATTCCAAGGGGACCGCTGTAGAACATTCTGCCATTCTCCCAGAGCTCCTGAACTGTTGAATAATCAAATACATACCCAACCCAATAATCCGCATACCATGGCGTGCTCCCGGGCGGAAGGGGATACGAGACACTCATTCTGGAACACACCCAGTAATCCCCGTCATAGTGGCAATCCCTGTACTGGATATCATCGTAGTCCTTGAATATCGAAAGGGGTATGCTGTACGGGGTTACCACGGTTTTTGGAATGTAGCCAATCCTCACGTATGATTCCGGATAGCCGTATATCCTACGCTCTCTCTCAAGACCGTAATCCTGCCCCTCATAATACCAGTCTCCCTGCCAGTAAAGAGCGTCAAATCCAAGGACGAAGTCGAAGACCATTTTGCTCAGGTTCTCGTAGGTGACCCCCATATCTCTCAGGGCGGATCTGATCTCGTCGTCGGTGAACTCAACCACGGCATCACCGTTTGAATTCGCCGTTTTGGTTAAGAGGAGTGCCAAGTTTCCACCCAATCCGTAGTAAAGCCTCACCTCTCCCACGTTATGCACCTTGAACCTCATGTCGATCGAGGTTATGTTGCCGGGAACGAAGGTTTCGAGGAGGTACATTATCCCCGTATACTCGGATGTAACGTCGTAGACCTTAACAATCCCGGGATCTTCGACCGAGGTGGAGTTCGTCCTGTACTTAACGTACATCGTGGTTCCGCTTGCGGAGCCTATTTCATTCCCTGTTGGCTCACTAAAAACCAACGTGACGGCGTTGTCGCCACCATGAAGGTAATTCGTTAGGTTGTCCTTGTTAATCTGCTCATATCCCAAATCGACTGGTTCACTGTTAATGTATAGATCTATACGCTCGTCATACCTAGCCACGAACTTACCATCAGCTTCCACCACTTTCGCATCAGAGGGCAGGGTTATGGTCCTGCTGATCGTCAGGGTGTTGTCTCCGTAGTAGGCGCCGGCGAGAACCCTGAACCACCCGAAAAGGTCTTCCCGTGTAGTGGTCGCCTTCGTCAGATAGGCCCTCGCCATGTAGCCCCTCGGCGTCTGGTTGTAGGCGTAACCGCTCAGTATGAGGGTTGCCGGGCTCACATCTTCAGCCGAAGAATAGTTCGCCCCGACCTTCCTCAGGTATGGGCTCGTGTAGTTGTTTATCAAAAGCTCGTAGTTGTAATCCTTAAGCGTGCTGTTGAGCAGGTATCCCATTATTACCTCGGCCTTGTGCCTGAGGTCTGCGGAGGGATACACGGGCTCCGCGGCCCAGTACGTTGCAACTATATCGAGGGGAGACATGTCCGGGCTTACGAGCGTCGTGTTCAGTGTCCCGTCATCCATCCATTCCTCGATCTTCTCCGGGGGAACGAGATCCTTCAGCGGGACCGTCCTGAAGGTGGTGAGGGTATCCTCCGCCACGTACTTCGACTGGGAGCGCATGTAGGTTGAATAAACCTGAGTGTCCGGGTTGATCTGGGCCATGCTAACAACGAACAGGGTTATGAGCAGGAGGCCGAGTATGGCATCCAGCGTGAACACAAAGCCTCGCCTTTTCATGAGTCATCCCACACTAAGAGTTTTATCACGGCCCCATCGAACCTCGGCCCCATAAGGAACCTTATACCCGGGGTTATCTCAAGGCCCACATCATCCCTGCGCCATCCTTCCAGAGAGTAGAGCCACAGACCGATGGGCTTATCCGTGGCATCCACTGACCCGAAAAGATCTTTGAAGGGCACCGTTATCACGCCGTTCACACCGCGGTAGTGCTTCGTATGTGCCTCACCGTTCTCGTAGTAGACGAGCGTTGCGTTAAGCTCCCCTTGGTTTCCGTAAACGAAAAGACCTCTGACTTCGGTTCCAAGAAGGGAAACGAGCGTCAGGTTGCCCTGAGAGGAGGAACCAACGCTTATCCTGAGGGAAGTTTCGAGGGGAGGGTTGTACCTCATCACGCCGTATAGGATGGGCTCTTCCTTCGATGGGCCTGCCGAAAGGTTGTAGAAGAACGTCGAGACCATGATGTACCTGTCCACGGGCTCTATCCACGGCGAGCGTGCCATCGATTCGTTTATCGTCGTCGCATCTTCCACCACCGAGCCGTTGATCAGGGCGAAACCGTAGGCCGGTTCGCCCATTTCGACGAAGTTCTGGGCACTCGTGAAGTTTGAAACGATCTGAGGGGAAGCGTTATCATAGGCCGAGATCTGGATCTGAACCTGACCCTGGCCGCCTATGTGTATTGAGGTCACATTATGGGGGCATCCGTCTACTTTCATGTGATAGCTGCTCGTGGAATCAAGGACCCTGAACTCGACCCTTACGTTCTGCGGTAGGGTCTCCTCAAATTTTTGCTTTCCTTGGACGGTAACATCTATCTCTTGGGTGGCCACGAACACAAGATAATCGTTTCGTTCAAGGAATACATTATTCCCCCCACCCTGAGCTAAACTGCATACCTCCTTACCCACGTAAGTGGTTCCTCCCCGGGTTAGGCTGATGTAGGAAACTGGAAACTCTTTATTGCCGTTTCCCGCCAGAGAGATCTTAACGTTCCCCAGATCATTTCCCGGGAGGATGAGGTTGTAGAGGTAGTACCTTGGGAAGCTACCATCAACATTGACTTTAAACCTCGAAAGGTAGACCTCCAGAAGGAAGTCCTTCCCGCTCGCCATGCTGTACAAAGCGTCCTTAAGCTGGTCTTTTGAGCTGTTCAAAGCAAGCAGCTTTCCGTAATCAAGGGCGAAGTAATAGTTATCGTCCCTCAGCCCAACCACCTTCACATCTGAGGGGTTATCCTCCCAGTCCCCGGGATCGCCGGGGCTCTTAACGAGCAGGTCCATCATACCATCCCCGATGTTGGCCCTCTCGTACCAGCCGAGGAGGGAGGTCACCTCCGCCTTTATGTCCTCGGAGGCGGACGTGAAAGTGCCGAGTATCATTATCACAACGATCAGGGCGAGCATCGCATCGAGTGAAAACAGCTGACCCCTCCTCATGTTCTCACCACGTCAACCTCTATCTCAATCTCGTATCCGTTGAGGTAAAGCTTCCCCTTCTTTTCAACGACGTTGGTCCTCGAAGTGAGGTCCCCCTCGATGTACTCCCTTATCCCGCTCTCGATCGCTCCTTCATCCATTCCGCTCCCGGTGTAGGATATCCCGACCTTCACCCGAATCCTGCCTTCCGTTTCCTCCGTCTCAATCCCCGAGATCTGAAAAGCCCTGTAGGTGTAATTAACGGCCTCTATTATTTCGTTCAGGGGTTCATATAGGCTTTCGTTAACCACAACACCCGTGTTCAGGTAGGCGCAGGCATCTGAGGCGGAGTTCCTTACGTAGGTTACCGCCGAGGTGACCACGTTCTCGTGGAGGTAGGGGGGTACGATGATCAGAACTCCCGTGAGGATCAGAGCCGTGATGAAGAGCACCTCAAGGGAGGTCTGGGCCCTACGGCGAGAGTGTAACATCGATCCACCCCCCCGTTTCGTTGTGTTGGGCCCTTATAAGGAACGCCCTGTTTTCCCACGTCAGGACTACGGAGCTCTTCCGGTGCAGTGAAAGGGGAACCTTCTGGATGACGCTGTACCTTCTTCCCCCTATGGTGGCGTTGACGAGCAGCTTATCCGGGGGTGCGAGGCTCACGGTCACGCTATCACCCGTCCCCAGCTCCATCGGGAGCTCCTTCCTCAGGGTGAAGCCATTTCCGGAGGAGTAAACCTTGACGACCGAATCCCTCACGTCTATTGAGAAGGCCTTCAGCTTTGAGACCGTGTCGAAGGTCTCCGAATGAACCCTCTCGCTGCTCGCAATGTAAACTATGTTAAGCGCCGTGATGCCTATGAGCGTAACCGCGAAGAGGAAATCGAGGCTTATCTGTCCCCTTTTCATCTCACCCACCGGGATTTATGTTTATCCTGAGCTCGCCCCTTTCCTGATCGAAGGTCCAGAGGTCGGGCTTATCGGGGTTCCACTCCACGACCACCCTGAGGATCGCCGGAACGTCGGCCGGATCCAGCTCAAGGCCGTAGATCCGCACTCCACCGATGGTTAAGCTGCCCCTTGGAGACCACACGTCGGAGCGGTTGTAGAGAACGGCCCCATAAAGGGCCCTGCTCCAGAAGACGTTCTTGTCCCCGCCGCTCAGGACGGGGGTGGAGTCCTTCCCGGTAACCGTGACGTAGGTTCCGTTACCGCTATCGGTGTAGTTCCCGTAGGTTACGAAGACCTTCGGGTCCTCAACTCCGAGACCTTTGAGGAGCATATCCCTGTCCCGGAGGTAGGTTAGCCTGACGTAGGCGGTGGACTTTGAGCCGGGCCCCTGAGAGTAGACCTGAGACACCGTGTTCGATATCACGTTGGCGAGGTTCTTCTCTTCGAGGCTTATCTGGATCCTCAGGTTCTCGGTTGAGGCGGAGCCCTCTTTAAAGGTCACGTTGTTCACGGAATAGAGCAGGAGGATGAGCATTAGACCGAAGACCAGCATGAACTCGAGTGAAACCTGCCCGCGCTTTCTAAGTTCCATACCTCTCCCCCATGTGGGTTCGTCCATCTTCTATTTAATCGTTGCCCCCGGATTTTACGACGGCAAATATTCCTTTCCCTATTCTTACGGTCTTCACACCGAAGTAATCCCCGCTGAATATCTTGAACCTGTAGCGGTCGCTCTTCAGCGAGTGCCTTTCGATGATCTCCTTAAGTTCGTCGATGAAGAACTGGGTCAGTTCGTAGTAAATCAGGTCGAGCTTTTCCCCCGTGAAGTCCCTGACGAAGAGGGCAGCCGGGAGCATCGCAAGTCCGATTATCAGGTAAAGTTCCCCGGAGATCGCTGTGGCGAGGGCCGTGGCCCCTGCGAGGAAGCCTATCAGGGTGTAGAGCAGGGTTGCGTTTCTCTTCGTCTTCTTGATCTCCTTGACCTTCCGCTCCCACAGGTCCAGAAGGGCGGGGTTGTAGAAGTCAAAGGCCGTGTGGCGCTTTCCCTTCGATATCCTCTCCCTGATGAGGTCCTCCCAGTCGTCCCGGTAGTAGATGACCTCGCCGTGGAGTTTCGCCCGCTCAGCATCGAGAGAGGAGATGATCCTCGTTATGTCCTCGGCGCTCTCGTGGGCCACGTGGGAGTAAAGCTCGCTCTCGTCCAGCTCGAGGGCAACCTCGACGGAGTCCCTGACGGGTTCACTCATCCTCCCGCCTCCTGAGCCTTTTGATGATTCCCTCTATGCTCCCCGGATAGTTCTCCTCCATCCCCGCCGGGTAAACGTCATCGAAGTCGGGCAGACCGCTTAGGAGCTCCTTTTTCCTCGTTTCGGCCTCCTCCTTTACCTCCATGAACGAGCGAGCGTACTGTTTTGCGGTGATGATTATCTCCTCGATGCTGCTGCTCTCGTATATCCCGCTCAGGAGCGTAACCACCTCAACCTCCCTCTCGCGCGGGTCCGGGTAGAACCCCCTGAATATCTGCTTGCCCCTTATCTTTCCGGTCAGGTAGTCGAGGGCCTCAAAGATCTCGGAAGCTTTGAGGACTTCCGGCGGGCCGTGGATGGCCACGAGTCCGTAAAGGGCCGACTCGATGTTCGCGTCGAGGTACAGCCCCTCGCTCTCGAAAGATCTCATGATCAGACGGGAGAGGTTCTTCACCTTACCCGCCTCGGCCTTTGCGTAGCCAACCGTTGCGAAGCTTCCGAAGGCCTTCAGAACGAACTTCAGATCGCTCGCGTCGAGGGTCTGTTCCCCGGGAACGTCAACGAGCGCCAGAAGGGATGCTATCCTCTCCACGACGGTGTAGTTTATCCTCTCGTAGGCCCGCGTTATGTCGTCGTTTCCCTCCTTGAGCTTGTTGTTGTCTATGGCTATTATCGAGTCCGCCACCCGGGATAGCTTGTCTATGGTTATGGCGGCGTTTATGGTTGGCCTTATGCCCTCCTCCCTGAGGGGAAGGGCTCCTATGGCCACCACGAGGGCCTCCGGGTACTCCTCCTTGAGGGCCTGAGCGAGTACGGGCGTTCCACCCGCCCCCGTTCCACCTCCGAATCCGAAGGTGAGGAAGAAGACGTCAACGTCCTCGTAGCCTATTATCGACCCTATCTTACGCATGACAACCGGAAGGTCACGTTTCATGGCCTCCCTTCCCAGTATCGGGTTGGCGTTGACGCCTTTGCCGTTGGTGAGACCCTCGCCTATAAGTACCCTCCTCTCGGAGGGAACGTGCTTGAGGTACTCGAGGTCCCCCTTTGATGTGTTCACGGCTATGGCCTCAAAGTCCACCAGCGCGAACAGGTCCGCTATCTTGGTTCCGCACTGGCCGATTCCCACTATAAGGGCCCTCACCTGTTGCTCACCCCACCGTTGTTACCTTCACCCTTCCCCTTTCGATGCGGAACACCATCGCGTTCCCCCTGATGTAACGGATGAAACTTGAGGTAAAGATTTCCCTGGCGATTTCAACGTTCTCGGGTTCGTAGAGCACGAAGAGGACAACCCCTCCCGCGGTTTTGCCCGGAACGAGGATTACGGATTCATTCGTCGGCACGGTGACGTTGCCCACTGTGACGGTGCCATTCTCGAGGTGGAACCCTACGTAAGGATTGTAGGCCCCGACGTCGTACTCCCCGAAGTTCGCCATGACTATGTAGCTGTCCTCGCCGATTGAAGTGATGTTTACCCGCACGAAACCGCCGCTGAAGAGGTTGTTAAGGGCCTCCACGACTTCCTCGAGGCTCTCGTTGTCCATCCCCGGGCCAATTACCCTGAACATTTTGACATCGAGCAGAGTCCTCACGTCGTAGAGGGTCACCGGAGGAACGAACCGGTACCGGGAGAGGTACTCTATCGCGCTGGCGAGCTCTATCGTTTTTCCCTTTATACTCCCACCGTCCCTGGCGTCCATGACGAACTTCAGGGTTTCGTTGGTGTAGTCGTAGCCGTAGTTGAGCAACAAATCGGTCGCCCTGACCGTAAGCTCGACCCTCGGTTCACCCATGGTCTTCATGTAGGGCCAGCCGCCGTCGACTCTCTGGCCAACGAGCCACTCGATGTGGGGTTTAAGCTCTTCAGCAGTGGCGATCCTTCCGAGGACCTCGAGGACGGTCAGGGTCGTCAGCACGTCCGGTTCGAGCATGTAGGAGTAGTAGTGGTTCGTGATCATGGTCCCCCATCCACCGTCGCTTACGCCGAGGAGCCAGTCCCTCGCCCTCTGGACGAGCGGATCCTCCGGGGAAACCCCGAGGTCGAGAAGGGCATCTACGGCAAGGGCGGTGTCGTAAGGCTGGGGTCCGAAAATCCTGCTACCCCAGAGCCCGTGGTAGAGCTGGACCTCCCGTATAAGGTCCTCCGCTTCCTTCATCTCCTCCGGAGTAAGGTTGTCGTACTTAAGGAGCGTTTTGAGGGCGTAGTAGTAACCCACGGACATCCTGTGATTTTCCCTCATCCACTCCGCATCCCTTTCGAAGGCCTCCCTCGCCCATGAGAGGGCCTTCTCCACCGAACCCTTCTCCGGATAGCAGGCCTCAAGGCTCAGTAGTGCGTAGTAGGTGGCCTTCTCGCTGGAGGGATCGTTGGGCTTGAGGCCCCATCCCCCGTCCGGGTTCTGCAGGTTTTTGAGTTCATCACAGGGCAGTTCGTAGGGGTTCTTCACCTCTTCCACCGGTCGAATCTCAACGTTGGTCGAAATCGCCATGAGGGCGTAAGCCGTCGTTGCTATCGGCTCCGTTGAGGAGAAGAAGACCGGCTCGCTCGTCCAGTAAACGAGATTGCCGGATCTCTGAGCGTAGGATTCGAGCATCATAACGGCCTTTGCGGTTTCAAAATCCATCGGATCGTTCAGAAGGAGCCCATAGGTTAGCATGGCCCTTTCCTTCATGCTCAATTCGCCGTTGAAGAGCAGTTCTCTGACCCTCTCCAGTGTTTCGTTCGATACCCCGTAGCCCACGCTGTGGTAGGCTATTAGCCTGAGGGCGAGCGCCTCGTGATCCGGTATCTCGCAGGTAGTGTTTTCAAGATACCTGAGTGCCACCCTGACCGGCCGGCTGTTGTAGCTGTACCGATTCTCCCCGAGGGCCCATACGGCCATCAGCGTGGGATAGCAGTAGGAAGGAGTCCCCGGAACGTAGCCCCAGCCGGCTTCATTTTCGGCCGAGAGAAGGTAGGATATACCCTCCTCGATGGCCGATCGGACCGCACCAACCTCCGGGGCGGGAAGGTGGGGATAGGCCCTTCTGAGGGCTATGATTGCGTAGGAGGTGTCGACCACGCTGCTTACCTCACCCGGGTAGAAACCCCATCCACCATCCGGGTTCTGATAACCAATGAGCCTGTTGACGAGATCGTCTACCTCCGAGCTCAGGTCCAGGTTCTCATTTTCGGCAGTTGAGAGGGCCATTATCATCAGGCTTATTTCCCTCGTCTGCTGGGTTGAACCGGCCATACCTTTAAGGAACCTTACCGAGCCGTCCACGGTACCGGCACTCACTACAGGGATTACCATAAGGACCATAATTGCCAGAGCTAAAAGTCTCTTCATTACCCGCACCCCTGCGTCCACATAAGAGAAGGAAATAAATAAACTTTTTCATTAAAAAGAAAAAGCAGGGGAAACCGGGCTCAGTGCCTTATGAACCTGCCCCCCTCACCGGACCCGGAGTGGACGTCGTCACGCATTATCAGAACTACCCTGCTCGCCTCGTATTCGTCTTCAATGTGGTATCCCGGAAGGTGCCTGACGAGCTCCTCTGCAAAGGTCCGTATCTCCTCGTGACTCGGCATGTTGTTTATCGTCAGCCTGCTCCTCGAGTAACCGACGAACATGTACGCTTTGGCCTCAACGAACATCGGGCTGGCGATTTTTATGAGCCGGGCGTAGCCCTCTGGATTCCTCATGTTCTCGCCCTTCACGAGCGTGAGTCTGATTACCGTCCTCGCCTCCACGTCCTTCATGAGCCTCAGGGTCTCCTTTATCCTCTCCCATCCATCGGGCACCATGGGAACGTTGACCGAGTTGTAAGTCTGAAGGTCCGGGGCGGTCAGGGAGAGGTAGAGCTGGGTTGGCAGTTTGTCCTCCCTCATCATCTCCTCCAGCCTCTCGGGAACCGTGCCGTTGGTGACTATGAACGTCGTAAAGCCCCTCCTGTGGAACTCCTCCACGAGGTTACCCATATAGGGGTAGAGCATCGGCTCACCGGAAAGGCTTATCGCCGCGTGCTTCGGGTTCCACGCCTCCTCGAACTTCTTCATGTCTATACCGGGCATGCCTTTGTATCCGACGAGGAGCTTTCTCTGGGCTTTTATGCTCTCCTCGACTATGAAAGCCGGGTCGTCCCACGGTTCGGGTAGTTCCGTTCCAAGGAAGCTCTCCATTGGGCGCCAGCAGAATATGCAGTTGTGGGTGCACCACGCCGTTACGGGCGTCATCTGAAGGCATCTATGGGAGTGTATGCCGTAGAACTTCTGCTTGTAGCAGAACCTGTTATGTTTTATGCTCTCCTTCAGCCAGTGGCATAGCTTGACCGAACTGTGCCTGCCCACGAGGGCGTAGTGCTGCTTCCTGAACAGCTCCGCTATCTCCTCCGGCATGTTGGGATTGGACTTAAAGGTCAGCTTCATTAGTCTCACCTAAAAATCTCTCTGGGCTAACTTCGGGGGGACGTTTTAAAAAGGTGATGGTCATTCCGATGTTTTACGAAGAACACTTCGGCAATCTGCGAAAGGTTTAAAAGCCTGAAGGCCCTTCCCACGTTATGTTCGAGAAGGTAAAACCCATATCCCTGAACGTTGATGGGATGGAAATCGACCCAGTTGAGGAGTTCGAGGGCAGGCCTAAGGTCAGATTCCTCTTCGAGGTCAGGCGCAATCATCTGGCGTAACCGTTTATCAGCACTATGTCCTCGAAGAAGAGGTGCTTCCTCGCCACGACCTTTCCGTCCAGTCCGGCCCTTCTCAGGCCCTTCAGGGTTTCCTCCACGCCGGTTATGGAACTCTGGACTATCTGTACCACACCGCCGGGTTTTAAGTATCCGGGAACCTCCCTGATGAACCTATCCAATACCTCCCTCCCGGTCTCACCACCGATCAGTGCAAGGTCTATGGGCTCCTCGACCCTGCCGGGCAGATAGGGGGCGTTGAAGGTTACAACGTCGAACCTTCCGGAGACCCTCTCAAAGAGGTCGCTGAGGACGAACTCCACGTTTTTAATCCCGTTTAACCTCGCGTTCTCTTCGGCGAGCTTCACCGCGAGCGGATTCACGTCAACGCCGAGGACGAAGCGAAAACCGCGGGCCATTAGAAGGGCTATGAGGCCCGTTCCGGTGCCCATGTCGAGGGCAAGATCACCTTTCTTCATCGCGAGGTTCTCGGCAAGGAGAAAGGTGTCCTCCGCCGGTTCGTAAACCTGCGGGTGGAGTTTCAGCTTTATGCCGTAGTAGAGGGGCATTTAACGGTCCTCTTGTCAAGGGTTTAGAAAAGTCAAAGGGAGTTACCTTTTCCACTCCGTGTAACCGCACCTTCCGCAGCTCCAGCGGTCCCCGTGGTCCGCCATGAACACTCCGGGACCACAGCGCGGGCAGAACCTGTTCTTCCTCTTGACCTTGCCACCCTTAACCTCGTAGAGCTTCCACTTCTGCCCCATTTCACTCCTCCTCCTTCGTTATTATTCCGTCCCTTACGAGGACGTATTCGGGCTCGATGTAGAGCATCCTCTCCCTGCTCTCGTAGGCCTTGGCGTAGCCCTTCGAAACCCTGCTACCGAAGTAGCTCCTTACGTACTGGATGACGACCGTTTCGGGGTTGAGGTCGAGCATTGCGACGAGCTTTCCCTTGACGTCCTTTCTGCTTGGCGTGGCCTCGCCCTCGTGGATGACGTCGAAGTATATCTCCTTCCTTCCCAGGAGTTTGTTCTCCCTTATCTCCGTAACCTTAATCTCCATCCCTAACCACCTCCATTCTTGACATGATTTTCCCGCATCTGAGCCTGCATTCGGGTGTTACCTTTATAAGCACTACTCCCTCACCGGGCTGGCCGTAGAGCACGATGGAGCCGGTCGGGGCATAGAGCACGGCTGGTATAGCCGCCAGATCTTCCTCACCAGCTACCTTTATGCAAACCCTCCTGCCCCTCCTGGCCAGTTCAAGGCCCTTTCTGACTGCGTTTAATAAAGCTTTCGTTATGGTTCCGGACGGATTCCGGACGGTCATCACAACGGCATCCATATCGATATCCGGCTTGTACTCGCGGCGTTTGGTTCTGTAGTCGTACACCGCCACGTCGGGCTTTATCCCAAGCTTGAGGACGTTTTCGGTGACAATGTCCCCTACTGTTATCAGGTAATCCGCCCCCTCAAGTTCTCCCCGGATCCTCTCGTAGGGTTCCGGAATCTCCCCTCTGACGAGCTCGCCGAGGGGGGCCTTTAATTCCCTTCTGAGCTGTGGGGTGAGTCGGAACAGCATCATCTAACCCTTATGGCGTATTTTCCCGGCTTGGTGACGCCCAGTTTTTGGGCCATCATCGACTTCTCCGGGTCCAGGATGATAACGAGACCGAACCACTCGTCGCTCAGGTCCCTGCTACCGCAGTTCGGGCACCTGTCTTCCGTGGTCAGATAATGGCAGTGCCTGCAGGCCCTCTCTTTCGTCATTTTTCGGCCTCCTTACGCTTTTCCTTCTCAATCCAGTCCTTCTTTCCGAGACCGGGCTGACGCATGGTCAGGCCTATCTTGTTCTCCCTTATAACGCGGCTCTTGACGCTTATGGCGATGATCCTCGCCCTGACCTCGTCGCCGAGCTTTAGAATCCTCTTCGTCTCCTTTCCGAGGAACTGCTTGTTCTTCTCGTCGAAGACGACGTAATCGTCCATGAGCTGGCTTATGTGAACGAGACCGTCCACCGGACCGATCCTGATGAAGGCGCCGTAGGGGGCCACGTCGATGACCTCGCCCTCAACGATTTCGTGCATCTCGGGCTTCCAGACGAGAACCGTGAAGACCACCTCGTGGTAGGTTGCACCGTCCCCCGGCACCACGATGCCCTTCCCGATCTTCTCGACGTCCATGATCCCGAGCACAACGCCCTCGTCACGGTCGTATATGCCCTCGTAGGTTTCGCGAAGGACGAGCTTTGCGGCATCCTTCGGGTCCATCGTGAACATTCTGGGCGGGATTCTCACAACGTCCTGGACCTTAAGGAGCTTGTACATGCCTTTACCTCCTCCGGGGTGGAAATAGAAATGGAAGGTCACTCCTTCCCGCCGAACTTCTCCCTGTACAGCTCGATGGCCCGGAGTATCTCCTTCTTGGCCTCCTCGGCGTTACCCCAGCCCTCGACGGTGGTGGTCTTGCCCTGGAGTTCCTTGTAGCGCTGGAAGAAGTGGGCAATCTCGTCGAGGAACGCCTTTGGAACGTCCCCTATGTCCTTCCAGTCCTTGAAGTAGGGGTCCTCGACGGGAACGGCCAGAACCTTCCAGTCCCTGTCTCCGGAATCGTTCATCTTCATTATGCCCACCGGCCTTGCCTCAATGAGCGTGAGCGGGTAAACCGGCTCGCGCATGATGACCATGATGTCGAAGGGATCCCCGTCGTCGTACCATGTCCGGGGGATTATTCCGTAGTCCACCGGGTAGAAGAAGGGACTGTAGAGGACTCTATCGAGTTTGATGAGTCCTGTCTTCTTGTCGAGCTCGTACTTGTTTCTGCTTCCCTTGGGGATCTCTATGAGGGCGTAAACAACCTCTGGAACGTCCGGCCCGGGCTCAAGTTCGTGGAACGGGTTCATCCATAACCACCTCTTACCTTTTAGAACCACACGTTAGCTTTTGGGTAGGACTTTTAAAGTTGTTGGTTAAAGAAAAGGAGAGGGCCATCAATCCTTTGAGTTCTTCTTCAAATCCGGCGGTTTTCTGTACTCGTAGGACGTTCCCCCGTCTATTATGGCGAAGACCTCGTCATCACCATCCACGTAGTGGAGTACCGGCCTGTCAACGAGCTCGAAGACCTTCTCCAGATCCCCTGGGGTTTTGACCGTGATCCTCTCGCGAACCTCCCCGGGCTTGCCCTCAACTACGTACCCCCTTATCCTGCCCAGTTCGTCCTTTTCCGGTCTTGAGGTGTAGAGGTAGCCGATGGGGGGTATCAGCATCAGCATGGCCACGAGTGGCGTTACGATCCGGGCCGTGCCGAGGTCCATCGTGATTCCCAGAAGGCTCGCACTGACCTTCTCCCTGCTGCTCGACGTCAGGGTTTTCCTAACTGTACTGTTCGTGTTCGTGAAGTAGTAAAGCCCCGCTCCACCGTCCCTGACGAGCTCCGCCGTATGGTCAAATTTTTCGGTTATTCTCTCTCCGCCGGCCTCTCCCGATCCGGAGACCCTGGCCGTTACGGTTATCCTCCTGTTCAGCCGTTTGATCCCGAGTTCCTCCGAGACGTTGGAGCTAATCCCGTCGAGTTTCTCCATGTCCAGAGTTTTTTCAACGGTAAACCCTCCGTCCTGAAGTTCTCCCCTCTCTTCAAAGAGGGTCTCCTCCCAGAGGACGGCCTCCTCGCTCCCCCTGTTAACGTAGTAGACGGCCCTTCCGGTGACCTCGTAGGTGCCCTCCTCAAGGGCCGGATCCGAGCTGTAGGTGTACTCCAGCCGGAACCCCCTGACGAGGGATATCGGGTACTCCCCTCTGGAAACCACGGTTCCGTAGAGCTCGTTGGGCTTCAGGTAGGCGGTCTGCCTCAGCTCGCCGGCTTCCCTGAAGGTTCCGGTTCTTTCGGTGTTAACCACGTAGGGGTTTGCGCTCATGAACTTCAGGGAATAAAAGGCGAAGACCACGAACAGTATCAGGAATACACCCAATGTTTCCTTCCTTCTGAAAAATCCGTTCAACTTTTTCCTTTTCATTTTTCCATTTCTCCAGTCTGGTTTTCATGATTAAAACATCGGTTACCACGCCTTTCCGAAGGGCAATCGACCGTTACGACGAGGGAGTTGCTCGTTATGCCGTATCCCACGAGGATAGCCCCATCGTTCAGGTTGTAGCTACCGCACGAGGTAAACTCCTGCTGTCCTCCGTGGTTTACCCTTGTGAACACGGTCACGTTTACGTGGGCGCTCCCACCTGCCGGAACGGTCACGTTCCATTCCATTTTGGTGGCGGATCTACCGCTATGGCCGGCTTCGGAGAAGGTATAGGTGCCGGCGCTTGCCGCGGTTCCTCCCGAACTGACGTTGAGTTCAGCGGGTATGGTGTCTTTAACCGTAAAGCTGAGTTCGTTATCGGTTGGATTGGTCACCAGTATCTGAAAGGTCCATTCCTGATACGTCTTCATCGGTATTCCGCTCGTGTTACCGCTGAGGAGTACCTTCTCTATGGTGGGGCTACCCCTTACGACGAGCTTTATCTGGCAGGTTTCCACAACCGCATCCCCGTCCTCCCAGTGGGCGTACATCGTGATCGGGACGAAGTACTCCCCCGGCGGGGCGTTGCCGGTTTCCACGTGACCCGTGAAGGTGTACTCTTCTCCATAGGATAGGGTCCTCCGGGCCCCGTCTTCCGTCTCTATGAACACGATTATGCCAGCCGGAAGGCGGGAGTAGTCCGGATCGAGTGACACCTCTATAGACTCCATCCCGCTCAGGTGGTTTCTCACCGTTAGCTCGAAGTCGCTCCCCGTGTTCTGGCTCTCAACCAGATCGACGCATTCAAGGCCGAGGTAACCGTTGTCCCCGGGAACCACGTCAACTTTAACCTCCCGTGATGCATCAAAACTCACGAACGTCCCGCTGGAGCCCACGAGAATAAGCGATGCCAGTGAGAGCGTCAGGATAATCGAAAATAGAGCTTTCATGTTCCAAACACCTCCGATGCTCTTTCAAGGAGTGAACCTCTCCTTTTCCTGATTCTAAGGAGGTTCTCATCTCCGACGCCCGAAATCCAGTAGAGAACCGCCAGAAAGAGGGACACCTCCAGCAGGATGGCCATAAGGGGCACCATCGGGTGGATCCCGTGGAGACGGCCCATGAGGGAGGCCGGTAAGAGGGGCGGGTAAGCGTTGACCCGCAGTTTGGGTGAGTAAAGGGCCGTTGATAGGGGAGCTTTGATGTCCAGTATGATGCCCTTTTCTCCGCCTCCACCCAGCCTGAACTCCCCCTCGGACACTCCGGTGATCGTTGCCCCGGGGGAGATGTAGTAGAGCATCGGGTAGATGTTCCCGTTCTCAATCGTTAGCTTCCTCTGGAACTCCTCGCCCGGAAGGTGCCACTCATCCCTCATCTCCCCGGCGGACGTTACCGAGTAGGTTACGGGAATTTCCTCCCATGAAGCAAAGGTTGAGACGGCCACCATTAGAAGGAGGAACACCGAGGCCAGAAGGTAGAGGGCCCTGAACTTAACCGTCAGGTATCTTTTCCCTTTTCTCCGGGCTTTCGGAGTTCCTTCTCCGGCGAAGACGAGGATCCCGAGTATCATAAGGGCCCCCGCGAACAATACCCTGTTTCCCTCCGAAAGGCCCTCTCCGAGGTAGTTACCTATCAGGGGTATCTTCACCGGCCTTCCGCCCGCGGTGATCACCGTCCCCGCTATCCTGCTCCCCGGAACGGGGGGGATGCCATGGCTCTGCTGGTCGGTCGCTATGTTGTTGTCGCCCTTCGTGATGTACCCGCCTTCCGTTTCCGCGTAAACCCTGTGAACCGTCCACACGCTTCCCGTCTGGAAGACTATGATATCGCCCACCACCGGGTTCCCGGCGAAGGGGTTGATGAAGAACACGTCCCCCCTGTTTATCGTCGGGCTCATGCTCCCTGAGTAGGCGTAGGATATGAACACCGGTCTGTCGAGCAGCATCCCCACGAGGGAACCAACGACGAGAACACCGACGATGACCATCAGAGCGTAGCCTGCCAGGGCCTTCATCCGCACCCTCCTCCCGATGCTCCTATGGTTATCCACTCCCGGTAATCCCCGGGCGGGGTGTCGTGGGTGTCTATCATCATTCCAACGGTCAGGCTCTCGTTCTCCCCGAGGGTTACCTCAAGTGCGTCGCTCCAGTTCCCCTCGAATCTTCCGGTAAAGAGCCCCACTTTTGGGGAGTTTGAGGCGATGTCGATGCATACCTCCTCGTAGCCGGTCTGGCTCAGGTTGTTCCTTATGGTGAACACGTCCTCAAAAACGAAGGTGGCGTTCACCCCAAGGCCGCTGCCGTTAGAGGGATAGAAAGGACCATCGGGGGAGACGTCGATGGAGAGGGATCCTTCATTATTTGAACGTACGTAAGGAGGTGAAGGATGATCGGGAGAAAAGGTACCGTTAAGACCGTACACGTAAACCACATTCAGAGTATCCGGGGAGCTCAAGCCCCTTATCCCGGTGAGAATTATCAGGAGTATTCCAAAACCGATAATCAAAGTTGCATTTCTTACCATCTTTCTTACCTTCCATCACACAAGATAAAGGGAGCAAAGGCTCCAGAACTAAATCACGGGCTTCCGCAGTAGCCTGAGACGGCGTAGAACTGGACCTGTCCGTTTATGCTGTCTCCAGCCACGTAGTCGGTGCCGTTCAGAATCAGGCCAATGGGGACAACTTCTCCCGGCATTACCGTAACGTCGAGGGTCGTCTCACCCGGCTGACCTGTGTAGTCTCCGGCAAAGAGCTTTACCCCGGTGGGGCCGCTGTAGGTTATGTGCATACAGATGGGCGTTCCTTCCCAGAGGTCGTTGCTGACGCCCAGCACTTCCCTGAACACGTAGGTGCTGTTCGGGCTGATGCCCTCACCGAAGCCGTCCTGATAGTTCGGGTTGTTCTGGCTGAGGTCGATGACCAGCATTCCGTTGTCCGTGATGTACGCGTAGGGCTGCATCGGTCTCAGGTCTATGAGTTCGTTGTCGTCGGGGACGACCTCAATATGAACGCCCCTGTCTGCCGTGAAGTAGGCGAAGTGGGCGCTACTGGCGGTGACCGCAACGAGGAGGCCTATGATAAGTGCGAAAAGGCCCATTATCTTTCTCATGATCAGCCACCTCCGCAGGTAAACGGTGCGTCCGATGCGGGCCACGCCTGGACGTTTATGTCCACATCATAGCTTCCCAGTGTGTTGGGTGCCGCGAGTTCCATGCCAACACCGAGGGCTTCCCCGGGTGCAAGGTAGAAGCAGACATCTCCAACCGCGGTGTCCGAGTTGTAGGGAACGCCGCCACCGTTTGTGTTGTACATCATTCCGTCGGGGTTGTAGAAGGAGACCATTCCCGCGTTTGAGGACGTTACCTCAACAACTATCGGCTCCCCCTCCCACAGGTGGTTGCTGACGTTGAAAACCTCGTCGAAGTTGTACCTGCTCTGCGGGCTGAGGCCGATTCCCCTTCCGGTGTAGCCGTCAAGCTCGCCCTGGTATGTGGCCCAGCTTTCGTTCTCGTGCCCTGGCCAGTTGGGGTTGTTCATTGAGAAGTCAATAACGAGTTGCCCTCCATCGTTCAGGTAAGCGTAGGGCTGAACCGGCGTCAGATCTATGAGCTCGCTGTCGTCTGGAACGACGGCGATGTGAACGCTCCTCTGGACCCTGTAGTCCCTGAAGGTTGCGCTCGTGCCCAGTGCGAAGGCCGCCGCAAACACCAGCCCCAGCATACCAAGGGCAAAAATTTTCTTCATGGTACATTCCTCCATTTTTTCAATCAGACATCCTCGGCGGAACCATCATAAGATGCCTCGTTCACAACTTGAGGGGTTCTCCTATATAGTAAATTCCAGCTTACCAAAGGGTAACCCCACGTTACCAGCGGATGGGGGTTCAAAAGAGCTTCTTGACCTTCCAGTGGTGGATCAGGCCCATGGCCAAGTACACAAAGGCCGCCAGAAGCAGGTGCGTGCTACCAAAATACCAGCCCGCGAGTATGAACACCACGGACGTCCCGATGTAGAAGGAGCTCCAGCTTATGTCGTGCCTGCCGACGGTTTCCATGTAGACCGTGACGTTCTCCGGGACCTTCAGGAGCGTGACCACGCCGTGGTCGAAGGTTATGACCCCCTCCCTCCTAAGGGTGGGGATGTGCGTCTGAACGAGGCTGACGTAGACGCTCTTCCTGTGCCTGCTATCGCTCTTCCCTTCCTTCTCGGCAATGTACTCCACCAGATCCCGCAGGTCCGCCCGGCCGTTCGTATCCTTGAGGTACTCCACCATAAGCGTCCTTCTTTCGTTCCCGAGTATCAAGGTCGTTGCTCCCATCCTCTCTCACCTCAACCCGCAGTGTTCTCTTCCGTTCCCTCTGGCTTCCCCGGGGGTTCTCTCTTCGGTCTCGCTTTTCAGTATCATCATTAATTCACCACTAAAGGATTGGGGGCATACTATTTAAGGCTACCTGAAAAGTCCGATTTTCGATTTTTGGAGGCTTGTAAACGTTCCATCCTTCTCTAACCTTAAATTCTCCAGAAAAACCCAAAAAAGAGGCCTTTCGTTCCTTCTTGTCCATACCATCCCTGGCCGGTTTTGAACATCAGGCGGAGTTCTGGGAAAAGCATCCAGAAACCGGGGACGTTTTCCACCTCCTTGTGGATTAGACAGCCGAACGGTCAACCGTTGAACATCCGAAAGGGGCTCGGGGTTACGTGATAAAGTGTAATTCGAGGTTCGAAAAACGGGGGTATAAAGAAGGGGTTCGAGGGTCTGGAGCCCAGTTAATGGTAGCCCCGCGGGGATTCGAACCCCGGTCGCGGGATCCAGAGTCCCGCATGATTGGCCGCTACACCACGGGGCTGTGCCCGCTGATAGCTTGGGGGATGGATTTATAAATTTTATCCTCGAACGCAAAAGACCAAGAGAACCCCGCCCAGAATCTGGTGGGGCCGCCGAGATTCGAACTCGGGTCCCCGGCTCCCGAAGCCGGAAGGATAGGCCAAGCTACCCCACGGCCCCATGCCCGGCTTAAGGCTCTTCGCAGAACTTATAAAGTTTACGGAGCAGCGAAGGTGGAGGGAGTGCCGTGAAGATCAGCGTCATAGTTCCCACTTACAACGAACGCGAGAACCTCGAGGAGCTTTTTGAGAGGATCGATCGGGCTTTGAGAGGTTACGATTACGAGATCGTTGTGGTGGACGATGATTCCCCCGACGGAACGTGGAAGTTCGCAACCGGGCTTTCGGATAGGTATCCCGTTAAAGTGATAAGACGCACCCGGGAGAAGGGACTCTCCTCGGCGGTTATAAGGGGTTTCAGGGAAGCCGAAGGGGACGTTTTCGTGGTGATGGATGCAGACCTTCAGCATCCCCCCGAGGTGATACCCGAACTCCTGAGGGCCATTGAAGGGGGCGCTGACATTGCGGTGGCGAGCAGGTACGTTCCCGGGGGCGGCGTTAAGAACTGGTACTGGTACAGAAGGCTCATCTCCAGAGGGGCCATAATGATAGGTCGCCTCGCCCTGCCCAAGATAAGGAACGTCAGGGACCCGGTAAGCGGTTTCTTCGCCCTCAGAAGGGAGGTCGTCGAGAACGTTGACCTGAACCCCGTCGGGTTCAAGATCCTGCTGGAGATCCTGATCAAGGGGAACTACGGGAAAGTTGCCGAGGTCCCCTTCACCTTCGGGCTTAGAAAGGCCGGCGAGAGCAAGCTCGGGACCGGAACGATCTTTAACTACCTCAGGCACATCTACAGGCTCATGCGCTGGGAAGGAGAAATGGACAGGCTGATTAAGTTCACCCTCGTCGGTCTCTCGGGGGTTCTGGTCAACGAGGGCTTCCTGTGGCTCTTCGTCAGCACGTTTGGATGGGACAAGGTTCTGGCCAACGTTCCGGCGACCGAGCTGGCGATCCTGAACAACTTCATCTGGAACGACCTCTGGACGTTCAGGGACCTTAAAAGAAAGCCCTTCTGGAGTAGAATCGCCAGCTTCCACGTGGCAGCCCTCACGGGGGCGATCTTCCAGTGGATCGTCTACGTTGCCCTGATGTTCCTTGGAATCCATTACCTGATCGCAAACCTGCTCGGAATAGTCGTCTCCTTCGTCGTGCGTTTCCTTTTCAACAGGCATGTAACGTGGGGTTAACCCTCACGTCGGATTTTATACATTCTGGTCACTCGGGCGAACATACATGGTCCCTCAATGTTTATATACCTCAGGTTCCAGCGGTATGGAGGGGTTGAGATGTACGCGGGTGAGCTCCTCAAAAATCTCGACAGGGTTTCAACGGGAATTCCCGGACTGGACGATATCATCGGAGGCGGGTTCATCCCGGGCAGGGTTTACATAGTGATAGGTCCTCCCGGAAGCGGTAAGACGACCTTTGGAGTTCAGTTCCTTGTGGAAGGAGCCCGGAATGGCGATAAGGGACTGTTCATATCCCTCCTCCATCACCCCCGGATAATAGTCCAGGATATGATGCGGTACAGCTTCGGTCTTCTCGACCACGTCAAGTCCGGGAGGATAATGTTCTACGATATGGGGGAGAGCATCTTCAGGGCCGGGAGGAGGTTTACGTGGATGGAGATGCTCGAGAACATCCTCCGCATCATAGAGGCGCAGGACGTTAAGAGGGTCTTCATAGATTCCTTCACCTCGCTTGAGTACTCCGCCCTCGACCCGGATCACGAGAGGATGGCCCTTGGAAGGTTCATACGAAGGCTTCACGAGATGGAGATAACCTGTCTTATGGCCTCCGAGATGATGAGCTCTGAGAAGTACACGGAGCATCACTATCTCGCCGATGGGGTCATAATACTTCATCACTTCATGAAAAACTACAAAATGGTAAGGGCCCTGCAGGTCCTGAAGATGCACGGAGTTGACCATGATACCAACCTCAAGAAGCTCCGCTTCACGGTGGAGGGTCTGAAGGTCTACCCGGAGGCACCCTTCTGAGGTGGGACCATGGATGAGAAGGAGAAGATCCTCCGCCGGGCTTACGAATTCGGCTACTTCGTGGGCTACAAAGGACACACCGACTGGGCAGGATGGGTAAGGGAGCGCAGGGAGGAGCTTTACTCCAGAGCCTCTGAGCTCGGGATTTACGATCTCGTGAAAGAGGCCTACGCCCGTGGAAAACTGGACGGGGCCAAGAAGAGGGCTGAGGAGATAAACGAAGGCCTTGGGGAGACGGTCGCGGTTGAAAAGCACCCCGGAGGCAGGGAGAAAGCCGGGGAGGCCGGGGAAGCTGAAGAGGAGTTCGAGGAGGAGTTCATGGACTTCCTCGGGACAACGAAAATCCTCCTCCCACCGGAGCTACTGAACACCCTTAAGAACCTTGAGACCCCAAAGATGCTCCGCCTCGGGCGTTGATGTTTTTCCACGGAGGGCTTAAATATCCCCGGAATGAGTTTTCCCGGGGATAACCATGAGGCACTTTCTGGAGGATGCCAGAGTTTTTGATCCCTCGCGGGTTCTTGATAACATAGCCGGGATAGGCAGGTTCCACAGGATACAGGGCTCGAAGGAGCTTCTCGAGGCGGTTCGCTTCATCAGGGAGGAGCTGAGAATACTTGGAATTAAGACCGAGCTCTACGAGGAGTTTTACGATGGAAAAAGTCGCTTCCTAACCCTGAAATCTCCGATAGCATGGGACCTTATAGGTGGAAGGGTGGAGCTCATGGGAGAAACCCTCACCACATCCCTGACCCCTCTCGTTGTGATGGCCCATTCACCGGCCGGGAAAGCGAGGGCGAGAGTGGTTCACGTGAGCAGCGATGAGGACTGGAAAAACGTGCGTGGAAAGATCGTCCTCGTGGACAGGGACTGGCGCGACGCCTACCGGAAGGCTGTCGAGAACGGAGCGGCCGGCTTCATCGCGTATCGGAGGGGCACGGGAGATGCAATCCCCTACATCGGGCTATTCCTCACGAAGGAAGACCTCGAGCGGGCGAAGATACCTGCGGTCGCCGTTCCGGAGAGTCTGGCGATGAAGGTTATTGAAAAACTGAACTCCGGCGAGGAGGTTGAAGCTTTTATCGAGGTCGAGGCAGAGGTAAGAGAGCGTCAGGTTCTTCCAATTCTCTATGCTGAGATCGGGAAGGAGCCCTTCATCCTCTTTACGGCCCACGTCTGCCATCCAAGGCCCGGCGCCAACGACAACGCCAGCGGAAGTGCCATGCTCATCGAACTGGCGAGGGTTCTCGGGCAGCTCTACGAGGAGTCATTCCGCTTCGGCTTTGCATTCCTGTGGGTGCCTGAATACTACGGCAGTCAGGCCTTCGTGGAGAGGCACGCCAGACTTGAGAGGTACTACGCGGTCATAAACCTCGACATGGTCGGGGGAAGTGAGGACAGGGCCGGCTCCACGATAATGCTCGTTAGGACACCGCTATCGAGGTTCTCGATAATCTCGGGTCTCCTCGAGTACTTCCTCGAGCTGGCGAACGGTGGAGAGGGGTTGAGCGGGATTCCTAAGATGAAGCTGAAGGCCTACCCCTACGAGATGGGAAGCGACCACGATGTTTTCAACTTCTTCGGGGTTCCGGCTACGATGCCGATAACGTGGCCCGACCGCTTTTACCACTCCAGTGAAGACAGCATCGAAAAGGTGAGCAGGACCTCTCTGGAGGTTATAGGCCGGGCAGTTCTGGCTACCGCTCTGGCCCTTGCGAAGGCCGGGGAAGGGGAGCTAAGGCGCTTTGCACGGGGCTACGCTATGAGGTACCTCGGGGAGCTTTCCCTCGATAGAGACACGGAGGAGGCTGAAAAACTCGTAATGATGGGCCTCGCGAGGGATTCCAGATTCCTGGGGATTGAAATGGGCCACCCCTTCGAGCGGAGGCCGTGGATAAGGTGGGTAGAGAAGGGACTGATCTCCGGTGAACTCGTGAGGAGCGTTGATGAAAAGGCCTACGGGGAATTCAGGGAACTCACCAGGGACAGGAAAACGCTCCTGCACCTCCATGAGCTTCTCATGCTCGGCGAGCTCCTCCCGGAGAAGGAGGCCATGGAAGCCCTGAAAGAGGAGTTCGGAGAGGTTGACACTGAGAAGCTCAAAAAACTCCTGAACCTTCTGGAGGGGATGGGGATCGTGGAAAGGCTTTAGTCCAGGGATCCCTCGTCGAGTTCCCTTTGGAGTTCGTTTATCCTCGTTATCAGGTTCTCCTTTATCCTTTCGAGTACTTCACCCGGGGAGGCGGCGGTATAAACGTAGCCCAGCCATCCCCTCTGGATGAGCTTCCTTTTGAGCAGTCCCCTTCTGTAAAGGTTCATAACGTGCTCCCTGACGGAACGCTCGCTTATCCCGAGCTCTTGCCTTATCTCGGCTATCCTCATAGGCTCGTTTCTCTCGAGCAGGAGGCGGTATATTCTCAGCCCGGTCCTTTTAACGCCCAGCGAACGGAGCAGTGCCTCGAACCTCTCGTAAATCTCCCCCATTCCGAGCCACCCATCCCGCTTTACGTACCTATGAACTTTATTCTTCATACCTTAATAAGCTTTGCCCGCAGGGGTTCGGAACCGAAGGGAGCCAAGGTGAATGCCCTCCGGCAGGAAGAGCTCTCCTTCCTTCGCGTCCTTCAAAAAGGGCACCATTCTTATCCCCTTCTCAACGTCGAAGCCCTCTATGTAGGGATTGATCGTCGGTAGAACGAGGAACCTCTCCACCCTGAGAAAGACCTTAACCTTTCTCACCGTCCCCCCGTTCCTCAGGGTGTAAGCGGGGTGTATGTGGCCGAGGTAGGCCTCGGCAAACTCGAGGTCCGGCAGGTTCCTGTGGCCGTGGATGAACAGGGCATCCCCCGTGAGGAAATGCTCGACCACCTCGACGTTGGGGAACCCTCTGGCCACCTCCTCTATCCTTCCGTCGTGGTTGCCCTTTGTGATAACGACAGGTATTCCCCTGAGATCCGAAAAGAAGTCCTTCAGAAGTCTTTTCGTTGAGAAGCTCAAACCTATTGGTTCCTTAACGTCTCCGAGGATGACGAGAAGGTCCGGGTCCCTTTCGACGACGAACTCCGCGAGTCTCTCCTCGAAGCGGGTCCTCAGCCTTAGCCCCCTCGAGAACTCAAAGCCGATGTGGGGATCGGCTATCAAAAGGGTCCTCCCGCGGGGGGTTTCGAGCTCGAGGGACAGGGCCTCGAAGGAATCCATGGGACCACCGTATAAAAAAGAAGAATGGGTCAGATAAGCCCGCGCTCCTTCCTGCGCTGCTTCTTGATCCGCCTTATCCTCTTCTTGATCCACTTCCACCTCATCCGTCCCTTCTTCTTCCACTTCCTCGGCCTACGCTTCATCCTCATCACCCCTGATTTTCTCCATGGCATCAGCTCCAGCGGTTCCTTTTTAAACCTTTCCATATGGAGTTCGAGACCTTAAAAAACCTGAAAGGCCCTCCCGCTCATCCCTTCAACCCCAAAGGCCCTTCAACTTTGAGTTTCGGCCTTCAAAATTTCTCGCGTTTTAGCCCGTCTTTTGTGGCTTTCAACCGACCAGAAGAAACCTTGAGATTCAATGCGTTGTTTATACCATAGCAATAACCTAAAAACCTTTTCAAACGTTTTAAAACCTGAATTTAGCCGATTTGAGAAGTGGAAAACCTTCCGCTAACCTTATTTACCTCACCGACAACCGGTGCTGGTGGTGGCATGAAGATAGCCTACGTTCAGATGGAACCCCTTTTCCTCGAGCCCGAGAGGAACTACTCCAGAGCGGAGGAGCTGATACGGGAAGCGGCCGATAGGGGGGCAGAACTAATCGTCCTGCCGGAGCTCTTCGACACAGGTTATAACTTCGAGAGCCGGGAGGAGGTGGAGGAGGTCGCAGGTGAGATCCCTGACGGCCCGACGACCGAGTTTCTGATGGAGCTTTCAAGGGAGCTCGGGGTGTTTCTGGTGGCGGGAACGGCGGAGAAGGACGAGAAGGGCAGGCTCTACAATTCGGCCGTGGTAACGGGTCCGATTGGAAGCAGCTACATTGGCAAATACCGCAAGGTTCACCTCTTCCATCGCGAGAGGCTCTTCTTCAGCCCCGGTGACCTCGGCTTTCGGGTCTTCAACACGGGTACTGCCAAGATCGGGGTCATGATATGCTTCGACTGGTTCTTCCCCGAATCGGCGAGAACCCTCGCCCTAAAGGGGGCCGAAGTAATAGCCCACCCGAGCAACCTCGTGATGCCCTACGCTCCAAGGGCTATGCCCATAAGAGCCCTCGAGAACCGTGTTTACACGATAACCGCCAACAGGGTGGGCGAGGAGAGGGGGTTGCGCTTCATAGGTAAGAGCACGATAGCCTCCCCCCGGGCGGAAGTTCTCGCAATGGGGAGCGAGGACAGCGAAGAGGTGGGGGTCGTTGACGTTGACCTGAGCGTCGCGAGGGATAAACGGCTCAACGACATCAACCACATCTTCCGGGACAGAAGGCCCGAGTTCTACTCGCTCTAACTTCCCCGAACTTTACATTTTCGTGCCTTAAAACCGGGATAACGCTGGAAAATTAAAGGGGTCACCAGAGAACCCTCTCCTCCTCCGGGGGTTCCGCCTTCACCTTCGGAACGGTGAGGTAGAGCAGTCCCAGTGCCGAGAGGGCCACCACAACCTCAACCCCGTACAGGATGGCCGCGCTTTTCGTTAGCTGGTAATAGGCCGAAAGGGAATCGATGAGCGTGTGAAGCCCTATCATAGCCACAAGCCCCGTTCTTCCCCGCCCTTTCGTGTAGGAGTGAGCGAGGTAAATCCCTGTTCCAACGTGGAAGAGAACTGCAAAGTAGCGCTCAACCATCGAAAGCAGAGCCGTGCCGGGCTGTACTTCCAGCGCCTCCCCCGTCGTCAGGGAACCCACAACGCTCATAGCAACTATGAAGAAGACCTCCGTTATACCGAAGCCAAGCCCCATGAAAAGACCGGCGTTGAGGCTTTTTCCCTTCACCAGAAGGTACTTCACCCCCTCCTGCACGACCCCCGCAACGAGCCCGAGCCACAGGGAAACACCGGCGACGAAGGCCGTTCCTCTGGCAATCACATCCGCGTTGGACTTTATTCCCATTCCCAGAAGGGGCAACTGCTGGAGGGGGTTCTGGAGGATCATCGCGATGAAGAAAGCCGCCAGACCGAGGAGTAGCTCCCCCCACCTCTGCCTCTTAAACCCCATGAAGTAAATCGTTGCCCACGCGAGAAGGCCCCCCAGCACCGGGAAGGGAAGTAGATACATGTTCACTCCTCCTTCTCGACGACCACCGCGGTTCCGTAGGCGTATATCTCCGCCATGCCCGATGCAACGGAGGAAGTCATAAAACGAACTCCCACAACGGCGTTTGCACCCATCTCCTTGGCGTGGAGCATCATCCTCCTGAGGGCCTCCTCCCTCGCCTCGGCCAGCATCTGCGTGTACTCCTGAACCTCTCCTCCCTTGAGGTTCTTGAAGAAGGCCATTATGTCCCTCCCTATGTGGGTCGCCTTCACGATGCCACCCCGGGCGAGGCCTTTAATCTCCACCACCCGGTAGCCCGGAATCCCCTCGGTTGTCGTTAGGATAACGTCCATAATCCCACCCCATTATCCTTCTTCAGGAAGTATTTAAGGGTTTCCGGGTTTGAAACTCTGGAAAAGAGAATAATGGAAAAGTCAGGAAGAGTGGTAGTATATCACGTAGGTGTCATCGTCGTCTTATACCTCCTGCGGTGCGGTAGATAGGGTCAAACCGATGATGCTTTAAAGGGTATATCCCATCCCTTCCCGGTGGGTTCGATGCACGAAATTCCGGATCGCGAGATACGGGAGGCCCTCAGGGAGCTTAAAGCCGAACGCGTTCTCATCCAGACCCCCGAGGGACTGAAGAGGGAAGCTCAATTCCTTGCAGATTTTCTTGAGGAGAACGGAATAGATGCCATAATAAGCGGCGAGGTAAATTACGGTGCCTGCGATCCGGCAGATAGGGAAGCAAAAATGCTCGGATGCGACGCTTTAATCCATCTCGGCCACTCCTACATGCAACTCAACCTTGAGGTTCCGACGATATTCGTTCCGGCCTTCGCCAAGGTCGATCCCCTTCCGGCCCTTGAGAAGAACCTCGACGAGATCCGGAAGCTCGGGAAGAGGATAGCCCTCGTCACGACCGCACAGCACATCCACCGCCTCGAAGATATCAGGGAGTTCCTCAGAGAGAAAGGCTTCGTTGCACTCGTTGGCGAGGGCGATTCAAGGGTGAGCTGGCCCGGACAGGTCCTCGGGTGCAACTTCTCAGCTGCAAAGGTGGACGCCGAAGGGGTTCTCTTCGTTGGTGCGGGCTACTTCCATCCGCTGGGCGTTGCCCTCGCCACGGGAAAGCGGACTCTGGCGGTAAACCCCTACTCGGGTGACGCGACGTGGATGGACGAGGAAGCGGAGCGCCTTATAAGGAAGCGATGGGCGCAGATAGCGAAGGCGATGGATGCCCAGAGGTTCGGTATAGTAGTTAGCACGAAGAAGGGACAGCTCCGCCTTGCTGAGGCGAGAAAAACCCTTAAACTCCTCCGCGAGCACGGAAGGTACGCAAGGCTCATAGCTATGAACCACATAAACTATGCCTCCCTTGAAGGTTTTGACTTCGATGCCTACGTCGTCGTTGCCTGTCCGAGGGTGCCCATAGACGACGCTGAAAACTGGAGGAAACCCGTTTTAACCCCAAAAGAAGTTGAACTTTTGCTGGGATTGAGAGAAGAATATGAGTTTGACGAGATTCCGGGGGGAGAGAGGAAGGGAGAGGAGCCCTTTGGAATCAGCGTTAAGCGATAGGGCTTAAAGGCCCTGTAAGTGCCTGATGATTGCAATAGCGTCTTCCTCGGTCCTGACCTTTATCTTTAGTCCTTTCTCGTCCGCTATCTCCTGTAGCATCCTTCTCGTTGGGAACTCCCCGAGGAAGTTTTTCATGATTTCGTATACTTTCTCGGGATCACTTTCCTCTCCCATTCGATTGATGGTCAGCTCTATAGCATCCATCACGCTCCTGAGAAACCTGTACCTACCCTTAAGGATAGTCAGGATCTCTTCGCCCATCATTCACCACCGAGATACTCCTCCAGACCTTTTAGAAGTTGCTCCGTCTCGCGTGATCTAACCGGAATACCCAGTTCCCTCACAAGGTTGTAGATAAACATCTTGGCTGCGAACTCCCCGAAGAGATCTCTGATGGCTTCGTAGAACCTGCGGGGATCCTCTCCAACGTACTCTATACCCTTCCCGTACTTGGATTCAAGGTAAGTACGTATGGTGATTTCGAAATATGGCCCGAGGGTTTTGAGAACCTCTTCGGCGGTGGCCACTACTATGGCACTCTTCGCGTTGAATTTATTCAATTAGGATCCCCCCCTTCCCTATTCTGAACTCCCGGAGTGTGGTTTTATGTTCAGAGTGCCTCGACTTCAGGACGAGGATGTGTCTTCTCATCGATTCGCCCACATTCCGGGGGAGGGAGTAGTTAAGTACTATAATACCATCCACCAATGTGCTGAAGCCCGTTGACGCCATCTCCATTGCATTCGAACCTATGTGCGTTAACAGCAGGGTTAAACCGGTATCCTTCGCTATAAGCTGGAGGTACCTTAATGTTTTCACAAAATCCGCCTCTTCCATGTGCCATTTCATGGCAGATATGGAGTCTATGACGAGAACCTCAGCATTCCTCTCCTTCACAAGGTTCATGATATTGACGTAATACTGGAGGGGAGTTCTCGCTTCCGGTACGAGTGCCACAACGTCAACAGCACCCTTGAGATCGAGTTTTCTCATGGTTTCCAGCAGTGCTCCCCTGCTTTCCTCGAAGGTTACGTAAAGGACGTTCTTCCCGCTTTCCGCAACGGCCGATGCTATGGTGAAGGCCAGTATCGTCTTGCCGCTCCCCGTGGGACCGGTTATCATTGTTAGGCTGCCCCTGTAAATGCCGCCTCCGAGCAGGTCATCCAGTTCTTTGATTCCTGTCGATATCCTCTCCGAGCTATTGAGGAGTTTTTTCGTGAACTTCAACTCCGGTATTGGTAGTACTTCGATTCCGCTATTGGTTATCACGTACTCGTAAGCGCTTTTCGTTATCCCGCGGCCCCTCATCTTCGGGATCGTCAGGTACCTCTTTATAACCTCACCCTTTCTCTCCATCTCGAGGAGTATCACCCCGTCAACAACGAACTCCTCCATACCGAAGCCTACCTTTTTCTCTCCGTATGGTATTTCACCGATAAGTATCGCAACACTATTCAGGGCATTCACCAGCCTGCCCACTATGGAGTGCAGAAACAACCTGAGCATAACCCTGCCCAGAACCTGACCGAGAACCGTGATCGAGTCAAAAACGATCACATCAGGTTTCCACTCGACGATGTCCTCAATGAGGAAATCTATGAAACCTTTGATCTCCTCTTTAGGAAGGGTCAGCATATCGTAGAACCTGAAGAGGCCCTTCTTCTCCATCTCCTCGAGATCCACCCCGCTCTCGAGGGCGTTCTGGTAGAAATGGTTTTTGCCCTCGGCAAAGGAAACGTAAGCTCCTTTGAGACCCCTTTTCATGTTGTTGTAAAGAACGTGTATTGCCAGGTGAGTCTTTCCAGTTCCGGGGTTCCCGGCTATCAGGACACTCGTACCCCTAGAAAAGCCCCCGGATAATGCCCTATCCAGACCCGAAATGCCTGTTGGTATGAGTTCCATGGATCCCCCCCGTTTCATGGGTTTTCTCTCAAAGATATAAATACTTTTCGTAAGATTTTGGGGGGGGGCGTGATAGATGAATTGGCAATCGGGCATCCATCAACCTCACTCTACGATGAAAAGACTGTAAATCTCTTAAGGGAACAAAAAGGCCACCCCATAGCGATGAACCACATAAACTACGCCTCCAAGGTTTTGAGGTGGCATTCGCAGTAGAGTTTGGATTTATTCCTGGATTGGTTGTGGTAATGTTTATATTAACAACCGCTGGCACTGCATCTGGTATAGAGGGGTTGGAATTCAACATGACATGGGAAGAGCTCTTCCGATACATGGCAACCATCCCAGGTGATAAAATGAAAAAGAAGCATCTTGCGATGATTCTCTCAAAACTGGAGGGGTTTAAGGACCCCAAACCGGAGCTTGAGCAGTATAGAACGCCCGGGGATGTTGCCGCGGAAATGCTGTGGCTGGCCCTCTCGATGGGGGACTTAGAGGGTAGGGTGATTGCCGATCTCGGTGCAGGTACTGGAATTTTGACGGTCGGTGCGTGCCTTCTGGGGGCAAAGAAAGTTTACGCCGTTGAGGTTGATAGGCCCGCTCTCAAGGTTCTTGAGAGAAACGTGGGGCTTTACGGTTTTGAGGATCGCGTCGAGGTAATTCAATCGGACGTCTCGGAATTTTCGGAGGGGGTGGATAGCGTTATAATGAACCCGCCCTTTGGCAGTCAGAATCCAAAGGCGGACAGAAAGTTCCTTTTAAAGGCCTTTGAGATAAGCGACGTGGTTTATTCAATCCACCTCGCCAAACCCGAGGTCAGGCGCTTCATCGAAAGGTTCGCCGGGGACTTCAGCTTTTCAATAACGCACAAAATAACGGTTCCATTTGAGATTCCGGCCCAGTTCTTCTTCCACAGGAAAAAGCTGGAAAGAATAAAGGTGGACATATACCGATTCTCCAGAGTTTAGTCCTTCTCGACCTTAACTCTGAGCTCCTCCGCGAACCAGTTCACCCTCTGCGGGAAGGGTATCTCTATACCTGCCTCGTCAAGGGCTTCCTTGATCTTCTGAACCATCCCCATCCTCACGTCGAACCACTTCTCGCTCGGCGCCCACGCCCTAACCGCTATGTTCACACTGTTATCCCCGAGGTTGTCCACGAATACAACCGGCTCGGGCTCCGCAAGAACGTAGGGCATCTCATCGAGCACCTCTTTTATAACTTCCACCGCCCTCTGGGCATCTTCTTTATAGGCTATTCCAACAAGAACATCGACCCTCCTCGCTGGATACCTCTGCAGGTTCTTTATCTCGCTGTTGAAGAGCTTCTCGTTTGGAATCCTGACGAGGGTTCCATCCCACGTTCTTATGCGCGTTGAAAGGATCCTTATGTCGTGGACTACCCCCGAGTAGCCGGCAACCTCCACGGGATCGCCTATCTTCAGGGGTCTGTCAAAATACATGAATATGCCCGAGATGAAGTTGGCCACCACCGTCTGCGAGGCGAAACCGAGGACGATACCCGTTATGCCCGCCGCCGCCAGAAGGGTCGTTAGCTTTCCGCTGAAGCCGGCGATGTTAAGGGCTATGAAAAAGGCAAGGGTGACCACGGTGTAATAGAAGAGCTTGGCCTTAACCTGAACCTCCGGGAGCTTCTTTTGAGGGGTGCGCATTATCATGTAGTCCTTAGAACGTCTGGCGAGCAGGTAGGAGAAGTAGAACACGAGAACGGCGCTTATAATGTTGCTAATGCTCGTCCCGGCGATTCTGTACGACAGTAAACCGATCGTGTCGAGGGCATAAACGAGCGAGGTTATCACGATCAGGTTGTGGAGAGTGTCGGCGGTATCCTCGTTCACTATCCACACGTACTTCGTGGTTCCCGATAGTTTTACGATGTAGCGGCGGATGAATCTGGCGATTAAGTATCCAAAAAACAGGATTAGAAGCGCCTTAACCGCCCCGCCGATCGTTATCTTCCATACCAGTTCTCCACCGAGCAACGAAGACGTGGAGTTTGAAAGCATCTTCACCACCTCATGGGGACGTTGGGCAGAGATCTGGCCTCTCCGGTTGCGTTGAGTCCCTCCTTCGGAGGCCTTCCAGTGTTGTTTACCTCCGGAATGTGGCTCTTCATCGTAACGATGAGGAGCGGGTAGTAGCCTTTTTCAGGGGAATAATACATCGTGGAGCTGGCTATGGGGAAGACGACCCTCTCAAGGCGCTTCCATTCCTCCGATGGGTTCACGATGATCAATCCCGCCACGCCATGGGAAGGGGGCTCCTCCGTGTAGAAGGGACTGGGGTGGTAGCGCGCTATGAACCCGGCCTCAAGGGTCCCGTAGAGGGCGTACTTTTCCCTGCCCGCGGGGAACCTGTCAACCCTCACCCTGCCGAGCTTAACCTCCACCTCAACGGGAGCCTCCACAAAACCCCTTATGGAATCCCGCGGGGGCACGACCACCGGGGCTTTGAACTTTACCATCAGGAACCGGACGCCGTAGCCCACAGCTGGAGCGGGGAAGACGCCGAGCTTTCCATCGCCCTTCTTGATGAGAACTTCGACGTCATCCCGGCGGTATCTCACAGTATCATCTCCCTCCTCGAGAAGGTGAATGCGTTTATCCCCGATTTTAATGAACTTTGTCTTGAGTTCATGCTCCCCAAACATGTGGAAAGATGGGAGAAAAAGGATATAAACTTTGCTCAGGCCTTTTCAAACCCTATATCCTCGATCTTCATGTGGGTGAATATGTTCGTACCGCTTTGCTCGATGAATACCCCCTGGGCTTCGATGGGCACCGGGAGGTTTGCGGTTAGTGTGGCCTCACCCTGACCCTGCATGTTGCCGAACGTGTAAGTCCACTTGACGTTTGAGACCCTGAAGCTTTTTCCACCGAGGTTCATGGTTCCATCCGGGTCGATCTCGTAGTTGTACTGGTAACCCATAGAGCCCCATGAGTCCTTCTTGGCTTCATAAAGGTCTTCTCCCGAAATCACCTCCCATATTCCGAAGGTGTAGAACCCGTACCAGCTCGTGTAGATGTTCCCTATGTCCGGAACTTTGTTCACTATTTCAACGTCCCCCTCCTGATAGGGCATCGCGCTCATATCACCGACGGCGGCGGGGTTGTAGTAGAGGAACTTTTGATCCCCGTAGGTTATTGATATCCCCACCACGTCCCCGCTTCCCCCGTAGACGGACATGTAAAGGGTCATGAAGTCCAGCGATGGGAAGAGGAAGAACGTATCGCTGTCCTCGGTCCTCTCCTTCATCCAGACCCTGTATTCGAGCGTCGCGTTCATGTTCTCGCCCTTGACGGGGGTTATCTTCCCGTAGTACTCGTAGACCTCGAATTCACCCAGATCAGCCGTCTCCTGCTCCCCTGTTTCCATGTTCACCTTCTTTCCATAGACGTGTATCTTCTTACTCCCGCGCCTTTTCTCCACTTCGTACTCGTATATGGGACCGCCCTCTTCGGTTCTTACGCGGAGGTGGTACTTTATGTAGGTTATGAGGTACCTCTCCCCGTCTATCTCCACGGGATGGTAAGCGTCCCAGGGTTCTTCCCACGTTGAATAGGCCGAAGTTGAGGTCTCCGTTTCGCTCTCCGTACCTGTTTCGCTTTCGGTGTACGATGGGGTCTGTGATGAGGTCTGGCTTTCGCTGTAGCTCTCAATGGCACTGCTCGCCTTTTCCTTGATCGTCTCCGTTCCGATGCATCCGCTTGCGCTTACAAAAACCAGAAGTGTCAGGAAAATTGCAAATACAAATCTGGACCTTCTCATAGTTTCCAACTCCCCTTTGCATTAATTTATATGTACTACGGACTGGATATATTTAAGCATTGGCCTACCTCAGTTGAGGAGGTATGGGGAGAAGATGAAGGAGAAGCGGAGTTTCCGGATCCAATGCGGGCCGCCGGGAACGCAACAACCGAAAGAAATAGAAAAGAAACGCTTCATGGGTTCACCTTCTCGAGTTTGAGATCCTCGAGTTTTATGTAGCCGTAGATGACCGTTGTCTCGCCCGTGCTGGAATCCTTGTAGGCGTAGTGGCCTTCGCTCTCAACCGCCAGGGGCAGATCCGGGGAGAACTTCCCTTTTCCCTGAAGCTGGACGCCCTCAACCGTCCCCTCGTACTTCCACGAGAAATCGACGAGCTTAAAGGAGTGGCCGCCGTAGGTCGCGCTTCCATCTGGACTCGTGCTCCACTCATAGCTGTGTCCTTCCATGTCCGTCCACGCCCCGCTCTGGGGAACAAGGACGTTAACATCGCTCCATTCATACCAGAGTCCGAGGTTGATGACGGCGACCCATCCCATGTAGAGGTAACCGAGATCCTCGTTGATATCGTTGAAAACCTCCTGATCTCCCTCGAAGTAGGGGAAGAGGCCGCTCTGGAAGGGATTCGGGTTCGTAACCGTGAAGCTCTTTCCGCCGTACTCGAGTTTTATCCCAACGAAGACGTCGCTGGTGGTTCCTGTGGGTGAGGCGTAGGAGAGCCACATCACGTCCCACGGGTACAAGAAGGCCCTGCTCTCGTTGGAAACGTACCAGACCGTTACGGTCAGGGTATCCTCAAGTCCTGCCGCTTTGACGGGCGTCACCACGGTCTTGTAGGCGTAAACCTCGTGCTCACCCGCATCAACCCTGTTGCCCTGCATGTCCATTCCGTATACGTGGATCTTCTCCTTTCCGACGCTCTTCTCAACTACATACTCATAGGTGGGTGCGCTCTGGTTGGGCTGAACTCTATAATCATATTTGTAATATGTGATGATGTATCTGTCCCCATCAATCTCGACGGGGGCGTACTCCCACGGGTTCGTCCAGTAGGCTTCCTCCGCTGGAGTTTGTGTCGTAGTGGTAGTGGTGGTCGTTGTAGTCGAAGGTGTTGAGGATGTGGTTGTTGTGGTTGAAGTGGTTGTGGTGGCTGTTGAGGTTTCCGTCGTGGAGGTGGTTTCGGTTGGGATCGAGGTGTAGGTGGTGGAACTTCCGGTTGTTGAGGTTCCGGCTGTGGAGCTTCCAGAGGTTGAGATGGAAGAACTCGAGCCCTCTCCACCAAGACAGCCGCTCGCAACGACCATCCCGAGGAGCAACAACACCAGCGTGGCAGTCAGGATACGTTTCATAGAGACCCCTCCAGACCCGCAAAGAAGAAAGCGGGTTGTAAAGGCATTATCCTAAGATCATTATGCCTTCCATCTACTTAAACCTTTTCAACGCTTCAAACAGAACTGAAGTTTTCTGGAAACAGGAAATCGGAAAAGGGTCTGGCCTTTATTCCCAGCCTGAGGGCCGTGTAAGCGGCAAGATCGAAGACGTGGGGGACCTTCTGGATTATACCAGCGTCGGCCGTTGCCACCGTATCGTAGGTCTTGAGTTCGAAGTCGGGGCTCCTGACGAGGGCCACCTCACAGGGAACCCTCGAGCCGAGCGCTTTTTCGGTGAGTTTCTTCACGATACCGCTCTTTGGAACGTTCTTACCGTAGAAAAAGACCACTTTTTCAGGACCGACATCGGTCAGAGAGAGGGCCATCTCCTTCAACAGGTCCCCTGTTCTTTCCTTTAGCCGGTACCTTCCTAAGTACTTGAGGTCTCTTACGAGTCCGTCCTCGCAGAGTATGGCCTCCCCATCGAGGAGGGATTCGAGGGTTATCAGGACGTTGAACCCATCAACCGCCAGAACCCTTCCCCTGAGATCCCCCGGTTCGAGGAGCTTTTTCCTTACCTTCTCTATCCATGCGTCCGGAAAAACGCACCTCGCGAGCAGGTGCCTCTCTCCCGCGGTCAGCCTGTAGTGGTTGGCCACGAATTCCAGTGCGTACTTCTTCCGGTAGCCCCTGTTGAGCAGGTACTTCACGTCCATGTAGGCATCGTGGAGCATATAACAGGAAAGAACCCGGGGGTTAAATAACCTTCTCCATGATCTCGCCATCACTGTGTATCCTCAGTCTGATCTTCCCGGCAAGCAGGGAACTCTTGACCTTTTTCGTGAGCACCTCGTCCACCTGAAAGATCCCTGCGGGATGCTTCATCCATATCTCAATCTCTATGGGCTGTTCCTCGTTTCCTTCCCTTATCTCCACCCTCTCGATGGCCAGAGCGGATACAGAGTGTATGTCCACCCTGTCCTTCCTGTAAACGAGCCTGCTCCTTCCGGCCTCCATATCGCAGCCATCCGCTATGGTGACGAGCGAGCCCTCAATGGTGGTGCACGGAACGGCTTCGTCATGGGTATAGATGGCGTTAAGCGTCAGGGCCTTGAGGAGAAGATGGTCATCCGTGAATTCCCTCACGAGCTCATCAACTATAGGCTCCGCAAGGAAAACGCTGAATTCGTAGTGGTTCTGCCTGTGTATCATGTTCCCGATGTCGTGCAACAGCGCCCCGAAGGCCACTATGAACTTGCTCCAGCGTAGGGGTTTGCCGAGCTTTTCAGCGGTGGTTTCCATTCCGAACCTCTTGATTATGCCGAGCAGTTCGAGCGCCCTCCGGGTGGTGAGCAGGACGTGAATCGGTCCGTGATCGTTGAAGCCGTAAACGTTCAGGACTATGTAATTGGTGGTATCGAAGTACCGGTGGTACTTCCTGAAGGTCCTCTCGTAGAGTTCGTAGAGTTCCCCGTCATCGATGAGCTCCTTTATCTCCCCGAGAAGCTCTTCTTCCGTGTACATGCTTTCACCCCCTATCCAAAGGCAACGGGATTTTAAGGCTTATCCGACCATCCCCTCGAGCTCGAGGATCTTCTTCGAACGCAGGTAAACCACGGGGACGCCCTTCTCCCTTAGCCGCTTCCTGAGCTTTCGGTCGTTGGTGCAGACGATGGTGCGCCCCCTCTTCACGGCAAACTCGAGGATCTGGTCGTCCGTGGGTCCGTCGCCGAAGCGACCAACGTCAACCACCTCAAACCTTTCGGCGAGCTTTCTAGCCATCCTGATGGCCATCAGGTCCCTTCCCCTCGACTTCCTCTCTATGAGCTCGAGCTCCTGTAGAACGACGTTGGGGACGGCCACCCTGAACTTCACGTCCAGGATCCTGTTCAGCTCGGAGATCACGTCAACGCCGAACTGTCCGGGCACGAGGAGGAAGTTGGTGTCCGGAATGACGAGCCATTCCTCCTTTATCATTGCTCCCACCGAAAAGGGAAAGAGAGTTCAGTCCTTTATGAACCCGTAGCCGATGAGGCGCCACCTGCTGCCGACCTGCCGGCTTATGGCCACCCTGTCGCCGGCTTCAGCACATACCGGCACCTGAAGTTTGAGCTCCACCTCGTCCTTCCCGAGGCCGGTCACGAGCCCCATGGTTCTGGCCGTTCCGACGTTGAGAAGGAGCACTTCCCTCCTCTTTATCGGCTCGACCCTGAGCTCTTTCTCCGTACCGACAACGCGCTCGAGAAGGTGAACCTCGAGCCTTAAATCGTTCCACACGGGCGGCAGCTCCCCGGGTTTTCCGACGACGTTTCCGGCCATGATGTCGCCCTTGGTGAGGTATGGATCGAGCAGGGTCCCCACCCCCACGAGCCCGCCGGGGTAGGCTTCCTCCACGAACTTTCCACCCGCCTGGAGGGAGACTATCTCGGTGCTTATCGGTTCGTACTTTATCCTGCCGTGCTCCTCGTAGGGAACGCCCGGCCTTATCTCGATCTCGTCCCCCACCTTCAGCTTTCCCTGTACTATCGAACCCCCGATGACACCGCCCACGAGCTTTTCGGGTCTGGTTCCGGGCTTGTTGACGTCGAAGCTCCTCAGAACCAGCATTTTCGGAGGCAGGTCCGGGTTTCGTTTCGGCGTTGGAATAAACTCCTCTATTGCCTTGAGGAGAACGTCGACGTTGGCCCCGTGAAGGGCCGAGATGGGGATTATAGGAGCATTCTCAGCCACGGTGCCCTTAACGAACTCCTTTACCTCGCGGTAGCGTTCCAGAACCTTCTCCCTGTCCACGAGCTCTATCTTGTTAAGGGCTATCACAACGTTTTTGTTGCCCACTATCTGGAGGGCCATCAGGTGCTCCCGGGTCTGGGGCATTACCCCCTCGTTGGCAGCTATAACGAGAACCGCGCCGTCCATCAGGGCGGCCCCGGCGAGCATCGTCGTCATGAGGGCCTCGTGACCGGGGGCATCTATGAAAGAAACGCGCCTTTCGAAATCTGTCTTGGCTCCGCAGTAGGGACATACGGGCGAGGTGGAGTACCTTCCACACTCGGGGCACTTCCTTACCTCGGCATCGGCGAAGCCTATCTTGATGGTGATCCCCCTTCTAAGCTCCTCGCTGTGGGTGTCCGTCCATATCCCCGTCAGAGCCCTCGTGAGCGTCGTTTTACCATGATCAACGTGACCCACCATCCCGATGTTGACCTCAGCCTGCTTAAATTTCTCTTTCGCCATCTTCTCTCACCTCTAACCCTAAAGGGACGGGCGGTTTATTAAGGTTACCTCGAAGATGCCCCAAAGAAAAGCGTAAGTTAAGGGAGGAAGAGGTCAGAAGACGAGCTTCATGTTGACCTGAACGATCTCGGGACTGATGGTGTTGCCCCTGACGGTTTTCTTTCTCCTCTCTCCCTTCTCCTTCGGCCTGAAGCCGGGACCACGGGAGACGAGGATCTTGACCCTCCTCGGACCGTGAACGTCCGGACGCATGGGGAAGCCGTCCCTGTCGGTTCCTCCCGTTATCCTGAGCCTGACGTTGCCCGGTACCTCCTCGCCGAATATCTCGGAGAGGTTGAGTCCGAGCTCGCCCGCCGGTATTTCCTCACCTATGCGCTTTCCTATCAGTTTTTCGGCACTTTCTCCGCTTACCTCAACCTGCCTTGCAACCCCGGTCTTCGGGTTGGATATAACGAGCTTAAAGGTCGCCATTTCCTCCCACCTCCTCTGTCATTAGCGGGATTCATTGGGTAAACCCCTTATCCAGTGAGCGCTGTGATATGGCCTTTAAAAACGTTTCCTCCCGAACCCAAAACTTTTTTATACCTCAAAGGCACGAACTCAGTGGGTGAGGTAAATGGCAAAGGAGAAAACAACGCTTCCACCAACGGGTGCCGGTTTAATGCGCTTCTTCGACGAGGACACGAGGGCAATAAAGGTAACCCCGAGGGGAGTTATAGCGATCACGCTTATCCTTATCGCCTTTGAGATACTCCTCCACGCCTTCGGTTCGCAGATTTTCGGCGTTTAAATAAAGCCCGTTCTTTTCAATCCCCTCGCGTTCAGTTCCTCGTTTATTATGCTCCTTACGACGTCTTCCAGCTGCCTGCCGATGAGCCCCTCCACGTCCCCTTTTATCTTATCGATGTCGTGTCTGAGTCCCTCGAGCAGTTTTATGTAATCCCTGGCCATCTCAAGCTCCCCCTCCTGTTTCAGCAGCTGTTCCTTGAGGTGCGAAAAGTCCTCCTTCATCACCTGAAGCTTTCTGATTTCCCCCTGCAGTTCTTCGAGCTTTCTGGTGAGCTTGTAGTTCTCCTCCCTGAGCCTCTCTATCTCCTTCTCCTTCTTCTCGAGTTCCCTTACGAGGGAGTTGTACTCCGTTGCTATCTGGTTGAGTCGCTCTATCTCCCTTAAAGGTGGGACCTTGCCGTCCCCGAGGATTATAACGTCCCTCCCCACGTTGACTATATCGTCCGGCTTTATCTTGAGCTTTTTCTCGCTCGAGAACATGCTCTGCCCCTTGCCGAGGTTTTCAATTTCCCTCATCTTCAGGATGAAGTAGAACTGATCCTCCTCGACTTCGACGTTTATGTCCGTCACGTAGCCGAGTATCTTCCCGCCCGTCAGTGACACCACGAACTTGTTAACGAGCTGGTTGGCCCTGGCCTGACCACCCTCTGCCATGGAACACCACCTGAGGGATTTATCCCTTACTCTACTTAACCTTTCCGCCAAGGCTTATAAATCGACCCTCCAACTCCCGGCGGTGAGAGGATGATAATATTCGTGGGACGTTCCAACGTTGGAAAGAGTACCCTCATATTCCGCCTTACCGGGAAGTGGGTTAAACGGGGAAAAAGACCCGGGGTAACGAGGAGACCCGTTGAGGTGAACTGGCGCGGGAAGGTTATCGTGGACATGCCGGGCTTCGGGTTCATGAGCGGTGTTCCAAGGCACGTTCAGGAGCGCATAAAGGACGAGATAGTGCACTTCATCGAGGACAACGCCGAGGGAATCGAGCTCGCCGTTCTCGTGGTGGACGGAAAGGCCGCTCCGGAGATAATCGAGCGGTGGGAGAAGCGCGGTGAGATACCCATAGACGTGGAGTTCTACGGGTTCCTGAGGGAGCTCGGGATACCCGTGGTGGTGGCCGTCAACAAGATGGACAGAATAAGGAACGTGGGGAAAACGATAAACTTCCTCGCCGAAAAGTTCGGGGTCCCTCCCGGGGAGATTGAAAGTACTTTCGTTCCAATTTCGGCGAAGTTCGGGAAGAACCTCCTCGAGCTGAGAAAACTGATGGAGGAGAAACTCAAAAGGGAAAGGTGAATCAGATAACCTCGAGGACGATGTGGGTGATGGTCTCCCTGACGCCGTCGAGTGAGGCTATCTCCTCGAGTATCTCGTCGAGCCGGGATTTGTCGGTCTCTATTATGAGGTCTATGTCCCCGGTAACTCTGTATATCCTCCTTATCCTGAGCTCCCTTATGCGCTCGTAAACGGTCTTCCTTTTCGTGGGGTCTATCTTCACGAAAACGAACACGTCTCCCTTCTTCTCGCCGAGGAGGGTGAGGGCCTTCTCCGTAAGGTCTATAAAGCCCCGTCCCGTCCTTATGTAGCCGAGCTCCTTGAGGGCCTTAAGATGGTTACTGAGGGCCTGTCTGGTGATTCCAAGCTCTTTCGCGAGTTCATCCTGTGTCTTCTCAACGGTGTGCACCTCTATGGTCCTTCCCTCCTCGTAGAACTTCCTGAGCAGTTTTATCTGCCTCGGAGTGACGTCCCGTTCTTTCGCCATTTTCACTCCTCCTTTATGCTCCTTTGACAAAGATTCCGTGGACTATGTAAAATTTTCTTTCCGGACGCCCCTATCTGAAGGCAGGACTTTATAAATTTTGTCCGGATTCCTTTCCCCAATTTCCGTTAGATTTTAAAGTTATCGCCCCAACCCGGTACCATGAACAAGGCGACCTACACCGAGGATGTTCCTCCTGACAGGCCGGAACTTCTTGAAAAACTCCTAAGAATGGAGAAGCCTGCCACGGTTATGCTGATCGGTTCAACCGACAGCGGAAAGACCACGCTTTTAACCTTTCTGGCCAACGGGCTCCTCAAAGAGGGCCTTCGGGTTGCGGTCGTTGACGGCGACGTCGGTCAGAAGGGCATCCTTCCCCCGGCCACTTTAAGCCTCGCCTTTCCCGAGAGACCCTTCGTGTCTATCGGCGAGCTTGAAGCTTATGCCCACTACTTCGTGGGCACGATCTCCCCGGCCGGCTACGTCGGTGAGATGGCCGTTGGGGTTAAGAGGCTGGTGGATATTGCCGTTGAAAAGGCCGACATCGTTCTCGTGGATACCACGGGCTTCGTCACGGCTCAGGGGGCCGAGATGAAGCGCCTCAAGGCCGAACTCCTGAGGCCGGACCTGATGGTCTTCCTTGAAAGGGCCGGTGAACTATCCCACCTCAGGAGACTCCTCTCGGCCTATGGCGAAACCACGGTTCTCCGAGTCAGCGAGGGGGCGAGGGAACACTCCCCGGAAGAACGCAAAGCCCTTAGAAGGGAGAAGTGGCGGGAGTACTTCTCCGGGGCTTCAACGGTCGAGGTTGACCTCTCGAAGGTAACGCCATCGGGGACGGGGCTTTTCAGGGGCAGACCCCTCATCCCGGAAGAACGGGAGCTACTGGCGGCCATTTTCCGATGGTTAGTCGTGGCCGGATGGAAGGACGAAAAGTACTACGTCGTAACGGCCGGGTTCGGCGGAGAGGGTCACCCTTCCACCGTCCATGCGGTCGACTTCGAGAAACTCAGCAACCTCCTCGTGGGGTTCATCGACGGCGAGGGCCTGTGTCCCGGTGTGGGAATAATAAAGTGGATAAACTTCTCGGAGATGAAAGCGCAGGTTCTAACGCCCCTTTCCGCAGAAGAACTTGAGAGAACCGTTGAGCTTCGCTTTGGAAGGATCAGGGTGCTCGAAGGGGGAGAGGAGCTCGGCCTCCTCAGGAGAAACGAGATCTAAACCAAAGATTTTTAAGAGGACGAACCAAATGAGTTAGGTGACCCTAATGGAGCTCAGGGCCTTCGTGGAAATAACCAGACCCCATAACTGCCTTCTTGCCGGAATAGTGGGTCTTCTCGGTTCCGTCGTTGCCGTGGGTCACTTTCCGGATCCCGTTACGGCCCTTCTCGTGTTCCTCGTGGTTACACTCGGCTGTGGCGGGGGCAACACGATAAACGACTACTTCGACTACGAGATAGACAGGATCAACAGGCCGGAGCGACCGATTCCGAGGGGTGCGATCGAGAGGAGGACGGCCCGCCACTACTCCCTGTTCCTCTTCGGTACCGGACTCCTACTCGCTGGCTTCATAAACCTCCCGTCCTTTTTGCTGGCGGCTCTGGCCTACGTGATGATGGTTGTCTACGCATGGAAGCTCAAACCCCTTCCCCTCCTGGGAAACCTCGTGGTGGCGGCCCTGACCGCGGCCACACCGCTCTACGGTGCCCTTGCAGTTGGACGCATCGGACTGGCAGGCTATCTGGCCATCTGTGCCTTCCTTGTGAACGTTGCCCGGGAGATCATCAAGGACGTTGAGGACGTTGAGGGCGATCTCATCAAAGGCGCCAGAACCCTACCCATAGTCTGGGGGAAGAAAAAAGCGTCCTACCTCGGGGCCTTCTTCGCCTTCCTGACCGTCGTGGCATCTTTCCTGCCCGTGAAGGCTGGTGTGGGCCCCGGCTACTACGCGATGCTTCCCGTTGACCTGATGATCCTCTACGCGGGTTACCTCGTACTTAGGAATCAGGACAGGGAATCGGCGCACAGGTCGCAGTTAATCCTTAAATTGAGTATATTCCTTGCGGTGATCGCCTTCATGGTTGCCGCCATAGTTTGAGGAGGTGGTCCTATGGAGTTTGAAAAGGAAATCCTGAAGAATCTCGAATCCGAGGAGCTCTGGACGATCGTTACGTTTAAAACGCCCGATGGGCCGACCAAAACCCTTGAAAAGCTCATCGGGATCCTGAAGGACTCCGGCTGGAGGGTCACCTTTAAGGCCAACTGGTGGACTGCTGACGTCCCCTACGGCATCGCAAGGCTCGACCTCCGGAAGGATGGGAGGGAAAAGATACTGCTGGGAAGGTGGATACTCGGCCGGAGGTACGAGCTCATAGGGGTGGAGAACATGCCCCTCGAGACGGGAAAGGAGGAGTTCTTCCGCCTCGTGGACGGGATAACTTCCACGCTCATACACGACCCGGTCATAAGGACCATGAGGGAACAGTATTAAAAAATCAAAGGGGCTCGTAGTAGCCTATCTCGGGCTCGTATATCTCCCCCTCAGCAAGGAGCCGGGTTATGGCTTCCTCGATCAGTTCCTCGTCCAGTTCCCCGGAGAGCTTCTTTACTATGAACTTGCGGGAGAGGGCCCTACCCTTTTCCCTGAGCAGCTCAAGGACGGCTTTCTTGGCCTTCTCAAGCTCGGGATTTTCCTCGGACTCTTCCGGGAGCTCCTCCTCGAAGATCTCCTCCTCGGCGTTCTTCTGTTCGAGCATCAGGGTGTAGAGCTCGTCTATGGTCATGAGAAGGTCCTCGCTTATCCCCTTGTTCTTGGCTATTACCCTTGCCTTGGCGGTTATTCCGTACCTGTCGTATATCTCGAAGGCCGTTCTGGCCTTTAGCGCGTGTTCCGCCTTCTCCTTGAGGGTCTCAAAGCGGTGGAGTATCCACATGTTGGGTTCGACTTTCGATACCCCCTCGACGAGTATCTGCCTGTCGTCGCGCCACTCGGAGATCTTTCCCACTATCTGAACGAGGTCGCCCTTCTTCACGAGCTTCACGAAACGCGTGTCCTCCCTGAAACCGAAGACCCAGAGGGTTCCGGTGCCATCGTCTATCTGGAACCTCCCGTAGGTTTCGTCCTCGCTCATGATGGGGTCCCTGACGACGGTTGCCACAACCTTGGCCCTGTGGATCTTCCTCGCGTCCCGGGTTATCAGGTAGTTGGGCTCGAAGTCGCCCTCGCTCCTGACGTAGTAGCCCTCCAGAAGGTCTTTGATGTAAACCCTGCTTGCCGGGAGTCGCTTTCTCATGGCTCCTCACCTCCGAAGAACTCGATGACACCCTCGACCTTCGGGATAACCTTCCTCTCGAGCTCCCTGATCTCCTCCAGCGCCTCGAGGTCCGCGGAGCTGAAATCCTGAACGACCTCTCCGTAGACGTGGATCTCCTCGTTCCTGATGAGCCTTCCGATAACACGGACCGTCTGCCCTTCCGCGGGAAGAACGTTCTCCTCGCTCTCTACGAGTATGACCCCCGTCCCGTCGTCGAGCCAGAAGGTGTAGTCCATCTTATCGACCTTGAAGGCCTTTCCTATGAGGGAAACCCTCGTATCGTCCTCCCTTATCTCGGAGATCTTCCTTTCAACGGCGGGCTTTCTGCGCCTGAACCTTACTTCCTCCACTTCAACCACCTCACACAAGCTCCCTGAGGATCCCCTTCAGCTCGGCCCTGACCCTGCTTATCTCCCGCCGGGGATCGACCTCGTCCCAGCCTGAAGCCCTGAGCATGAGTCCCAGAAACTTGTCCTCCAGAACGTTTCCCCTGACCACTATCTCCTTTCCAAGAAGGTGGTAGTACTCCTCCTCGGCCATCTTCCTTCCGGCTTCCCTCAGGGTCAGCCCATCCTCAACGAGTTTCTTAAGCTTCCCGGCTATCTCCTCGGGGTTCTCTCCGATCAGCTCGGCCGCAGCGTCCCCGAAGAGCGTGACCCTTATGTAACCCGTGGAATCGTCGATTCCGAAGTCGAATATGACCACCTTCACGGGCTGAACCTCGCCGTGCTCGGGACAGATCCACGCATCGGTCGAGGGGTCGTAATCGACCTTCTTCCTGCACTGCGGGCAGGCATCGTAAGCGGTCACACGGTAGAGCCTCACTATGGTTCCGCGCACTTCCACGAACCTGTCACCGTCCACGAGATCCCCTATGCTCTTCCTCTGATAACTGTAGCTCCGTACCTCCTCGATGGGAGGTATCTCAGCAACGCGCGGGTCATCGGGATCGATGATTATCCTCGTCCTGAAGTTGGCGTGGAGCTCCACCCCGTTCCTGCCCTCTTTAACCACCGGGTCTATGATCTTAACCACGCTCCCCCGGTCGAGCTCGTTGTAGTACTTGGTCACGAGCCCGTCCCAGAGAACGAGCCTCGTCTTTCCCGTTGAATCGTACAGTATTACGTTGGCCACCAGTCCCTTTGAACCGTCCTTCTTCGTGTATTCCCTCGGCGGGTACTTCCTCAGAACTCCGGCTACTACGTTGACTCCCCTCATCCCCGGAACGAGATCCGCTATGTGGAGGGTCTCTCCCTCGGTCTCAAGGTTTACCCCGAGTTCCTCGGCAAGGATAAGGGCCGCGGCGTGCTCTGAGATGCCCTCTCTGGAGGCTATCTCCCGTATTCTCCTCTCGACCTCATTCTTTGAGAGGCCCCCACGCTCCCGTATCATCTCGATGATCTGCTCCTTCGTCAGAACTCCCATAACACTCACCTTGATAGTAATAACTCCGGATACTATTTAAACCTTTCTCCGGGCTTTCTGGAAGCCATGCTTCCGGAAAAGGCGCCGTCCTATCCTTCGGGTGAAAAGGATATTCGAGAGGTCCGGATCACTCCGCCTCGGTCTGATCACCGGGTTCCCCTTCGAGTTTCGCTATGAGGTCACGGTACTCGGCGTGGACGACCTTTCCGAAGGCCTCCTTTATGATAGCCGGATCGTTCTCGGGGAAGCCGTAGAGCTCGGCGAACTTCGGCGTGGTCCCGAGGAGCACCGTTCTCTCGTAGGGTTCTGCGTAGACGAGCCCCATCTCGCGGAGCTTCTTAATGTGCTCGTAGACGTGGCTCCCCCTGAGCTTCACGATCTTGCTCTGCTCTATAGGCTGGAGGTAGGCTATCAGGGCGAGGGTTTTCAGCTCGCCGGTCCTCAGTTCGGGCTGGGGCATCAGGTGGACGACGCGCTGGCTGTATTCTGCCTTCACCTGCATAACGTACTTATCCCCAAGGACCCTGACAACTTCCACGGCGCTCTTCCTCTCCTCGTACTCCGCGGCTATTAGTTCTATCAGCTTCTCAAGGTAATCGAGGGACCTTATCCCGAGGGCCTTTGAAAGCTCCTTCAGGCTGAGCGGTCTTCCGGAAACGAAGAGCGCGGCCTCGACGAGCGCCTTGTCCTCAATGAGTCCCATGGCAATCACCACCGTAGGTTCACACAGGTTCTTATAGGGTTTACCCCCCGAAGGTTTTTCTTTACTCGTTGTGGAGGACTTTTATCGGGTTTGGGGTTTTGAAGGAGGTTCTTTTTTGGATTCCGAAAAATTACAGAACGGCCCGAATCGAGGGCTTTTTAGGGAGTTTTTATTGACTCCTCACCGAAAGGCTTTTATAATTCGGGGTTCATTAGAGTATTACTGAGGAAACAAAGCAAAATTCCCTCCTGTTCCAATAAGACTCTAGGAGAATTGAAAGAAAACCGAAAAATCAAAGGCGCCCTCGTCGATTATTATCGTTCCAATAAGACTCTAGGAGAATTGAAAGGTAACTATTTCAATTTCAAGAATTTTTTCGAGACCTAGTTCCAATAAGACTCTAAGAGAATTGAAACTGGCTAAGGTTTCAAATATTGGTAATCCCCACGCTTCGGTTCCAATAAGACTCTAAGAGAATTGAAAGGACGTAAATGTTTTTTGTATCCAACCTGCCGAGTCTATGTTCCAATAAGACTCTAAGAGAATTGAAAGCTGTTTTTAAATCTATCCGTTCACGGCGCATTTTTGTTCCAATAAGACTCTAAGAGAATTGAAAGGGCTGTTCATTGGTGTTCGGGATTGTTCATTATTGTAGTTCCAATAAGACTCTAAGAGAATTGAAAGGAAGATAGGGGGTGGAAAGAGATGAGGGATTGGGATGTTCCAATAAGACTCTAAGAGAATTGAAAGATCACTATGGGGCCCACGAGGGTGTGAGGCCCAGCGCGTTCCAATAAGACTCTAAGAGAATTGAAAGTCTGGAAGGATTGGAGAGCGGGGCTGGTCGATTAAGGTTCCAGTAAGACTCTAAGAGAATTGAAAGTTAGAAGCTTCTTATCAAGCTTAAACGCCGGTTCAGTGTTCCAATAAGACTCTAAGAGAATTGAAAGAACGAGAAGTATTCTAAATAAACTGTAATTCCCTTGTGTTCCAATAAGACTCTAAGAGAATTGAAACCCCTCCGGTTCATCCCCGGGTCAGCAAACCCGCTTCTGGTGGGGACCTCTGGGGCCCGCGGACATCGTTTCCCGGACTGTTATCCCGTAGCTTCGGGTTATTTACGGGCTTCTTAGCGGATTTCTGGAGAAAAAGTTTTTAAACCAATCATTCAAACATGGGAAGCCCCAGAGCGGGGCGGTGATGGATATGTACCCCCCAAAGAAGAAGGTAAGGCCCAGAGTTGAGGAAGAGGAGGAGTTCGACCCACTCAGAGAAGTCGAGGAAGCCTATGAGAACGAGTGGGAAGAAGACGAGGAATGGGAAGAGGACTGGGAAGAAGAGGAAGAGGACTGGGACCTCGACGAGGATGAGGAAGACTGGGACATAGATGATGACGAGGAGTGACTCCTCTTCCTCCTTACACTCTCTCTCTTGCCCCTTTTCTTCCCTTCTTCTGGAAGGTGGGAGCCTTGAGACAGCGCCCCCGGAAGAGAAAGAAGGCAACGCTAAAAAGCATCGAAAAAAGCAAACAGATGCGCCACAGGTACGATCCTGCCAGATGGTTCTCTTCATTTATCCCCTTCAAGGTCTCAACGGGTGGAGCCGCTCCGCTGATACCCCTGCTCACGATGGCCCTCGGAGGGGGTCCTTCCGAGGTTGGGATCGTAAACGCCATTGGGAGTACAGCTTCAATGCTCGGCGGCCTCTTCTGGGGGAAGCTCAGCGATAAGCTCAACAGGAGGAAGGTGTTTCTCATAGTCGGCTTCCTGGGAACCGCCATCTCGACCATTCTGTTTCCCCTTGCTAGAAGTGTGTATCAGGTAATGGTCATCAACGCGGTGTACACCTTCTTCATAGCAGCAACGATTCCTATACCCATCCTGATCATTACGAAGGCGTTCCGGCTGGAGGACTGGGATTGGGCGATAGGCCGCTTCAACGAGATAGGTGGATGGGCGTGGGTTGCGGGGATGGTAATAGGTCTTCTCCTCGGCCAGTTCCTGAGTTTGAGGGGGATGCTCATCGTTTTCGGGTTAATTGGACTGCTCTCTGTTCCCCATGGCCTAAACACCATCAGGGAAGTTCCCCTCCATCTCAACAGGGAGAAACTCGGTGTTTACGCCGGTTACGTGGTGGAGAAGTTCCGTTACATACCGAACATGATAACCCATCTCCCCCGCTTTTCCACGAAGGGTTTCGGAGCCCTGTACCTCTCTTCCCTGCTCTTCTGGGTAGGTGCAATGCTCTACTTCACCCAGTTCCCGGTCCTGCTAAAGGAGAAGGGTTTTACCACCTCCGGGATTTATCTGATGAGCATCGGTAATTCAGCCATCTCGGCCTTCATGTACACCCGGGTGGGGAAAAAGCTGAGGAATAGGAGCGGCTACGGGGTCCTCATCAGGGGCCTCCTCCTGCGCGCCCTCGCCTTCGCCCTTGTGCCTGTGGCTATATACCTGAATTGGACCTTCACCCCCCTTACCTTCCTTTCATACCTGCTCGCCGGCTACACGTGGGCCTTCATAGGGATATCAACGACGTCCATAATCTCCCGGAAGGCGAAGGCGAGGGAGAGGGGTGCCCTCATAGGGGCCTACAACATGATAAGCTCGGTGGGTGCGATCCTCGGGAACTTCGCCAGTGGCTTCGTAGCTCAGTCCTTTGGGTTCTTCGCGGACTTTTCGCTGGCTTCCCTGCTTGTTGCCCTCTCCGTAATCCCGCTCATCGGGGAGAAATTTAAAAGTCGAGGGGAGTGAATCCAGACGGCGATTTCGATGTTACGGCTGAAGGGGTAATCAGGGCAGGGAAGCCCACGGGTAAAAACGTTAAGAGGGCATCAAGCACCTGCTACAGCCATCCCTTTCTCCTGAAGTAGTACAGCATACCCAGCGCTATGATGAGCATCGTCAGGAGAACCGCCGGGTAGCCGTAGCGCCACCCAAGCTCGGGCATGTAGCGGAAATTCATTCCGTAGAGTCCCGTTATAAACGTCAGGGGTATGAATATCGTCGAGACAACCGTTAAAATCCTCATTATGTCGTTTATCCTGAGGGAGAGCGTTGAGTAGTACATTTCCACGAGTCCGTTTGCCATGTCCCTCTGGCTCTCGATTATGTCCAGAACCTCCATAACATGGCTGTGGAGCTCCTCTATGTAGCCCCGCGTCTCCCCCTCAAAGAATCCGCCCCCTTCAAGCTGCAGCCTCCTGAAAACCTCGAGCAGGGAAAATATGGTCCGCCTTATGAACAGGACCCTCCTCCTTATCCCGTGAACCCTGCGGAGGATTTCCCTGTCGCCGTCCTTGAGTATCCTGCTCTCAAGTTCCTCCATCCGAGCGCTTATCCTTTCGAGGATCGGGAGGTAATTCTCGACTATGGCATCCAGAAGGGCAAAAACCAGATACTCCGCACCCTTTTCCCGGAAGAGTCCCTCCCCGGTTCTTATCGCCTCCCTCACCGGGTTGAAAACATCCCCCGGACGCTCCTGAAGGGTTATCACGAAGTTACCCCTGAGGAATATCCCGATCCTTTCCTTCTTCAACCCCTCCTTTACCTCGTAGATCTGATAAAGAAGGAGGAAGAGGTAATCCTCACGGAGGCTCACCCTCGCCCTGCTCCTCGACCTCAGGAGGGCCTTAATCGATGCTTCGTGAAAGCCGAAGATCTCCCTGAGCTCGTCGATGTAGGCGATGCCGTCCACGTTAACCCAGACGACGCGGTATTCTTTAAATTCCAGAGCCTCCCGCAGGCTTTCTATTCTCCTTTCCTCGAACTCCCCCGGTGAATACGCAAAAACCGTGATCCCCGGTTTTTCCATGCTCAACACCTAATCTCTATCCCTAATCCCTGAACTCCATTACCATCCCTGAATGGAGCCTGTGAAAGCTTTCCCCGTAGGCCTCAAGAAACGCAGCTTCGGCCCTCAATCCCGTGCAGTGCCCGGTGTAGACCTCCTCCACCCCAAGCTTCTTGAATTCCTCGACCGTTCTCCTTATCCTCTCTTCGCTCGCCCCTATGAGATGGAAGCCGCCGATAACCGCTTTGACCCTCTTCTCTCCCGTGATTTTAATGGCCCTCTTGACGATGCTCACTATTCCCGCGTGCGAGCATCCGCTCACTACCACGAGCCCCTGAGACGTTTTCACGACAACGCTCATGTCATCCAGAAGCTCGTCCCTTACAATGCTCCCGTTTTTGAGGGTGTAGACCTCCAGAGGGGTCCTTTCAAAATCCTCCCTCTCCCTGATCTCGCCCGTTGAGTAGAGGTTCTCAACTATCTGAAAGGGCTCCGCGGTTAAAAAGAGCCCTTTAACGTCCTCCCTGCTGAAGGGAACGCCCACCTCCCTGAGGTACGGCCTGATAACGAAGTGCCTCCTGAACAGGGTGGGGTGGGCTATCACCGGAACATCTCTCCCAATCGCCTTCAGGATCCCCGGCAGTCCTCCCGTGTGGTCGTAGTGGCAGTGGGAGAGGAAGATGTAGTCTATATCCTTTGGATCGAGCCCGAGGAGGGCCATGTTGTGGAGAACCGGCTTTTCGCTCTGTCCGGTATCGAAGAGGAGCCTTTTGCCCCTGTACTCTATGAGGAAGCTGACCCCGTGCTGGGCCAGAAAGGGGCTCTCATAACCGGAATAATCCTCGACCAGCGTGTATACCCTCATGGAACCACCGGTAAAACTTGACGTTTCTGGTAATTATGCTTTTCCATGGGGATCCGAAGGTATACCGTAAGATTTATAAACCCTCACCAGTAGGTTCGTACCGGTACGGCGGTCATAGCGGCGGGGTCACACCCGGTCTCGTTTCGACCCCGGAAGTTAAGCCCGCCAGCGATCCCGGTTGTACTGCCCTCCGGGAGGGAGCGGGAACCCGGGGACGCCGCCGGCCATTAAACTTCTCGTAAACCTTAAATCCTCGAGGGGTTACTTCTTCCGATGGATCTCATGGTTTCCCCTGAGGAACTCAGGAAGAGATGGGAGAAAACGGTTGAAAGACTTTTCATGGAAGGCATCATTAAGAGCGAGGCCGTTAGGCGGGCTTTTCTCAGGTATCCCCGCTACCTCTTCGTCGAGGAGCGTTACAGGGAATACGCTCATATTGACGAACCGCTCCCCATTCCCCACGGTCAAACCGTAAGTGCCCTCCACATGGTGGCGATAATGCTTGAGCTGGCCGAACTCCGGGAGGGCCTTAACGTCCTTGAGATCGGGACGGGGAGTGGCTGGAACGCCGCTTTGATCTCGGAACTCGTAAGGACCGATGTTTACACTGTTGAGCGCATCCCAGAGCTGGTGGAATTCGCCAGAAGGAACCTCGAAGAAGCGGGTGTTGAAAACGTCCACGTGATCCCCGGGGATGGGACGAAGGGCTTTCCCCCGAAGGCCCCTTACGACAGGATAATCGTCACCGCCGGGGCCCCGAAGGTTCCGGAACCCCTCGTGGAACAGTTGAAGCCCGGGGGGAAGCTCCTGATCCCGGTCGGAGGCTACCACCTGTGGCAGGATCTCTACGTTATCGAGAAAACCCCCGAGGGAAAATTAAGGAAGAAGCGCTGGGGAGGGGTTGCCTTCGTGCCCCTGATAGGCGAGCACGGCTGGAGGGGGTAGGCTTTTAAGCTCTCTTCCCTTCGCTCCCCTGGTGGTATCATGGTAAGGCTGGCGGCCTTTGACCTTGAGGGAACACTCGTAAGGTCCGTGTCGAGCTGGGTTGAACTCCACAAACGTTTTGGGACGTGGAAGAAGGGAAAGGAATACGCCGAGCTCTTCTTCTCCGGAAGGATAGACTACGTAAAGTGGGCCGAACTGGACGCGTCCCTGTGGAAGGGCCGGAGGCGCGAGGAGATAATGGAGTGGGCGAACTCGGTTGAGTACATGGATGGAGCGAAGGAACTCGTGGAATTCCTAAGGGAGAACGACTTCAGGATCGCCATACTCTCGAGCGGTCTCCGATGCCTGACCGAGAGGATCGCAAAGGAGCTTGACGTCGATTACTTCTTCGCCAACGAACTGATCTTCGATGAAACCGGCACCGTAACCGGGAGGGTAAACCCTGTGGTGGACTTCAGAAGCAAGGGTAAGATCCTGAGGGAGCTGAAGGAGAAGCTCAAACCCGAGCTGACCGTGGCGGTGGGCGACTGCTACAACGACCTGAGCATGTTCCGGGAGGCGGACGTGAGCATAGCCATAAACCCCCACGAGGGCGTTGAGGGGGACCACAATGCAGGGAGCCTCTACGAGGTCATGGAGATAATAAGGGAACTCCTGAGTTAAAGGCCCGCGAGCTTGAGCTCGATCCACCAGAAGATGTCCCCCCAGAAGTAGCTTATCAGGAAGCCGAGGAAGAGAGCCGGGGCGAAGGGCATCGACTTCTTCCTCAAAAACCTGTTTTCGAGCTTGCCCTCCTCAACGAGGCGCTTCAGTTCCTCAATCTGCCCGGCCGTCAATCCCTCGGCCGTCGGGGAGACTATAACGCGTCCGTAGTCCGGTTTGAGAGCGTTCAGATCCGCACTCGAGATGGCCTTCTTTATCCTCGTGAAGGAATCCGTCCGGTCCCTGAGGATTCTGCCATCCTTCTCGAAGATGGTCTCCCCGAGGATGTCCCACTCCCTGAGGTCTTCAACGGTTACCTCCTCCATCAGAACCTCCCTGCGCATGAACTTCACGAGGGAGAAGAAGACCTTGAAGAGGTAAAGTACAGTTAGGAGCTTCAGGAACACCGGTACCGTCGTGGGATCCCGGTAGATGAGGTAGGCGACCGTTACGAAACCCAGAACATCTCCTACTCTTCTGAACTTTCCGAACAGGGTTATCACGATGAGGGTGAATAGCCAGGCGTAGAGCCCCCCGAAGAGGATCCCGGTTACGTCGTAGATTACCAGCCTGAGGCCGAGGGCCCCCATTATCCATAGGGAAGCCTCCAGCGTGAGCTTCGCCCCTCCCGTGAAGACCTCCTTCAACTCCCAGAACTTCCTTCTGAGGAGGAGCACGATGAGGGCGTAGATGAATATGAAGGGGAACACCGCGATGAGGCTGTTGAGAAGTATGCTCACCGGATAGAGAGGGTAATCAACGGCGTAGGGAGGAACAACCCTTGCCGCCGGGGGAGCGTAGGGCAGGAGGGCCGAAAAGCCCGCGAGTATGAGGGCGTCACCGCTCGCCCATGCACCCACGTAATAGAGCATCATGCCGAGGAAAAGGCCAAGCAGGAAGGCGAGGATGCCCGAGAGGGCTAAAAGGATGTTCCCCTCCCGAATTCCGAGGTAGAGGTGGTAGAGTATTCCCCCCTCAACGGCCGGCACGACGAGCTTCGGAAGCCACCCCCCGTCCTCTTCCTCCCATCCAAGGAGTTTACCTATGAGAGTAAGCGTTGGGAACACGTGGTTGTCGAAAATGAACCCAGTTCTGGCGTCGGTGTAGGAGGTGAGGACTCCCATTATCAGACCCAGAAGAAGGAGGAGGTCCATGGTGTCACCTCATAGGTTCTCGAGGATCTTCTTCCTCATCTGGGTTGTGTAGTTCGATATCTCCACGTTTAGGTTTCTGGTGCCGTTGAGGACCACCCTGGTGGCCACGAGCACCAGCACGAGAACCGCCGCCAGCATGAAGAGGTACTCAATCGCTGCCTGAGCCCTTCTCATCCATCACACCCGAATCGGGTAGGGCACTGAAGGATTTAAAAGTTTCCATCGGTAGGCTTTTAAACGCCCGGGCTTAGGGGGCTTGAAATGAGGGTGCACCACCTGAGGGTTCGCGAGGAATACCTGAATCACATAAAGTCGGGCGAGAAGAGGATAGAGGTTAGAATAGCCTACCCGAGGTTCAGGGGCATTAAACCCGGGGACAGAATCGTCTTCAACGGTTCAATACCGGCGGTGGTCACGGAGGTGAAGCGCTACGAGACCTTCCGGCAGGTTCTGAGGGAAGAACCCATAGAGAAGATATTCCCCGACAGGCCGGGTTTTGAGAGGGCCGTTAGGAGGTTCCACGACATGTACTCGCGGTGGAAGGAGAACCGTTACGGCGTCGTGGCCATAAAGTTCAGGCTCCTCGGTGGGGAGCGATGAAGCATCTGGAGTTCGATGGGCGCTACGCGGAGGCCATACTGAGCGGAAGGAAGAGGGCCACGGTAAGGCTCGGAAGGAGGCCAAGACTGAAACCCGGGGAGGAAGTTCTGATTCACGCGGGTGGTTACGTCCTCGGAAAGGCCATCGTGGAGCGGGTGGAGGAAAGGCGCGTTGGAGAGCTGACGGACGAGGATGCTTTTCTCGACGGGTTCTCAAGCAGGGAGGAGCTAATCGAGGCCCTCAGATCCCATTATAAGCACGTCAGCGACGATTCCATGGCCCATGTCGTGGTGTTTCGCCTCGTTGAACGCTTTGAGAGGCCCGTTACGAGTTCCGAGCATGCCTACGAGGGCAACTCACCGCTGGAGATAGGGGAGAAGGCCCTCAGGTACCTCGACCTTCCGGAGGAGGACAGGGAACTCATAGAGCTCTTCCTGAAGACCGGGAGCCTGAGGAGGGCAGCCTACAGGCTTGGGGGCCTCAACAGGAGGTACCTTATCAGAAACGCCCTGAGGAGGGCCTATAAAGAGCTGAAAAAGAGGGGCCTTATGGGGCCGAAAGTTTGACGCCTTCAAGCACGCTCGTTTCCTTTCCGTTCTTGACCCCTGAAACGAGGATCGGAATGAGCTTGAAGGTTCCGCCGTTTATTGTTCTCCTCAACTCCCTTGAGAAATCTTCCATCTCAAACTCGTCCCTGAATTCGAGCCTTGCTATGAAATCGTACTCTCCGTAAAGCCAGTATCCCTCCACGGGAAGTTTCTCCAGAACCTCGTCGCGGACGCCCCAGACGAGGAGTATGGCCTCGATTTCCCATCACCCGGGACCGCTTTTCGACCCTAAAGAAAAGTTTTTCTAACATTTTTCCGTCAAAAAAGCAACTTTTTAAAAAATTCTTCTACGAGTTTCGTCGTTCTTCCAGTCAACGTTTTAAACCTCTCCCCCAACTGTTTCCGGTGATAGCGATGGTCAGGGCGGTTTTCTTCGACTTCGTGGGCACGCTCATAACCAAGGAGGGCGAGAACGTCACCCACCAGAACATCGTGAGGGAAGTCCTGAAGAGGGCAGGGAGGTCCGACCTCGATCCCATCGAAATATGGAGGGAGTACGAGGAAGAGAACTCCGCCATGTTTAAAGAGCTCGCCGGAGGGCCCTACGTGAAGATCAGGGACGTTGATGCTGAAGCCATGAGGCGGGTTGGCGAGCGCCACGGGTTTGGCCTTCCGGAGGACTTCTGGGAGATAAGCATAGCCATGCACGGACGGTACGGCCGTCTCTTTGAGGGAGCCGTTGAGACAATTAAGGCCCTGAAGGAACTCGGCCTGCACGTTGGAATCGTAACGGACTCCGATAACGACTACATAGAGGCCCACCTGAGGGCCCTTGGTATACACGATCTCTTCGATTCCATAACCACCAGCGAGGAGGCGGGCTTCTACAAACCCCATGAGAGACCCTTCAGGCTGGCCCTCGAAAAGGCGAACGTTGAACCCGGGGAGGCGATTTATGTCGGCGATAACCCGGCAAAGGACTGCGTCGGTGCCAGGAACGTCGGCATGATGGCGGTTCTCCTCGACCCTAAGGGGGAGAAGAGACGCCTCTGGGAAAACTGCGATTTCGTGGTTTCAAAGTTGGTGGAGGTTGTTGAGATCGTGAAGGGACTGGGGGTCGGCAACGGCAGGGCTCTTCATCGGGAAGGCCTCGTTTAGCGAAATTCTCGTCATCCCCCCTCAATCCCTGAGCCTCAGGTAGGCCACGTAGAACCTCTGGAGAACGGTCACCCATGCCAGAACCGCCACCGTGTAAACGCCGTAGTCAACGTGATTGAAGAGCGCGGCTATGATTATTACCAGCAGCCTCTCGGCCCTCTCGCCGATGCCCACGGCCATTCTTCCCGAGCCCGCCAGCTCGGCTCTGCACCTCTCGTAGCTCACCAGATAGCTCCCCATGAAGGTCACAAAGGCCACGCTCCAGTCCACGAGGTTCCCGAGGGCTATTCCGAAGAGCACCGCCCCGTCGCTTATCCTGTCGAGCGTTGAGTCGAGGAAGGCCCCGAACCTGCTCGTCCTCCCCGTGAGCCTTGCGAGGGTTCCGTCGAGGGCATCCACGAGCGAGCCGAGGAGCAGAACGAGTGCAGCGGTAACCTGCTCGCCCCGGTAGAAGAGGTAGGCCCCGAGGAGGCTCAGGAGAAGGCCGATTACTGTTATCTGGTTTGGAGTAAGGCCGGCCTTCGCGAGGGGCCTTACGATCGCCTCAAGGTAAACCCTCACGTTCTCCCGGTAGCGGTTGAGGACCATTCCCATCACTCCAGTTCGATTATCCTCTTGCCCCTCTCCTGCGGGACTATCCTGAGCTTTGCGTTCTCAAATTCCCTTCTAAGGCCTTCACCATCGAGGAGCCTGTCAAGGAAGACCGCCAGAGCGGCGACCTCGCTGTGGGGCTGGTTTCCAACGCCCACGTTGTAATCGGCGATTTCGTAGACCTCCCTCGGAACCTTCTCGGCGCCGACCACGATGAGGATGTCCAGTCCCTCCCTGAGCCTTTCCCTGATCGGGGGCATCGCGTCGTCGATGTGAATCCCGTACATGGTGAGATGGACGATTACCCCCTTCCACTCCTTCAGGATCTTCCTCCACGCCGGGTCGAAGGTTATCTCGAAGGGTCCTCCCCATCTTCTGACCACGTCCTCAACGCTTTCCCTTACGTGCTCGTCCTCTTCGGCCGCTATTATTATTTTATCGGCCCCGAAGGCCCTCGCCGTTAGCGCCACGTGGGTGGTTATCCTCTTGTCCCTCTCAGGTCTGTGTCCGAGTCTCAGAACGGCTATCATCATACCTCCCCCGCGAAGATCCTCCAGTATCTGGTGAAGTCGTCCCTCCACGTCAAGTTCTTATAGAAATCGTACAGGGTTTTTACGTATTCCTCTATCCTGTCCGTGCTGTATTCACCGAGCACCCTGTTGAGATCGTCACCGGGTGCCGAGGCGAAGAGGAAGAGGGCGTAGAGCCTCTCCTTCTCGTTGAGGTCGTTCATGACCACCATGAGCTTTGAGCGAAGCCCCGGGTCAAGCCTTCCGGTGATCACCCTCAGGAGCCTGTCCTCAAGGTTCGAAAGGAAGTCGGCCGTTACGTCTATGTGTTCGTGGCCCTTCAGCTCCGTCGGTGCCTGCGCCACTATCCTGTACCCCTCCACCGTCACGAGCTGGTAGATCCGGGGAAAGTAGGGGCTCGCTATGTACTCATCAACCGGACCGACGAAGCCGTGTCTGAGGTCCACAACGTACCAGCCGTCGACGGTGTAGAACTCCGTCATCGGTCTGAAGGTGCAGTCCGTGCCGTTTGAGAGCGTTATAATCCTCGCCGGAACGTTCAATGAGCGGAGCATGGCCGTGAAGAGTATCTGTCCCTCGGCGTAGCTTATCCTGTCCTGCGGGAGTATATCCCGGACTTTGAGGCTTGAGGTCGTGTCGCCCAACGAATACCTCTCCATCGTCCAGTTGTATATCCTTCTGGCCGCCTCGGCTTCGGAAGTTGAGTTTCCGATTATCTTCAGCGCCACTTCCCTCAGCTCCGTCCGGTTGAAGATGGGGGTTGAGTTGTAAAGCTCCATCCAGTAGGCATCAACCAGATAGCCGTCGGTTATCCAGTGGTACTTCAGCCCGTAGGCGTCCTTTAGCGCGTTCTCCCCCCTTTCCCACGGGCGCCACAGTACTTCCATCGGGAAGCTCTTTATGGAGCGGTATTCCCTTCCGTTCACCGCGTACCTCACGATGGTTGAAGCGTAGCCCTCGCGATGCGCGTAGGGGGTTTTTATGAGGTAGCTAACCCTGACCTCCCCCTTTCCTTCAACGCTCTCAGGGAGGGCGCTGCTTCCCACGATCTCCATGCCCTCCAGCAGCTCGAGGTCGACTCCCCGGAGCTCCACGGGAACGTCGAGCCTGTTCTTTATGATGACGGTCAGTCTCGTGGTATTCCCGCCGGTGACGGAATCGGGCGCTTCGACCTCCAGTTCCACCCCCTCGGGGGGGATCTCCTCCATGGATACCCTTATCCTGAACTGACCGTAGAAACCGGTCCATGAGCGTCTTAACTCGTCGGTAAGCTCCAGTGACAGCTTCAGGTCGTAGACGCCGGGCCTGGCCGGTGCCCTCAGAATCCAGACGAGCTGCACCGTTTCCCCCACTGGAAGAACGTCCGGAAACTTCGGCTCCTGAAGTATCTGAAAATCCCCTCCGCTGAGAACGAGGGTGGCCCCGGTGAGGCCGACCTTTCCGGTGTTGTTGACGGTTACGATAACGTGAACCTTTTCCCCCGGGCCCACGACGGTCCTATCGACCGAGAACCTTACCTCGGCCGGTGGCCTGAAGAGGCAGCCCGAGGCCACAACCATAACCATGAGAATCAGCAGGAGGGGGGTTGGCTTTCTCATGGCCATCGTCCAAACCCTTTAAAGCATGACCGTTAATAAGCTTTAGGTGTTGGGTATGATCACGCTGACAACCGACTTCGGTCTCAGAAGCCCCTACGTGGGAGAGATGAAGATAGCCATGCTACGGCTCAATCGGAAGGCCGTTATCGTCGACGTGAGTCACTCGGTGGAGCGACATTCGGTCCTCGAGGGGTCTTTCGTGATGGAGAGCGCGGTGAAGTACTCTCCTGAAGGCACGGTCCACGTTGGAGTCATCGATCCGGGCGTTGGAACCGAAAGGCGGGCGATCGTGGTGGAGGGTAACCAGTTCCTCGTCCTTCCGGACAACGGTCTGGCGACGCTTCCCCTGAGGCACATTGGGGCGAAGAGGGCGTGGGAAATAGACCCCGAGAGGGTAAAGCTCTTCACCGGACGGGAGGTCAGCCCGACCTTCCACGGAAGGGACGTCTTCGGGCCCGTGGGCGTTCTGCTCGATTCCGGCATCGAACCCGGGGAACTCGGGAGGGAGATTCCTCTGGATAGTTTGATCAAACTGGACGTCGAACCAGTCCGGCGGGGGAACCTCTGGGACCTCAGGGTTATCTACGTGGACGACTTCGGCAACGTGGTGCTGAACCTCGAGGACTTTGGAGAACCGCGGGCGGTTGAACTGATAGACCTTAACCTCAGGGTTCCCTACCTCAGAACCTACGGGATGGTTAAAACCGGCGAACTTCTGGCCCTCAGGGGAAGCCACGGCTACCTCGAGATAGCGGTCAACAGGGGAAGCGCGAGCGAGAGGCTCGGCCTGAAGATCGGAGACAGGGTCAGGGTTAGGCTGATTCGGTAAGGGGGTGGTTGGATGAGACGCGGTCTCTTCGTCGGGCGCTTTCAGCCCGTTCACAAAGGCCACATAAAGGCCCTCGAGTTCGTTTTTTCGCAGGTTGACGAGGTCATCATCGGAATCGGAAGCGCTCAGGCAAGCCACACGCTGAAGAACCCATTCACGACGAGCGAGAGGATGGAGATGCTCATCAGGGCGCTGGACGAGGCGGGACTTGACAAGCGCTACTACCTGATCCCCCTCCCGGACATCAACTTCAACGCCATCTGGGCGACCTACGTGGTAAGCATGATTCCACGCTTTGACGTGGTCTTCACGGGCAACTCACTTGTCGCACAGCTCTTCCGGGAGAAGGGTTACGAGGTGGTGGTCCAGCCCATATTCAGGAAGGACATACTCTCGGCCACGGAGATAAGGAAGCGCATGATCGAGGGAGAGCCATGGGAGGAGCTGGTTCCAGAGAGCGTTGTGGAATACATCAGGGAGATTAAGGGCGTTGAGCGAATAAAGATGCTCGCCACGAACCTCGAGAAGAACGAGAAGGAGCTGCAGGCCCCGATAAGAATCCCGGAGTTTTGAGCTTTAACCCTTTTTAGATGTCCATCTTAACCGACAAATATTTATAGTAGTGCACCCAAGGAAAACCGCCATGGGTGGATCGTTGAAACAACTAACGAGGTTGATGGGTTACCTCAGGGAGCATAGCCTGTACTTCTCGGCCGGAATAGTCATGGTTATCCTGATGTCCTACACCAACGGCGTAATCCCCGTCCTGATAAGGGAAGCCGTCGATAGGGGCATAACCACAGGAAACTACATGCTTGGGATACGTTACGGTTTACTTGTGCTTTTTGCTGCAGTTCTGAACGGCGCCTTCAGTTTTGCCGGAAGATACCTCCTCGTGAAATCCGCCCAGCACGCCGTTTACAACCTCAGGATGGACGCCTTCAGGGCCATCGGGAGGCAGAAGATGGAGTTCTTTGACAGGACCTTCTCGGGCCAGCTGATAAGCAGGATAACCAACGACACGGAAAGGATAACCCGTTTCCTCTCTTTCAGGCTGAGGATGTTCGTCTATTCCATCTTTTTGATACTGGTGTCGCTGTATTACATGATCAGAATGAACATCCTCCTTTCCCTCGTGGCCCTGCTCACGATAGCCGTGGCGGTTTCGATAAACGCGACCTACGCGATGAAGATCAGACCCATCTACGATAAAATAAGGCACCAGACCGGTGTTGTGGCGTCACTTGCGACGGGAACCATCTCCGGGGTAAAAACGGTGAAGGCCCTCTCCGTGGAGGAAAATATCCAGAAAAAGTTCTCCACGGAGAACGAGGAGCTCTACTCCATGAACGTTGAGGCGACGAAGATAACGGCCCTCTACGGAAACGCCTCGTTTCTCATCCTCGGGCTGGCGATGAGCGCTATGCTCTACTACGGCGGAAGGGCCATCATAGGGAAGACCCTCACCGTGGGCGAGCTCGTGGCCTTCTTAACCTACATGCTGACCCTTATGTGGCCCCTGAGAGCATTGGGTTTCACGATAGGCGACATCCAGAGAAGTTTGGCCGCTGCTTCGAGGCTCTTCGAGGTCATAGACTCCGCTCCTGAAGTCGATGCCCCGGATGCCGTTGAGATTGAGAACCCGAGGGGCGAGGTGGAGTTCAGGGATGTTCACTTCACCTACCACACGGGAAGAACCGTGCTCAGGGGTGTGAGCTTCAGGATCTCCCCCGGTGAGAGGGTCCTCGTAACAGGTCCCCCAGGATCCGGAAAGAGTACGTTGATTAAGCTGATCGCAAGGTTCTACGAGCCTGAGGGTGGAGAGGTTCTCATAGACGGAATCGATGTGAGGAAGATAAAAACGAAGAGCCTGAGGAAGATCGTGGCGTACGTTCCCCAGGAGCCCTTCATCTTCAACAGGAGTTTGAGGGAGAACATAGCACTCGCAAAGCCCGATGCCACGATGGAAGAGGTGATAAGGGCCGCGAAGATGGCGAAAATACACGACTTCATAGCCTCCCTTCCCAGCGGATACGACACGGTCGTGGGTGAGAAGGGAATAACGCTCTCGGGCGGCCAGAGGCAGAGGATAGCCCTTGCCAGAGCCCTCCTCCTGAACCCGAAGATAATACTCCTCGACGACCCGTTTTCGAACCTCGATGCCGAAACCGAGAAGGAGATCCTTAACGACCTTCAGGAAATCCTCCGGGACAGGACAGCCATACTGGTCTCCCAGAGGCTTTCTCCTGTAAAGATCTCAGACAGGGTAATCGTTATGGAGAACGGCTCGATAGTCGAGGACGGACGGCCGGAAGAGCTCATCAGGAAGGGTGGAGTTTTCGCAAAGATGCTTGAAGCGGGTGGAGCCCATGGAGAATAAATCTTCCCTTTCACTCCTCAGGAGGTTCATCGGAGAGGCGCTTTCCGAAAGGAAGACCCTCGTGATAGTCGTGGTAAGCATAGTCGGTTCCGCCCTCGCCACCCTCGTTTCCCCCTACATCCTCAGCATCGTCATAGACCGCTACATAGTTCCGGGAAGGTACGAGAAACTCGGCTTAGTGGTCTTCCTCTACCTCCTATCCCTCGTCGCCCAGTGGTTCTTCGCAACGCTCCAAACGTTTTACACCGAGGTTTTTGGACAGAGGGTCTTGAGGAACCTTCGCGACAGGCTCCACGAAAAGATACTTGCTTCAAACCTCGATTTCTTCAAGGAGCAATCGGCGGGCGATCTGGTATCAAGAATAATCAACGACACGAGCGTGGTCAACGACGTTCTGGTCTCGGGGCTTTTGGGAGGTCTGGGAAGCATCCTGAGCCTTGTCGGTATAATCATCGCCATGTTCCTTCTGGACGTTAAACTAACCCTTGTAACCCTCGGCAGCGTTCCGCTGATGGTCTTTGTGGCCCTTTACTTCGGCACAAGGATGAGGAGGGCCTACAGGGAGACGAGGCAGAAGATAGCGAAGATCTCGAGCGTGGTCGAGGAGAGCGTCGCCGGGATCGAGACCATAAAGGCTTTTGGAACCGAAGAAAAAGCCGAGAGGGAATTCTCCAGAGTCTCAACGGAGACCATCAAAGCCTATCTAAAAGTGGCGGTTTACATGGGCTTCTTCTGGCCTCTCATGAACATAACCAGCCTGCTGTCGGTGATACTGGTAATAGGCTACGGTGGTTATCTGGCCCACGCCGGGGAGGTGAGCATTGGGGTTGTGGTTGCGTTTATTCAATACGCCCAGAGGTTCAGGGGGCCCATAAACAACGTGGTGAGCATGTACGACAGCCTGCAATCGGCCCTCGCCGCGCTGGAGAGGATATATGAGGTACTCGACGATGAGAACGTGGAAGACTACGGCGGGATGGACGTTGATCGCTTAAAGGGCGAACTCGAGTTCCGCGACGTCTGGTTCGCCTACGAGGAGGGAAGACCCGTTCTCAAAGGCATAAACCTCCACATACCTCCCGGATCGAAGGTGGCGATAGTGGGGAGAACCGGGGCTGGAAAAACGACCATCGCGAACCTGATAATGCGCTTCTACGATCCCACCGAAGGGAGCCTCCTCTACGATGGTATAGACGGAAGGAGGATAAGCAGGAAGAGCCTCAGGAGGAGGATCGGCTACGTACCGCAGGAAACCTACCTCTTCCCGGGAACCATAATGGAAAACATACTGATGGCGAACCCCGAGGCCACGGAGGAGGATGTTGTAAGGGTTTGCAGGAACCTTGGAGTTCACGATTTCATAACCCGGCTTCCAGAGGGCTACGAAACTTCGGCCGGGGAGGCTGGAAAGCTCCTTTCCGTTGGAGAGAGACAGCTCATATCCCTCGCAAGGGCCCTTCTCAAGGATCCGGATATCGTCATACTCGACGAGGCCCTCTCGAGTGTCGATCCAAAGACCGAAAGGCTCGTGCAGGACGCCATGATAAGGCTTATGGAAGGGAGAACGAGCATAATAATAGCCCACAGGCTTTCTATAACCCGCTTCGTGGATGAGATTGTAGTCGTTGAAAACGGAGAGATAGTGGAAAAAGGAGCCCTCGAAGAGCTTCTCGAGAGGGGAGGATACTTCCACAGGCTCTATACCTCTCAAATGCAGGAGGGTTAGTTCTACTCCAGGACCCCAGGGAAAATAAGAACGGCAAAATTAGTAAGGGCAAGTAAAGATGGTGGAGGGCAAGAGTACTCGATAGAGAAACAGATCCAGAGTTCTGTATTGATGTGGCCCGCAAGAGGAAGACTTAGAAAAACATCATTCTCCTGGATAGAGTTCACAAAAGCATTAGTTAACACCTTTTTGTTCTTATGATAACAGAAAACCTTTTGTAATCCTTTGTTGTTCTTATGACTGAAAAGGTGATGATATGCCGATAAATTTGGACGATTTAAAAGCCAACGTTCAGGAATACATAGATGTGGGGGAGCTAGCATAATTCAGCTCTTATTATGTATTTCAAAGCTTTAGTTGGAATATGCGATTACATCATTAAGAGGAACTTAGGACTTGAGCCAAAGAATCACGCCGAGCGGTTCGTGATTCTGAGACGTAATTACCGGGACTTGTATAAAACCACGAGTTTTCGAGTTCTACCGTGACGCTTACGAGAAGGGGATCAAAAAAGAAGAAGTGGGGGAGCTGGCGAGGGAGCTGGGTGTTAATTATTCGGATAGGTTGCACATTAGAGTGTTTGGTGAAAGTGTTATGGGGGTGTGATGTATGGGTTCGTCAAAAGAAAATACTAAACATAAGGTGGATGAATGGGTTGAGTACATGAAGGCCAAGTATTTTGTTAAGGATGGTAGTGAAGAGGAGCAGTTTTTGAAAGAAATGGCTGAAGAGATTAAGGAGAGAGCAAAGTCAGAGGCGTGGTTTTGGTTCATAGTGATGATTTTGGGGTATTCGCCATTGCTTATTGGGTTCTTTGTGATGCTGTATGCATTGTATAGGTTAGATAATTTGTATTCACCGTATTTTGAGAAAGCAGAGGAAAAGTTTGCGTTATGGAAGCTGATAAAAGATGGAGGTGTGAAGAATGAGTAGATTGAAGAGTCTTATGGAATATTACACACCCTTAAAACAGGTCTTCCAGACCAAGCTGTCTTATAGCCAGTTCAACGTCTTTTAAAGCCTCATCCACGGGTTTTATCTGTCTTAGAATCTTGATCTCAGCAACCGTAACTTCAGCGTAATCGTCGGTGTGGAGGCCGTAAATCTGCATTCTCTTGATCCAATCATCTTTCTTTTTATTCATATTATCCACCTCACGGGTTTTTCTTTATATTCCGAACTCCAAACTGAAAAGACAGTAACTTTCAATTCTCGTTGAGGCTTGTTTGAACTCCAACAATCACTTTCTGTCCTTCAGAAAGTGCTCTAGAATCTTTTCCGGTGATGGTATTTCACCAACTTCTATCGAGTGGTCTTTAACGATAATTACTTTGATCTTATCCTCTGGAAGGTTTTTGTCGTACATAAATCTCGTGCCATACTTTGTCTGAATTATAACATCTCCCATAGCAATCACCCCTTTCACGCTCACACCACACAGCAGGTATACTGCCACATCGTACATAAGGTTTTTGGACCCTCCAAAACAAGCATCAAATCAACAGAGCATCCTATAAGGGTGCCACAAAATAAAAAGCATATTATTTCATACCTTAACTGTTAAAATAGCCGGACAAGGTGGCAGGCGACATTCCGCTCAATTTTGGAGATTCTTATAAAAACATGATGCTGAAGGTTTTTCGTTACTCGCTTTGAGAGGTTCTTATCGGGTTTGGGGTTTTGGAGGGGGTTCTTTTTTGGTTTTGGGGTTTTTGGAGCTTTTGGAAGTCTTTAGTAATGAAAAGTTATCATCTAACAGAAAGTTATAAAAACTTGAGTTTTTGTTACGAATTTTTTTCGAAGTTCTGGGAGGGGGGCTTTCGAGGGAGCTTTTATGCATTCTCCCCGTGGAAAGCGTGTCTTTTAGATTTTCGAGATGTTTAAAAGCTTTGTTTTTGTTTTACTCCTCTCGGAAAGCTTGGGAAGTCTCGTGGACGTTTTTGTGCATGGTGAAATTCGGGCTTTTTGAGGGGTTCAAGGGTTCTGAAGGACTACAAGATAGCTTGAATCAGGGGCTTTTTGGGGAGTTTTTATTGACCCCTCACCGAAAGGCTTTTATAATTCGAGGGTTAACAGGGTATTGCTGGATAAACAGGACAAAATTCCCGCCGGTTCCAATAAGACTCCAAGAGAATTGAAAGAAAAGCCACCCCTGAAGCACCAGGGGTTTGGGGGGGTTCCAATAAGACTCCAAGAGAATTGAAAGTGAGCCGGGCGTGGATGTGCCCCTGAACTTCTCCGCCGAGTTCCAATAAGACTCCAAGAGAATTGAAAGATCATTAAGGTCTACGATGCCTCGACGTATGAGGATAGTTCCAATAAGACTCCAAGAGAATTGAAAGGTCGATGTAAACGATAGCGTTAAGGTCAACTCCTGAGGTTCCAATAAGACTCCAAGAGAATTGAAAGCCTGCTCGGGAGGGTCAAGCATGTAACAGTTCACCTGTTCCAATAAGACTCCAAGAGAATTGAAAGTAACTTCTTCTTCAATTTCGGGGCTTAATTGAACCCCGTTCCAATAAGACTCCAAGAGAATTGAAAGTCGTTTACATAGACCGCGGTATGGTAGTGTTCACCAGTTCCAATAAGACTCCAAGAGAATTGAAAGAAAGAGCGTAAAAACTTTAATAACAGTGCTTTACAGTGTTCCAATAAGACTCCAAGAGAATTGAAAGTTCTTAATATCGATTGTGATGTTATAGAGCAGGGTGTGTTCCAATAAGACTCCAAGAGAATTGAAAGTGCTATCACCACCTGAACTATTGAGACTATAATAAGGGGTTCCAATAAGACTCCAAGAGAATTGAAAGTTTTTATCTCCTCTTCTACACGACAAACTATATAAACAGGTTCCAATAAGACTCCAAGAGAATTGAAAGATCGCAACACCGTTTAACATGTTGTGGTGAAAGTGCGGTTCCAATAAGACTCCAAGAGAATTGAAAGTTGACACGTCAAAGACGTATAACACTTACTTGAGCGTTCCAATAAGACTCCAAGAGAATTGAAAGGTAGGCCTCCTCCCGGTGGATGGGCCTCGGGGTATTTAGTTCCAATAAGACTCCAAGAGAACATAAGAACCCTAAGGGGGGAGTGGACTGGTATCCCCCGCCCAAAGCTTCTTTCATAGCGGTTGAAGTTTCCGGTGCTCTGGGTGATGTTCTCAGGGGGATCTCCTCCCCCAGCGGACGTTCGCCGTGAGGACCCTCTCCGTGGAGAAGAGCCGGGCCGTCGCGTAGAGTATCGCAACCGCGATAAGGCCCAGATACAGGATGCTCGCCCCCATGGAACCGTAATCGCTCAGGAGCACGTGCCTGTAATCAACAACCGGATGCGTGAAGGGTATCGCCAGCAGCAGGTACCTGAAGGCCACCGGAAGGTCGTTGATGTCGGTGTACATCAGCAGGAAGGCCGGGAAGGCGAGCGGGAGCACAACGGCACTGACGAGGCTTGTGGCGGTCTGGACGTCCTCCGCGAAGGTGGCCACTATCATGGCAAGGCTCAGGGCGATTATTATCGTCAGGAAGACGACGAGCGAGAACATCAGCGCCCCGAGGGGGGTAATGCTCAGCCCGAGGTCCTCGAGGGTTACGCCGGTCGAGCCCAGACCGAAGGATCCCAGATAGTACCTCATGCCCACCATGTAGGCTATCGCCGCCACCAGACCCATCACGGCGGTGCCAAATATCTTGGCCGCAACTATCTTCGTCCTTGCCACTGGGAGGGTGAGGAGCGTCTCAAGGGTTTTGTTCTCCTTCTCGCTGGCTATCGCCCCGGCGGCCATCTGGGACGTTACCATGATCATTATGAAGACTATGAGGGGTATCGTGAAGGCCTGGGCGGCCACAACGCTCGAAACCATCGCCGGGGAAACGTCAACCACCCTGCCGTTGATCACGGACCTGCTCTCGACCCGTATCGGATGGAGCACCGCATCCGGGTTGCCCGCCCCGAGCTTCTCCACCTTTATCCTCGCTATCTCCTCGCTGAGTATCTCGAGAACGGCGTTTATCCTGCCCTCGCTGACGCTCTCCTTTATCCCCGTGCCCACGCTGGTGAAGATGCCGTATAACTCAACCGTGGCCGTCTCGTTGGACGTCAGTCTGGCCGAGAAGTCCGGGGGAACGACAACGAGGACGTTCTGCTTCATCAGAAGGGCCTTTGTTACGGCCTCATCGAGGCTCGTGGCGTTGACCACACTTACCGTTACGTTTGGAGCCACTTCAAGGGACTTTATCAACGCCCTTCCGTACGGACCGTCGTCGAAGCTGACTATCGCAACGCGGGTCTCGCCCTGAGCGTGTTCCATGCCAACGCTAATCGCCTTGCCCATCGCCGGAAGGAGGATGAGCGGCAGGACCACGAGTCCAAAAACGAGCTTCCTGTCCCTGAACAGGTTCCGGAGCTCCTTCTTTGCCATAACCCAGAAGTCACTCAAGATCCTTCACCCCCGATCGGCTCGTCCGCTTCAACTCCAAGGGCCCTCATGAAGACCTCCTCGAGGTTTCTGGCACCGTAACGCTCCTTAAGCTCGGATGGCGTTCCCACCTCGATTATCCTGCCACGGTCTATGAGCGCAACCCTGTCGCACAGGAACTCCACTTCGAGCATGTTGTGGCTCGAAATAAGGAAGGTAATCCCTTCCTCCTCCGAAAAGCGCCTTATTGTCCTCCTTATGGTGTAGGCGTTGACTATGTCCAGACCGCTCGCAGGCTCGTCGAGTACGGCCAGCTTTGGCCTCACCATCAGGGCCCTCGCTATAAGGAGCTTCCTCGTCATGCCCTTGGAGTAGGTAGAGACCCTGTCGTAGAGCCTCTCACCAAGGTCCGAAAGCTTCACGCCGAGCTCCAGCATCTCCGAGGCTCTTTCCCGGTCCTTGGCGTATAGCTTCGCCATGAACTCGAGGTACTCGTAGCCCGTGAGGTTCCTGTAGGCCCCGGCCTCCTCGGGAAGGTAACTGATGACCTCCCTCACCCTGTCGGCTTCCCTCACCACATCGTGGCCGTCTATCGTCGCCCTTCCACCGGTGGGCTTCAGTAGGGTCGACAGTATCTTCAGCGTCGTGCTCTTCCCGGCCCCGTTGGGACCGATGAGACCGAAGATCTCCCCCTCGTTGATGGAGAAGCTTATCCCCCTGAGGGCCTTAACCTTTCTGTATTCCTTTTCAAGGTTCGTAACCTCGACGATGGGCATGGATACCTCCCGACACTCGATCGCTCCTTCATCTTATAACCTTCTCCCTCAAAGTTTTTAAATGGAGCGGGGAACTGAATCCGTGCGGGGGTTGCCGAGCCTGGCCAAAGGCGCGGGATTTAGGGTCCCGTCCCGCAGGGGTTCCGGGGTTCGAATCCCCGCCCCCGCACCAGTAAACACCGGAGAAAAGTCGAAGGGAGCTTCTTCTTGTCTTTAAATCAGGTTTCAAGCTCGAAGAATTTTCTGGCGGGCCGGGCGGGATTTGAACCCGCGACCTTCGGCTCCGGAGGCCGACGCCCCGTCCTGGCTAGGCCACCGGCCCACACCCGTGGTTGTTTCACGGGAGGCTTTAAAAATCTAACCGCTCGCTGGGGATCAAGATGTTCATAAGGGTTCAGCAAAGCTTTTTAGCTCCTGCAACTTAATCGTTTCAGGGGTAGGGGGAGTGATAGCATGGAACCACAGGAGTTCAAACTCACCGAAGAGGGTATAAAAGCGGTTCTTCCACCTCTCGAGGCCGAGATAATGGAGCACATGTGGGAGGTCAGGGTCGCCACGGCAGGGGAGGTCTACAGGCACATGAAGGAGAAACACCCGGACCTGAGGCGCTCCACCGTAAGCATCCTCATGAACCGCCTGTGCGAGCGTGGACTCCTGAGGAGGAGCATCGAAAGGGGCAGGGGCGGAATGAGGTACGTTTATTCGATAACCTCAACCCGGGAGGAGTTCGAGAAGAAGGTTGTTGAGAGTATCCTCGATGCGCTGATGACGAACTTCAAGGAGGCGACCTACGCCTACCTCTCAAGGATCAAGAAGTGATGGCGATGCTCCTCGTTGTCCTGGTCCTCGAGGTCATGCTGGCCTTGATGGCCCTGAAGGAACTGGGTCTCGAAATGGTCATGGCATCACTGGGGTTCATAGTACTGCTGAACCTATGGGTCTCAACGAGGGACGTTAAGGGCAGCTACATAAACCTCGAAAGGAAGGAGGCCCCCTGGCTTTACGATGGAATAGCAAGAATGGCCAGAAAGGCGGGAATTCCAATGCCCAGGGTGCTCATTCTGGACGACTATATACCCAACGCCTACTCCTTCAAGAACACCGTGGTACTCTCCATGGGACTCTTCGAGGTGCTCGAGGAGGGGGAAATACTGGCGGTGGCGGCCCACGAGATAGGCCACATAAAGAACGGGGACACGAGGATGTTTCCGATGCTGGCCTACGGCAGGTACCTGACGATGATATTCACCGCTGCGCTCATCATTCTGGCCGACAGCTGGATCGTTACGCTGGGAGCCATCTCACTCTACGCCCTCTACGAGGTCGCCAGGGCGGACTTCCTCAAGGACAGGGAGTTCAAAGCCGACGAGACAGCCCTCAGGCTTCTCGATGCACCCATGAGCCTCAAGAGGGCCCTCGAAGAGCTCAAGTACTACGAAGACCTGCGCGTGAAGGTCAAACAGAGCGCACTGCCGAGCATAGAACCCTCCATAGAGAGGAAACAGAAGAAGCCGGTGGTGAACACCCATCCGAGCTACGACGAGAGGATACTCAGAATACTCATGGAGCTTAACAGCAACATGTTCAACCAGAAGGTGCAGTGATATGCCCGTTGAGATAATCCTCGATGGGGAGAAGGCGGAGAGGATAAAGCGCCTGCGCCCAACCAAGGACGAGTACTTCATGCTGATAGCCAAGCTCGTCTCCCTCAGGGCCACGTGCCCGCGCCTCCGGGTCGGTGCGGTAGCGGTAAAGGACGGCTACATCCTTGCCACGGGTTACAACGGCGCCCCGAGGGGCATGGACCACTGCGTAGACGTGGGATGCCTCATCGTCGACGGCCACTGCCACAGGGCGGTGCATGCGGAACAGAACGTCATAGCCATGGCGGCCAGAAAGGGCATAAGCCTCGAGGGGGCGACGCTTTACGTTACCCACTTCCCCTGCGACACCTGCTTCAAGATAGTCATAAACGCCGGCATAACGGAGATAGTCTACGAGGAGATGTACCCGAACGAGGCAACGGAGATACTGCTCAGGGAAGCGCAGGAGAAGGGGATAGTAAAGATAAGGCAGTTCAAACTTTCAAAGGAAAGGGTCAGGGCGTTTCTGGAAGAGCTGTTCGAAGGGTTCTAAGGCTTTTCCTTCTCCCTAAGGAGTTCCCTTATTTCCTCCAGCTCTATGGCCATCTTCCTCGTCAGTTCGGTTATCTCCCTCTCGGTCCTGTCAACGGCGAGGTAGACCTTAAAGATCATGAGGTAGGCCAGCCCTATGGCCACGACGAAGAGCGAGTCAAGACCCCTGCCGAGGCCGAGCAGTCGCCGTATGGTCATGGCTATCTCCACAGGAAAAACCGAGACGATCAGAAGGCCTACGAGGATGGCCTCCCAGAAGAGAAAATCGCCCCATTCAAGTTCCTTCCTTCCGTACTTCCCGAGCACGTAAAGCATAAGGGCCAGCACAACGGTTATGGCCATGTACTGAACCGCATACATCCTCATCACCTCATCTTGTCGAGCAGTAGATTAAGGGCTATCTTCATGCCCTCAAGAACGTTCGTCCCCTTCTTCATCGAGTAATCCGTATAAACCGCACTTATGGGGACCTCAACTATCCTGCATCCGTTCTTTGCCGCCTCGATTATTATCTCGCTCGAAACGGCGTAACGGTCGCAGGTTATCCTTATCCGGGAGGCGCAGTCTCCGTTAAGGCACCTGAGCCCGCTCTGGCTGTCGCTCACGTATCTGCGTGCAAAGAGGGCAGTTATGGCATCAAGAACAAAGTTCCCAAGGCGCTTAACGGGGGGCATCTGGCTGACGTCCCCCTTAAGCCTCGAGCCAACGGCGAAGTCCGCCCTCCCCTCGGCAACCGGCTTCATCACCCTGAGAGCATCGCTCACGAGGTGCTGGCCGTCGGCGTCAAAGGTGAGGATGAGCCGGGCGCCCTTCCTGAGGGCGTAGGCGATGCCGGTTCCAAGGGCACCACCGAGGCCCCTGTTGACGAGATGGGTAAGAACGTGAACGCCTCTGGAACGGGCTATATCGGGGGTTCTATCGCTGGAACCGTCGTTGACGACCACCATCTCCTCGGGTTTGAAGTGGAGGAGGAGGTCATCGAGAACCCTCCCGATGGTCGGTTCCTCGTTGTAGGCCGGAACCACAACGCAGGTGCTGAGGAGGTTTTTAAGGAGCTCCAGGAGGTCTTCCATGGTTTCAACCTCAAAATCCGGGCTGGAATCCACCGAGAAGCTCATCCTGCCCGAGGAGTGCCCCGTCACCATTACGCTCAACGCACCGAGCTCACGGGCGGGGATCACGTCGTAGCCGTGATCTCCAACCACGAGAACCTTCGCCGGCTCAACTCCAGAGGCCTCGATTATCCTCCTGAGCTGTCCCGGGCTGGGCTTGAGCTCCTCCGGTGGAACGTCGTCCCTCGTTGAGATAACATCGAAGTAATCCTTTATTCCATGGATTTCAAGGGCCCTGAGAGCTGCCCTCCGGGAGCTCCTCGTCATTATCGCCATCCTGACATTTTTCTCCCTCAGGAAGTTCAGCACCTCCAGAGTTCCGTCAAAGAGGAAGCTGTTGTTCAGCCTTTCCGTCTCAAGCTCCACGAGGATGGAGTGCAGTTCATTGAAGTCCCTGCCGGTTTCGCGGGAGATCCTCAGGAGGCCCTCGTACATCGGTGTAAGGTCACCTATCGTATCCCCGGATAAGCCTGACTCGATGAGCCGGGATCTTAGTTCCTTCTTGATCTCCGAGAAGGATCCCGGTGCACCCACGAGGGTACCGTCGAGGTCAAAGACCACAAGTCTTACGTCCATGCTCTCACCGAAGGGTTTATTTTTGAAGGATCCGAAGGTGATCCGGTGTTCGGATATGATAACGGTTGCACCGCTTATAGGTTTAACCCTCGGTCTCCTGCTCACCCCCTACGTGGCCGGAAGGATGAGGAGGGCTGGAATCACGGGAAGGGACATCCATAAGAAGGATCTCCCCCAAGTACCCGAAATGGGGGGAGTGGCGATTCTCATAGCCCTCCCGCTGGCTCTCGCACCCTTCCTCGGGAAGTCCGGCCCGGAGGTTCTCACGGTTTTTCTGCTCTTCGGGATCGTTGGGATACTCGATGACCTCACCGGTCTGAGACAGTCCCACAAGGTCCTCCTCTCCCTGATGGTGTCCCTTCCGGTGGCCTTCTTTGACGTCTCCCCCTCGCTGGACTTCTTTGGCCACACCTTAAAGCTGGGCCTCCTTTATCCCCTCTTCGCAGTGCTCTTCGTCACCGGTTCCGCCAACCTCGTCAACATGCTCGCCGGCTTCAACGGGCTTGAGATCGGAACGTCGGCGATAATCCTCGGTATCCTTGGGGCCTTAACGGAGGGGGAGGCCAGAATCATGGCCCTGACGGGAATGGGGGTGGCCCTCGGCTTCCTCTGGTGGAACCGCTATCCGGCGAGGGTCTTTCCGGGCGATACCGGAACCCTCGGGATGGGTGCTCTCATAGGACTGGTGGGGATAACCGGAAAGGTCGAGGTCTACACGGCCGTCCTCCTCCTGCCGCATTTCCTCGACTTCCTCGTAAAGGCATGGGGCGTTCGATTTGGCGTCAGAAGGTACGGGAGGACGGTCCTTCTCCCCGATGGAAGGCTTCAGGCCCCGCCCTACCCGAGCTTTCTGGGCTTTATAATGAGAAGAATCAGGGTCACGGAACCTCAGCTGGTGGCCGTTGTCTGGACGATAGAACTCAGCCTTGGCCTCCTCCTTCTGGCCCTTCATCTATTAACTTGACCATTCCAAAACCGTAGCGTGTTTTCTCCCCAAAACCGTTCTCGTACCCAAAACGGGCTATCTCCCGGGAGCCGTGATAACGGAATATCATGAGGGAACCGCGGTAGTAGCCCTCCCTGATCATGATCCTGACGGGCTTGAACTTGATAACGTCGATTGAGAAGTCCCTGTCCTCGGGCATGGAGCCGTTTATGGCAGAATACCTCCTCAGCATCACCTTGCGGAGCTTGTCGAAGAAGGCATCGTCGTCCGGGTAGAGGTCCCAGACCTTCATCCGATCCCTGACGAGCTTAACCGTCCTCACCACCACCGGACTGAGCGTTGAGAAGAGCGCCCCATCCTTTATGGGAGGTTCCTTGAGGATCTTAACGTCCTCGGCCATGAAGGAACTATCGCCCAGCCGTAGAGCTGGAGCCTGTATGAAGCCCTCAACAATCGCCTTCATCAGCTCGGCCGATGAGGAGGAAACGTAGAGGGAAACCTCGTCGGAGAGGACCTTTATTCCCCTGTCGGGAATCAGCTGGCGCTCCCGGACCATGACCCTTGAGAAGGTGAAGTAATCAACGTTACTCACCTCGACCTGATGGGCGAGCTCGGGGGAGACGATCGCCATCTTCTCGAGTATCTGTGTGTAAACGTCGTAGTTGTAATTGAAAGGGAGAACCGTGCCCTCTTCCAGAGGCCTGAATTTTAACTGAACCCTCATTATAACCCACCCCTCTGCAACAGGGTGCTATTAACACCCAAAGTTAATAAGGATTTCGCAGATGAATCAACCACGTTGACTTAACACCAAAGGACGAATCGGAAGATATCAAAAGGTATATAAGTGGGGGGAGAGAAAATATAGTAGGTAGAGTTAAAAGGCCCTTCTTCATAGTTTAAAGCGGGAGAGGTGAGGATTATGGGTGTCGAAGACTTTGATGTTGAAAGACCGAACGAGTACGATGATTACGTCACTTACCTGAAAAGGCGCATAAGGCAGCTTGAACTACAGGTGAGAACGCTTGAGGCCGATAAGGAGAGGCTTGAGAAGGAACTCTCCCGCCTCAGGATGGAGATGTCCAGACTGAGGCAGCCGCCGGCCTTCGCCGGAACCCTCATAGAACTCCTCGATGAGGACAGGGCGATAGTTCAGAACCACAACGGGCCGAGGTTCGTGGTAAGGATAGCGCCGTGGATAGAGAGGGAAAACCTGAAACCCGGAGCGAGGGTGGCCCTCGACCAGAGGACGATGGCGGTGGTGGAACTCCTTCCGAACGAAAAGGACCCGAGTGTCCTCGGCTTCGAGGTCATCGAAAGACCCGAGATCAGCTACAAGGACATCGGAGGCCTCGAAGAACAGCTTCGGGAGTTAAGGGAAGCGATAGAACTGCCCCTGAAACACCCAGAGCTCTTCGAGAAGGTTGGGATCGAACCGCCCAAGGGGGTTCTCCTCTACGGGCCACCCGGATGCGGGAAGACCCTCATGGCAAAGGCCCTGGCACACGAGGTTGAAGGCACGTTCATAAGGGTCGTTGGCAGCGAGCTGGTGAGGAAGTTCATCGGCGAGGGTGCCCGTCTGGTTCACGAGCTTTTTGAACTCGCCAAGGAGAAGGCACCTACGATAGTCTTCATCGACGAGATAGACGCCATAGGCGCCAAAAGGATGGACGAGACAACCGGCGGCGAGAGGGAGGTCAATAGAACGCTCATGCAACTTCTGGCCGAGATGGACGGCTTCGACCCGAGGGGCAACGTGAAGATCATAGCGGCAACCAACAGGCCGGACATCCTCGATCCGGCTCTACTCAGGCCCGGAAGGTTCGACAGGATAATAGAGGTTCCGCTCCCGGACTTCCGCGGAAGGCTGGAGATACTCAAAGTCCACACGAGGAAGATGAACCTCCGGAACGTTGACCTGAACGCCATAGCGGAGATGACGGAGGGAGCGAGCGGGGCCGATCTAAAGGCCATAGTGACGGAGGCAGGGATGTTCGCCATAAGGAACAGGCGGGAAGAGATAACCCACGAGGATTTCCTGAAGGCCGTGGAGAAGGTGCTCGGGAGTGAGCAGAAGCTCGCCCAGAAGATGGCCCTTCACGAGGTCATGTACGGCTGATTTTCTTCCCCACCTTTTCTTCCACCGGATCATCAGCATGAAGGCGTCCGGCCAAACCAATGGGCTATGTTTATAAATCCCCGTTGAAGATGAACCCGGGAGGCGGGTAATGGTAAGCAAGCTGCTGGCACTCGAGGCGTATCCCGAGCTGAAGGATCTCGATTTCAGGATACTCAGGGGAGTAGAGCTGAACATGAAACACCACAGGTGGGTTCCACTGGAGGACGTGGCGAGGTTCGCGAGGGTTGACGTTGAAACGGCTTCCTTCAGACTGGGCAAACTGGACGAGCTGTCCCTCGTCAGGAGGAGGAGCGATATCGGCTACATCGGCTACCAGCTAACGATCCACGGCTACGATGCGCTCGCAATAAGGGCGCTGGCCAGAAAGGGGATCATAGCTTCCATAGGCACGACCCAGATTGGGGTGGGAAAGGACGCCGACGTTTACCCGGGAGTAACCCCGACCGGCGAAAGGGTGGCTGTGAAGTTCAACAGGATAGGCGGAAGGGTGGCCTCGAGGAAAGCCGGCTACCACGGGGACGTTTTCAACGACAAGCATCACACGAGCTGGCTCTACGTTTCCAGATTGATAGCCAAAAAGGAGTACGACGCCCTCGTGTTGCTAAGCCCGATCGTTAGAGTCCCGAGGCCGATAGCGTGGAACAGGCACGTTCTGGTGATGGAGTTCATAGAGGGAACCGAACTGTCGGAGCTCCGCGAGGGTGAGCTCTCCACGAGAGAGGCTGGGAAGATACTCGAGGAGGTCCTGAAGGATTACCTCAAGGCGGTCCGCTTCGGCATAGTTCACTCGGATATGAGCGAGTTCAACATCGTCCTGACGGGGGAGGGCGATATCCTTATAATAGACTGGGCCCAGTACACTTCAACGATCGATCCCGAAAGCTACGATCTCCTCAGGAGGGACGTAACCGTTCTGCTGAACGCCTTCAGGAGAAGATGGGGCGTGGAAAAGAGGTTTGAAGAGGTGTGGCCGGAGTTTGAGAGGGCATGGCTCGAGAGCAGGGGTGAGAAACATGATGAAACGTGAGGAGATGGAGGAGATCATGGGGCTCTTCCGGGAGGCCCTGACGGCCGAGAACGCGGGTAACTTAAGCGAGGCAAAGAGGAAGCTTGACAGGATAATGGAGCTGAGCCGGGAGAGAGAACCCGTGATTTACTTCGAGGCCTGTTTCAGGCTCGCTGAAATATTCCTTCAGGAGGAGAACTACAGGGGAGCCGTTAAGTGCGCCATCAGGGGTATCCACAGCGCCCCGAATGAAGAGTTCTACAGAATAGGCGTAAAGAGGCTCGGAGACATTCTTTTCATAATGAAAAGGGAAGGACGGCTAAAGGACCTCTCGGAGGGCATGGAGGTAACCCTGAAGCTTGTGGAGGACGAGGAGGAACTCCACCGCTTCGTGCTGACGCTCCTGAAGATGGCAGGGGGAGAAGAGGTCGCGGAGGAGTTCAATCTAAAGGAGTTCAATGAGATCCTCGAGAGCCTAAGAGGGTAGAGAGAACCTCCATAACGTACCCCCTTCCCGGGCTCCTGGGGAAGTTGTAGGGCTCTTTTGATGGCCTCTCATTGTAGTAAGGCCTGTTGCACCCCGGACAGCCATAGGTGGCGAAAGTTCCGGGGGGGATCAGGGGGGCGAGTTCTTCAACGCCCATCCCGAACCCAACGAGGTCGTCGCCCTCGAACTCGAAGTCATCGGGAGAGAATCCCTCCCTTATGAGATGATGGGCCACCTGAATCCTCCTGTACCGGAGAACATCAGGTGGTTTTCTATTTTCAAGGCGGGTTCCCTTCACGGGCGTGAAGGCGAAGAGGGAAACCTCAGCGCCCGTAGAATAGGCCCTCCAGATTGTTTCCACCGCTTCCCTGTCCGTCTCCCCGAGGCCGATTATGAGGTGGACGAAGGCCCTGCCCTCCCCAAAAACCTCAACGACGTCCCGGGTGAAGCGCCACATGTCCTCCCACGAGTAGAGGGAGTCCTTAATGAGCGGATAGAGACGCTCGCTGGCAACGTCCAGACCCACCCCTATGTAGTCAACGTTCCTCGATTTAAACTCCTCGAGGATACGACGTTCCACGGGGGTTATCGAAAGGGACACCGGAATTCCCAGCGGCTGGAAGGCCTCGAGGAGCTCGAAAACGTCATCCACGAGCCCGGGATAATCCACGGTCTGAAGGCATATCCTCGCGAACCTGCCCGAGGGAAGGGCCTCCACAACTTCATCCACCTCAAAGGAGGGCCACGTTACCCTCGAGAGCCTCCTCAGATCGGCCCGGCTTTCCCTCGCCTGCGGACAGAAGGCGCAGTTGTTCCTGCAGCGACCGTTGTGGTGGGTCATCAGGTACGCCGTGGTGGGTTTGACCATCATCCGGCCCCTTACGAGCCCCATGGCTATCGCCGTTCCGTAAGAAACCCTAACCTTCATCCTCCCTGCCTCCGATTGCAAGGGGGGCGTGGATGATTATAAGCGATACGATCGCTATGAAGGGTAAGAGTGGAAAGACCCCGGAGTAGCCTCTAAGATCGGCGACGTAGCCAAGGGATATCTGTCCCCCGAGCATTCCGAGATCGAAGAACATCGTGTAGACGCTCGAACCCATGGTTCTAACCCGGGCAGGGAGGTTGCCCAGTGCCATCAGCTGCATTGCGGGAACCGCGAGGCCGAACCCGGCACCCACGAGGGCCGCGCTGAGGTAGGAGTAAGGAGGAAGCTCCTCAAAGAGAAGGGAAACGTAACCGGCTATGACGAGCAACATGCCAATCCTTATCACCGGGATCGGGCCCATCCTGTCGGCACCCCTACCGCCAAAGAGCCTCATAACGAAGCTCGCCGCACCCACGACCATCATGTAGAAACCGAAGACCCGCTGGGGCATTCCGAGCACCTTGTAGAGCGCCGGCAGATAGGTCACTACTCCCGCGTAGGAGAAGGAGAAGAAGAAAAGGGACAGGGACGCCGCCACGAAGGTGACCCTCAAAAGACCCGAGTAGTCCCTTTCGGTACCCATGTGGGTTTCCTTCCTGCCAGCGTTCTTGAATTCCATCCATACGGGAAGAATCAAAAGACCGCCAGCGAGGGAAAAGAGGATGGTGAAGGAGAAGGTTCCGGTAAAGCCAAGGACGTCTGAAAGGTATCCCCCGAGGGCCGGGCCGATTATGTTGCCCAGCGAGAACATCATGCCACGCCATCCGAGTGTTTCACCGACGCGGCCTTCAGGAGCCAGATCAACAGCTGTAGCAAGGCTTGAGGGAAAGAACACTCCCATGGAGAAGCCGTGAATAACCCTACCGAACCCGAACAGAGGCAGATTTCCGAGGAATGCAGAGGCCACGTAAAGGGCACCGGCCAGTATTCCGAGGACGTTGCCCAGAATCATGGCCTGAATCCGGTAGCCCCTGTCCCCCATGAGGCCCCCGATGGGCTTCGAGAAGAGCGATACCACCGAGGCGGCACCGGCGATCAGGCCGACGAGGAAGGGACCTGCCCCCAGGGTTATCGCAAAGGGAGAGATTATGGGGTTGACTAGGCTTATCCCGAGGAAGAAGAAGAGGGTTGAGAGGTTCAGGAGCCAGATGTCCCTGAAGGAACTTCCGATGGCTCAAACCCCCGCTACGGGTTCCTTCATGCCCTCCTTCATGAAGGCGTGGCTCATGTGCTTCGTGTTCTTTGCAAAACCGACGTTACCCCTGTGATCAACCATGATGATGCCCATGGTGTCCCTTCCGAAATACCGGGTCGCGAGGCTTATGGCAGCTTCACTGGCCGCCTGAGCATCCATCCCGAGTCTTACGAAATCTGTGGCGCTTTTCGCCAGAACGAGCCTCATGGCGACCTCTCCAAGACCCGTGCAGGAGGCCCCGGCCACCTCGTTGGCGTAGGTTCCGCCGCCGATCATCGGCGTATCGCCCACCCTGCCGAAGACCTTGAGGAACACGCCACCGGTGGAGGTTCCCGCGACCACCTCCTCCCCATCGAAGGCCACGGCACCAACGGTGCTCCTGAGGACCTCGGGGTAGCGCTTAACCAGATCGTTGAGCTTCTTCCAGTGCTTAACCTCTCCCTTTTCGAGCAGCTTTTTCCTGAGCTCCTCCCACTGCCTCCGCCTCTCCTCGGTTACGGGATCGTACTCTTCGAAGCCCATGATCCTCGCGAACCTCACCGCCCCTTCACCGCTGAGCAGGACGTGATCGGTTTCCTCCATCACCTTTCTCGCAACGCTTATCGGGTTTTTGACCCCCTGTATACCTGCAACGGCGCCAGCTTCCAGCGTTCTCCCGCGCATTATGGCCGCGTCCATCTCGACCCTGCCGTCAAGGGTCAGAACGCTTCCGGTGCCCGCGTTGAAGAGGGGATTGTCCTCCAGAACCTTAACAGCCTCCTCCACGGCATCGAGGGCCGAACCGTTCCCGAGCTCCTTCCAGCCAGCAAGAACGGCCTCCCTGACGCCCTCGATTACCTTCGGAATGCGCTCATCCTTCTTTATTGTGCCCGCACCACCGTGAACTATTATCGCCCGCATGGAACCACCGTTGTTCAAAAAAATCAAAAGGTTAAAAACATTATGGAAACGAGAAGATGGTAAGCTTATTCAATGGGGCCATTCTGTTCTGACGAATGTGACAACATTCGTTCTATTCGGTGGTTATCCAACTGCCATATTTATTATGGTCTCCCCTATGTTCTCGAGGTACTCCAGTATCCTGCGGTAGCTCTCAAGGGCTATGGACCGGCGGTAGTCTATGGAGTCTATCTCCCTCCTGAGCTCGAGCATGAGGTTGTCTATCCTGCTCAGGTCCCTTTCCTCGATCTGCGCTATCATCTGGTCGAATTTCTCCCTCAGATGGGGCACGTTAACCTCCTCGGGGTTCTCGGCGATTCTCATTACGTGGTCCCCTATGCGCTCGATGTTCCTTACTATGAAGAGTATGCCGAGCAGATCAAAGGTCCTCCTGATTATGCCGCTCCCCTCGGTGACCTCCCTCTTGTTGAGGAGCCTGTTTACCGCCCGGATGATGAGGAAGTAAAACCTGTCCAGCTCGTTTTCCAGATCGTTTATGTCCCTCAGTATCTCCCTCTCCCCCGGTGAGCTCACGAGCAGCTCGAGGTCGCCGAACATCGAGAGAACCAGAGAGCGAATCCTGTTGAGGATCTCGGCAAGGTTGATCTCGTCCTCATCGAGGAGGCTCTTCGCGACGATGCGCTGGGGTTCATCGAGTATTATCTCAACGCCGGGGAGACTCTGGAGGATCTTTCGCATTTTGACCTTGTAAACGGGCATCTCGTCCTTGAGCCGGATCTCCAGAACGTCGTAACCCTGAATATAAGCAGAAATCACGAGCCTCACCGCCATTTCCGGGGAGTACTCACCGGAGACCTCGAGGACTTTCTTCTCACTCGCCTCCCTAAACTCCCTCGGGAATACCGTTAGGCTACCGTCAGGGTTGAGGAGGAGGGGAACGCTATCGCCCTGTTTGAGACCGTGCTCCTTCACCCACTTCTTCGGGAGTGAGATTATGTAGGAACTCCTACCCGTGAACTGAATCTTCCGGAACTCCATAGATGCCACCGTCGATATATAGAGTCCGGGAGTTATAAAAGGTTTTAGGTTCGATCTTCCTGAAGTAGGGCGGTGAAGGCATCAGTCCCCTGCGAGCTCGATGCCCCTCTCGAGGGCCCTGAAGTTAACCTCCCAGAGCCTTTCCCTGAGCGTGAGCCTTATTCCCTCCATCAGGGACTCCTTCCTCAGTGGAATGAGGCCCTTACCGTGGGCGTAGCCGAGCATCAGTACGCCGAGGGTTCTGGGGTTTATTCCATCGGCCTCCCGCTGGAAGTCCAGCACCTGCACGGGGCATATTCGCTTTAGGGCCCTTCTTATCTCGTCGAGCTCCGGATACGTCTCCTTCCCCACGAGGGTCGTTGCCGTGTGAACCGGATAGGCGTTGACCACAGCCACGCTGTCCTTTCCAAGGAAGCGGGCGTTTCTCAGGGCCTCGGCGGGTTCAAGGGCTATCATCAGGTTGGCCTTCCCCTCCTCGATGAGGGGCGAATAAACCGCCTCCCCGAAACGAAGGTAGCTGAGAACACTCCCGTAACGCTGGCTCATACCGAGGGTCTCGCCTATCCTGACGTTGTAGCCCTCGTGCATGGCGGCGTTCCCGACTATCCTCGAGAGGGTTAAACCACCCTGTCCGCCAACACCCGTGATTATCAGGTTGAACTCCACGAGCACCACCGGGGGAGCTTGGAACGGGGACCTAAAAACCTGCTGGCAAAGAAAATTCAGTGAATTCTTTGAAATACCGAAAGATAAGCCGAAAAGGGAGGAAGAGGCTGAAAGGTTCAACCCTCCATGCGGAGGCGCTTTACGACGAACCCCCTGTCGATGGAAGCCAGGAAGGGTGCGAGCCTCGGTCCGCGGTCCCTCCCAATGAAAACCCTGTAAAGAACCCTAAACCACTCCCTGCTCTGGATCCCGCGTTCCTTTGCAATGGAATAGAGGACGTTGTTCAGCTCCTCGACCGTGAAGTTCCGGTGGTTCTCAAACCACCCCGCCAGCTCCAGCATGGCCTCCCTTACCTTCTCCCCAAGTTCCAATTCGGGGGGGTTATCCAGCAGGGTGAACTTCACGTTGTCCGGGGCGTACTTCTCGACCCAGTTTCTGGCGAGCTTTATCCGGAGGTTTGTTCTCTCAAGGTCTTCCTCCTCGAGGTTCTCCGGCAGGTGTCCCTGCTCCTGAAGGACGCGGATTATGCCCTCATCGTCAAGGTGGGGCATCTGGACGAGTGTAACCAGAAACCTGAAGGGGGCCTGTGCCCTCAGCCTCTTCGGGACCCGGGGCATCGAGAGTTCGTAGGTTCTGCGGAGTTCCTTCTCCTCCTCGGGGTTACCCGGACTTTCCAGCCCGAAGTAGATCCTCTCAACCCTGTCGAACTCGTCGTAAAGGTTGAGAAGACCGAGGCCCAGATCCAACCTGAGCTCCTTGTTCGGCCTCGACCGGGCGTAGATGAAGCGTATTATCCCCGGCTCAAGGACCTCGTAGAGGTCGCTCAGGAGTATGACGTTGCCCTTACTTCCGGACATCTTGCCCCTCTGCCCCTTGATACCCACGAACTCGTACATCAGAGTCAGAGGCGCCAGCCGGCCGAAGACCTTCTCCACTATCTCCTTTCCGGTATCGTAGGAACCGCCCGCTGCCAGATGGTCCTTCCCCGCCGGCTCGAAGTCCACCCTGAAGTGGCTCCAGCGCATCGGCCAGTCAACCCTCCACCTGAGCTTCACGTTGCCCTCCCTTATGTCCGTCTCGCCCTCGCTTCCACAGTGGGGGCAGCGGTAGGAAACCTTCCATTCACCGTCCCACGAGACGAACTCAGCCTCCTTCCGGCATTTCGGGCAGTACACCATAACCGGCTGCCAGTTCTCATCGAGGGGCGGTTGCTTTGCCCTCTCACGATAACCGTCGAGTATGGCCTTTATGACGTCGCGCTTCTGGAGGGCCAGCCTCACCTCCTCCGCGTACTCACCCGACCTGTAGAGCTCGTAGGCGTGGAGGAAATCCACCTCTATCTCGAGCCTCCGGACTTCCTCCTCGAAGAGGGCCATAAAATGTTCGGCGTAGCTGTCGTGACAGCCCCACGGATCCGGGACCTCTCTGACGGGCTTTGTGAGGTGCTCCCTCCACTCCGGGGGAACGTTCTTCGGAACCTTTCGGAAGCGGTCGTAATCGTCCCACATGTGTATGTGCCTCACCCTCTTTCCCCTATCCCTCAGGGCGTGGCCGACTATGTAAGCGGTAAAGAACTCCCGGAAGTTCCCTATGTGAACGTAACCGCTCGGGGTTATTCCACTCTCAACGACGTACTCCTCCTTATCGCCGTGCTCCCTGATGATCTTCTCCGCCATGTAATCCGCCCAGTGAACCATTTTCACCACCGGGCATACCTGATTCCGAAGGCTTTTAAGCTTAAGCTTTCAGACGGCCGTCAGCGATGGAATCAAGGATAAGGGGAGTCACCGTCCAAGAAGAAAGGGCTTCAGTCTACCGGGCCCACCGAACCTTGAGGCTGTCCTTCCTCACCTTCTCGAACTCCCCGACGAGGGCCCTCCCGGTTTTCTCCATGAACCCCTTTACATCATCTATCCCTATCTCCCTCAGGCCTATGGCGGAGACTCCCTCCGGAACGCCCTTTGCTTCCACGTTTATCCCGATGTGGATCTTGACGCTTACCGGAGAAACCGTCGCTATTGATACGCTGAGCTTCCTGCCGTTGACGTAGATATCATCGCCCCTGCGGGTGGTCCTCACGCCGTACTCCCCGAGAACCTCACAGAGTTTTGCGATGAAGAGCTTCTGCAGGGTAGAGGCGAAGAGCGCGTTTACCAGATCAAAGACCTCAACGATGTAGTGAACCATGTCGTCGCTTTTTATCTCCCTGCCGGCGCGGAGGTCCTCGATGTCGACCATCTCCTCGATCTTAACGTCGCACTTTCCCCTGAAGACGACGAGCGAATCGCCCAGAACTCCGAATTTCCGGTAGGCCCAGTGACTCCCTATGGCGGAACCGTCGTAGTCAACACGTTCCTCAAGGATGAGCAGTTCCATAAGCATCCCCCGGAGATCCTCAAAAGGCATGAACAGAAACGTAATGAGGTTGGACCGTGCACAGGCCGATTGACCTGTCAAATGCCCAGCCCCCCTTTCAGAGGCAGAAACCTCGGGCTGTTGGGAGCGGCAGACTGAACGGGTCGGTTTCCCTTCCCGCTTACATCCCCGCCCCATCAAACGGGTCTTCTTCCCGAGCCCTCGTCCCAGGCAAAGGACCGGTCGCCCGACCCCCTGCGCCTGGGAGTGGCCGCCTATTTTCGGGGACCGCTTCGGCCTTAGATGCTTTCAGGCCTTATCGGACGCGGCGTAGCTGCCCGGCTGTGCCCTGTAGGACAACCGGTAGACCAGAGGCCGCGGCTCCCTGTTCCTCTCGTACTGGGGGAGCCTTCCCCTCAGGCGGCCAGCACCTCCGGTAGATAGCATCCGACCTGTCTCACGACGGTCTAAACCCAGCTCACGTTCCCCTTTAATGGGTGAACACCCCCACCCTTGGCCCCTGCTGCAGGGCCAGGATGGGAAGAGCCGACAGCGAGGTAGCAAGCCTCGGGGTCGATATGGGCTCTCGCCCGAGACGACTCTGTTATCCCCAGGGTAGCTTTTCTGTCATCCCTGGCCCCCACCGGGGAGGCACAGGGGTTCGCTAGGCCACGCTTTCGCGGCTGGACCCGCCTCTGTTACGGGTCCAGTCAGGCCGGCTTTTGCCCTTGCACTCTACGGCGGATTCCTGACCCGCCTGAGCCGACCTTAGGGCACCCTCGATACCTTTTCGAGGGTGTGCCGCCCCAGCCAAACTGCCCACCTACCGCTGTCCCCGCTTTTGCGGGTTAGCCGTACAGCAGAGGATGGGCGGTGTCTCATGGGCGGCTCCACCCGCCCCGGAGGGCGGGCTTCGACGCCTCCCGCCTACGCTGCGCATCCCCCGCCGTACGGCAACGGCAGGCTGCAGTAAAGCTCCATGGGGTCTTCGCTTCCCACCGGAGGTCCCAGGCATATGCGCCTGGCAGTGGTTTCGCCGGGCCCCAGCCGGGGACAGTGGGGACCTCGTTACGCCATTCATGCAGGTCGGCATTTAACCGACAAGGAATTTCGCTACCTTAAGAGGGTTATAGTTACCCCCGCCGTTTACCGGTGCTTCACCCGGTTGGACCCGGGCTTCACATACCGGCACTGGGCAGGCGTCGGCCCCAGTACAAACCCTTTCGGGCTAGCTGGGACCTGTGTTTTTACTAAACAGTCGGGCCCCCCTGGTCACTGCGACCTGCGGTTTACTCAACCGCAGGCACCCCTTCTCCCGAAGTTACGGGGCCAATTTGCCGAGTTCCCTCGGCTGGGTTTCCCCCGACACGCCTTAGGCTTCTCACCCAGGGGCACCGGTGTCGGTTCTCGGTACGGTCGCGGTGGATCGTTCCCGGAGGGCTTTTCACGGGCCCCGGAGATCGACGGAACCCCCCTTACGGGAGGCCATTCGCGCTTTCATCCGGTTCTCGCCATTACGGCACTCCCCGGACTTATACGCTTAGCCGGCCTTGTGGACCGGTCCGCCTACCCCGAGGCGTCACCCTCCGGGCTTGCGTTGCCGCACCTACCACCGCGGTACGGGAATATAAACCCGTTTCCCTTTCGCCAGCGCCGAGTTACGGGCTGGCTTAGGACCGACTAACCCACGGCTGACGAACATTGCCGTGGAACCCTGGCCCCTTCGGCGGCCGGGATTCTCACCCGGCTATGCTGCTACTCCCGGCAGGATCCACAATACCGACGGGTCCACCCGAGCTCACGCCCGGGCTTCCGCCCCATCGGCACGCCCGCCTACCCGATCACGGAGCAACCACTCCGTGCGCCGGGGTCTCGGCAGCCGGCTTGAGCCCCGTCCATTTTCGGGGCCCCTGACCTCGACGGGTGAGCTGTTACGCACTCTTTAAAGGATGGCTGCTTCTAAGCCTACCTCCCCGCTGTCTAAGGCCAGGGACACCCTTTGGAGTAACACTTAGCCGGCATTTAGGGGCCTTAACCCCGGTCTGGGTTGTTCCCCTCTCGGTTGACGGCTTACACCGCCACCCTACTCCGGCCATCTACGGCGGCAGTGGGTTCGGAGTTTGACAGGGAGCCGGGGGATTTCTCCCCCTAAACCCCCAATCAGTGCTCTACCCCACCGCCTACCTCCGGCCGGGCTATCCTGAGGGATAATTCGGCGGGAACCAGCTATCGCCGACCTCGATTGGCCTTTCACCCCTAGCCCGAGGTCACGGGAGCGAATTGCACGTCAGCACCCCTAACGGGCCTCCATCCCTCTGTTGAGGGACTTCACCCTGCCCCGGGCTAGATCGGCCGGCTTCGGGTCTCATCCGAGCGACTCCGGGCGCTTTCACACCCCGTCCCTCGCAGACGCTGCGGACCTGTCGGTTTCCCTGCGGCTTCGGGGTTTACCCCCTTAACCTCGCCGCTCGGATGAACTCCCTGCCCCGTGATCCAAGACGGACGGTGCAACCCCGGTCGCCTCCCCTCGTACTCACCCGTCGCCGGGATTTCCTTCGGGGAGGGTCAACCCTTTCGGGCCGCACCCACCTATCACCGCCTGGTTTCAGGCTCTTTTCACCCCCCGCCAGGGGTGCTTTTCAGCTTTCCCTCACGGTACTAGTTCGCTATCGGTCTCGGGACGTATTTAGGGTTGGGAGCCGATGCCTCCCAGCTTCCCGCCGGATATCCAACCGACGGTACTCAGGAACCCTGCAGGAGCCTGAGGGCTTACGCCTACGGGGCTTTCACCCTCTACGGCACCGCGTTCCAGCGGACTTCGGCTTCACCCTCGAGGCTCCGGCGCAGGGCCCTGCAACACCACATCCCCTCCGGGTTTCCCCGAAGGGTTCAGTTTGCCCTGTGCCGCTTTCGGTCGCCCCTACTCACGGCATCGCTTTTGCTTTCTTTTCCTGCGGGTACTAAGATGTTTCAATTCCCCGCGTTCCCCCTCCCGACTGGGAGTGCGGCAAAGCCGCAGGAGGTCCCATTCGGGAATCCCCGGTTCGACGGCTGCCTGCGCCTCGCCGGGGCTTATCGCAGCTTGCCACGCCCTTCGTCGGCGCCCCGAGCCGAGCCATCCACCAGGCGGCTTAGGTTTTCTGCCCCCTACTCAGGGGGCTGGGCATTTTTTGGGTCAATCGGCCTGTGCACGGTCCTCATCGTGACCCCTGTTCGGGGCCTAGGACCCTTCCACCCCGAGCGTGGCTCGGGATGTGCACCTTCTCCATCTCTTCGTGGTGGACCGGCCGGGATTCGAACCCGGGGCCTTCGGCTTGCAAAGCCGACGCTCTCCCAGGCTGAGCTACCGGCCCACGGATGGCAGGCCCGACATCCCTTAAACCCCCCGGACGGACTTTCCGGCGATAGGAGGTGATCGAGCCGTAGGTTCCCCTACGGCTACCTTGTTACGACTTCTCCCCCCTCACGGAGCCCGGACTCGACCCGACCTCCCCGAAGGGAGATCAGGCCTCATCCAGACCCCGCTCGGGTGGAGTGACGGGCGGTGTGTGCAAGGAGCAGGGACGTATTCGCCGCGCGATGATGACACGCGGGTACTAGGGATTCCAGCTTCACGCGGGCGAGTTGCAGCCCGCGATCCGAACTGGGGGCGGGTTTAGGGGATTCCCTTCCCCTTTCGGGGTCGGATCCCATTGTCCCGCCCATTGTAGCGCGCGTGTAGCCCGGGGGTTTCGGGGCATACTGACCTACCGTCGCCCGCTCCTTCCTCCGGCTTATCGCCGGCAGTCCCCCCAGAGTGCCTCCTCCCCGGCGGGGAGGACTGGCAACTGGGGGCGCGGGTCTCGCTCGTTACCACACTTAAGTGGACGCCTCACGGTACGAGCTGACGGCGGCCATGCACCTCCTCTCGGCGTGTCCGGCAAGACCTTCAGCCTGGCCTTCATCCTGCCGTCGCCCCCGGTGAGGTTCCCGGCGTTGAATCCAATTAAACCGCACGCTCCACCCCTTGTAGTGCTCCCCCGCCAATTCCTTTAAGTTTCAGCCTTGCGGCCGTACTCCCCAGGCGGCGGGCTTAACGGCTTCCCTTCGGCACCGGGCGAGCACGAAGCTCACCCGACACCTAGCCCGCATCCTTTACAGCCAGGACTACCCGGGTATCTAATCCGGTTCGCTCCCCTGGCCTTCGTCCCTCACCGTCGGACCCGTTCCAGCCGGGCGCCTTCGCCACTGGCGGTCCTCCTGGGATTATAGGATTTCACCCCTACCCCAGGAGTACCCCCGGCCTCTCCCGGTCCCAAGGCCCGCAGTATCCCCAGCAAGCCCCACGGTTGAGCCGTGGGATTTCGCCAGGGACTTACGGGCCCGGCTACGGACGCTTTAGGCCCAATAATAGCGGCCACCACTCGGGCCGCCGGTATTACCGCGGCGGCTGCCACCGGCCTTGCCCAGCCCTTATTCCCGGAGCTTTTTACACTCCGGAAAAGCCGTGGCTTTGCCACGGCACTGGGGGTCCCCCCGTCGCGGTTTCCCGCATTGCGGAGGTTTCGCGCCTGCTGCGCCCCGTAGGGCCTGGACCCGTGTCTCAGTGTCCATCTCCGGGCTCCCACTCTCATGGCCCGTACCGATCTTCGGCTTGGTGGGCCGTTACCCCACCAACTACCTAATCGGCCGCCGGCCCATCCTCGGGCGCTAAACGCTTTCGGCCTGAGGACCTTCCAGTACCTCAGGCCTATGGGGGATTAGCCCCAGTTTCCCGGGGTTATCCCCCACCCGAGGGTAGGTTACCGACGTGTTACTGAGCCGTCCGCCGGTGCGCACGAGGCGCCCCTTGACTCGCATGGCTTAGTCGGACCCCCATAGCAGTGGCCTCCGGCAGGATCAACCGGAATTGAGCAAGGAGTACGGCCGGTGGGACTTCCCTCGAAGGGGAAGTACCAAAATATCCGTCCGGGGTTTAGTCGGGATGTCGGGCCTGCCTTACCCCCGAGGGGTCCCCCTTTCGGGGTTTCCTCGGGAGCGCACCTTTTGTGACCCGGGCTGGAGGGCGGGGTTCATGAGCGGGTGCTTTGCACCTCATCCCCCCGACGCCGCCGTCTTGGCGCCCGGGTTTGTCGCGCCCTATTCGGGCGCTCCACCCTATAGCTCGAGACCCCCATAGTGAAAAATTTTTGCAAAACGTATTTCCGGGGACCTTTCTAAAAAAGTAAGCTGTCAAAAAGCTCCATAAGAACTCACTATAATAAACATAAAAATGCTAAAAACCGGCGTTCCCTCATGGGCCGCTCGAAAGCCTCATTATGTCGGGGGTCAGGTCTATCCTCGAAACCGGGGTGGGTATGGTGTTCGTGACCGCGAGCTCGTCCACCGCGCTGCTCACCCTCTCTATCGCCCCCTCCGCGAAAATCCCGTGGGTGGCCGCGACGAAGACCTTCCTCGCACCCATGTCCCTCAGCAGGTTCGCGGCGCGGATCATCGTTCCTCCGGTGCTTATGATGTCATCCACTATGAGGACGTTCCTCCCCCTGACCTCAACGTCACCCGGGGTCATGCGAACCTCGGTTGGAGAGATGCGGACCTTTTGGAAATGGCCGTAATCCAGCCCCAGCCTTTCGGCAACGGCTTTAGCCCTCTCCAGAGCCCCTTTATCGGGAGCGAGGACCGTTCCCTCACCGAGCTTCTCCCCGAAGTACTCGGCCACGGCCCGGGCGGGCGAAAGGTTAACGGCCTTTCCCGGAAAGAAACTCAGCGTTCCCGGATTGTGGATGTCGAAAACGTAGAGCTCGTCGTAGTAAAGGCCGAGGGCTCTGAGCACGGCCCTGATGCTCACGGGCTCCCCTTCCCTGCTTGCCCTGTCCTGACGGGAGTAGGCCATGTACGGGATGACGGCCCTGAGTCTCCGAACCCCTCCCTCACGAAGTGCGTCCGCGATGAGGAGGGACTCGATAAGTTTCTCATCCTGCGGGGCAAAGGTCGACTGAACGACGGTAACCTCATCCGGAAAGTCTGCGACCCGGACGTACTTCTCCCCATCCGGGAACTTTCTTATCTCAACCTCAAGGATCCTACCACCCATGGCCTTTAATGGGCCTTCAAGGTGCCTGCCACCGCTTCCGATAACGAACATCGCCATCACCCTTTGCCGGTTGGGTGTTAAATCATGAACTTATAAAGCCACCGTTATACCAGAAGAACGGCAATAACCCCCGCGAGGAATACCCCGTCAAAGGTTCCCGCACCCCCTATGCTGACCATCGGGGCACCGAGCCTTTTGAGCTTCCCCCAGTTCATCAGATCCGCTCCTATGAGAACGCCCATCGTTCCGCTAACGTAGGCCACCAGCGTGGGGTTGTCCCCTCCGAGGGTCCAGCCGAGGAGCACCGCTATGAGCGGGGGCAGGAACATGGGCATCGCTATCCCGAGGCCCCTGACGGGCCTTGCCAGTGCGTGGCTGAAGAGGGCCGCTATAAGGGTTGCCAGAAGCACGTTGAAGAGGGTGGAGAACCTGCCGAGAAGGATCAACCTCGTGACCTCGTAGAGGACAACGCTGAGCGGAACCAGTGCCCCGCCGACGTTCACCGCTATGACCACCTTCCTCTCGGCCCAGTCGAAGTAGGGAACCGGGTAGGGGATACCGAGGAAGCGGACTTCCCTCAGGCCGATGATAGGCTCGTAGGTGGTCTCCTCCGCCACGGGGATGTTTATGAAACTGCCGAAGAGCGAGAAGAGAAAGAGGGTGTAGGCAACCCCGGGGGGAATGCCGAGCCTCGCGAAGGCGGTCGTGACCATACTCGAAAACACGAAAAAAACGACCATGAAGAGGATGAACATGATGAGCAGAAGGGGGAGCGAAACGGGGGGTATCAGGAAGTGCCTTCCTCTCACCACAACCACCGTCCTGAAGGATTTTATGTAGCTTACTCAACAGGGGTATTAAAAATCTATGCCCAACGAAAAACTTTAAGTCAACTTCGCCGAAACCACAGAAGGAGGTATTAACATGAGGATCATCTGGTACGGACACGCGTGCTTTTGGGTCGAGACGAGGGGTGTGAGACTGCTCATCGACCCTTATCCCGAGGTTGACGACGACAGAATCGGAGGGGTGGACTACATACTGATAACCCACGAACACGCTGACCACTACGGCAAGGTCGAGCTGCTCTCGAGGCTGAGGGACGCGACGGTGATAGGGCCCAAGCAGGTTTACGTGATGGCGATAAGTGACGGTGTAACGAAGGTCAGGGAAATAGAAGGTGGACAGACCTTAGAACTCGAGAACGGGGTTAAGGTTACGGCGGTTTATGTGGAACACCCCTCGAGCCAGTACCCCCTGGGATACCTGATAGAGGGGGAGGTAAGGGTATTCCACACGGGCGACACCTACCCAGCACCGGCCTTCCAGAGGCTCAGGGGAAAGGTCGACGTCCTCATGGTTCCCATAAGCGGGCGTTCGACTGCAAACGAGCGCGAGGCGGCCCAGATTGTCGAGGACATAAGGCCCAGAATAGTTATCCCCATGCACTACGGGGTTTACGGTGAGGGAAACGTCGAGAAGCTTCGGGAAGAACTGAAGAAGAGGCGCGTCTGGACTTTGCTTCGCCCGATGGAGCCCTACGAGGAGCTCACCCTTTAGCGGTGAGGGGAATGCTCACCACCGGGGTAAAATCACTGGATAAACTTCTCGGGGGCGGCATAGCCGAGGGCGTTCTAACCCAGATCTACGGGAGCTTTGCCGCGGGTAAGACCACGCTGGCAGTGCAGGTTGGACTCCTCAGCCCCGGAAAGGTCGCCTACGTTGATACCGAGGGGGGCTTTTCCCCGGAGAGGTTGAGGGGAATGGCGGAGGCGAGAAAACTCGAGCCGGATCGAGCCCTCCAGAGGTTCGTACTCTTCACACCGTGGGATTTCAGGGAGCAGGGGCGGGTCATAGGCGGTCTCAAGAGGGTCGTTGACGGCTCCTTTTCTCTGATAGTCGTTGATTCAATAACCGCCCACTATCGCGCGGAGGAGCGGAGGAAAGGCCTGACGAACGAACTGGCGAGACAGTTGCAGGTTCTTCTCTTCATAGCGAGGAGGAACAACATTCCTGTTATCGTCATAAATCAGGTCCACTTTGACAGTGGCACCGGGGGGATGCGAGCAGTTGCGGAGCACACCCTCGGCTACCGCACCAAGGACATCCTCAGGATGGAGAGGCTGAGCACCGGTCGAAGGATCGCGGTACTCGAAAGGCACCGCTTCCGGCCGGAGGGCGGTGTGGCCTACCTCAGAATAACGGAAAAGGGAGTGGAAGAGGATAATGGACCTCAGATCCTGTCGTAGACTTCCTGAGCTATCCTCAGGGCCGAGCGGTAGAGTTTCTCGGTGATGATGCCCTCCTCGTAGTGCGCCGTGAGTTTGTCCCTGTCTATTATCTCCTTCCTGCCGTCCGGCCACCTGACGATGTCCACCTCGAGATCAACGTACCTTGCCCTATCGGGGTACACCTCCACGGGAGTGTTGATGTTGTAGTACTCTCCCTTCAGGTTGCCGTTTCTGTCGTAGTATCTATGCACGAACCACCATTTACCCGCCTCTATCTCCGTTATCACGTAGTCCCCGAACTCTATAGGAACGTCCAGACCGTCGTAGAATTTTCCCGCCTTGAGATGGCGCCTGAAGGTTACCTTCAGCGGATCGGTTGATACCTCAACCACCTCGCCGGGCCCGATCTTTATCCTCTGGCCGTCGGGCTTGCAGTGCTCAAGGCTGAAGAGCCATCCCTTTCTGGGCCCCCTGCTGGCCACCAAGGTCTCCCAGAAGGCCGCGTTTACCTTATCCCTGTGGCCGGGAACCTTCGAAAGGATTCCCTCCGCTATCTCCACGGCAAAGCTCAGCTCCACATCGTAGGCCTTCAGCCGGTGGTGGCCCTCGATCGTAGGGATAACCTCGTTCCTTATACCGTCAAGCTTTCCCTTCGCGCCCCCTCCGAACTCCACCTCGTATATGTCCCTCCCCTCAACGATAAGGGACGGAGCCGGGTAGGAGTCGGCCTCCTTGAGCCTGTCCGCCAGTCTGGAGAGTTTTATTATCTCGTCCCTGAGGGTGTTCCAGTCCTTGTAGGCCGCCGCAGTTCTCCAGAGAACGCCCCATTCGCCGAGATCGATACTCAATCCAAGGATCCTGAGCCTTTCACGTTCGCTCTGATCCCTTATCTTCCGGGATATCTTGACGTGCCTCTGAGCACCCACTGGCTTGGGTATCAGGACGGCGTAATCCCCGGGAAGCGTGGGGGTAATGCTCAGCCTCGGCAGGACGTCGTGCTTTCTGACCTGCACGACAAATTCATCGCCCTCAACCGCCTCGGGAAGCTCCTTCACCGGAACCGTTCCAATGGCGCTTCCAATGTCCACGTAGACGTAGCGCTCGTCCTTCTTAACCACCATACCCCTGTAGATGCCGTAGAGCTGGTAGGGAAGCTTCCTGAAGAAAACGTCTATGAACTCCTCCTCAAGAACGCTTTTAACGTCCTCAACCTTTCTACCGACGAGGATTACCCCGTGGTGGTCTTTTTTGTCGTAAACATCGACGTCAAACTCGTCGTAGGTCTTCTCAAGGTTAAAGCGCTCGACTATCCTGTTGCTTGGCTGGGCAATTCCGAAGCCCCTGTCGAGGAAGAGCTTTGTCAGGGCCGTCGAGTAGATGCCCCTAACCCGAACCGAAACTCCTGTGTCTGTAGACACCTTCACCACCCCTCATTTTCTTTTCCACCACTCCTATGAGAGTCAGGCCCTCGAGTATCTCGCCGGCCTTCTCGACGCCGCTTAGCTTTTCAACGTTCCTCGCCTCAACCCAGAGCAGTCCTCTGGAGTGCCAGTCCATCAAAGCCCTCTCAACCTTATGAACGTCACCGGGATGGGTGTAGAGCCTGAACAGGAAACCCCTCAGGGTTTCGAACTCGCTCTGGAGTTTCTTAATCTTTTCGAGTTCTCCCATTATACCCGAAGGCACCTTTTTCTCCTTTTCGCCCTCCAGAAACGGGCCCAGCTCCTCGACCTCTTTCATGATCTCGCTGAGCGCCTTCCAAACGGCGTAGTCGTAAACCTTGTGGAACTGCATGAGCCTGTCGAGGGCCGTGGAGAGCTTTAACCTCGTCTCGTAATCCTTCCCCCTGGCGAGAACGTGGAGGACCTCCTCGAGACGGAACTTCATCTGGTGCTCGTTGCGGTAGAGCTCCTTCGTCTGCTCCTCGATTCGACCGCCGAAACCACCTGCCTCCCGGTAAAGGGACGAGGCAACCTCGAGCATCTCACCGGAGAGGGCGTAAAGGTCCTTAACCTTCTCGGCGAGGGCTTCCCATTCCATCTCACCGTAGATCCCGGAGAACCTCTTTTCAAAACTGGAGTGAAGCGTCTTAAGTTTTAAAAGCATCTCCCGAAACTCCTCAACCTTCATGAGGAACCTCCCCTGTGATAATCTCAGGCTCCCCCTACTTGTAGTTTTCGATGGGGCGTGTTAAACACAATAGCTTACCCACAATCTTTTTTTAAGTCAAAACGCTCATTATCACGGTGGTTTAATGACCTTTTACGACCGCTTCGGCAGGCCGGTAACGAACCTGAGGATCTCCCTGACCCAGAAGTGCAACTACCGCTGCTTCTTCTGCCACAGGGAGGGCCAGCACTTCATCGCCCAGCTCGAGCTCACCCCCGAAGAGATAGAGAGAATCGTTAGAGTGGCGTCGAGGGCTGGAATACGGAAGGTCAAGCTAACGGGCGGGGAGCCCACCGTGAGGAAAGACCTGATCGAGATCGTGAGGCGGATAAAACCCTACCTCGTGGACCTCTCCATGACGACCAACGGGAGCAGGCTAAAGGAGCTGGCGAAACCGCTGGCCGAAGCGGGCCTCGACAGGGTCAACGTTTCCCTCCACAGCCTCAAACCCGATGTTTACAGAAGGATCACGGGCGTTGACATGCTGGACACCGTCCTCAAAGGGATAAGGGAGGCAACCAAACACCTCTCCCCCGTAAAGCTCAACATGACGGTTATGAGGGGCCTCAACGATGACGAGATATGGGATATGGTGGATTTTGCGGCGAGAAACGGTGTTATTCTCCAGCTGATAGAGCTCGAGGCCCCGAGAGAGCTCACTGAGACGGGCTTTTTCCGGAGGTACTTCTACCCGCTGAAACCCGTTGAGAAAAAACTCGAGCAAATGGCCGTTGAAACCCGCGAGAGGCGGATGCATAGGCGGAAGAAGTACTTCATCCCAACGGACTACGGAACCGCGGAGGTTGAGGTGGTAAGGGCCATGCACAACACGGTTTTCTGTGCCAACTGCACGAGACTCAGGGTAACCTCCGATGGGAAGTTCAAGACCTGCCTCCTGAGGAGCAACGACCTGATAGACTTTGCGACGGCCCTCAGAAACGGGGCGAGCGATGGTGAGCTGCTCGAGATCCTGAGAAAGGCCGTCCTCATGCGGGAGCCCTACTGGAGGTAAGCGTTTTAAGGTTTCCCCCGAACCCCACCCGGTGAGAGGTTGCCCGCGGTGAGGGTTCCGAAGGAGAGGGCCGAATCCCTTAAAGAAAGGCTGAAAAAACTGGGCCTTTACGATGGTAAGAGACGCCCAAGGCGCGATGGTGATTCCGTTCTCCTCCCGGTTATAGAAGACCCGGGAATAGAGGGACTCGAGGTGCTCCCCATAGACCTCCCCCTGAGGCCTGAAAGGCAGATATACGTGACCCTCGAGGACGTTCTCAGGGAAAAGCTGAGCGAAGAGGAACTGAGGCACCTCATGAGGTACGACGTGATAGGGGACATAGCCGTGGTTCGGATAGCCCCTGAGCTCGAGCACCGCGTTGAGGATATCATCGGGGGCCTCAGGAAGGTTCACCCCTTTCTGAAGGTGATAGCGAGGAAGGGCTTCCACAGCGGTCCCTTCAGGGTGGGGGAATACTCCGTAATCTGGGGCGAGAACAGGCTCGAAACCGTTCACAGGGAGAACGGCGTTGAGATAAAGGTTGACCTCGGCAGGGTGTTCTTCAACCCCCGGATGAAGGGTGAGCGCTACAGGCTCGCCCGGCTCGTCCGCGACGGCGAGAAGATCCTCATACCCTTCGCCGGTGTTCTGCCCTATGCCCTCGTTATAGCCCGCCGTAAAAGGGTCAAAATAACGGCCGTCGAGCTGAACGAGGAGGCTTACAGGCTCGGCCTCGAGAACCTCGAGCTCAACAGAAAGAGGTTGAGGGGAGAGGTGGAGTTCATACACGGGGATGCCTTCAGGATCCTTCCGGAGCTTCCGACCTACGACAGGGTGATAAGCCCGACCCCGAGGGGTGTCGATGCCCTGAGCCTGACCCTCTCAAAGGCCGGGAGGTTCCTCCACTACTACGACTTCGTCCACGAGGCAAAGATGGGAGAATTCAGGGGGAGGATAATTGAGCACTGCCGGAAAACCGGAAGGGACTGCGATGTGAGAATAAAGAAGGTCAGCGACTTCAAGCCGCACACCTTCAAGGTCTGTGCCGACGTTCACATCAAAGGATAAAGGGAAAGTCAGCCCTTCTTCATGAAGTCGAAGAGGCTCGCCTGCTTGCCCTTCTTCTCCTTCTTCTCCTGCTTTTCCTTCTTTTCCAGAGGTTCCATCTCCTCTTCCGCCTTCCTGAGCTCCTCCTCGCTTATCTCCACGGACTCCCGGGTTGCAGCTCTGACGTGCTCCTCGAGTTCCGACCTCTCCCTCAGTTTTTTCTCGATGTTCATGCTCTTTCCCCATATCGTCCTGGCCTTCTCTCCATCCCCGGCTATGAACTCAACCTCCTTAAGGTCGAGATCGAGGTAGACCACGAAGTGGGCCGCCATGTCAGGGTTGTGCCTGAAGACCACCCTCAGCAGGTTCAGGGTTTCGAGCGCCTCAACCCTCGCCATGTGCATTTCCTTCATGATCTTCCTGAGGACCGAGTCCCTTAACGAGCGCTCCCCCTTGCTCTCGGTGAGGAGCTTTATCGTCCTCGGCGGGTAGATCCTTACAAAGCCCTTCCTCTTAACCCCCGCAACCGCAACCCCTGCGGTCATCATGTCGTTTGCGTACTTCCAGAGACCGTAGTTTCCGGTTCTCTGGGCCCGGCCGAGGTATATGTCCGCCCTGCTCAGGGCATCGTAGGCGTGGGCTATGTCCTCAGGCCGGGAGTAGACGTAGGGCAGATTCTCGGATATCCACTGAAGGAGCTCGTGCGGGAACATGTCAACACCGAGAACGGCCATCTTGGCCTTCCATGCGTTGTCCGTCGCGAACAGCCCTGCCAGAGCCCGAAAAACGCTTTTCTCAGTATCGCGGTAGGCGAGGACTTCCGTCGCATCCTCCAGACTGGAGGAAACGACCGTCTGAAGGTCGTTTATAGCGGCCCTGAGGTCACCGCTTGACCTCTTCGCTATCTCGTAGAGGAGCTCCTTCGGAACGGTCAGGCCTTCGGCGTGGAGTATCCGGACGAGCCCCTTTATGACGTCCCTCTGCGTAAGGCGTTTGTATTCAACTATCTGGGCCTTCCGCCTTATCTCAACCGGAACCTCCCAGTAGTGGTTGGCCGCCATGACTATCGGGTTCCGGGCCCTGTCTATGAGCTTCGCTATCTCCCTCGCCCCGCCGGGCTCGATGTTATCGGCCTCGTCAAGGAACACGAGCTTCCTCCTCTTTCCAAGGATGTCGAGGGTGTAAGCGGCCTGAACGTAGCGCTCCACCTTTTCGTAGGTCCTCTCGTCACTCGCGTTGAGCTCGATTACCTCAAAGCCGTATTCCCTCGCCAGGGCGTATACTGTAGCGGTTTTGCCCGTTCCCGGGGGGCCGGCCAGGATTAAGGCCTTCTTCTTAGGGGGTTTGCCCCCAAGCCATTCCTCTACCCACGCCCTGACCTGCTCCACCGCCCGGGTCTGGTTTATGATCTCCCTGAGGCTCCTCGGACGGTACTTCTCGACCCACGGGACCTCCGGCATGGTCATCACTTGCCCATTATGGTGAACTGCGCCAGAAGGGCCTCCAGCTGTATCATCTCGTTGGCCCCCTCGACGAGGCGGAAGTTGTACTCCCCTATCCTGTCGGCCAGAGCCACCTTCCTGTCCTCCGGTATGGGGAGGCTGAAGACCTCCCTGTGCATCTGAATGAGTATATCCTCCCCGCTCAGGCCCTGTTTCAGGAGCACGTCCCTGAGCTTCTCCCTCGCCTTGAGGAAGTTGCCCTCCAGAGCCAGCTTCATTATCTCCCTGACGTCCTCCGGTCTCGCCCTGCTCGCCACGAGGAAGACGTTCTCGTCGGTTATCCTCGTGTCGAGAGCCGCGGCTGCCTGAAGAACGTTTATGGCCCTCCTGAGGTCTCCTTCGGCCACGTAGAGAAGTGCTTCGAGGCCGTCAGGGGTCAGTTCAAGTCCCTCGTTTTCGGCTATGAGCTCTATGCGCCTCGCTATGTCCTCATCGTTAAGTGGCCTGAAGCGGAAGATGGCACACCTCGACTGTATCGGCTCGATGATCTTCGAGGAGTAGTTGCAGCTGAGTATGAAGCGAACGTTGTTGGAGAACATCTCCATCGTTCTCCTGAGGGCCTGCTGGGCATCCTGAGTTAAAGCGTCGGCTTCATCGAGGAAGATTATCTTGAAGCTCGCACCCCCTATGGGCTTCGTTCTGGCAAACTCCTTCACCTTCTCGCGAATGACGTTGATGCCGCGCTCGTCGCTCGCGTTCAGTTCGAGAAAGTTGTGCCTCCAGCTTTCTCCGAAAAGCTCCCGCGCGAGGCACAGCGCGGCGGTCGTCTTTCCAACGCCCGGTGGTCCGGCGAACAAAAGGTGGGGCATGGAACCGGTTTTAACGTAGTGTTTAAGCCTCCTGACTATGTGATCCTGACCGACCATGTCGTCGAGCCTCTGAGGTCTGTACTTCTCGACCCACGGCTTTTCGAGAATCTTAACCTCCTTTACCTCCTCCGGCATGGTTACCACTTCCGTGAGACCATCGACCCGGGGGTATTAAGTCTTTTGTATGTGAAAAACTTTTATACTTTAATGTCCAAGAACCAGCGGTGGTTCTCATGGGGAAGCTTGACTGGATTCGTGAAGAACTGGAAGAGCTCAAGGAGAAGGGCCTTTACGTGACCATAAGAAAGCTTGAAAGCTCCCAGGGGCCGTGGATTGTGGTCGATGGGAAGAAAGTTCTCAACATGTGCTCCAACAACTACCTCGGCCTCGCGGCGCATCCGAAGATAAAAGAGGCCGCCATAAGGGCCATTCTCGACTACGGCGTCGGTGCCGGAGCCGTTAGGACCATAGCCGGGACGATGGAGTTGCATGTTGAGCTCGAGGAGAAGCTCGCCAAGTTCAAGAAGAGGGAGGCAGCCATCCTCTTCCAGAGCGGCTACAACGCGAACCTCGGTGCCCTGAGCGCCCTCCTGACCAAGAAGGACGACGGCGTGTTCATCAGCGAGGAGCTAAACCACGCAAGCATCATAGACGGAATGCGCCTCAGCGGTGCACCCAAGGTCATCTACAAGCACCTCGACATGGAGGACCTGAAGAAGAAGCTCGAAGAGGTCAAAGACAAAAAGAAGAAGCTCATAGTGAGCGATGGCGTGTTCTCAATGGACGGTGACCTCGCCCCCGTTCCGGAGATGGTGGAACTCGCGGAGCAGTACGATGCCATGGTGTACATAGACGACGCCCACGGTGAGGGTGTCCTCGGAGAGAGCGGCAGGGGTATAGTGGACCACTTCAAGCTCCACGACAGGGTGGACTTCGAGATGGGAACGCTCAGCAAGGCCTTCGGTGTCATCGGCGGTTACGTTGCCGGGCCGGAGGAGGCGATAGACTACCTCAGGCAGAGGGGAAGGCCCTTCCTCTTCTCGAGCGCACCGAATCCGCCGGACGTTGCCGCCGCCATAGCCTCAGTTGAGATACTCCAGAAGAGCGATGAACTCGTTAAAAAGCTCTGGGACAACACCAGATTCCTCCAGAAGGGTCTCAGGGACCTCGGCTACGACCTCGGCAACACGAAGCACCCGATTACGCCGGTTATGCTCTACGATGAGAAGAGGGCTCAGGAGTTCTCGAAGCGCCTTTACGAGGAGTACAACATCTACGCGCAGGCCATAGTCTATCCGACGGTTCCGCTCGGAACTGCCAGAATAAGGCTCGAGCCGTCGGCAGCTCACAGCAAAGAGGACCTTCAGTACGTGCTGGACTCCTTCGAAGACCTCGGGAAGAAGACGGGCTTTTTGAAGTGATGCCCTCCCTCTTTTTTTTGGTTACCATCAAAAATTTAAGTAAACGGGAAGGGTTCACGATTTTTAATTCTTAATGGTAAAGTTTATAAGGAATTATGAAGCAATTGATATGGGTGTTGCCATGAAAATCAAAAAACCCCTGCTGGTTCTTCTAACGTTGATCCTCATTGGAGGAACCATGGTGGGGGCTTTAAACTACACCACAAACAACAACGAAACGGTAGTCAAAATCTTCGGCTACAACGCTTACAGAATACACGGTTCAGGGCGTTACGTTATTTACTACCCCCTGCCCAACGGAAGCGTTAAAATCCTCAAAAGGGGGAAAGCCGGCTTCTTCCCGACCTTCGTCAAGGTACCCGAAGAGGAATGGGTTAAAGCCCTCTCAACCGGAGAAAAAGCCCTCTATGCTCCACCAACCCCCCTAATACTCTACGTTACTGAAGACGGAAAACTCGGAGTCAAAAGCCTGAGCACGAGCAGGGTGGAACTCGACGGGGAGAACGCCCTCGACCTGAAAGGTGGAATTCAAACCACTGAATTAAAAACCGTAAGCGGAAAAGAAGCCGGAGTTCAAACGAGCCACTCGTGTCCAAACCAATGGATAGACTTGGGGGGAAGGTACTGTCTCAACCCCCAGTGGGACCTCCAGTTCGACAGTACTGCAAAAGCAAAAACCTTCAACGAATGGATTTCAGTTGCGGGCTTGAAGGTGGAGAACAACGCCGCAGAAGAAGTGGATTTTGACTGGATACTCTACCTCACCAGGAGCACTTACAGTTACTGGACGGTTGGAATTGGGGTGGGGCCCTTCACGGTCCTCAGCGTGTCCAAAGGAAAACAATTCGACGGCTGGACACTTTATGTAGACTATCAATCGTTCCCTTACCTGACGGTTAATTCTGATAACTGGGGGAGGTATCTAAACATTAAGGTGGAGTACATTGTAGCTCACGCCAAGGTTTCCGCTTACGACAAGTTGAGGGGTGACTACGTGGACATAGACGTGGCTAAAGTGTACCCCATGAAAATCCACAGCACCGGAAAGTATAGGATACGTGAGTCCCCTACAAAGGGCACTTACTTCACGGAGGCAGACGGGGACAACGCTCCGAGAATAACCACCACCCCCAGCATGTGGAGAATCCCGAATGATGCCGATTGGAAGAGGAAATGGTTAAACGCCGGAAGCTGGGAAACTGTTGTTGACATTTACCAAACCCAGGGCAGTAGTTTCTCTTCAAGCACCAGTCTGAGCATTCCGATTGGTTATGCGGGTGGGAAGTACCTCGCGAGTTTGAGCCCAACCCTCTCAAGAGTGGCCAACACCCTCAGTCTAACGGTCGGATTCCACACTTACACGGGTGCATTTTCATATGCAAAATACAGCGTTTATGTTAAGCCCAAGAAGGATTGTTATGGGATGTACAGTGTTTTTGGGGTTAATTGGGAGTTGACCGGGCCGGAGGTTAGTGTGCCGATGGTTTTCAGCGTTGTAACGGATGGTAAAGTTTCGTCCCCACCCTGCGATCCGAGGACCGGTACCTGCACAACCTCCGAAGAGACGGCAGAAGGTTGAAGGGCTACAAGAACCGTCGTGTTCTCAGGAATTGGTTCCTGGTTTTCTACCATTAAAATTTTTGATTCTCCAAACCCCCGGGAAAGGTTTGGATAAAGGGAAATAAACGTTTTAAACTTTCCTCGTTACATGCCCACAGGTGAGCCAATGTTCAGCGTGTGTATGAGGGATTGTTATGACACATGTTCATTGATAAGCAGGTTTAAAGATGGGAAGCTTGTAGTAAAGGGAAACCCAGAGCACCCGATTACAGGAGGATTTCTCTGCCCGAAAGGAGCACTCCTTCCAAAGTGGTTTCACAGCGGAGATAGACTCAAGGTCCCTCTAATAAGGGCGGGAAAAAGAGGGGAACAAAATTTCAGGGAAACTTCCTGGGAAGAGGCCATTTCAATGGTGGCGGATAGGCTCAGGGAAACGATTAGGGAACATGGAAGTGAGAGCGTTTTGGTGTACCAGTATTCGGGGGACAGGGGCATAATAAATTATTCCTTTCCGCTACGATTGTTCCATTATCTGAACGCATCCATGCTTGACTATGGGATTTGTGACAGGGCGGGCCAAGAGGCTCTAAAGGATGTTTATGGCACTGCTGTTGGAGCCGACCCGGAGGCACTCAGGGATCAAAAATTAATTGTTTACTGGGGCATAAACGCATTTTGGACCAACCTCCATGGATTTGTGCTTGCCGAAAAGCTTGGGCTTGAGAGATGGACGGTAGACGCTGTGAAAAGTGAAACTGCCAAGAGAAGCGATAAATTCTTTCAAATAAAACCCGGCACCGATGTTCTCTTTGCCCTCGGGATTGCAAAGCTTATAATAAAGAATGAGCTTTATGACGAAGAATTCATCCGGCAGACTACCTTCGGGTTTGAGAAATTCAGGGATTATGTGTCAAAGATTGAACTGGAGTTCGTGGCGAGTGAAACAGGGATTAAAAAGAGCGAGATTGAGGAGTTCGCCTTTGAATACTCCGAGAAGAGGGGAGTGATCCATATAGGTTACGGTATGCAGCGCTCCCTTGCCGGAGGTGAAGCCGTGAGAGCAATCTCCCTCCTGCCAGCCCTCGTAGGGCACAGATTCGGCTTTATATATGATATGAAATCCATTGACAAGAGCTATGCCGAGGGGGCATTTCTAAGGAAGGGAAAGATTAAGCGGATTCCCCAGATGAAACTTGCGGAGTACATAGAAAAAGGGGATATCAAGTTCCTCTACATTTACAATGCGAACCCTCTGGCTTCTCTTCCAAATCAAAACCGGCTCAGAAAAGCATTTGAGGAAAGCGATGTCTTTGTTGTGGTTCACGATATATTCCTAACGGATACCGCTCTATTCGCGGATGTTGTTCTCCCGGCCAACACATTCTTCGAGCGCCTGGATATTGCCGATTCCTATTACCACCGCTACGTTGCCCTAAACGAGCCTGTGGGGCGATTGCATGGAAAGAGCAACTATGAGGTTACAAAAATGCTGGCGAGTGCCCTTGGGATTAAAAATCCCTATCTGTACGAGCCCGAGGAGGAGATAATACGCAAAATCCTTGAGAAAAATGGCCTGAGCTTTGAGGAGCTTAAGAAAAAGGGGTTCATCCGGGTCTCTGAAGGCCCCCGTGGATACAGCACACCAAGCGGAAAAATTGAATTCTTCTCCCAAAGAGCCCTTGGGAGGGGTTTAAAACCTTTTCCTGAATACAAGCCCATGAAGGGAAAGGGGCTTCAGCTTTTAAGTCCTACCCACAGGATGACCATAACGAGCCAGTATCACAACACCTATGGAATGATTGATCCGGACCTCCATATGAACCCCGAGGATGGCGCGGTTAGAGGAATTGGCGATGGGGAGAGGGTCCAGGTTTACAACGAAAGGGGAGCCATTGAAACAAAGGTTAAACTTACAGAGGACGTTCCCCGGGGAGTCGTCGTGCTGTACAAAGCATTTTGGCCAAAAATCCTGGGCTGGAACGTCAACTTCCTCACGACCGATGAGGTTGATGAAGGATACGGGAACTCATCCGCATATCACTCCACATGGGTGGAGGTTAGAAAAGCAGGCCGGGAAAAATAAACCCATTGGTTTTGATTCCTTGGGGGCAAACCGGAACGTGATTCCATAGAGGAGTGCATCACTTTTCTGGGCTTTTTACGTTTTCCCTAAAACTTCACCCAGTTAACCTGATAATAGACCACGTCGTTGTCCTCGTCAACAACCGCCATCACCATGTTCTTCCTGACGCCGTGGGCCACCCTCACCCTTGCGGTGATGTCGTTGGGGGATATGCGGGCGTTCTCGGGGACGACCCAGACCAGCCACTGGGAGTGCTCCTCCATCCCGCGCCTGTAAACCCGGAAGTGCGAACCGAACTTGAGGGCCGACTTGACGGTGTAGCCACGATCCCTCAGGTCCGTGTAAACGAGGAGCTTTATGTCGAACTGATCGTCCCTCTTCCTCCCGAGCTCCACCAGTTCCTCGAAGGAAAGCTCCTTCTTCCCCCTAAAAACCCTTATCCTTCCCTTTTTCAGAAGGTAGGCCGCCTCGATGAGCGAGAGGAAGAGCCTACCGTTTATCACCTCACCGAAGTAGCGTTTGTTGTAAAACCTGTTTATGGCCTTCTCCCCCTCGCTGAAGACCCTGTCACCGCTCAGCTGAAAGGTTACGGGTTCCTTCAATCCATCCCACCCCATTCTTCGGCCGGCAGAAGCATGTAGTAAGCGTCCTCACCGTCAAGATAGTAGCCGACTATACGCTTTATCTTCCTGAAGCCGAAGCGTTCGTAGAGCTTTATGGCACCCTCGTTGCTCACCCTGACCTCAAGACCTATGTAGCGGGCACCCTTCTTTATGAGCCTTTCGATGGCCTCCTCGAGCAGGGCCGAACCCACGCCGTTTCCCCTGTAGGCGGGATCAACGGCGATGCTCATTATGTGCCCCTCGAGGTCGGGCCGCAGGTAGCCCATCACGTAGCCGATTATCTTACCGGAGTACTCGGCCACGAGAAAGGTGTCCGGGTTGTTCTCGAGGAAAACGAGGAACACTCCACGGGGGTACTCCTCACGGAAGGATTGCCTCTCGATCCTCACGACTTCCGGGATATCGAAGAGTTTTGCCGGCCTTATAACGACCATCGCCAGTGGAATCCGGGAAGGTTTCCTGAGGGACGTGCTCATGTTTTAAACTACCCCCAAGGGCTTTTAAGGATTGAGGGAGGACCGCGATAACCCCACTCCGCTGAGTAAAGTTTAAAATCCCCGGGGATAACAACCATCAGGTGATATCATGCGTATAGCAGAGAGACCCGACGAGCCGGTCGGGATCGTGACCGGTGAAGCGACCGTGAACTCCTTCCAGTTCTACGCCCGTCCCGATGCCGACCTCAGGTTCGGGGATTTTGTGGTTGCAAAGCTATGCAGGGAGACCCGGGATAGGGGGTGCAGGCTTGGAGAGAACGCGGAGTGGGTTCTTGGAACCATCAGGGGCATAAAGAACATCAACTGGCTCCTCAGCGAGGGAAAGAGCACCTTCGGGAGCCTTGATCTGGATCTGAGGGAGTACGGGGAGAGCATAGGAGAGAACGAGGCTTTGATAGTTACCGTTCATATTCTGGGGCGGATAAGCTTCGGAAAGAACGTTGAGATAGTCCCCAGCCGCGTGCCCGTTCCGAACGGGAACGGCGTCTACAGAGCCAGCACGGAACTCCTCAGGGCCCTCTACCGCGGAGGCGAGGGGTTCATTGAGCTGGGGACGCTCCTCCTGCGGGAAGACGTGCCCGTATACCTGAACGTTGACGAGCTGATTTCGAGGCACTTCGCAATTCTGGCGGTTACAGGAGCCGGCAAGAGCAACACCGTCTCCGTTATGCTCGGGGGGCTGATAGAGAAGCTGAGGGGAACCGTGGTGGTGCTCGATCCCCACGGCGATTACGTGAACCTGAGCCTCCCGGAGACAGGCACCGATTACGTTAACCTCATAGAGGCAAAGATCCGGCCGGAAGATATGGACGGCGAGGAACTGGCCGACCTCATGGGAATAGGAAAGAACGCCCCCATACAGCGCTCCTACCTCATACGTGCATGGGACACCGTCCTTCACGAGAACCCCGGTTTAGGCGGGAGGGAAGCCATAAATGCCACCCTGAAGGTCCTTCGAGACTGGATCTCCAAAGGCGAGGGCAGGTACTGGGACCCGCACTCCAATGAATACTCCGAGGTGGAAGAGATAAAGGCGGACGAGAAAAAGACCATAATGAGGCTGACGATGAGGATATCCCGCTTCATGAGGAACTACGGCCACCTGCTCTCAAGCGAGGACATGGTGGCATCGATCGAGGCCGGAAAGGTGAACGTCATAGACCTCGGACCGCTGGACGAGAACCAGATGAAGCTCGTCGCATCGAAGCTCCTTGAAAAGATCTTCGAAAAAAGGATGGACTACGAGAAGGCAAAGAAGAGGCTCGAACACCTGAGGAACAGACCCGGAAATCCGGAAGAGGTGAAGGAACTCGAGGAGGTCATCCGCTCGGTGGAGGCATCCTATCCAGCCCTTTCCGAGCCATTACTTGTGGTGGTTGAGGAGGCCCACATATTCGCACCCAACAATGAGGGGGGCGAGGTCGTCAGGGTCCTCGGCAGGATAGCGAGGGAAGGGAGGAAGTTCGGCGTCGGACTTGGTCTCGTGTCCCAGAGGCCGAGCAGGCTCAGCGAAGACGTCCTCAGCCAGACGAACACGAAGATAATCATGCGCATAGTCAACCCGAGGGATCAGAACTACGTCATAGCGGCCAGCGAACAGCTGAGCGGTGAACTGATGGAGGACATCGCGGGCCTTGGAAAGGGCGAGGCCGTCGTGGTGGGGCAGGCGATAAGCCTTCCGGCACTGGTGAAGATCCACGACTTCAAGGCACTGGGAGGCAACTACGGTGGAGAGGACATAGGCGTCGTGAAGCGCTGGAAGGCGAGGCTGGAGCGCGAAAGGACCGAAAGGGAAAAGAGAGAGCTCTACGAAGAGGCCGGAGTGGAGGTAGACTTCTGATGAAGTTCGCCCACATCGCAGACGTTCACCTCGGCTTCGAGCAGTACCGCCTCCCCTACAGGGCCCGGGAGTTCGCCAGATCCTTCGAGGAGGCCGTTGACAGGTCCATAGAGGAAGGGGTGGACTTTATACTCATAGTCGGTGACCTCTTCCACTCGAGCAGGCCCAGTCCCGGGACGATACAGGAGGCCTTAGAGGTGCTTGAAAAGCCGAAGAAGGCAGGGATACCCGTCTTCGCCATAGAGGGAAACCACGACAGGACCCAGAGGAAGGTGTCCGCCTACAACCTCCTCGAGAGGCTCGGCCTCCTCCACCTAATCGGCCTGAGGGATGAAAGGGTGGAGAACGACTTCCTGACGAGCGAGAGACTTGGAAGCAAATACCTCGTCAGGGGAACCGTCGAGACCGGAAGGAGAAGCGTTGAAATCCACGGAATAAAATACATGAGCGCCGCGTGGTTCGAGAAGAACAAACTAACGGAAATATTCAAACCGGAAGGAGACGCCATCCTGATGCTCCATCAGGGGATAAAGGAGCTCGTGGAGAAGATGGCCGGGATCATCCCCGATAGCCAGCGCGACTACTTCGAACTGAGGATGAAGGACCTTCCCAAGGGGTACCGCTACTACGCCCTCGGCCACATCCACAGGGAGTTCGTCACGAGCTACGACATCGGAACGCTGGTCTATCCGGGCTCGCTCCAGCGCTGGGACTTCGGGGACTACGAGGTTCGCTACCGCTGGAACGGGAGGAGCTTTATTCCGGAGGCCGGCACAAGAAAGGGTTTCTACATCGTCGAAGATTTCAAACCGAGGTTCGTCGAGCTTAAGGTGAGGCCCTTCGTGGACATCAAACTCAAAGCCGACGAGGAGACCGCCATAAGGGAACTGCAGCGCCTGAGGGAGAAGATACCGCGCGAGGCCTTCGTGAGGCTTGATATAAGCTGGGAAAAACCCTACGACGTTTCGGGTTTCCGGAGGATACTCGAGGTGGAACACCTCTACGTAAGAGCACGCTTTGAGGGCAAGAAGGGAGTGCCCGGGAGTGGAGGCCTACCTGAACCCGGGAAGTACTTCACCCCCGTGGAACTGAAGACGATAAGGCTGGCAGGAGAAAAGGACTTCAACGAGGTCGATGCCGTGATCGAGCTCTTCCTGAAGGGCGAAGAGGAGACGGAACCAACGCTTACGGATGAAAAATCGGCTATAAAAGTAGAGCCAGTGGAGAGGGTAAAACCGGAGGGACCAAAACCCAAAAAGCCCTCAAACATTCTCGCGTGGATCGGTGGTGGAGATGAAGATTGAGAAGCTCATCGTGGCCGATTTCCGATCTCACCGGTTAACTCAGGTCGAGTTCAAGGACGGGATAAACCTGATAATCGGCCAGAACGGAAGCGGTAAGAGCTCCCTCCTCGACGCGCTCCTCATCGGCCTCTACTGGCCCAGCAGACCGAAGGACCTGAGGAAGGGGGACTTTCTCAGGATAGGAGGGAACTCCACGGAGATAACCGTCTACTTCGAGAAGGAAGGCGTTAGGTATCAGGTCCATAGAAAAATAACGAAGGGCGTGGCCTTTGCGAAGTATCACGACGGAACGTCGTGGAAGCACGTTTCCGAGACCAGCCATAAGACCGTAAGGGACTGGATGGAAAAGCTCATCCCGTACGATGTTTTTCTCAACGCCATTTACATAAGGCAGGGCGAAATCGATGCGATCCTCGAGAGCGACGAGAGCAGGGAGAAGGTGGTGAGGCAGGTTCTCGGCCTTGACAGGTACGAAAACGCCTACAACAACCTCCTCGAAGTGAGGAAGGAGATAGACAGAAGGATAAAATCGACGGAGGAGTTCCTGAAAAGGACGGAGAACATCGACGAACTCATCAGGGATATGGAGAAAAAACTCGAGAAGACCCTCAAGGAGATAAAGGAACTCTCCAGAAGGATTCCGGAGCTGGAGAAAGAGCTGAAGGAGGCGAGAGAAAAGCTCAACCACCTCAAGGAGCTTAAGGGAAAGATCGATAGCCTCAGGCTCGAGATCAAGGAAAGTGAAGGAAGGAAGGAAGCCCTCAAGAGCAAGCTGGCCGAACTCGAGAAACGCATCTCCGAGGGCGAGAAAAAGGTGAAAGAGCTGGAGGAGAAGGTTAAGGAGCTAAAGGGACTTAAGGAACGGAGCGAGCAGTACCTAAATCTATTGAAATTCAGAGGGTACTACGTGGAGGAGAGGGGAAAAAACGAAGGGCTGGCCGGGAAATACAGGACGGGAATAGAGGAGATCGAAAAACGCCTCGCCGAGCTGGAGAAGGTTGAAAAGCAGCTCGCCGGGATGAAGAAGAAGGCCGACGAGCTCAGGAAAAAGTTGAGGGAGCTGGAGGAGGAAGCCAAAAGGTATGAGAAGGTTAAAACCCTGCTGAAACAGCTAAAAGACCAGAGAAATCGCCTGAAGTACTCCGAGGAAGAAATAGCGAATCTTTCCTCCAGAATCGAGGAAGCAAAAGCCCGGAGGGAGGAGATTCTGGAGGAACTTCAGAAGATACAGGGGGAACTCGGCGGGCTCAAGAACCTCATAGGTGAGAGGAACAGGGCGATAAAGGAGCTGGAGGGGGCAACGGGCAGGTGTCCCGTCTGCGGCAGGGAGCTGACGGAGGAACACCGGAATGAGATAATCGAAAGGTACAGAAGGGAGGTTTTAGAAGCCTCCGGGGAAGTTAAGAGGCTCAAGGAGAGGAAAGAAGACCTGAACAGAGAACTCCGGGAAATAACAGAGATTCTGAAGGGGGAGCGGGAACTCACGGAGCAGAAGACGATACTCGAGGATATCAAAAGGCTCGAGGGGGAGCTGAAGAAATACAACGTCGAAGAACTGCGTAGAAAAGGGAAGGAATACGAGAAGAGCAGGGAAGACCTGAACAGGCTTGAGGGCGAGCTAAAGAGCATGGAAAATGAGCTTAAAAAGAGGGAAGAGCTCGAAAACAGGAAAAAAGACCTCGAGGAGAAGCTCAGGTCCGTGGAGCTCCGGCTGAAGGAACTCGATAAAGAGCTCCGGGAGAGGGGTTTCTCGAGCGTCGGGGAGCTCGATGCGAAGCTCGAAGAGCTCAAACCGTTCTACGAGAGGTACCTCCAGCTGAAGGGTTCGGAAGAGGAGCTCAAAAGGGAGCGGGAGAAACTGGAGGGGCTCCGGGGGGAGCGCGAGGAGACGGAAAGAAACCTCAAAGCAGAGGAAGAAAATCTGAAGGCGCTTAAGGAGGAACTAAAAGAGAAGGAAGCACTTTACAGCGAGGAAGAGCATAAAAGAACCGAAGAACTCGTCTATTCACTGGGTGAAGAGCTGGCAGGGATGAGGGCGAATCTAAAAGCCCTTTCAAAGGAGCGCGATGAACTCACGAACAACCTCGGTAGACTCAGGGAGGAGAAGGAACTCAGGATCAGAAAGAGGAAGGAACTGGAAGGTCTCAGGAAAGCCCGCGAAGATGTTCAGAAGCTGAGGGAAAAGCTAAAGCGCTACAAGGCCATGCTGAGGGAGAACGCCCTCTCAAAGGTCGGCGAGCTGGCAAGCGAGATATTCGAGGAACTCACGGAGGAGAAGTATTCGGGGATAACCGTCAGGGCCGAGGAGAAGAAGGTAAGACTCGGGGTGGTGTACGACGGCAGAGAGTACGGCCTCGGTTTCCTCAGCGGTGGGGAGAGGATAGCCCTTGGTCTGGCCTTCAGGCTCGCACTGTCCCTCTATCTGGCGGGGGAGATAAGCCTGCTGATTCTGGACGAACCGACGCCCTACCTCGACGAGGAGAGGAGGAGAAGGCTCGTTGACATAATGCAGCGCTATTTAAGGAAGATCCCTCAGGTGATAGTCGTTTCCCACGACGAAGAACTGAAGGACGCTGCGGACAGGGTGATAAGGGTTAGCCTCGAGAACGGCGTATCAAGGGTCGAAGAGGTAAGGATGGAGGTGTGAGGATGTACAGGCTCATGGACAGGGGGAGCGTTGACAGGATAAAGAGGATGCTCCTGAAGGGCTACAACATGGCTCGGGAGAGTCTAAAGGCCATAGAGTGGAGGGAACTTCCGGAAAGGAGGAAGAGCAGGGTCTACGCCATCGACGGGAGTCAGGGAAAGCAGAGGCTCAGCGGAACGATTATTTACGCGGTCTCGAGCTACGCCTTCGGCAACGGGGCACCCTACAGACTGGTCCACACCAACGCCATGCTCTACAATCAGGGCATATCCGACCAGATAATCCGCCTCCAGATGGAGACCCTCGAAAACAAACTCGGCTTTCTGGCCGGAAAGATCGGGAAAGTGGATTACGTGATGATGGACGGAACCCTTACCGGCTCGCTCACGAGGCCACCCGTGTATCCGGAGAGCGTGAAGGGACTGACCACCATAGAGACGGTTCTGGGAAGTGAAGCCCTTGAGGAGCTCGTGGAGAGGTTCGTCGGGATGCTCGACGAGCATTACAGGGAACTTGAAGAAAGACTCCGAAAGGGGGAGCGGGTGAACAACGGGGTCGTTCTGGCTGACGAAAAGCTCGAGGAGTTTTCCGGGTTCTACGAAGCCATGGAAGGGTCCACCGTAAGGGATTTTTCGGGGAGCATCAGGATCGATAGGAAGACCCTCGAAAGCTACAGGGATAGCGGGATGAGCGCGGGGGAGATGATCGAAAAGCTGTTGAGCGAGTACGGGGAAGGGCGGGAGCTGGGCCTCGATGACGCGAGGAACGCCGTCCACGTCGTCCTCGGTTATCTGGAGTACCTCTACTCCCTCGAGAGGCTCCTCGGGAACGGGGAGTTCGATCTCGTCTACGTCGCCAAGAGCTTCTACAACAGGAAGCTGACCCAGAAACTCGGCCTGGACATCGTTGACGTGCCCTATCTGGACGCTTACCTGAGGAAGGCCTACGGCGAGGAAAGGCCCGGCTACTACGTGATAACGCAGGGAACGAAGATAAGCCACAGAATGCCAAGGGTCCTCAGGAAACGGTTCCCGGCCGTTAAGAACACCATGGAAAGGGGCGTTCCCATGGCCTACATCCGGACGATGAAGGGGGGCGTCATATACCTCCTACAGAGCAACCGCGAGATAGACGACGACCTCCTGTCGGCTCTCCTGTGGCACGAGAGAAACGGCTATTTCAGGCCCCTCCAGAGGGCCCACGAGGGTGTGAAGATCGAGAGGAAAACCTTTGAGGCTGAACTTGGGGCACTGCTCAACACGATAAAGGCAGAGAACCCGGAGCTCAGGGTTTTCCTGAAGTACGGGAGAAGCCCGCTGGAGTGACCCCGGGAGAGAAGCCTTTCCTCTTTTTAACCTCAGGAGTTCAGGTAAACCGGAAGGGCCCACGATTTATCAATCTTCAATAGTAAATTTTATAAACTATTCAACGGAATTAATATGGGGATAGCTATGAAATTTAAAAAACCCCTGATGGTGGTCCTAACGCTGGCCCTCATAGGAGGGGCCGTACTGGGAGCTCTGAACTACGTGGCGGACAACGACGAAGAGGTAGTCAAAATCTTTGGCTACAACGTGTACAAAATACACGGATCCGGTAACTACACCATCTACTACCCCCTGCCCAACGGAAGCGTTAAAGTCCTCAAAAGGGGGAAAGTCGGCTTCTTCCCGGTGTTCGTGAAGGTACCCGAAGAGGAATGGGAGAAAGTGGCGGGGGGAGATGGCCTCTTTGCAGCGCCGACTCCAATGATGCTCTACGTTACCGAGGACGGAAGATTCGGAATCACAAGCCTGAGCGCGAGCAGGGTAGAACTCGGCGAGCAGCCAGCTCTCGATCTAAAAAATGAAACCTGAGCACAACCTCCGAAGAGAAATCCGAAAGCTGAAGGGGTTTTTCCTTTTTAAATCCCTCAACCCGAAAGGTTTAAACGACTGGACAAATAATCCATGACCATGAGAAAGTGGCTCCCGACGCTGATAGCGCTGTCGCTGCTGGCCGGCTTCCTTGGGGTCTACGTCGGTTCCGTTAGTTTATCCCCCTCGGACGTAACCGCCAGCGTCTCCTACGGCCTGAAGCTGACCCTCTCAAGGATCTTCCCTTCGGTGAACCCCGGGGAAAGGCCCCGGGCTTTTATCATAGTCTGGAAGCTCCGCCTTCCGAGGGTGCTTCTGGCGTACCTCGTCGGCCTCTCCCTCGCGAGCGCCGGCGTTGCCAGTCAGGCGGTCTTCAGAAACCCTCTGGCGGAGCCCTACATAATAGGCGTCAGCGCCGGGGCGGGAATAGGTGCGGCCCTGGGCGCGATCTACGCTCCCTCCCAGATGGGAACCCTCGCCCTGATCTCGGCGCTCCTCTCCGTGTTCATCGTCTACGCGGTCTCGAGGGTGGACGGCCACGTTCCCGTGGATACCCTGCTCCTGGCCGGGATAGCCTACGGCTTCATTGCGAGCGCCGTGACGTGGTACATCATCCTGAGTCAGGGCGAAAGGGCCCACTTAACGTGGATGTGGATGATGGGGAGCTTCAACGGGTCAAGCTGGGACGAAGTGGGCAGGATGTTCTTCATATCCCTCATGGGCGTCGGGTTCCTCCTGTTGAAGTGGCGGGAGCTCAACCTGATCCTATTCGGCGAGGAGAGCGTTGCCCTCGGCCTCGACGTTGACCTTTACAGGAAGCTCTTCGTGGGGGCCATAGCCTTCCTAACGGCATTCGCCGTCTCAACCGCCGGGATAATAGGCTTCATTGGTCTCGTGAGCCCCCACGTAATGCGCCTCATCCTCGGCCCGAACCACAGAGATCTAACCCCCGCGAGTGCCCTCTTCGGCGGTTCCCTTCTGGTGCTGGCCGATCTGCTGGCGAGAACGGTGTCAAGACCCACGGAACTGCCCGTCGGAATAGTGACCGCGCTGATGGGGGGACCCTTCTTCCTCTACCTTCTGATCAAGCATAAGAGAGGTGAGCTGTACTCATGAGCCGGCTTGAGGTCGAGGTTTCCTTCTCCTACGGGGATAGAGAAGTTCTCAGGGACGTGCGCTTTACCGCAGAGAGAGGGGAGCTCCTCGGGGTGATCGGCCCCAACGGTGCCGGGAAATCCACGCTGCTCAAATGCATGGTGGGGATCCTTAAGCCGAAGGGGAGGGTGAGCTTTGGGGGAAAGAACCTTCTCAGGCTCAAACCCCGGGAAAGGGCCAGACTGATAACCTACGTGCCCCAGAGCTCCTTTCCGGAGTTTGCCTTTACCATAGAGGAGTTCGTCGAACTCGGAACCTACGCAACCCACGGAAACGTGGAGGATGCCCTCAGGGTGGTCGGCCTCTGGGAGCGCAGGGGGGAGGAGATAACCGGCCTGAGCGGTGGAGAATACCAGCTGGCCCTTATAGCGAGGGCTCTGGCGCAGGGGAGCAGGGTTATCCTCCTCGACGAGCCGACGAGCCACCTCGACATCAACCACGCCCTGATGGTGATGGAACTCCTGAGGGAGCTGAGCCGGGAGAGGGTGATGATCGTCGTCCTCCACGACCTCAACATGGCCCTGAGGTACGCCGACAGGATAGTCCTTCTCAACAAAGGAAGGAAGGAGTGGGAAGGAAAACCCGGGGAGCTAAAACCGGATATCATAGAAAGGGTTTACGGGATAAAGGCGAGGATGGTCACCCTCGACGACCACCGGATCATCCTGCCCGAACTCACAAAGGTTTAAAACCCAACGGGAAAAGATTTGATGGGTGAGAGGATGGAGACCAAAAAAACCGGAACAACAACCGTCGGAATAAAGGCCAGGGATGGAGTTGTTCTGGCCGCGGACACACAGGCATCCCTCGATCACATGGTCGAGACCCTCAACATAAGGAAGATAGTTCCCATCACCGACAGGATAGCGATAACGACAGCGGGAAACGTTGGGGACGTTCAGGCACTGGCGAGGACCCTCGAGGCAGAGGCGAGGTACTACGCCTTCACGTGGAAGAGGCCGATGAGCACGAAGGCGATGGCGAACCTGCTCAGCAACATCCTGAACCAGAACAAATGGTTCCCCTACCTCGTTCAGATAATCATAGGCGGTTACGTCAATGAGCCGACCCTCGCAAGCCTCGACGCCATGGGCGGACTCGTCTTCGACAGCTACACCGCAACCGGATCCGGAAGTCCCTTCGCCATAGCAGTCCTCGAGGACGGTTTCAGGGAAGGGATGAGCGTTGAGGAGGCCAGAGAGCTCGCCGTCAGGGCCGTAAGGACCGCGGGAAAGAGGGACGTCTACACGGGTGACAGGAAGGTTCAGGTCGTCGTGATAACTGAAGAGGGCATGAAGGAAGAGTTCGTCGAGTTCAAGGAATGAGTCCCTTTTAATTTCTCCTTCGGGTTGGTAGCATGGGGCTCCCAAAAAAGCCGGTCGTTCTCGGGCTGATGGCCCTTCTGATCGTAACCCTCTACACCGCGGATAGGTTCACGGCCAGTCCTGATGCGGTTCTTGATGAAGCAAACGAGATACTGGAGGAGGTCCAGGAGATAAGGAACCTCACCTTCAGGGAGAGCCCGGAGATCGTTGTTCTGACGAAGGCCGAAGCCCTTGCCATGTGGAGGCCCGGAAAGGCCGACGTCGAGAGGATGAGGATAGAGGAGCTGACCTACAAGATGACCCTTCTCCTCCCGCCGGACTACGAATACGTCAAAGGCGAAAGCGAGAGGAAAGCGGGCTGGATAGCCGCGACGGTGGGGAACAGGGTATACATCATCCGGGAGAACTTCGCCCGGAATCCCGACGTCGCCAAGAGAACTCTTGCCCACGAGAGCGTTCACGTCCTTCAAAAACAGTGGTTCGATGCGAGGTACGGCGCGGACACCTACGACGGGACTATAGCCGTTCAGGCCCTCATCGAAGGCGACGCCGACCTCGTGGCGGACTTATACTGCCGCAGGAACGGGATACCGATACACAAGATAAGCTCGCTGAGCGGTGACCCTCTGACGGACCTGCACATATTCCCCTACGTCTTTGGCGATAGGTTCGTGAGCTACCTCTACGAGAAAGGCGGCTGGAAGCTCGTTAACGAAGCTTACGGGCGTTACCCCCTATCGGCCCAGCAGGTCATGCACCCTGACCTCTACCTCGGGAACGTCACGCCCCTGGAGGTTGACCTCGACGTGCCGGAATCCCGGGTTCTCAGGGAGGACAGGCTCGGCGAGTACTACGTCTACCTCCTCCTGAGGGACGTTGCGAAGATGGGGGAAAAGGAAGCCCTGAACGTTTCGAGCGCCTGGCGGGGGGACAGGCTCGTCCTGAGCGGTGACTCGACCGGCTACCTGTTGATGTGGAAGGTCGTCTTCTCGAACGAAAGGGCGGCAAAAACCTTCGGGGAAACCCTCTCCCGGCTTGCGGAGGGGAACGACTATGCAACCTACAGTATAACGGTCGAGAAATATTCGGTTCTCCTGAGGGCCGAGAGGAGAACGGGACGAACCACGCCCTGAAGAAGGTGGTGGATAAAGGAATTTCCGGGGTGATGATATGCTCGTTGGAACGGCCTTAATGCCCCACGGAAACCCCGTTCTGGAACCACCGGATCGAGAAACCGCAGAACTCGCCGGGGTCCTGAAGGAGGTTGGAAGGAGCCTCGCAGGGGTCGATGCCTACGTCCTGATAAGCCCGCACAACGTCCGGATGAGCGACCACCTCGGCGTTGTAATGGCGGAAAACCTCATCTCGTGGCTCGGATTCGAGGGGAAGGAACTTCCGGGTGAATGGAAGACGGACAGGGATCTGGCGGAGGAAATATACCGGACCGAGAAAGGGGCCGGAATGCCCGTGGTTGACCTGAACTTCGCCTCACTAAAAGGAAAGTACTCAAGGTGGCCCCTTAGCTGGGGGGAGCTGATACCCCTTCACTTTCTCGAGAGGAAGCCCCTCGTGTTGCTAACGCCCGCCAGAAGCCTGAGCAGGGAAAAGCTCGTGAGGTTCGGCGAGATCCTCGGGGAGGTGATTGAGGAAAGCAAAAAGAGGATTGCACTCATAGTGAGCGCCGATCACGGCCATGCCCACGACGAGAAGGGACCCTACGGGCTCAGGAAGGAGAGCGAGGAGTACGACAGCCGTATTATGGACATAATAAGGAGGAAGGGGCTCGAGGAGCTTCTCCACATCCCGGAGGAGCTCGTGGAAAGGGCCCTCGTGGACAGCTACTGGCAGATGCTCGTAATGTTCGGGGCCATGAGAAGGTTCGAATTCGAGTTAAAGGCGAGTGCCTACGCCCGTCCAACGTACTTCGGCATGGTAGGGGCGTTATGGCTCAGGAAAGGGTAGCGAATTCCTTCAACCTTATCCCTTTTCCGGGAACTCCGGGGTGAACCCCTGAGGGGGACCGGAAGATTGTCAGCAATAACTGAAGAGTTTTCAGTGGGATGGAAGTATAACAGAACAAATCACGTAAAATGCTTTCATTATTAAACAAAAACGGTTATAAATGCCAAAAACAATAGGTCAATGCCTGATACAACTTTTGAGGTGGTTGGAATGGCCGAAAAGAAGAGGAAAAGGGTGGTTATTCTTGGAGCGGCTGGGAGGGACTTCCACAACTTCAACACCTTCTTCCGCGACAACCCGGAGTACGAGGTAGTCGCCTTTACGGCAACTCAGATCCCCGATATAGAGGGCAGGGTTTACCCGCCGGAGCTTGCAGGAGAGCTCTACCCCAACGGAATCCCGATATGGAGCGAGGACGACCTTGAGAAGATAATCAAGGAGCACGATGTGGACGTGGTGGTTTTCGCCTACTCGGACGTTCCTCACGAGCACGTGATGCACCTCGCGAGCAGGGCCCATTCAGCCGGGGCCGACTTCTGGCTCCTCGGACCGAAATCGACGATGATAAAGTCGAGCAAGCCGGTCATAGCCGTCACCGCTGTAAGAACGGGCTGTGGAAAGAGCCAGACCAGCAGAAAGGTGGCCCAGCTTCTTCAGGAGATGGGTTACAGGGTGGTTGCCATAAGACACCCGATGCCCTACGGCGACCTGAGGAAGCAGGTCGTTCAGCGCTTCGCCAGTTACGAGGATCTCGACAGGTACGAGTGCACCATCGAGGAGCGCGAGGAGTACGAGCCCTACATCGACAGGGGAATGGTGGTTTATGCGGGCGTTGACTACGAGAAGATCCTCAGAGAGGCCGAGAAGGAGGCGGACATAATCCTCTGGGACGGGGGGAACAACGACTTCCCGTTCTACGTGCCCGACCTCTGGATAGTCGTTACCGACCCCCACAGGCCGGGACACGAGCTGAAGTACCACCCGGGTGAGACGAACTTCCGCTCGGCGGACGTCATAATCATCAACAAGATCGACACGGCCAACAGGGACGACATCCAGAAGGTCCGTGAGGACATCGAGAGGATCAACCCCAAAGCCATCGTCATCGACGGCGCCTCGCCGCTCTACGTTGACAAACCCGAGCTCATCAAGGGCAAGCGCGTTCTGGTCGTCGAGGACGGTCCGACGCTCACCCACGGTGGAATGAAGTACGGAGCGGGTTACATAGCGGCTAAGAAGTACGGTGCCGCCGAGATAGTCGATCCGAGGCCCTACGCCGTCGGCTCGATCATCGACACCTACAGGAAGTACAACCACCTTGACGTGATCCTGCCGGCCATGGGTTACGGGGCCAAGCAGATAAAGGAGCTCGAGGAGACCATAAACAGGGCCGATGCGGACGTTGTCATCATGGGCACCCCGATAGACCTCAGAAGGGTCATGAAGCTCAACAAGCCGGCCGTTAGAGTGAGGTACGAACTCGAGGAGATAGGCGAGCCGAAGCTCAGGGACGTCCTTAAGGAGTTCGTCGAGAAGTGCGAGAAGCTCAAGAAGGAGTGATTTTTCTCCCCCTTTTGTTTTCCATCAAACCGGAAAGCTTTTAGGAAGAACCAAGAACTGTCATTGCCCGGGGAGTGCCGCCGAAGGCGGAGCCGATGAACCTGGGCGGGTTGTTACCCTTTTACTCCCCTATGATCTGAACCAGAACCCGCCTGTTCCTCGGTCTAACGTCGAGCTCGACGAAGAAGATCTGCTGCCACGTCCCCCTCACGAGCCTTCCGTTCACGACGGGAAGGCACTCGCTCGCACCGAGGAGGGTGGCCCTCAGGTGGCTGTGGGCGTTGTTGTCTATCCTGTCGTGGAGGTAGCCCTTACCCTTCGGGATGAGTTCCCTCAGCGTGTTTTTCAGGTCCTCCAAAAGGCCTCTTTCGTGCTCTATCGTTATTACCGCCCCGGTGGCCCCGGGAACGAAGATTAGAACCTGCCCGTTCTCTATTCCGGATTCCCTTACGAGGTCCTCGATATCCTGTGTCAGGTCAATCAGATCGATCTCCCCCTTCGTCCGGAACCTCAGTTCCCTCGTGAAGACCCTCATAACACCACCGGAAGCGATAGTAAAGGATGATATTAAGGTTTACGGAGGACCTCAGAGGTTCTTCATGATTCTCCTGAGCTTATCCACGACCTCCATCGGGTTCCTTCCGAAGAGGTAAACGAGGGGCTCCACGCCAAGGCCTCCTTCGTCGATGACCGCATCGTAGAGGCCCTCCCTGAAGGGACTGACTATGGTTGTAACGGCCTCATCCTCGCTCAATCCCCCGGTTTTCACCCTCGCCACCCTGAGGCCACTCGATTCGAGGGCCGTCTCCACGTCCCGTCCGTAGCGTACGTTAAGGACGCTCCTTACCTCGGGCCTTATTCCGGCAAGCTCCACGAGCAGTCGGGCGGTGAAGTGGCTCGCCCCGAACTCCGGTGGAAGGGCGAAGGGCTTTCCCTTCACGGTGGTTATCCTGCCCGGAACCGCGGCTATTTCATCGACGTCCCTCGGAGATGGAATCGCATAAGCGAAGTTGCTCCTTACCTCCGGGATGAGGGAGGGAAACCTCTCCTCCTCGAGGAGCTCCCTGAGGGCCACGCCAAGGACTTTGAGAACCTCGCTACGGGATGGATCAGGGGAGAAGAGCGAACGGCAGATCTCTTCCCTTACACCTGCGTATTCCGAGTAAAATCTGCACAGGAATCCGTTCTGGAAGAGCTCCATCAAGCGCCTCGCCACGAGAAACAGAGAGTCTTCCCTGCTCCCGCCGGAGAGGATGAAACCGGAGACCTCCTCCGCTATCTCCTCAAGCTTCCTCGAGACCTCTTCGGGAGGGGTTTTGTACTTTCCGGCGAGGTACTTGCTGACCATGGCCTGAGTTATGCCCATGTAACCGGCTATCCCGGACTGCCTCATGCCTTCCCGGTAGAGCCTCTCCGCTATCTTCGCCCGAAGGAAGGGCATCAGTTCCTCCGCCACGTACACGCTCGGGGTCCTCATAGCACCACCCAAAACCCGGTTATTGGATTTTTGAAACGATGCTTAAAGCCTTACCGTTAACATCTATATGTCAAATAACGTTTAAAAACCAATCCATTTTTACACTGGAAGGGCTTGTATGGACTGGAAAGGTAGGGACGTAATAAGCATCCGCGACTTTTCGAAGGAGGATATCGAGTTCGTTCTGAAAGTTGCCGAAAGGCTCGAAAGGGAGCTTGAAGAGAAGGGTTCCCTCGACTACGCGAGGGGCCGGATTCTGGCGACGCTCTTCTTCGAGCCCTCTACCAGAACGCGCCTGAGCTTCGAAAGTGCAATGCACCGTCTCGGAGGTTCGGTCATAGGCTTCTCCTCCGCCTCAAGCACGAGCGTCAAAAAGGGGGAGAGCCTCAGGGACACGGTGAAGACGGTGGAACAGTACAGCGACGTTATCGTGATAAGGCATTCGATGGAAGGGGCCGCAAGGCTTGCCGCTGAGGTGGCCGATATCCCCGTTATAAACGCCGGGGACGGGAGCAACCAGCATCCCACCCAGACCCTCCTCGATCTCTACACGATAAAGAGGGCCTTCGGGAGGATAGACGGCCTGAGGATAGGTCTACTCGGGGACCTGAAGTACGGAAGAACGGTCCACAGCCTCGCCGAGGCTCTGGCACACTACGAAGTGGAGCTTTACCTGATCTCGCCCGAGCTTCTCAGGATGCCGGAGCACATCGTGGAGGAACTCAGGGAAAGGGTGAGAGTAAACGAAACGACGGATCTGGAGGGGGTCCTTCCGGACCTTGACGTTCTCTACGTGACCAGAATCCAGAGGGAGCGCTTCCCGGACGAGGAGGAGTACCTGAAGGTCAAGGGAAGCTACAGGGTGGATCTTTCCCTCCTCAGGAAGGCCAAGGAAGGCCTCAGGGTTATGCATCCTCTCCCGAGGGTGGACGAGATAAGCCCCGAGGTCGATGGCACGGAGCACGCCCTCTACTTCAGGCAGGTCTTCTCGGGCGTTCCTGTTAGAATGGCCCTTCTCGGCCTGACTCTGGGGGTGGTCAGATGAGCGAGCTCAAGGTTAAGGCCATTAAGGACGGAACGGTCATAGACCACATACCCGCGGGAAAGGGGCTGAAGGTCATCGACATACTCCACCTTAACAGGTCAAACGGTGTTCTTCTCCTCGCCTCGAACGTCGAGAGCGGAAAGCTCGGAAGAAAGGACATCGTTAAGGTCGAGGACAGGTTTCTGGATGAAGACGAGGTCAACAGGATAGCCCTAATAGCCCCGAGTGCCACCGTCAACATAGTGAAGGACTACAGGGTGGTGGAGAAGTTCAAGGTCCGGATCCCGGATGAGATAACCGGCATCCTCCGCTGTGCCAACCCGAACTGCGTCAGCAACCACGAGTACACCGTCCCGAGGTTCCACGTCCTGTCGAGGAACCCGTTGAAGGTGCGCTGTCACTACTGCGAGAGAACGATGGAAGGGGAGGAGATAACGAACAACCTGTAGGCCTACCCCAGCAGGTGGGGAACGCGCCTCAGCACGGGTATCGTGGATCCCAGACCGAGGAAGACGTCTATAGCGCTCTGGATGACGTTGGGAAGGCCTATGGCAATCCAGAAGGGAACCCCCGTCCACGCCTCAACGGTCTCGATGACCCGCTCCCTTGGAATGTCGAGAAAGAACTCGAGGGCCACGTAGTAGTTGAGGGCAACCATCAGCGGGACCCTGATGGCTATGCCTATGAGGAAGGCCAGAACCGCAAAGACGGCGGTTCTCCTTCCATCGGCCTTCTCGAAGTCGAAGCGGGTGATCCTTCTTGCCGCTTCAAGGCCCAGGAGAACACTGAAGGTTGCGGTGGACTTCATCATGCCCCCGATCCAGCTCGCTGGAGAGACGAGCGAGAGTCCGAGGAAGAGCAGAACCACCGCCACGAGGCCACCGGCAAAGCCCGTGAGAAGGTAGGCCATTATCACCGGAACCGCCACGAGGTCTATCTTCATTCCCCAGACCATGGGCATCTCCACGGGGATGACCTCCAGCATGAGCGAGAGGGCCAGCATCATCCCTATTATCGATACCTCCCTTGAGTTCATCCTCACCACCGTGCCGGCGTTTGTTCCACAATTTATAAATATTTGTTCCAATTTTAGAACATGGTTCCCTTCGAAAGAATCCTTAAAAAGGCAGAGCGGAAAGGGGGAGGGAGGAGAATGTTCACGGTCACGGAAGTGGAATCCCTCGTAAGGGAGATAAGAAGGAAAAACGGCTTTCCAGATAGTCCCTTCAGGATAGACGAGGTTCGTTACGATGAAGAGGGCGACAAACTCTTCATAATCGCCCACGACAGGACGGACAAGAGCGTCATAATAGGCAACAGCTTCGTAATAGGCAGGCTCCGCGAAAGGCTCGGGGTTGGGCAGGTAACCGTTTACTCAAACCTCGACCTCGAGATAAAGAGGAGAAAGCTCGAGGAAGCCGAAAAACTCGTCAGAGGGACGAAACTCGAGTTCCTTCTTCCGATAATAGAGGCCGAGAAGAGGTTTCCACCGAGGAAGTGGCCGGAAATCAGGGGGAACTTAAGAACCCTCGTCTTCATGAGCTTCAACGCGAGGGCCCTCCTCGGCTTTGCGGAGAGGCTTGGGCTTCCACACGACGCCGTGGGGCTAAGGTACTCCTTCCCGGGGTTGAAATACGAGCCCATGGAAGGAAAACCCAAGGAGATCTTCTTCCCCGAGGTGGAAAAACTCCTGAGAATCGCGGATGAAAGGGGAGCGGAGCTCGTTATGGCCGACTTTCCCTTCGGGCTTAAGTTCGAGGGTAAGGCGCTCCTCAACCCCTTTCGGTTGCTCCACATAGGGTTCTTTGAACTGAAGTACCTCTTCGGCTTCGAGAGGCCGGTGATCTACGACAAAAAGGCTTTAATCCGGTTCGTTGCGGAACTTACCTACGAGGGACTTATGGAATCAACGGACGGCGCCAACCTGATCTGGAGGATGTGGAAGAGATGATAGTCGGTGTGGTTGGGAAGATCGCGGCCGGAAAGACCACGGTGGCAAAGCTCTTCGAGGAAAGGGGTTTCTGCAGGGTCTCATGCAGCGATCCTCTGGTGGACCTGCTGACGCACAACGTCTCGGCCTACTCGTGGATCCCGGAGCTGCCTCAAAAGAGGGAACCAACGAGGGAGAACCTGATAGAGTTCGGGAGGTACCTGAAGGAAACCTACGGGGGGGACGTTCTCATAAGGCTGGCAATAGACAGGATGAGGCACTGCGAGAACATCGTTATAGACGGCGTTCGCTCGAGGGAGGAAGTGGAGGCCATAAAACGCCTCGGCGGGGTGGTCATCTACGTGGAAGCTGATCCAAAGACGAGGTTCGAACGCCTCATGCTGCGGAGGGCAGGGAAGGACAGAACCATAAAGAGCTTCGAGGACTTTAAGGCCATGGACGATGCTGAGGAGAGGCTCTACAGGACGAGCGAGCTTAAAGGGGTTGTGGATTACGTTGTGGTGAACGAAGGGAGTATGGAAGAGCTAAGACGGAAGGTGGAAGCAATAATGGCGAAGATAAAAGGTAGGGGGTAGTGCCAATGAAGCTCCTCATCGTAGCCCCATGCCTCTTGAGCCCCTTTTACGTCTACCGCGGGCCGAAGGAGAAGGAGTACGAGACGGCCCGGCGTATGAGAAGGCTCATCGGGAAGCTCGACGATGACTGGCAGGTCTTCGCCTACCCGTGTCCGGAGTACGAGCTGGTCGGCTGGCCAAGGGCCCCGGCCAGCAGGGAAGTCTACGAGAGGCTGGGCATGCGCGAGAGGGTTAAAGTAACGGCGGAATTCATAGGGCGCGTTCTGACCGAGGAAAAGCCCGAGAAGGTTGTTTTCGTCGGCGTAAAGGGTTCCCCCACCTGCGGTGTGTTCTCCACCACCTCGGGCGATCCCGGGCGTTACCCATATTCCGCCATGGGGGAGTTCCGTTACCTCAAAAAGGAGGAGAGGCTGGGACGCTCGAAGGAGATAACCGGGGGAAACTTCAGGGAGGCAAAGCTTCCCGGGATACTCTTCGAGGTGCTGATGGCGAGGTTTCCGGAGGGGAGGTACGTGGAGTTCGACAAGGATAACGTAGACGAAAGCGTGGAGTGGATCGAAAGAGCCCTTGGCTGAGCTCAGGCCCTCCCTATGGCCTCCCTGACGAGCCTTTCAGCCCTCTCCATCAGGGCTCTGGCCGTCTTCTCGTCCCGGGCCTCGAGGGTTATGCGCATTATGGGTTCGGTCCCGCTCGGACGGAAGAGGATCCACCAGTCAGCGGTCTCGATCCTGATCCCGTCTATGTCTATAAGCCTGTCGTAGTAGAAGATCCCCGGGACTTCTCTCTCTATGATCCTCATTGCCCCGGCCTTCTTATCGTTGGGACAGGGTATCTTGGCCCTCAGGGTAACGTAGCGCGGAACCTCCTTCACCAGCTCGCTCAACGGGCCGAGTCTGTCGATCATCTCAAGTACGAGGGCCCCGGCGAAGATCCCGTCGGGAGTAAGGTTCCACTGGGGGATTATCCACGTCCCGCTCGGCTCACCCCCGAAGATGCCCCCGGATCTGGCCAGCTCCTCGGCAACGGCGACGTCACCAACGCGCGTTCTGACGACCTCCCCGCCGAATGACCTGACGTAATCGTCGAGGGCGAGGCCAGCATCGACGGTGGTTATGACCTGTCCCCTCCCGAACTTCCGTAGCATGTAGCCCGCCATGAGGGAGAGGATAACCTCGTACTCAACGAAGTTGCCGCCGTCGTCAACCACCCCTATCCTGTCGGCATCGCCGTCGTGGGCTATTCCGACGTCGGCCTTCAACGAGGCAACGGCTCTGGAAAGGGCCTCCAGACTTTTCGCGTTGGGCTCGAGCTCCCTGACGAAGAAACCGCTCGGATGGGAGTTCAGGCTTAAGACCCTGTTACCGAGCTCGCGCTGCAGGTAGGGGGAGACGATGCTCCCGGCACCGTTGCCGGAATCCACGACCACGGTGTAGGAACCCTCAAGCTCGACCATCTCGAGGGCCCTTTCCACGTACTCCCTCCTTGGGTCGGCCCTTCTCAGGCTCCCGATCTCGTTCCAGCCGGCCCTTCTGAAGTTTCCAGATTCAAGGATTGCCTCGATTTCAGCTTCCATCTCGGGCGTGTAGGCCATGCCGTTCGGCTGCCAGACCTTTATGCCGTTGTACTGCGGCGGGTTGTGGGAGGCAGTTATGGTAACCCCTGCGTCGGCACCGTAGAGCCCGATGGCGAAGCCCGTGAGGGGGGTTGGGGCGAGGCCTATGTCCACCACATCAACCCCCGTTGAGAGGAGACCGCTTATCAGGGCATTCCTGAGCATCTCGCCGCTCGTGCGGGTGTCCATTCCAACGACCACCGTCCCGCCACCGAGGTAGGTGCCTATCGCCTTCCCGACGTTAAGCGCCAGTTCGGGTGTTAGTTTTTCGTTCACTACCTCCCTGATCCCACTGGTTCCGAAGTACCTTCCCATGAGCATCACCCCACGAACGAAGGACCCTTCAGGATGGCTATAACGGTTTCGTCAGGGCGAACCCTTCCGGAGTTTTCCGGCGAGTTCAACGAGCCTGACCGCCCTCTCGATGGAAACCTCCCTTTCAACCCTCCCACCGCGCTTTATCCACGTCCCGACGATGAAGCCGTCCGCGTACCTCCAGAGGTCAGGAAGGTTATCGTAAGTCGTTCCGGAACCCACAAGGACGGGAACCGGCGAGATTTCCTTTGCCAGCGCCAGCTTCTCCACATCCACCGGCCTGCCCGTGGCCCTTCCGCTGACCACGACGGCATCTGCCAGACCCCTTTCGACCGTGTCCAGCAGGGCATCCTCGAAATCGGAGAGATGAACGGCGTGCTTGACGTGCACATCGGCGAAGACCTCGATCCTCGAGGGAAGGAGTTTTCTGAGTCTGGCCAGCCCGTGGGCGATTCCCTCCACAACGCCCTGATCCGTGAAGGCAACGCCGCTCAGAACGTTGACCCTTATGAAGTCGGCCCTTACGGCGTAGGCTATGGAATAGGCTGCCATCCCGTCGTTTCTGAGAACGTTTATCCCGAGGGGAAGATGGATCTCATCCCTTACGGCCTTTGCAACGGCCGTGAAGGCCGCAACAGTGGTCTTATCCGCGTACTTTGGGAAGGGGACGTCACCGAAGTTCTCCACCATCACGGCATCGAAGCCCGCCCTCTCAAGGGCCCTCGCGTCCCTCAGGGCCGAATCCACCACCCCCTCAAAGTCCCCGTCGTAGAGGTAGGAACCGGGCAGAGGTTTGAGGTGAACCATCCCGATGAGGGGCTTCCTTTCGAAATCCATGATACCACCGGAGAAAAGGGGCCGGGAAGGGTTAAGGCTTTTTCCATCGCTAATGTACAGAAATTTACATCGACGAAAACCCTTATATAAAAATGTCGAGAGATGTTGACATCATGGTAGGACGGAAGTACATCGCCTTTCTCACCCTGATCCTCATATCACTGGTGATAACGTCCGTGGTTCTTGGTCCGGCCATGATAGAGGTCCCCCCGGAAACGAGAAGCCTCGAGGGGCTGCTCCTTTCAAGGCTTCCACCCGGAAACGGAAGCAACGAAACCGGACCGGTCACCGGGATCCCGGTCTCACGCCGCCTCCTGATAACCGGCGCCGCCCACACCCACTACCTAAGGCTCAACGTTTACACCGATTACGTGAACGGGGTCTGGACCACCAGAAACGCCACGAGGATTCCGAGCAACGTCATCGCGCCGCCGGAGGTGGACGTTCCCCACCACACGGAGCGGGACAGGATAACCGTGTTCTCCTTCCAGCCGATAACCGGCAACCTCTTCACGTCCCTCTACACCACCCGCGTTGATGCCACAGGCGTCGAAGCCATTCCCGGCTACAACCTCTTCCGAACGGCCTTCAACGTTACCTCTTACTCCTTCTCTTCCGTGATCTACACCTTCGATTCGCCCTACCTGAGGAACCTCACCGCCGGGAACCTGACCGAATACCTGCAGGCCCCGAAGGATCCCCGGCTCGTTAACCTCGCCGGAAGGATCGAATCAGGCGGATCGGACTACGAAAAGGCCCTTGCCATAGCGGAATACCTGAGGACCCACTACCGGGTTGGAAATGCGGAGCCTCCAAACGGAACGGACAGGTTAACGTGGTTCCTCTTCGAATCGGGGGAGGGGAACGCTTACGACTTCGCCTCTGCCTTCGTGGTTCTCGCGAGGCTGGAGGGCCTTCCGGCGAGGCTCGTGGAAGGGCTCTACGTGGAAGCCGTCCCGCAGGAACAGGTGGTGACGGAGAGGAACAGACACTTCTGGGCTGAGGTTTACTTCGAAAAAGCCGGCTGGCTGATATTCGATCCCCTCCACAGGGACCCAAACGTCCACGTCCCCTTCGAGCTCAGCGTGGTTCCCTCCAGAACGGCCCTTGCTCCGGGTTCTTCCGGAAACGTTACCGTAAAGTTCGAGAGGGTCACCGGGGCGAACTCGAGCCTCACCGTGGAAGCCCCTTCCATCGGGGTGTTCCTTGCCAACGGATCCGGGATACACGACCTGACCATCAAGCTAAGGGAACCCGGACATTACCCCGTAACGGCGATTGCGACGGCAGATGAAGCATCGCAGGCTGCCTTCGGCTTCGTCACCGTTCCCGGAAACCTGACGGTAATCCCCGATCCTCCGGCCGTTAACCTCACCCGGGGCAAGGGGGCAGTCCTGAAACTCCACGTAAACGGTACCGCCCGGAACCTCGGGCTGGAAACGACCTCCCCGCTGGTCGAGAGGATCGAAGCCTTCAGCGGAGGGTTTGAGGTTACACTGAACGCCCCACCGGATTACCCGAACGGTCTTTACATCGTTGACTTTAAGGCCGTAACGGGTTCCGAAGAATACAGCATCCGCATTCCAGTGCTGCTCAGGGAACCCACAGCGATCGACTTTTCCCTGCCCGCCACTCCAACGGCCGGCGATTTCCTCTCAATCAACGGCACCGTAAGCGGGGTCGTGAGCCCACCGGAGAAGGGGAAGGTCCCGGTGTTCCTGAACGACGGTAGGAGGGACGTTCTGATAGGCTACGGCAACCTCTCCAACGGGAGCTTTTCCGTTCCCGTCAGAATACCCGAATACCTGAAACCGGGGGTCTACCCGGTGGAGGTGAGTTACAACCCTCCCCCCGGCTGTGGATACCTTCCCTCGAAAGCCGTTAGGGAGCTCAGGGTAAGGGGTCTCGCGAGGTTCTCCCTGCCGGAGCTCATCCTCGTGAACCCCGGGAACGTTACCCTCGTTGGGGCCCTGATCGACGGTGCCGGGGACCCCGTGCCAGATGCGGGGGTAACCTACCACCTCGACGGGAACCTTACGGGTAGCTCAACAACCCTAACGGACGGGAGGTTTCCCATAAGGCTCAGCATCCCCTGGCTAGGGGGCCACAGCCTGACGCTCGAATACGGTGGAAGCGATGACTACTCCCCTGCCACCGCGAAGGTTAGGGTGGCGGCCGTTAAGTTCGAGGTTGAGGAGGAGGTGAAGGTCAAAGCCGGAAAACCAGTGGTGATATCCGGGAGGGTCCTCGGGATCAAAAACGCCACCCTCAAGGCGTACCTGTTCCCGGGGAAGACCTACGACCTCAAAATCGTCAACGGGCGGTTTAACCTCACCCTCGAGCCCTTCAACAGCGTCGGTGAGAGGTCCCTCGAATTCAGGCAGGGGGGCAGGGTCCTGAAGAGGATAACCATTGCCGTGGTCTCTCCGGTCAGAATAGAGCTCCTGACGGGGGAGGCAAGGGGCGGGAAAATCGCCAGGGTGAAGTTCAGGGTGGTGGACTTCAAGGGCGATCCTGTGGGGGGTCTGCCACTCAACGTGAGCCTGGGGGATCTCGCGTTTCACGCCACGACCAACGGATCGGGTATAGCGGTTATCGAAGTCCCCGTGGGGGAGAGGGAAGTCAACGCCACGGTCACCGTAACCTTTGAAGGTTCCGGCCACTACCTGCCAGCGAGGGAGAGCTTCCACGTCTTAATAGGCAAAAAGCGGAGTATCCCGTGGCCCTACATCGGCCTGATGGTTCTGATGGGCATTTTAATCCTCAGGCTCAGGAGAAAGGAGGAAGGGGAGGAGCGGACAAAGGAGAGAATGCTGAAGATAATATTCAACAACGGAATACCCCTCTTCCGGGAGGGGGAAGCGCTGGATATAAGCATAGAATGCGATGGCGAGCCCGAACTTTACGTGAACGGAAGGCCCTTCGGGAAGGAACGGGACTTCAGGCTCATCCTTCCCCCCGGAGAGCATGAGGTGGAGGCGAGGTGCAACGGCATGGTGGAGAAAGCCCGGGTAAGGGTGGTGAAGAGCTACAACGAGGCGGTGGTGGAGTACTACGAGCGGTGCTTCCTTCCGTGGGCCAGAGGGGAAGGTGTGGAGGTTGAAGAGATGACCCCGCGGGAGATAGCCGAAACCCTTACGGACATGATGTATCCGTGGGAACCGATAGATGCCCTGACGGACGTATTCGAGAGGGCCCGCTACAGCGGAGGATCCGTTGGAAGGGAGGAATTCATACGCTTCTACCGTTCCGTTCTTGAGGTTGTGGGAGGTGGCTGTGGTGTCTGAGTTCAACTGGGGAAGAACGGCCCTTTACACGGGGCTTCTAATCCTCCTCTACGTCCTCTCCGGGGTGATAGGTCCCCTAAGGGTTCTGATGGTCCCTGCGGGGGTTCTCGTTCTCTTTCTGGTGGGGGGCGACGTTGCGGAGAGGGCAAGGGGAAGGAACGCGGCTTTCATCGTCAGGACCCTCGGGGTTAGCTTTTCAGCTATCCTCCTGCCCTGGGAGTGGAGCTTTTCAGTGGCGCTGATCGCTCTCGGAGCCGGAACGGCCGCTCTGGCGCCAAGACTCAGGGATCATTCCCGGCTCATCCGGGGAACGGGGCTCGTCATAGCCTTCTACGGCATCTCAAGGCTTCCTCCCCTCGGGCCGGCTGGAAGCGTCTTCAGTTACGCGGGCGTTTTCCTGTTCCTCGGCTACGCTGCTGCAGAGCTCGGTGAAGGGCATCCCTGGGCCGAACCGATCGAGAGGAACCTGCTCGGGATGGGCATCCTCGGCGGGATCCTCGGCCTCTATGCAACCGTGAGGGAAAGCCTGATCGAGAGCCATCCAAGTATGGTGTTCTACGGCGAATGGCTGGCCCTCCTGCTCGGGGTCATCGTTGCCGGAAGCATGGTGCATTCCTACGTGGGCGAGAAGGATCCCGAGGGCTACTTGCTCTCCCAGTGGAAAAGGCACGAGGCGGAAACCATGAGAAAGCTCGGTCCGGAAATGCGCGAGACGAGGAAAGCTGTCGAGGACTTCGTCGTGCGGGGCAGGAAGGGTCCCCTTCTGGCTTTCATAGCCTACTACGGCTCCCGGCTCTTCGACGAGAGGAGACGCTTTGAGGCTCTTATCGGAAAGATAGCCGATTACAGGGCGAGGGAGGTCTCAAGACTAACGCCCCTCTGGATAAGGCGCGCCTACGAGAGGAGGGAGCTGGAAAGAAGGGCCGGGATCGTTGAGGAGGTTTTTGGAGAACTGAGAAAGCTCATGGGATGGGAGTCGTGATGGAGTTAAAAGAGGCCTTTGAAACCCTTGGTGAGATAGTTGACAGGATTTCAAGCGTTTACATAGGGAACGAGGCCGTCATCAGGAAAACTCTGGCCGCAGCGCTCGTGAACGGGAACGTTCTTTTCGAGGACTACCCCGGACTGGGTAAAACGCTACTGGCGAAGGCCCTTGGAAGGGTTCTGGGACTGAAGTACACGCGGGTCCAGTTCACACCGGATCTTCTTCCGGCGGACATTCTGGGAACCAAGGTCTGGAGGCAGAACCTCGGAACTTTCGAGCTCATAAAAGGCCCGGTATTCACGAACGTTCTCCTCGCGGACGAGATCAACAGGGCACCCCCGAAGACCCAGAGCGCTTTGCTCGAGGCGATGCAGGAGAGGCAGGTGACCATCGAGGGCGAAACCTTCCCCCTCGAGAGGCCTTTTTTCGTGATAGCCACCCAGAACCCGATAGAGCTCGAGGGGACCTACCCCCTCCCTGAGGCCCAGCTCGACCGCTTTCTGGTGCGCCTCAGGCTCGGCTACCCAAAAACCCTGAGGGACGAGGTTGAGATCCTCGAAGCGCGTCTATCTTGGAGAAAGGACGACCCAACGGCCGACCTAAAGCCTCTGATCGATCGCGAGACTTTCGTGGAAATGCAGGAGCTCGTAGAGAGGCGGATCTTCATAGAAAGGGCCCTGCTTGAGTACATAGCCGAACTGATCAGGAACGCGCGTTCCGATGAGAGGGTCGAGGCGGGACCGAGTCCCCGGGGAGGCATAGCGCTTATGAAAGTTGCCAAGGCAAACGCCCTCCTCGAGGGACGGGATTTCGTCCTGCCGGATGATGTAAAGGCCTACGCCATCGACGCACTGGCCCACAGGGTTGTCGTCAGGCCGGAGTACGCCTTCGAAGGGGTTACCGGGGAGGAGATCATCAGGGAGACCCTGAGGAGAACGTCCGTTCCCAAAGGGGCTGAGGGTAGATGAGGAAGAGTCTTATCGGCTACGCCCTCTGGGCCGTACTCATCGGAACGATCTTCCTCTCGCCCGGGATGATAGCACTCGCGGTGGTGCCCCTCTCGGTCCTCGCCCTCGCGGTGCTCATTGACCCACCGGGTGGAATAGGGGTAAGACGAAGGCTCTCAAAGTCCGAAGTGTGGCTGGGGGAGGAGGTGGAGATCCGGGTAGAGGTTGAGGTGGAAAGGGGAATCGGGCTGGTCGTCATCAGGGATCCCCTCCCGAAGAGCGTCGCCCTGACCTCGGGAAACAACGTCGGGGTTTTCTTCAAGGGGCTCAAACCGCTGAGGGCTGAGTACTCCTACAGGATAAGGCCCCTCCGCAGGGGATCCTACAGGCTGCCGGAGAGTGAGGTGACGACGAGGAACCCCCTCGGGGTAAGGTACCTCTGGGGGCTTTACGGCGAAGAACTGGAACTCAGGGCGATCCCCCGTATCATCAGGGCGGTTCCAATGGCACAAACGAGCAGAAAGGCGAGGATAAGCGTCCCCGAAACGAGCTTCTCGATAACCGGGTCCCTCTCCACGGACTTCAGGGAGATAAGGGAATACCAAACCGGCGATCCGGTGAAGCTCATAAACTGGAAGGCCACCGCCCGGATCGGGAGGGTTATGACAAACGAGTTCGAAAGGGAGGGCAAGAAGACGGTTCTCTTCGTGGTCGACGCAAGGGAGGGGATGAAGGTGGGGGCCGGAAGCGAGAGCCCCTACGAGCACGCCATGAACCTCGTCTCTTCGATGGCCCACCGCTTTCTGAGAAAGGACTACCACGTGGGCCTCTACCTGCTCGGAACCGGGAAGTTCCTGCCCCCCGCAACGGGACAGAGGCAGCTTCACGCGATGGTGCGGACCATGATGGAATTCGAGAGGGTTCAAACGGCTGAAGAGGGCTTCGACGATTCCATCGAGAGGCTGAAGAGGATCCTCCTTCAGTACAGACCCCTCGTGGTGTACGTCTCCAACGTGCTCGAGGGAACCCTCATGGAAACCAGAAGGGGAATCCTGAAGGTAACGTCCCTTCACAGGGGAAGCTCCAAACCGGTCATCGTCGATGTTTCTCCGCCCCTCGAGGCGGAGGCGGGCACTTTGATCGAGATAGAGAAGAGGGTCATAGCGGAGGAGCTCGAAAAGGCCGGTGCCTACGTCGTCCGCTGGCTTCCGGAACAGGAGGATACCGGTAGGGTGCTGAGCAGGTTGCTGGGGGAGATAGGATGAACTTCCGGGCGTTAAAACTGGCCGTCCTTCTGCCCGCGATAATCCTCGTGTCGTTTGCCTGTTCGGAGGTCTTTCAACCCGGAGGGTACCTCCTGAAAGCTGCCATCGGGATAATCCTCCTTGGGGTCTTCATCTCCACCGGTTCCGCCAGCGGGACGGTTTTCGTCTCAACGGTACTCTACTCCGTTCCCTACTCCATAGTCCTGTCCCAGTTCCTGCCCATAGCCTTCCCCCGGGCCTACGAGGACCTTGCGGGGGCCATAATGAGAAACCCCTATTTCTCCAGCCCCCTGTCGGTGTTCACCCTAATGGTCCTCAGCATACTGAGCGATTACATCGAGAGGGCCGAGGGGTGGGATAACATCCTGAGTGGACTTGGATGGAAGGGCAGAGGGACAGGGATCCTGACGTACGGTGCTCCGGTTCTCCTGCTGGCCTTCGCCCTTTCACTCGGCATACTGTGGCTTGGAAGGGTCCTGAACTTCTCAACAACCGGAATCCTGCTGCCGGTTCTCATCCTCCTCCTCGGGGCGGTGAGCGGTTACCTTTCGAGGGAGACGGGAAGCTACAGGCGGGTTGTGGTTGCCACAGAGCTTCCACCCGTGAACGGGGAGGTACTGATAGAAACCCCCGAAGGTGTGGAAGCCGTGCCCCTGAGTCGCTCCATGGCCTCTGAATGGGAGGCCATCAGGGTGAAGAAGGAGCTGAAAAAGAGGCCCACGCGGGTTCTCCTGAAGATCGGAGAGAGGGTGGAAGTCCTGACGCCGTTAATGGAAAGCGTGGACGGGAAAACCCTCTTCCTGCTCTACCGGAAGGAGATTTAATCCCTTTGCATGCTTTTCAAAGCCACCAGATCTTTGAAGTCCACGGAGATCACGGAACCGAGGGTGGCGGGACTCGTCGATTTCACCACCTTCACCCGGTACTCCCCCTCGATCAGCTCCCACCTGAGCACGGTGGTGAAGATTTCCTCCAGCAGGGGCAGGAGATCCGGGCTTCTCCTCTCCACAACCTCCCCGTTTATGAAGTAGAAGGCAAGGCGGCTTTTATCCCCAACGAAATTGGAGATGGTCCGGATGAGCCTTATCGATTCGTTTCTTCCAAAGGCCATGAAGAGCCTGTGAATGCCAAGAACCGGATTGAAAACGACCGTCTCCGGCGCAACTTTCTCATAAGCCTCGCGGTAGTAGTCAAAGTTGAGGGAGTACTTCTCCACATCGACCCTGCCCACGACGTTGCCGAAATTGTGCCTCCCGCCTATCTTTATCACGGGGATCTCCATCAGGTGTCCGGTGTTCAGTCCCATGAGCTCGAGACGGGTTACGTACTCCCGGAAGGTATCTGCAATGTCATCGATGATGATGTAATTACCGGCCTTCAGGTACTCTTCCATGAGAACGTACAGCAGAATCTCGGGGGACGCTACCGGGGAATGCTCAACGAGAACACTCTCTCCGGGACGGATTCCAGAAAGTACGTTATCCATTCTCTTGATCATCGTTCATCCCATAAAGGGTCTGGGAGGGGAAACTATAAAAAAGTTATCCCGCACCCGGTTTTACTAAAAGCTCGACTTTCAGCGGACAACCATCGTCGGGGGTTTTATCTGACCTATGACCTCCTCGAGCAGACTGCCTATCCTCGTCTTCCCGCTCCTTCCGTAGGCCCCCATGACGACGAGTCCGTACTTTCCGGAGTTAGCCTCCTCGAGCACCGCCTTTCTGGCAACACCCTCAACTATCCTTATCGAGCAGTTCACCCCCTCCTCATGACAGAACTCAAGGAGGTTCGTCATGGTCTCCCTTATGTCCTTCTTCATCTCGTGCCACACCTCTTCCTCGAACTTTCGGACGTCCTCGAGGTCCTGAATCCTCATCCCCACGTTGAAGGCCAGCACCTTGGCTTCCCGCCAGTCCATGGCCGAGAAGAGTGTGATCTTCCAGCCCTTCCTTTTCGCTATCGCTATCGCGTGCAGTGCCGCCTTCTGGCTCCACTTTGAACCGTCAATGAGCACGAGTATCCTCATTCATCACACCCCCACGTACTTCACCCAGATTATCAAGGTGCCCACGCCGACCGTAAGTAGCATTATCACGAGGCCAATCTTGAGGAAGTCCATGAAGGTTATTTTAACGCGCTCTCTAGCGGCGATACCCAGAACCACGACGTTGGCGCTTGCACCTATGGCCGTTCCGTTCCCGCCGAGGCAGGCTCCGAGTGAGAGCGCCCACCAGAGGGGATAAACGTTCAGAGAAACGCCCATCGACTTTATCAGGGGTATCATGGTGGCGGTCAGGGGGATGTTGTCCACTATGGACGAGGCTACGGCCGAGAACCACGTTATCACCACCACTGCCTCACCCGTCGTGTGGAGGTACGTTAAAAGCCAGCTCGCAACGTCCTTTATAACCCCCGTCTGGACGAGGGAGCCGACTATGATGAAGAGCCCCATGAAGAAGAATATGGCCGTCCACTCCACCTTCTCAAGGACCTCCGTGGGCTCCATTCTGCTCCAGATCAGGAGAACCGAAGCGCCGGTGAGGGCAACCACCGCGGGATGGAGCCCGAGCCTGTCATGGACAAAGAAGAGCAGCACGACGGCGATTATAACGGTAAGCGACTTCCGGAAGAGGGAGTAATCCCTTACCGCCTCCTCCTCCCTGAGGTTCTCGATGGTGGACCGGATCCGCTCCCTTCCCTCCGGGCTTATCCTCATCACGTTCCTGTAGGCAAGGTATATCACACCGACCGTCAGGATGAGATCCACCGCCGCTATGGGGCCCATGTTAACGAGGAACTCGTTGAAGCTGAGCCCCGCGGCCGAGCCTATCATTATATTCGGGGGATCGCCGATGAGGGTGGCCGTTCCACCGATGTTGGAGGAGAAGATCTCCGCCAGAAGGTAGGGAACGGGGTTGACTTCCATGAGGCGGGCTATGTAGAGGAGCATCGGCGTGAGCAGGAGGACCGTCGTAACGTTATCGAGAACCGAACTGACTACGGCAGTAACCACCGAGAAGAGGAGGAGGACCCTCATGGGGCTTCCCTTTGCAAGCTTCGCGGTTTTGATGGCTATGAACTCAAAGAGACCACTTTCTCTGGCGGTGTTGACTATCATCATCATGCCCACGAGCAGGAGCAGGGTTCCCAGATCCAGGTATTCCGGCACCTTTTCCCACGGGACCACACCGGCAAAAAGCACCAGTGAAGCGCCGAACAGTGCGGCAACCGTTCTATGAACCTTCTCGGTTATTATCAGGGCGTAGGTAAAGGCGAACACCGAGAGGGCTATGATCATCTCTTCGCTGGGGGTCATGGGCATCACCTAATAGATTATCGCCGGTTTTTCAACGTGCTGGACTATCTTGAGAACCACCGGACTGACGGACGGGGTTTTTCCCAGCTCGGAACCGTAGCTCCGGGATATCACGAGCAGGTCGAAATCGCGCGCGATGTTGATAACATCGTCGCTCTTGTTACCGAAGAAATACCTCCCGCTCGCCCTCAGCCCGATTTCCCGGAGCTTCTCAAGCGTTCGGGAGAGGACCCTCTCGCCGAGCTCCGCTTCGGTCCTTTTGAGCCTTTCTGCTTCCGTTTTTCCGAGGCTCTGCTCTATCATACGAAAGACCGTGCTGTCGGCCACGTAAACGATCTGCACGGATGCCCCGGCGTAAGCCCCGAGGGTGTCGTAGAGTTCCTCGGGGATATCGCGGGAAAACCTGTCCACCGCAAGAAGGATCGACGATATCTCGGGGAGAACGAGCTCTTCCGGGAGAAGGAGAAACTCACGGTAGTGACGGATTATCTCCTCGTACCTGCCCTCGTTGATGTCCCTGAACTTCCTCGTGATGAGCCTGCTGAAGAGGTCCATTCGCATCCCCCACCATGGGGGGAGGAGAGCCTTATTTAAAGCTTTCGCCCTTAAAGGTTGGAACCGAAAAGGATTTATTAAGGCATGGAGAGCCGAAACGGGGGTGATGGGTATGAAAAGGGCGTCCGTGCTTCTTTTACTCATGCTGGCCTTCATGCCCCTCTCGTCAGCCGTGCCATGCGGGGAGGGACACACGGTCGTTTTAAAGGCTCCGGCGGTTTCCAGAACCTCCGATGGGGAGCTCATAGGAGTGGCCACCGACTTCGTCATCACGGTAACACCGGGAACGGGGCACGTTTACGTAGAGACGTGGCCCCTCGCGGAGGTGGACATGCAGGCGAGTGCCAGACTGGCGGCGCAAACCGCTGGAAAGATCCTCGGAGTTGACATGGACCGTTATGATGTGTTCATCCAGATAAAGGCGGATTCTCCAATCATAGGCGGTCCCTCCGCCGGCGGGACGATGACGGTTGGAATAATAGCCGCCCTCGAAGGCTGGGCGGTAAACCCGAAGGTCATGATGACGGGCATGATAAACCCCGATGGAACCATAGGGCCGGTGGGGGGAATACTCGAGAAGGCCTCCGCGGCGCATCAGGCTGGAATGGAGCTCTTCCTGATACCCCAGGGCCAGCGCATCCAGTACGTTCAGGAAAGCCAGAAAAAGGAGATCGGAGGAATAGTGGAGATAAGCACCCGGACGAAAAGGGTTGACGTCGTCGACTACGCGAGGGAGCGCTGGGGACTGACGGTGATCGAGATAAAGGACATCTACGATGCGGTTTACTACTTCACCGGCCACAGGATACCCCGCCCGAAGGCACCGGAGTACGTCAACGTGGACACGACCTTCCTGAGGGAGGATGCCCAGAAGGACTACGACAACACCACGGCCTATTACGGGTCAACGCTGGAGAAACTCAAAGCGAGCGACGTCGATTACGCCACCTACACCACCCTGAAGGAGGCAATGGGGGAAGCCGAGGCCATACTGAACCAGTCGAAGGAGAGCCTCGACGAGGGGATGTACTACACGACCCTGAGCAAGGACTTTCAGGCGAGGATAATAATAAGGCACGTGGAGTGGTACATAGACACCACGGACGTTGAAGGCCTTCTGAAAAAAGTCGGCTCCATGATAAACGCCTCCGAGAGCGAGGTCTCAGGGGTAACGATCAGGGGCACGACGATGCTTCAGGCGATCGCGGCCGCAGAAGAGAGGATCGAACAGGCGAAGAGCCTGCTCGAAGAGGCCTGGAAGTACTACTACAACAACGACAGGTGGGATGCGATAGGGCAGGCGGCCTACGCTTACGAGAGGGCTCAGACGGCGGTTTTCTGGGCACGCCTCGGGGAGAGGTTCGCGGCCGGGGACGTTATAGATAGGGACGTCATCAAAACCACCGCAAGGGAGTACATAGACGAGTCCAGCCTCATAGTCACCTACATAGAGTCGATGTACGGAAGCACCACGGGCGATCTGAGCCAGAGCATTCAGGAGGCTGAAACCTACTACGAGAAGGGAAAGTATTCCGCGGCGCTCTTCACGGCCATGGAAGCCCGCGTTAGGGCGCAGGTCTTTCTGGACACGCTTGGAATAGACAACCGGACGGTTTTAAAGGACAAGCTGACGGGGATGGAAGAGGGGGCAAAGGTGGCCATCGCGACGGCCCAGAGCAGTGGTGTTACCCCCGTTCTGGCGATAGCCTACTACGAGTTCGCCAAGAGCTACGAGAAGAGCGCAGAGAAGACTGGTAGCATGGAGGACCTGCAGACGGCCATGATATTCTACCAGTACGCCCGGGAGACTGCCAACCTGTTCCTCAGCCCCGCCCGGCACACCACGGTGGAGACCGGCACCACCACGGACGTTCCCCAGATCATCGTTCCCACGGCGACGACATCTCCACCGGCTCCAGCGCCGGAAGAAAGGAAAAACCCCTCTTGGGCGGGGATGGCCCTGACGGCCCTCGTGGGGTTGCTCGCGGGCCTGGCGGTGGGCAAAAGGCTTTGAAGTCCTCATCTCCTTTTCTTCTGAACCAGCCCCCTGAGGAACTCAACGTAAAGCTTCTTCACCCTCCTTACCGACTCGACGCTGACCCACTCGTCCGCGGAGTGCCAGTTCCCCCCCACGGGCCCGTAGACGAGCGTCGGTTTGCCGAGGTAGGTTGCGAAGTAGTTGAAATCGCCCACGCTCTTACCGTAGGTTACCTCCGGCCTAACACCGAAGACCCTCTCATGGGCCCTCAAAAAAGCCCTCACGAACCTGTTGTTAGCCCTGACGGTGTAGGGAAGCATGTCGGGCGTCGGGCGGTCGAACTTTTTTATCACGACATCGCTCCTCAGGTCGAGCTTTCCAGCGAGGGCCATGAGCTCTCCCTTAACGCGCTCCCAGTCCTCACCGACCACAACGTGCCTGTCTATTACCGCCCTTGCGTAATCGGGGACGCTCAGCCCGTCGGCGGAACCCTCGACGTGAAGCGTGCAGTAGGAACCCCTGCCCAGCTTCCCGTGACCCCTGAGCCTTATCCTTTCGAGGCTCCCCACGAACCTTCCAAGATCCTCAACGGCGTTTATTCCAAGGTAAGGCCTCGCTGCGTGGGCCTTTTTGCCGAAGAACTCGACCTCAACCACGAACCTGCCCCTCGCACCGAGCATGAGCCTCTCGTTGGTTGGCTCCCCCAGAAGGACGAGGTCCGAGTGATCGAGTTTCCCGCTCCTTATCAGCTCCCAGGCTCCCCTCGAGTAGCCCTCCTCGTCGCTCACGGCCGTGAATATGACGTTCGGCCTTTCCCGCTTCGGAAGGTTCCCGATCTCAACGAAGGCGGCCATCAACGCTGAAAGACCGGCCTTCATATCGGCGCTGCCGACCCCGTAGAAACGGTCCCCATCGAGCTCTCCCCACGGGTTCCGGGTCCAGCCGGGAGAAACGTTCACGGTATCCATGTGCCCGTTGAGAACCACCGTCGTCTTCCGCCCCGGGAGGTAGGCGACCACATCGTCCCCAAACCCCTCGACCGGGACGAGTTCCACCCTGAAGCCGTGCTCCTCAAGAAAGGACGCCACAAAACGCGAGATCTCCCCCTCCTCGCCGAAGGGAGAGCGGATCGAGACGAGCTTTTTAAGGAGTTCTACCTCCAAACCCACCACCTTTAGGGTTTACGATCCGGTCATTTAAGGGTTTTGCCATCAACAACCCCTTTGAGCCCTAAAAAAAGCCCCGGAGCGGGTATTGGAAACCGGAGAATGGTGGACCGGGCGGGATTTGAACCCGCGGCCTCCGCCTTGCGAGGGCGGCGCTCGTACCAGGCTGAGCTACCGGCCCCCGATAGTGGCAAATCCAAAAAGCGCTTATAAAGTTTATGGTGCTTCGTCTGAAAAAACCCAAACCAGAAATTAAAAAATCAAAATTGGAAAATTGGAAAGGGGTCACCCCTTCAAAACTTTAACGACCTTTTCAGCGACCTCAACGCCCGCCCTCATCTGGGCCTCAACGGTCGAAGCGCCTATGTGGGGCGTTAGAACCACGTTGTCGAGCTTCGTGAGCGGGTGGTCCTTCGGAAGGGGCTCCTCCTCGTAAACGTCCAGACCGGCACCGGCGATCCAGCCCTCCTTCAGGGCCTTTACGAGAGCCTCCGTGTCAACCACCGGCCCCCTCGAGGCGTTTATGAGTATGGCGGTGTTCTTCATGAGCCTCAACCTTTCCTCGTTGATCAGGTGGTACGTCGAATCCAGCAGGGGAACGTGGAGGGTCACCACGTCGCTCTCCCTCAGGAGGGTATCGAGGTCGACGAACCTTCCGCCAACTTCCTTTGCCCTTTCCTCGTTCGGATAGGGGTCGTAGAGCAGGACCTTCATCCCCAGTGCCTTGGCGATCTTCCCCACCTGATAGCCGATCCTTCCGAAGCCGACTATTCCAACCGTCTTACCCTCAAGCTCGATTCCCATGCACTGCTTCTTGGCCCAGATGCCTTCCCTCATCTTCCTGTCGGCGAAGGCCACCTTTCTGGCGACGTTGAACATCAGGGCCAGAACGAGCTCCGCAACGCTCCTTGAACTCGCCCCGGGGCTGTTGACCACCTCTATCCCGCGCTTCTTTGCCGCATCGAGGTCTATGTTGTCCAGCCCGACGCCGGCCCTTCCGATGACCCTGAGCCTTGGGGCGGCCTCTATGACCCTTGCCGTAACCTTCGGCTTGCTCCTGACGATCAGGGCGTCAACGTCCCCAACGAGTTCGACGAGCTTCTCCTCATCGGGGTATTCCGAGTAGACCACCTCTAAACCGGCCCCCCTAAGGACCTCGAAAGCCTTTTCGTGCAGCGGTGCCGCAACGAGAACCTTCATCTTCGTTCACCTCATCCACTCCTCTTTATGGCCATGAGCAGGACCTGATCGGAAGCGTCCTCCGCACGATCCGCGATGTCACCCACCTTCGTCAGTATCTGGTTCCACACGAGTTTGGCGTAGGTCGTTACGGTTTCGCTTTCAAAAACCTTGCCCTTAACGTCGTACTCCACGGAATCGGCTTTTTCCTCCGCATCCTCGACAGCTTTGGCGAGCTCTATGGCCCTGCCAAAGTCCGAGTTAAGGGCCCTGACGGCATCCTTCAGGAGCGTGTAGGTTTCGATGGCCGACTCAACGAGCCTCATGAACTCGCCCTTCAGCTCCTCCGGAACCTTCGGCCTCGCCAGTATCAACGTGTGCGAAGCGCTCTCGGCCGCGTCGGCCACCTGATCGATGAGCTCGCTCAGCCGCACGTAGTCACCTCTGCTTGCGGGAAGGAAGGCACCCTCGTAGAGCATGGTCTCGATTTCTCTTCTCAGGTTATCGGCCTTGCTTTCAAGCTTCGCGACCTCCCCCTCGAAGGCCTTTGCCCTTTCAAGATCCCCGTCGAGGTAAGCGTCCATCAGCTCCCTGAAGGCCACCAGCGTTTCGCCAACGACTTCAAGGTGATTCTCGATCATTTCAAAAACGTTACCCTCCTTGCCTCCGAAGATGGCCATCTTACTCCCTCAATACCTTATAGACCGGAGGGTTTATTTACTTTTCTTCTGGCGATCCCGAAGGATGTTCTCCTTGGCTTTGATGAGCGCCCACAGTAGCTCGTTCCTCGGGGCTTCCAGACCTATGGAACGGGCGTGTTCGACGATCTTTCCGTGGATGTAGTCAACCTCCGTCCTCCTGCCCCGTCTTATGTCCTGCAGTGTTGAGTTGTAGTTCTCCCTCGTGCGCTCGACCGTATCCCAGAGAAGCTCGAGGGGATGAACCTCGAACTCGATGCCGAGCCCTTCGGCCACGAGACAGCCCTCTCTGGCGATTTCCACCGAGATGGCCTCAAGGTAAGGATCATCCTTCAGAAAACCGTTTTTGACCTCGAGAACCGTTCCAAGGCCGTTGATGACCGAGTTCACTATCGCCTTGGCCCACTTCCAGCCCCGGGCGTTTTCGGTGAGGCGGGTCTCCAGACCGGAGGAGTTGAAAACCTCCGCGACCTCCACTACAAAGGGATCCGTTCCATCGGGATACTTCCCTATGACGGTTACCCCCTTACCGGCCCACAGAACGTGGCCCCACTCAACGAGCATCGCACCGTTGGTCGTTATCCCACCGATGACGTTGGGCGTGAACTTCAGGGCAAGGTCCTCGTTTCCAAGACCGTTCTGCACGCTCAGTATCCACGTTTCCGGCCCGATGCAGTTACGTGCGCACTCAAGGGCCGTTTTAGTGGAGTAGGACTTCGTGGAGAGTATCAAAAGCTCGGGAGGTTCCTCGGGGGCACTAACGCTCGCCTTCGGACGAACCGTGAACTCCTCCACCCCGGAAACGTGTAATCCATTCTCCCTCACGGCCCTTACCTGTTCCTCCCTGCCGATCAGCGTTACATCGTTCCCGGCCCTCGTCAGGAGGGCACCGAAGAGCGAACCTATGCTCCCAGCTCCGAGCACGTAAATCCTCATCCCATCACCCCAAAGGGTTTAAAGGGTCATCCTTAAAGCCCTGCCGATGGGAGATGCTGAGCGTTGAGACCTTCAGTATGGGGGGAAGGAAAATCTGGATCGGCGTCTTCTGGGAGGAGAAGATTCAGGGGATAACCTTTTCCACGGAGCGGGAACCTTTCGAGGCCGGCCTGAAACGTCTTGAGAACTTCCTTAGGAAAAGGAAGGTCGAGATCGATGCAACACCGGAAGGTTCCGATTACCCGGAGCTCGTGAGGGAGGTTATGCTCGGCCGGGTTGAGAACCCGGAGGCACTGGCGGTGCTCTCCTTCGAGGGCGTTACACCTTTTGAGAAAAGGGTTTACGAATGGCTCACAAAAAACGTTAAAAGGGGGAGCGTTATAACCTACGGTGGCCTCGCCAGACGCCTGAAAACGTCCCCGAGGGCCATAGGCGGTGCCATGAAGAGGAATCCCTATCCCATAGTGGTTCCCTGTCACAGGGTCGTTTCCGCGAATGGCATCGGTTACTACACTCCTCGACTTGATGAAAAGGTCTTCCTGCTCGAAATAGAGGGGGTGAAAGGATGGACAAACTCAAGGCGTACATGATAGCCTTCCTTCTCGTGGTGGCTGGAGTCGCGGCCGGAATAGTCCTGTACGGTGGCTGGAAGCTGTTGCTCCAGGTTGTGCTGGGTCTCGGTTTCCTCGCGGTTACCCTCGTGCTCCTGTTCTTCACAGGGTTGACGCTCTACGCCGGGAGCTGGAAGTACGGGGCTTTGCTGGGACTGTTCACCCTGATAAGCGGCTACGGGCTTTACTTAAGCGTCACGTGGCAGAGGCTCGACGTCATCGCGGGGATGATAGTCCTCTTCGTGCTGGCGGTGGTCTTCGGCGTATGGTACATCAGCGAGCCGGATCTGGGGCTGGTGGACAGGTTCAAAAGTGCGGAGAGCCTTGAGAGGGCCGGCAAGTACAAGGCCGCGGCCCGGAAGTACGAGAAGGCCGGGAATTACGAGAAAGCCGCCGAGATGTACATGAAGCTCGGGTGGATGGAGAGCGCCGCATGGGCCTACGAGAAGGCCGGAAAGTACGAGAAAGCCGCCGAAATTTACGAAAAGCTCTACGAGAAGGAGAAGGATACGTATTATCTCAAGGAAGCCCACGAGTACTGGAAGAAGGCCGGGAACATGGAAAGGGCCGCAAAGGCCCTCGAAAAGTACGCCGAAGAGGAACCGTGGTTCTGGGAGGACGTGGCAAAACTCTACGAGGAGCTTAAGGAAGAGGAAAAGGCCAGAGAGGCGTGGGAGAGGGCCCTTGAGTACTACCGGAAGGAGGCCCAGGAAGAGGGCGTCTTCTGGGAGGACGTTGGAAACATAGCGAGGAGACTCGGCAGGGAAGAGCTCGCCCGTGATGCCTACGGGAAATTCCTCGAATACTGCCTGAAGGAGGCGGAAGAGGACCCCATGTGGTGGAAGCACGTTGCGGAGGCATACGAATACCTCGGCGAGAAGGAGAAGGCCGAAGAGGTCAGAAAGAGGTACGAAGAATACCGGAGGAAGATAACCGAAACCAGCGAGGAAACGTCCAGCTTCCCGGGGAAGGACGGAGGTTGAGCATCTTCTCTTCCCAACCTTTTTAAAATCCGGGGGGAACCTTCCCGGGGTGGTAAGGATGATGGGGATGAATCCAAGGCAGATGAAGAAGCTCATGCGCCAGATGGGCATTAAGATGGAAGAACTGGAAGGCGTAAGGGAAGTGGTGATACGCCTTGAAAACAGGGAGATAATACTGAGGGACCCGGCCGTTACGGTGATAACCGCTCAAGGGGAGAAGAGCTACCAGATAGTTCCCGGGAGCGAGGAGGTAAGGCAAACGCTGAACATCTCCGAGGAAGACATAAAGCTCGTCATGGAGCAGGCGGGCGTTGACTACGACACCGCCAGAAAAGCGCTGGAAGAAACAAAGGGGGACCTTGCGGAGGCCATCCTGAAACTTCAGGAGTGACCCTTGATTTAAATTTTAACAACTGCAGGGACCGTACAGGTTCCCCTTTCGTTCCATGTCTTCCCATTCATAGCGGATTTAACCGTCGAATTGCAGGGGAGTACCTCTCCACCGTTCTTCTCAAAGAAGGCCAAATACTCCTCAATTCTGGCATTGTCTGCGGGAGTGAGGTTCAGGTTTCCATTCTGGAGGTCGAAGAAGGCGAGGTATGTGGTGTTTCCCTTTCGCACTATGGCCTCGGCCCGGAGGACCCTGCAGTCCGGACAATCACCGGAGACCCACAGGGTGATCTGCGGCTCGATCTCATTGAGGTTATTATCGTAAAGCAGGACCTTATCCATGGCCAGTGCTATTGGATCGGGGGTGGGCTTTGATGGTGAAGAATGTATTTTCAAAAAGAATAACCCGCAAAACGTCAAAACTAAAAGGGATAAAAGGAAGATCCGCTTATGGTTACCTTTCATCGGATTTCCCCCTTTCAATGTAACCCTAAATCTTTAAAACTTTAACCGTTAGTTCTCCCATTACGTATATCAATGATATAATCATGCAAACACCAATACCTTATGAACCCGAAGACCTAAATATCCCTGGGGGAATCCCATGAACGATGAAGGTCATAGGTGTGATCAGGCACTCCCCGAGGAGAAGGGTGAACAGGGAGGAATTCGAGGAGCTCTTAACCAGTGCTGGCTATGAAGTTCTGGAAATCGTGGAGCAGGTCAGGGAAGAAAGCCCCCGCTACAACATTGGCAGAGGAAAGCTTGAAGAGATAAAAAGACTCGTTGAGGAGCTCAAGCCCGATAAGGTCGTCTTCGCCAACCGGCTGACTCCAAGTCAGGCGTACAACCTCTGGAAGGAGCTGAAGGTTGAGGTCATCGACAGGTGGCAGCTCGTTCTGGAGATATTCGAAAGGAGGGCCCACTCGAAGGAGGCGAAGCTTCAGGTCGAACTCGCGGGCCTTCACTACGAGGTTCCGCTCGTGAAGGAGGCCATAAGACGGGTAAAACTCGGTGACAGGGCCGGTTTCAAGGGAATGGGCGATTACCAGACCCGGCAGTACCTCAAGCACATCCGCTACAGGATAAACCGCATAAGGAAGGAGCTTGAAAAGGTCAGGAGGGACAGAGAGGTCAGGAGAAAAAGGCGCGAGAAGCTCGGTTTCATACTCGTGGCCCTCGCGGGCTACACGAACGCCGGCAAGTCAACGCTCCTCAACGCCCTCGCGGGTGAGGAGAAGGAGGCCAAGGATGCGATGTTCACGACCCTCGATACAACCACGCGACGCTTCGAGCTCGGCAACAAGAGGATCCTCGTTACGGACACGGTCGGCTTCATAGACGGGCTTCCGCCCTTCATAGTGGAGGCCTTCCACTCGACGCTCGAGGAGATAGTCGAGGCCGACGTGATACTCCTCGTTGTAGACGTCAGCGAGCCGTGGAGAGAGGTGAGAAGGAAACTGCTGGCGTCTCTCAACGTTCTAAGGGAACTCAAGACCCTCGACAGGCCGATGGTGGTAGTTCTTAACAAGACAGACCTCACCACCCCGGAGGACGTTATGGACAAGGCGGAGAAGATAAGGGAGCTGCTCGAGGAGCGCGATGTCGGGGCTTTCGATGTGGTCGCGATATCTGCGAAGCTTAAACGGATGGAGGAGCTCTACAGGAGCCTCGAGGGGATCGTGCCCAAACTGCCGAAGTACGCCCCCTTCGAGATAACCGCTATGGATCCCGAAGAGGTGCCCCGGCTTATGGCCCTGATAAACTCCATCGGAGATGTTATGGAGGTTGAATACCGGGAGAAGACGAGGATAAGGGCCCGCATCCAGACGGGAATGATAAAGGAACTCGCAAAGCTCAACGTGGAGATAAGGAGGTTAAACCATCCCCACCAGAGCGAAGAGCCTGAAGATGACGAGGGAGATGAGGATGGCCGTTAAGGGGGTGGCGACCCAGCCGAAGAGGATGTCCCTGATCACCGACTTCTCAACCCCCTTGCCCGCGAGGAGGCCGACCCCGACGACACCGCCCACTATGGACTGACTGGAGCTAACGGGAAGTCCGAAGACGTTCGCAAGGCTCACTGCCATGGCGGAACCGAACTGGGCGGCGAAGGCCGATATGGGACCGAGGGCCGTTATCTTCTTTCCAACGGTGTGGATCACGGCGTAGCTGAAGGTGAGCGAACCGATTGCAAGGCTGAGGGCCACGAGCACTCCGGCCGTCTTCGGCTCGAGAAAGCCGGCACCCACTATCGGCCCGGAGGCGTTGGCGACCTCGTTGGTCCCGAAGTTGAAGGCCATATAAGAGCCCCCGAGGATTGCCAGAACCTTGTAGAGAACCTCAACCGTGGATATGCTCCTGATTTTTGAGACCACAAAGGAGTAGAACCTGTACAGGAATATCGCAAGTATCCCGGAAAGAACGGGCGAAACAACCCACGCGGCGGCTATCTTTCCAAGGGTGTACCAGTTCACGGGCGCACGGGTGGCCAGTCCAACCCCTATAACTCCCCCCACGATGGCCTGAGTCGTGGACACTGGCAGACCCTTCACGGTGGCTATCGTTACCCAGACTCCTGCTGCGAGGAGTGCTATAACTGCCATCTCCATCGTAAGGTATCCCTCGGGGACTATACCCTTCCCGACGGTTTTCATGACCCTGTAGCCCCTGAGGTAGGCCCCCATGATGGTGAATATCGCTATGGTCAGCGTGGCCTGATGAAAGGTGAGTATGCCCGCTCCAACGGCCGTGCCCATGGCGTTGGCCGAGTCGTTCGAGCCTATGTTCCATGCGATGTAGAAGGCCACCGCGATCACTGCCACCATCAGCCCGTCCACGTGAACCACCCGTATATAGTCTATATACCACCATGTAGTTTATGCACTTAAAAACCTAGCGGGTGAAGTTTTGGGAAATTATGCCCCGATACAGCCAGTAACGAGTGGCAACGTTCATAGGTACCCAAAGACACTTGACGAAGGGAGTCCAAGCCAATACCGAAACATAAATAAATGCAATGGTCAAACAACATATGACAGAATTAAGGAGGCAGAGAAATGATCGAGATTCGTTTTCACGGTAGGGGTGGACAGGGCGCCGTTACGGCAGCCAACATACTGGCCTCAGCGGCTTTCCTTGAGGGCAAGTACGTGCAGGCCTTCCCGTTTTTCGGCGTTGAAAGGCGTGGAGCACCGGTCACGGCCTTCACAAGAATCGACGAAAAGCCGATCAGGATAAAGACCCAGATCTACGAGCCCGACATAGTGGTCGTTCTCGACCCGAGCCTTCTCGATACGGTGGACGTTACCGCCGGCCTGAAGGAAGGCGGAACGGTGATCATCAACACCGAAAAGAGCAAGGAAGAGGTGCTCGCCAGCCTCAAGAAAAAGCCGGGAAAACTGGCCATCGTTGACGCCACCACCATAGCCCTCGACGTTCTCGGTCTGCCGATCACCAACACCGCAATCCTCGGTGCGGTCTCCAAAGCCACGGGTGTGGTCACCCTCGAGCACGTCCAGAAGGCCATCAAGGAGGCGTTCTCGGGAAGCCTCGGTGAGAAGAACGCCAAGGCTGCGGAAGAGGCCTTCAACAAGACGACCATCCACGAGCTCTGATTCTCTTTCTTTGTAAATCCTTAGAGGAGGGAAACGGTGTGAACACGCTGTTCGGTGAAAAGAAGGAGGGGGCAACCAAGATCGTCCCGAAGTCCGTGGACGAGTACCCGGAAGCCCCCATAACGCTGGGCACGACGCTCAGCAACTTCACCGGTGACTGGAGAACCTTCATGCCCGTCATCGACGATGACAAGTGCGTTAAGTGTTACATATGCTGGAAGTTCTGCCCCGAGCCGGCCATATACATACGCGAGGACGGTTACGTTGGAGTGGACTACGACTACTGTAAGGGCTGCGGCATATGTGCCAACGAATGCCCCGTCAATGCCATAACGATGGAGAAGGAGGAGAAGTGATATGGCTGGATATAAGCCCATTAGAAAGGTCGTTAGCGGTAACTACGCCGCGGCTTACGCGGTAAAGCACGCCCGCGTTCAGGTTGTGGCAGCCTACCCGATCACTCCCCAGACGAGCATCATCGAGAAGATAGCCGAGTTCATAGCAAACGGCGAGGTGGAGAACCTTCAGTACGTTCCGGTTGAAAGCGAGCACTCGGCCATGGCGGCCAGCATAGGCGCATCCGCAGCCGGAGCAAGGGCCTTTACAGCGACCTCAGCTCAGGGTCTGGCATTGATGCACGAGATGCTCCACTGGGCTTCCGGGGCGAGGCTACCGATAGTCATGGTTGATGTCAACCGTGCCATGGCTCCACCATGGAGCGTCTGGGATGACCAGACCGATTCTCTGGCCCAGAGGGACACGGGCTGGATGCAGTTCTACGCCGAGAACAATCAGGAGGTTTACGACGGGGTTCTGATGGCGTTTAAAATCGCCGAAACCGTCAACCTGCCGGCAATGGTCGTTGAGAGCGCCTTCATCCTGAGCCACACCTACGATGTCGTTGACATGATACCGCAGGAGCTCGTTGACGAGTTCCTCCCGCCGAGGGAACCGCTCTACGATCTGACCAACTTCGAGAGGCCCTTCTCGGTTGGTGCACTTGGGACCCCGGCAGACTACTACGAGTTCCGCTACAAGCTCCAGAAGGCCATGGAGAAGGCCGAGAAAGTCATCAGGGAAGTTGGTGGAGAGTTCGGAGAGCGCTTTGGAAGGGACTACAGCAGCATGATAGACCTTTACCGCACCGAAGATGCCGACTTCGTCTTCATGGGACTGGGTTCCCTCATGGGTACCGTTAAACAGGCCGTTGATCTGCTACGCGAGGAAGGCTACAGGGTGGGAGCGGCCAAGGTGCGCTGGTTCAGGCCCTTCCCGAAGGAGGAAATCAGGGAACTCGCAAAGAACGTTGAGGGAATAGCCGTCCTCGACAGGAACTACTCCTTCGGTATGGAGGGGATACTCTTCACCGAAGCCAAGGGAGCCCTCTACAACTCGAAGGCAAGGCCCCTGATGAAGGACTACATCGTGGGACTCGGAGGAAGGGACGTTACGGTCAACGACATCAGGAAGATCGCCGAGAACATGAAGGCAGTGGTGGAGAGAGGAGAACCCGATGTAGAGGTGGACTGGTATCACCTTAAGAGGTGAGGATGATGGAGATTCCCGAGAGCATTAAGAAAAAGTTGACCATCCCGGCCGAGGAGCACTTTTACGCGGGCCACACCGCCTGTCAGGGCTGTGGAGCGGCTCTTGGACTTAGATACGTCCTCAAAGCTTATGGAAGGGAAACGATAGTGACGATTCCGGCGTGCTGTTCAACCATCATAGCCGGCCCGTGGCCCTACAACACACTCGACGCCAACCTCTTCCACACCGCCTTCGAAACGACCGGAGCCGTTATCGGCGGTATCGAAGCCGCGCTGAAGGCGAGGGGCTTTAAGGTAAAGGGCGAGGACGGTATAATGGTCGTCGGATGGGCCGGTGACGGAGGAACCGCTGACATAGGCCTTCAGGCGCTCTCCGGCTTCATTGAAAGGGGCCACGATGCCGTTTACATCATGTACGACAACGAGGCTTACATGAACACCGGAATACAGAGATCTGGATCAACGCCCTACGGGGCGTGGACAACCAACACGCCCGGCGGGAAGAAGCACTTCCTCGAGAAGAGGCACAAGAAGAAGGTCATAGACATAGTCATCGCCCACAAGATCCCCTACGCGGCAACCGCGAGCGTTGCCTACCCAGAGGATTTCATAAGAAAGCTCAAAAAGGCGCAGAAGATCCCGGGACCGAGCTTCATCCAGCTCTTCGCACCGTGCCCCACGGGCTGGCGTTCGCCGACCGACAAGAGCATCGAGATCGCCCGTCTGGCAGTTCAGACGGCCTACTTCCCGCTCTTCGAGTACGAGAACGGAAAGTACAGGATAAACATGCCCTCCACAAAGAGGGAACCGAAGCCCATCGAGGAGTTCCTCAAGTATCAGGGCAGGTTCAAGTACATGAACAGGGGAGACATCGAGGTACTCCAGCAGTGGGTCCTCAAAGAGTGGGAGACCCTTAAGAAGCTCGCCGAGGTGTTCGGTTGAGCCCTTTACATTTAAGGTTCAAGGTAATGATTTACCGAGGTGATAGGAATGGCCGAAAGCCCGTTTAAGGCCGATATTGAGAGGGTTGAGAAGGAGTATAGCGAAAAGATGACCCCCGGAGCAATAGCAAAGATACCCGGAAGCAGCGTCGTGAACAAGACCGGCTCATGGCGTGTTTTCGTGCCGGAATTCAACAGGGACAAGTGCGTAAGGTGCTACCTCTGCTACCTCTACTGCCCCGAGCCGGCCATATACCTCGACGAGGAGAACTACCCGGTGTTCGACTACGACTACTGTAAGGGCTGCGGCATATGCGCCAACGAATGCCCCGTCGATGCCATAACGATGGTTAGGGAGAGCAAGTGAGGTGGTGGAGATGCCCGTTAGGAAGGTTATGAAGGCCAACGAAGCCGCCGCATGGGCGGCCAAACTCGCAAAGCCGAAGGTTATAGCCGCGTTTCCGATTACGCCCTCAACACTCGTTCCCGAGAAGATCAGTGAGTTCGTTGCGAACGGGGAGCTCGATGCGGAGTTCATCAAGGTCGAGAGCGAGCACTCGGCCATATCCGCCTGCGTTGGTGCTTCAGCGGCCGGAGTGAGAACCTTCACCGCGACCGCTTCGCAGGGTCTGGCGCTTATGCACGAGGTCCTCTTCATAGCCGCAGGAATGAGGCTTCCAATTGTCATTGCCGTTGGAAACCGCGCCTTATCCGCCCCGATCAACATATGGAACGACTGGCAGGACAGCATAAGCGAGCGCGACACCGGATGGCTGCAGTTCTACGCCGAGAACAACCAGGAGGCCCTCGACCTCATCCTGGCAGCCTTCAAGGTTGCAGAGGATGAACGCGTTCTCCTTCCGGCCATGGTGGGCTTCGATGCCTTCATACTAACCCACACGGTCGAACCCGTTGAGATTCCGGATCAGGAAGCGGTGGACGAGTTCCTCGGCGAGTATGAACCAAAGCACGCTTACCTCGACCCGAGCAGGCCGATAACTCAGGGTACCCTCGCCTTCCCGGCCCACTACATGGAGGCGAGGTACACCGTATGGGAGGCCAACGAGAACGCCAGAAAGGTCATCGACGAGGTCTTCGCCGAGTTCGAGAAGAAGTTCGGAAGGAAGTACAGCAAGATCGAAGAGTACAGAACGGACGATGCCGATATAATCCTCATCACGATGGGTTCCCTCGCCGGAACCGTGAAGGAGTACGTCGATGCACTCCGTGAGAAGGGAGTAAAGGTCGGCGCCGCAAAGATCACCGTCTACAGACCGTTCCCGATGGACGAGATCAGGGAGATAGCAGGGAAGGCCAAGGTTCTTGCCATCCTCGAGAAGGACGTCACCTTCAGCGTCGGTGGAGCCCTCTTCCAGGACGTAAGCAGGACCCTGATAAACGAGGAGGAGAAGCCGAAGGTGATAGACTTCATACTGGGCCTTGGAGGCAGGGACGTCACCTTCGAGAACCTCGATGAAGTTCTCAGCATCTCAAAGAAGGCCCTCGACGGGGAGAAGGTTGATGAGGTTAACTGGATAGGACTCAGGAAGGAGATACTGTGAGGTGAGGAAAATGGCCGTTAGGAAACCCCCCATCACCACTCGCGAGTACTGGGCACCGGGTCACGCGGCCTGTGCCGGTTGCGGTCCGGCCATCCTTATGAAGCTCGCAACAAAGGCATTTAGCGAGGCCATGGAGGAGAAGTACGGAGACCCGAACGCCTTCGCCATAGCGCATGCAACGGGATGTATGGAGGTCGTTTCAGCCGTCTTCCCCTACACTGCATGGAAGGCTCCGTGGATCCACGTGGCCTTCGAGAACGCCGCTGCGGCTGCAAGCGGAGTGGATGCCGCGTGGAAGAAGCTCGGAAGGAAGGGCAAGATCCTCGTATTCGGTGGAGACGGAGGAACCGCTGACATAGGTCTCCAGGCACTGAGCGGCATGCTCGAAAGGAGGCACAACGCCGTTTACATCATGTACGACAACGAGGCCTACATGAACACCGGAATTCAGCGCTCCTCGTCCACTCCCTACGGAGCCTGGACTACGACGTCACCGCCCGGAAAGTACTCAATCGGTGAGGACAAGCCCAAGAAGTGGGTCGCCCTCATAGCGGCCGCCCACCAGATACCCTACGTTGCCACTGCAACCATAGGAAACGCCTTCGACGTGATAACGAAGGTGAAGAAGGCGGCAAAGGTTGACGGTCCCGCGTTTATTCAGGTTCTAGCAACGTGCCCAACCGGCTGGAAATCCCCGCTCGAGAAGACTGTGGAGATAGCAAGGCTCGCAGCTGAGACGGGCGTATGGCCGCTCTTCGAGATAGAGAACGGTGACTTCCACAACATCAAGATACAGCCGCCGGGAGGAGGTGCCAAGGTAAAGCGCGAGGGCGGGAGAGTCGTGGCCATTGAGTTCAAGAAGCCCATTGAGGAGTACCTCAAACTGCAGGGAAGGTTCAAGCACCTCTTCAGGAAGCCCGAGGCCATAGACCAGCTCCGCGAGCAGATAAAGGCTATGTGGAAGGTCCTCGGTGTTGAGGTTACGCTGCCAAAACCGGAGGAGTGACCCCCTTCCCTTCTTTTGAAATCTTTTACCCATTTCTGTCCAGTAATGGGTTATTCTGGGACAAAGTTTTTAAGTATCCGAACCAACCCCATCCGGAGGTGCACGGAAATGACCATTAAATCTCCAACTCTTAACGTGGCCGGAATGGGTGCCGATCCAGTCGCCCAGCGGATAAACGAGAAGCAGGAGAAGTGGAAGTATAAGATAGCGGTTCTGAGCGGTAAGGGGGGAGTTGGTAAGAGCACCGTTGCCGTTAACCTTGCCGCTGCCCTCGCCAAGAAGGGCTACTTCGTCGGAGTCCTCGATGCCGACGTTCACGGCCCCAACGTGGCGAAGATGCTCGGTGTGGACAAAGCGGAGGTTCTCGCCGAGAGGCTCGAAGACGGAAGATTCGAGATGATACCGCCGATGAACGACTTCATGGGGCAAACGACACCCATAAAAGTCATGAGCATGGGCTTCTTGGTGGGTGAGGATCAGCCAGTTATATGGCGCGGTCCACTTGTCACCAAGGCGATTAAACAGCTTTTGGGCGATGTCAGATGGGGCGAGCTCGACTTCATGATAATCGACTTCCCGCCCGGAACAGGTGATCAGATACTCACCGTCACGCAAAGCGTAAAGCTCGACGCTGCTATAGTGGTAACAACGCCGCAGGATGTTGCCCTCCTTGACACGGGCAAGGCCGTCAACATGATGAAAAAGATGGAAGTGCCCTACATAACGGTCGTGGAGAACATGAGCTACCTCATCTGCCCCCACTGTGGCAACGAGATAGACGTCTTCGGAAAGGGCGGTGGTAAAAAACTCGCCGAGAAGGAAGGGGTGAACTTCCTCGGGGAGGTGCCCATAGACCTCAAGGCCCGTGAGGCGGGAGATGCAGGTATTCCTGTGGTTCTCTACGGGGACACGGTTGCGGCAAAGGCCTTCATGGATATCGCGGAGAAGCTCGTTAAGAAGCTCGAGGAGATGAAGGGCGAAGAGGGTTGAAGGACCGAAGGCCCGGTCCCATTAACTTTTTAACTCCCCTCTTCTATCCGCCCCTGAGGGAGATCATGAAGAGGCTCCTCCTTCTAATCCCGATCGCACTTCTGCTCCTTCCTTCCGTCTCCGCAGGGGTAACCTACTATCCCGATCAAGGTGCCTTTCAGGCTTTTCTAAATTCGAACTCCTCCTACACGGTTGTTGCCGGTAACGAGGACTGGGCGAAGGGCTGGGGGCGGTACGTGGATGCGAGGCTCCACACGATAAAGCCCCATGGAGGGGATACCACCGTCCTCGTGGGCAACGTCCTCAACAACCCCCGGATGAAGGAGATCTGGAACAGAACGGGCCTTCCGGAGAACGCCTCCCTCCTCCCGTCCATTGTGGTTCTCAACGACACCGTTCTCATAACGGGCTCCGAGGATAACGTGTACCTCACGGAGAGGGCCTTCGAAGGGCTCTGGAACCCCCCGGATAGCTCGGTCATCGGCTCCCTGATGATCGTTCTGGCAATATTCCTTTCCTTCCTCATCCTCCTGAGGCGTGATGAAGGTCACGCCGGAAGTTTCTACCTCCTGAGCTCATCCCTCCTCGGCCTCTGGTACCTAACCGCCTCGAGACCCGCCCTGACGGAAAGCTTTCTGCACCGCTTCATGGAGGCTCTGAAGTTCGCCGCCGGGGGTCCGCCCGATTCACCGCTGGCCGTTGTAATAGGCACAATCATAGGGTTCGTTCCCCCTCTGGAGGAGAACATGGTGTTCCTCCACTGGATTCTTGTACTCCTGATGGCGTCCTTCTTCTTCTACCTTGCTCCAAAAAGGGCCCGTGAACTCGGCTTCATCGTCTTCGGTATCCTCCTTGCCTCCCCCTTCTTCAGGGAAAGCCTCAACGGCATCAACGAAAACACCCTCGGTTTAACGGTCTTCACGATAACCCTTGCCATCGTAAACAACGTGACCTTCTCCCCGGAGAGATGGAAGGCCCTGCTCCAGACGGTCGTTCTCTCTGCCTTCACGCTCCTAACGGTGTGGGTAAACCCCTACCTCTTCCTCATCCCGGTGATCTTCGTTCTGACGTTTCCGAAAAGGCACCTGAGGAACTACGCCTATCTCATCATAACGGGCACCGGTGTGATCTTAACCTGCCTGAAGTTCGGTCTCCCGATACCCTCACACGTTGACCCCCACGGGTTGCTTTACCTCGGGAGGTTCCTCCTCAATGGTATCCTTCCCCTCGCCTTAATAACCTACGTGGCGGTGGAAGACAGAAAGAGGATAAGGATGAAGGGCCAGACGGCCTTCCTGCTTCTGATGATGATGGTTTACCTCCCCCTGGCCCTCTTTGTGCCCTCACTGTTCCCCTACTGCCTCATCCTTCTAACGGCACTCGCCGTCAGGATGATCCATAGCTTCACTCCCCGAACTTAAGGGCACCCATGATGGCCCCCCTAACGTGGGGCCCTATCTCCTTGATTATGCCCGGTGCCTGTGTCCCCCTCTTGAGGATCAGGAGGGTCTCCATGAGGCCCAGCTCCTCCACCCGTTTCACGTCCCTTCCGTGGCCCGTTTTTATGAGGGCATCCTCTACCCTCTCGCTCGTAGTTCCGGCGATGAAGACCTTATCGTGACCGTCGCTCAGCCATCCCTTTATGCGGTTCAGCTGGGCGTCGCTGAAGTTCACCTCGATCTCCCTTGCACCGAACTCGAGGCCGGTAACCGTAACCTCAACCGGAAGGTTGTCCACCCAGCCGAAGGCCCTTATCATCCTCCTGACCGGCATCTCCCCGAAGGTCTCCTTCAGGTAGTAAAGCGGCAGGAGAGCATCCTTCGGCCGAGGGGAGAATATTCCGATGTCAACGTAGACACCGTAGCCAACTCTACCGAGGTCGATGAACCTGCCACGGTAACTTTTTCCCTCCTCAACCGCGCTCAGCCTGTAGGGAACCTCGCCGAACTCCTCACGGACGAGGTTCGCGCTTATCTCCTCGTCCTCCCCGCTCAGGGAAACCCTAACCCAGTTCTTTTTCACAGCCGAGAGCTTCCACTCAACCTCCAGCTCTCCAAGGAGGGTTTTCAGCTTCCCCTCGAGCTTAAGAAAACCGCTCCTGTCACCGTAAACTTTCTCCAGAATAACAACTTCCCTCATTATCATCATCCCCGAAGTTCATTAAAGGACCGCTGAAATCATGCCTTCTTTCTAAGGCCCAGTTCGGTCTCGAGTTCTTTGATGCGCCTTTTCAGGTCCTCAACGACGGCCGTGTTGTCGTACTGCATGAGCATCCTGCCGCATATCGGGCACTGGAACTCGTACTCCATGGCCTCGTCAAAGGTCAGTTTCGGATGTCCGGGGGTACCGCAGTGGTAGTAGGTGTTCTCGGTCTCCTCCCTGAGCATCTCCCTGAGCTTCTTCAGTTCGGCCATCTTTCTGGCCCGGATTATCTCGGGTAGGCGCTTGACCTCAAGGCGCCAGTAGTAGTAATACCAGCCTGTTTCCTTATCGCGGATGCGCTTGAACTCCGCCAGTCCCTGATCGTAGAGCATGTAGAGGACCTTCCTGACGGTGTTGACCCTGATGCCCGTGGCCTCGGCAAGTTCCTCGTCGGTTACGTCCCTCTTCTTTTTGAGAGCCTTGACTACCTCAATCGCTTCCTCTCCGCCGATGTCCATCGCCAGCTCGAGGAGTTCCCTGTTCTTCTTCTTTGCCACCGCTACGACCTCCCTAAGAACGTTAAGTCGCTGGTTTGGAATACAGTCCAATATAGCAGTATGCCACTTATGATATATATATGTTTTCGTCACATTTCCAACGTTAATGGACAGAAAAGGACATTAAACGGACTAATCGGCAAAGTACTCGTTGACGAGATCCTTCGCCGAAGGTTTGTGGATCTCCAGAACCTCGATCTTCTCGATGACGTTGCCCTCCCTGAGGTGAAGCTTAACCTTTCCACCGTAAACCTGAAGGTCGTCGAGCATACCGTAGATGGCATCCTCCGCCTCGAGCGGGGTCTTAAACTTCATCACGTACTCTCCACCATCGGGAAGAATCAGCTTAACCCAGTACTCGTTCTTTCTTTTGAAGGGACGGGTGATCTTGGGTTTGAAGTCCTCGATTACGATCTCCAAACGTTTCACCTCCAGCTCGGGAGCCTTTGACCTTTTTGAAAGTTGGGCCGGGGATTTTTAAGGGTTTCTGGATCCAGCGTAAGGTAATACCTACCACTATTTAAGCGTTGTGAAGGAAAACCCTGCCGGCGGATCTCAGGACCCCTCAAAGGGTAGCTCCATGCCCTTCTCCCGGGCCAGTTCGATGACCTTCTCAAGCGGGACTATGGCGCTCCGGGCGCCCACCTTCTGGACAGTGATGTAAGCCAGCGCCATGCCCAGCCTCGCGGCATCCTCGAGGGACCAGCCGTTGAGAACTCCGTATATCACGCCTGCATCGAAGGAATCCCCCGCTCCTGTGGAATCCACAACGCGGGCGCTCAGCCCCCTGATCTCCCGCACCCTTCCCCTTCCGTCCCTCACGATGGCTCCCCCACCGTTGAGCGTCACCACGAGGTTTCTGGCCCCTGAGAGCGATGGGTCGAGGGAGCCGAACTTCCTCCTGTATTCGTCCTCGTTCATCATGAGGTAATCCACGTTCCTTTCCACCTCCCCTGGAAGCTCTGCCTCCCCTATATCCAGAGAAACGGTTATGCCGTTGTCCCTCGCGAAGTTCACCACCTCCCTTATGGTCCCGGAGGGATTCGAGGAGAGGTGAACGTGCCTCGCCTTCGAGAGGTATTCAAAATCCACCTCCTTCATGAGGTTGGCCCCGGGGTACTTCACAACCCTCTTGTCCTCACCGCTTACCATGACCACGGCCACGCCGGATGGAACCTCAACGGATTTTATGCCCCTAACGTCAACCCCGAGTTTTTTGAAGTACGCCAGATGGGCCTCGCCGATCTCGTCCCTGCCCACCGCGCCTACGTAACCCGTCTTCAGTCCAAAGGTTGCGAGCCAGCTTATCGTGTTCGCCGCCGCACCGCCCAGACCGAAAAAAGCCTCTCTGGCGTTGATCTTCTCGTGAAACTCGGGAAAACGGTCGAGCAGGAGGATTATGTCGTAGTTGAGGTTCCCAACGCCTACAACATCGAATTCGCCCATCGATCCCACCCCCTGAAAGATGGGGGTGGTCGTTAATAACCTTACGGGCGGGAAAAGATTTAAATATTCATTTCTACCCACATATGAGTAAGAGGTGAACAGAAATGATGCTCATACTCGAGGAGTACTTCAAGGACTACCCCGCCAGAAGGAAGGTTGCGGAGTTCCTGTTTGAGAACGGCCTGAGCGTAAGGGACGGTAAGATATGCCTCAGGAGTGTTGAGATTCCGATAAGCGGGCTTGCGAGGGTCATAGGCGTCAACAGGAAGATAATCTATCACACCATAGAGTACATCGAAAAGACCTACCCCCTGAAACTCGTCTTCGAGAAGCTCAAACCCCTGCCGAGCCTTGTGAGCCTTGCCCCCCTGATGGGGTGGGAGGTTCTGGAGGTGGAGCTGGAAAAGGAGAACTACCTGAAGGGATTCTCCCAGATAATCTCCCTCCTGTCTGAAAACGACGTTCCGGTGATGGAGGTCTTCAGCAGAAACCTTCGCGAGGAGCCATCGAAGCTCTACGTGATCATAGACGGAACCCTACCGGTTGATGTTTTCGTGCGCATCAAGGAGATAGAGGGTTTCAGGAGGCTCATACTGCACACCCCCGAAAGGGACAAGCAAAAGTTCGTCTGCAACTACTGCGAGGTCAAATACTGCCCGAAGAGGATCCTCCTCGAGAGGATGGCTAACCGATCACCCTGAAGCCCTCCAGGCCCTCGGGCTCTTCCATTTTCACCTCAACCTTCGTCACTCTGGCGGAGATCGGTCCCTGATGGGCCCAGCCGATCAGCGCCTCAACCCTTTCGGGATCCCCCTCAACCACCGCTTCCACCGTTCCGTCGGGCAGGTTTCTAACCCAGCCGGCCAGACCGAGCTTTCTCGCCTCCCTCTGCATGCTCCACCTGAAACCAACCCCCTGAACGCGACCGTATATCCTGAGGTGAACCCTTATCCGTTCCATGGGCCATCCCGTTGATTGTAACCCGCAACCGATTTAAGCTTATCCCCGAATTCAGAGGGAACTACACCCGTGGCTCGAGAGGTGCTCCCATGATAAGGAAGGTCAAGCCCGAGATCAGAACGGTCGGTTTCGACGACGGGACGTTCTCCTTTTCCTCCAAACTGAGGGGAGAAAAGACAATCCTTATTGGGGTCGTTATGAAGGGCTCCCGGGAGGTTGTTGGGGTCCTCTCGCGCTGGATAACTGTTGACGGAAGGGACGCCACGGACAGGATAATCGAGGCGGTGAAGTACTCCCGCTTCAGGGATCTGAGGGTGATACTCCTGAAGGGCATAACCTACGCGGGTTTCAACGTCGTGGATCTGGAGAGGCTCCATTCCGAGACGGGTCTGCCCGTGGTGGTCGTGGTGAGGAAGAGACCCAACATCGGGGCCATGGAAAGGGCACTGAGGAAACACTTCAGGGATGCCGGGGAGAGGATAGCGCTCCTGAAAAAGGCACCGCCCCTGATTGAGCTCCTTCCGGAAAGACTCTACATTCAGGCGGTCGGAATAGAGACCGGGAAGGCTTCCGAGGTGGTGAGGACCACAACCAGAACCGGACTGATTCCCGAACCCCTGAGGCTGGCCCACATGATAGCCAGCGCCGTCATGACGGGCGAGAGCACGAAGGAGTAGGTTTATAAGCCCCGGGAGAAAATTGAAGAAAGACCGATGATGGCAACAGGGTAGCTACCGAACTTGATGTGGAGGCCGTTCCAGTCTGAGGTCACTCGCAGGGCACCAGCAGTACTGGTACCGTTGAGTCCCGCATCACTCTTTCCGCGGTGCTTCCGAGGAGCAGGTCCTTCAGGAAGCTTCTGCCCTTCTTGCCGATGACTATCAGCGTGGCGTTCTTCGCAAGGGCGGTTCCTATTATGGACTGACTCGCGCTGCCCACGAAAACCTCAGCGTCAAAGGGGGCCTTCAAGCCCTTTGCGGACTTCTCGAGGTTAGCCTTCGCGAGCTTTATGTTGTGCTCGAGCTCCTCAATTTTGCCGTAGTCCACGGAATGGAGGAGTATTCCCCCCTCTATACGGTCCTCAAACATCTTCAAGGTCTTTATTATCTTTATAGAGCACTTCGAGAAGTCCAGGGCAACCAGCGGACGTTTTAGAATCCCGGAGCAGTCGGCCGATGGCTCAAATCCGTCATCCTTCTTCCTGTACTTCAGGAAAAGCACCGGCTTCCTGGTGGCCCGGGCGAGGTTGGAGGCGGTGCTTCCCATAAACATGGTCCTCCAGATGTTCTCACCAACGCTTGGAACGACCACGAGGTCGACCTTCTTCTCCTCCGTCACCTCGGCTATCTCCATGGAGGGGACGCCTATCCTAACGATGGGAACGACTTTAACGCCCTCACCGCCGATCTCCCCGGCGAGCTTCTCGAGTTTCTCGCGGTACACTTCCTCAAGCTCGAAGGCCTCGAACTCGGCGATGGTTATGTCAATGACGTGAACGAGGTATACCTCCCTGACTCCCGCGGGAATTAGCTTCGGAACACACGTGCGCAGGGCATGGAGGGAAACCTCCGAAAAGTCGGTCGGATAGAGCACCTTCTCAAACATTCTGAACACCTCAGTATTAATCTGGGCATCAATGTTATTAAAGCTACCCCCTCGATTGGAAAGGATTATAACGGGAGGGACAAAGTCCCAACGGTGATGGCCATGGTCAAGAGGGTTCACATCTTCGACTGGCACAGGGAGAACGCCCGGAAGGTTGAGGAGTTCGCGGGCTGGGAGATGCCCATCTGGTATTCGAGCATAAAGGAGGAGCATATGGCCGTTAGAAACGGTGTCGGAATCTTCGACGTTTCTCACATGGGGGAGTTCATATTCAGGGGAAAGGACGCGCTCGAGTTCCTTCAGTACGTCACGACCAACGACGTTTCGAAACCCCCGGCGATAAGCGGGACCTACACGCTCGTCCTCAACGAGAGGGGAGCGGTAAAGGACGAAACCCTCGTCTTCAACATGGGCGACGACACCTACATGATGGTCTGCGACAGCGACGCCTTCGAGAAGCTCGAGGCGTGGTTCAAAGCCATAAAGGGTGGAATTGAGAGGTTCGGTGAGCTCGACCTTGAGATAGAGAACAAAACCTACGACATGGCCATGTTCTCGATACAGGGGCCGAAGGCGAGGGATCTGGCAAAAGACCTCTTCGGCATAGATATAAACGAACTCTGGTGGTTCCAGGCGAAGGAGGTCGAGCTCGATGGAATTAAGATGCTCCTCTCAAGGAGCGGTTACACGGGAGAGAACGGCTTCGAGGTCTATTTTGAGGACGTGAATCCCCACCACCCGGACCCGGCTAAAAGGGGAAAACCTGAGAAAGCCCTGCACGTCTGGAAGACGATCCTCGAGGCCGGCGAAGAGTACGGGATAAAGCCCGCCGGGCTGGGTGCGAGGGACACCCTCAGACTGGAGGCGGGTTACACCCTCTACGGCAACGAGACGAAGGAACTCCAGCTTCTGAGCACGGACGTGGACGAGGTAACGCCGCTCCAGGCCAACCTCGACTTCGCCCTCTTCTGGGACAAGGAGTTCATAGGAAAGGAAGCCCTCCTGAAGCAGAGGGGGAGGGGACTGCCGAGCAGGATGGTGCACTTCAGGATGGTCGACAGGGGAATCCCGAGGGCCGGCTACCGGGTGTACGCGGAAGGAAGGGAAATCGGAGAGGTTACGAGCGGAACGATGTCCCCCCTGCTCGGGATCGGGATAGGAATAGCCTTCGTCAAACCCGAGTACGCAAAACCGGGGCTGGAAATCGAGATAGAGGTGAGAGGACAGAGAAAGAAGGCCCTAACGGTGGCTCCGCCCTTCTACGACCCCAAAAAGTACGGGGCCTTCAGGGAGGAGTGATCCACCAGAAAATTTTTATTCTTCCCCTCATCCCCTCGATCATGGCGAGAAAACACGCCTTGGGTGCGATACTGCTCTGGTCGACCGTGGCGAGCGCTTTTAAGGTATCGCTGCGCTATCTAAGTCCAATCCAGCTCCTCTTCTACGCTTCCCTGACTTCCCTGATCCTCTTCGGGACGCTCTACATCCGCGATTTCTCGCTCAGAAGGGACAACCTTCGCTCGGCCTATCTGGGCCTTATAAACCCTCTGCTTTACTACCTCGTCCTCTTCTCGGCCTACGACAGGCTGCCCGCTCAGGAGGCTCAGGCTCTCAACTACACATGGCCCCTGATCCTAATCCTCCTATCGATCCCCCTTACCGGCGGGAAACCCGGCGCGAGGGGAATCCTCGGTTCACTCGTGGGTTTCAGCGGGGCCCTCGTGGTGGCAACCGGAGGCAACGTCACCGGCCTGAACTTCGCGGATCCAGCCGGCGTGGCCCTCGGCCTCGGAAGTGCCGTGATCTGGGCATCCTACTGGATCCTCAACCTGCGCGACGGGAGGCCCCTCGTCGAGAAGATGTTCTGGAACTTCCTCTTCGGCTTCGCCTACGTCTCAGCGGGACTGTACATCGTGGGTTTTACCCTTCCTCCCGTTGAGGGCCTCCTCGGAGCCGTCTACGTCGGCCTCTTCGAGATGGGCGTTACCTTCCTCCTCTGGTACAGGGCCCTCGAGGACGATACGACCTTTGCGTCGAACCTCGCCTACCTCGTGCCCTTCCTCAGTTTGCTCTTCATAGCCCTCATCGTGGGGGAGAGCATCGAGCCCACAACGGTCCTCGGTCTGGCGATGATAATAGCGGGCATAATCATCGGCAGGGGATAGCAAAACTTATAAACCTGTCACGATAGGTTAAGCCGGATGGGGGCGTGGTGTAGCCTGGTCCATCATCGCGGGCTCCAGAGGTATGAGGACTTGCGGGTTTGCTGATTGGGGATGAGCCTTTGGAGCTCTGACCCGGAGAAACCCGCGGACCGGGGTTCAAATCCCCGCGCCCCCACCAGAACGCTCTTCTAACGCGACTCAAAAACGGAAGTCTTATTAACTTCGGTTTACAAAAATTAGCGGGTGATACCCGTGGAGGAGCCCGTTAGGATCGGACATGACCGGTTCCTTATAGGGGAGGGAGAAACTGCCAGAAGGGAGCTCCGGGTTGTTAAGGTAAGCGATGATGTGATACAGGTTCAGGAGGAGGTTCACGGGATTATAGCGCTCGTGGGCGCCAGTTCGAGCGTCAACATAAAGAAGGAGGAGCTCAAGAAGCTGATTCAGGTGGCCAAAGAGGACTTCGGATGGAGTGATATCTGCGAGTGATTTCTCCTTTTTGCCTTCTTAATGCGTATCATCGATGGTGATATTAACGTTTTATAAACATAAAAGTGTTGAGTTACTCGGGGATGGCGATGGCTGCTGGGGACAGGATAACCATCAGCGTTATAAAGGCCGATATCGGCGGCTGGCCCGGGCATTCGAGGGTCCACCCCCAGCTCGTTGAGGTTGCTGAGGAGGTTCTCGGAAGGGCCCGGAAGGAGGGGAGGATAATAGACTTCTACGTGGCCACGTGCGGCGACGACCTTCAGCTCATAACGACCCACGATAAGGGAACCGACAGTCCAGAGGTCCACGGGCTGGCGTGGGAAACCTTTGAAGAGGCAACGGGAGTAGCCAAGGAGCTCGGCCTCTACGGTGCGGGTCAGGATCTCCTGAAGGACGCCTTCAGCGGCAACATAAGGGGAATGGGACCCGGAGTGGCGGAGATGGAGATAACCCTGAGGAAGAGCGAGCCCGTCGTTACCTTCCACATGGACAAGACCGAACCGGGGGCCTTCAACCTCCCCTTGTTCAGGATGTTCGCCGATCCCTTTAACACGGCCGGGCTCGTGATAGATCCAGCCATGCACATGGGCTTCCGCTTTGAGGTCTGGGACATAATGGAGCACAGGAGGGTAATTCTGAGGGCCCCCGAGGAGCTCTACGACCTTCTGGCCCTCATAGGGGCGAAGAGCCGTTACGTCATCAAGAGGGTTTTCCCGAAGGAGGGGCACAGAATAGCGAAGGACGAACCGGTCGCCGTTGTAAGCACGGAAAAGCTCTACCAGATAGCCGGCGAGTACGTTGGGAAGGACGATCCCGTGGCCATAGTGAGGGCCCAGAGCGGTCTTCCGGCCCTTGGAGAGGTCCTTGAGCCCTTCGCCTTCCCGCACCTCGTCAGCGGGTGGATGCGCGGGAGCCACAACGGTCCGATAATGCCCGTTCCGATGAGGATGGCCAACCCGACCCGCTTCGACGGTCCACCGAGGGTCGTTGCCCTCGGCTGGCAGATAAGCCCGGAGGGAACGCTCGTCGGCCCCGTGGATCTGTTCGACGACCCGGCCTTCGACGAGGCCCGGCGGAAGGCCCTCGAGATAGCGGACTACATGCGCAGACACGGGCCCTTCGAACCCCACAGGCTCCCGATGGAGGACATGGAGTACACCACCCTTCCGGGGGTTCTCGAGAGACTCGGCGACAGGTTCGAACCCATCGAGTGATTTTCTTCTTCCCCTTTCGAACACAAAACATTAAAGCCCCGGCGTGCATTATCCGATATCTACGGAACCGCAGGGTGGTCACAATGGATGAAGAGAAGTTCATTCTTTCTCTCGACGAGGGAACCACCTCGGCAAGGGCGATAATCTTCGACGCCGAAGGGAACGTCCGCGGGATGGGTCAGTACGAGTTCCCGCAGTACTACCCCAGACCCGGCTGGGTCGAGCACGACCCGGAGGAGATATGGGAGGCACAGCTGAGGGCCATAAGGACCGCCATGGAGCGGGCAAAAGCCGGAGCCGGCAACATCGAGGCCATGGGCATCACCAACCAGCGCGAGACGACCGTAGTATGGGAAAAGAACGGGAGACCCCTCCACAGGGCCATAGTCTGGCAGTGCAGGAGAACGGCCGAAATGATAGAGGAGATAAAGCGGGAGTACGGCGACGTTATAAAGGAGAAAACCGGTCTGGTTCCGGATGCCTACTTCTCTGCCTCAAAACTGAAATGGCTCCTCGACAACGTTCCGGGCCTCAGGGAACGGGCCCGTAGGGGAGAGGTTCTCTTCGGAACGGTTGATTCCTTCCTCATCTACCGCCTCACGGGGGAGCACGTTACGGACTACTCCAACGCCTCCCGGACGATGCTGTTCAACATCAAAAGGCTCGAGTGGGACGGGGATCTACTCGAGATCTTCGACGTTCCTCAGGAGGTTTTGCCCGAGGTAAGGGAATCGAGCGAGGTTTACGGTTACACCAGACGGGAACTCCTCGGAAGGGAAATTCCGGTCAGCGGGGACGCTGGAGACCAGCAGGCGGCGCTCTTCGGTCAGGCGGCCTTCGATTCGGGTATGGTGAAGGCAACCTACGGAACAGGAAGCTTCATCCTCGCCAACACCGGCAAGACCGTCCGCTATTCCGACAACCTGTTAACGACCATCGCGTGGGGCCTCAACGGAAGGGTCAGCTACGCCCTCGAGGGGAGCGTTTTCGTAACCGGTGCCGCCGTTCAGTGGCTCCGCGACGGGATAAAGATAATCAAGCGAGCTTCCGAGACAGAGGAACTCGCCAGACGGCTGGAGAGCAACGAGGGCGTTTACTTCGTTCCGGCCTTCGTCGGGCTGGGGGCACCCTACTGGGACCAGTTCGCGAGGGGTATGATAATCGGAATAACTCGCGGAACGGGCAGGGAGCACCTCGCAAGGGCAACCCTTGAAGCCATAGCCTACCTGACGAGGGACGTCATAGAGGAGATGAGAAAGCTCGTTGGCATAAAGGAGCTGAAGGTCGACGGAGGGGCAACTTCCAACGACTTCCTCCTGCAGTTTCAGGCGGACGTACTGGGGAGGCGCGTCGTGAGGCCGGTGGTGAAGGAGACGACGGCACTGGGGGCGGCCTATCTGGCCGGCCTTGCGGTGGATTACTGGGAGGGCGTTGATGAGATAAGGGGTCTCTGGAAGGCCGAGAGGGTTTTTGAGCCGGAAATGGACGAAGAAACGAGGGAAAGGCTCTACCACAGATGGAAGGAGGCCGTGAAGAGGGCCCTCGGATGGGCAAAGGTTGTTGAAGGCCAACCTGATGAACATATGTGAACACTGAAATGCTGTTCAATCCTGTCCTATCTTTCAATGCCCAGAAGGGTTCTTTCCTCCTTTTTTTGCCAAACTTAAGGTTTCAGAAAGCTTTAAAACAGGAAACACGATTTTCCGTGTTAGTTAGGAGGGTGAAGCATGAAGACGAGGATTGCCGTTATAGGTGCGGGCGTGGTCGGATCCTCCATAGCCCGGGTTCTCAGCATGTACGAGAACCTCGAGGTCCACCTCATCGAGAAGAACGTTGACGCTGGCATGGGTGTAAGCAAGGCCAACACGGGCATAATCCACCCGGGTCACGAGGACGATCCCGAAAAATATCCGCTGAGGGCGAAGCTCTGCGTGAAGGGAAACAGGCTGTGGTACGACTGGACGAGAGAACTCAGGATACCCATCAGATGGCCGGGCGAGCTTATGATAGCCCTCGAGGAGGAGGACCTGAAGGTCGCGGAGTACTATCTGGAACTCGCCCGGAAGAACGGGGTTCCGGGTGTAAGGCTCGTTGAGGGAGACGAGCTCCTGAAACTCGAGCCCAACGCCAACCCGAACGCCGCCGGGGCGCTGTGGGCACCCACGGCCGGCATGATGTCATCACCAACAGCTGCAGTATCTATCGCGGAGAACGCTGTGGACAACGGGGTCAGATTTCATCCGGAGACGGAGGTAAGGGGAATAGCCGTTGAGGGGGGAGAGGTGAAGGGTGTTGAGACCAGCGCGGGCTTCATAGAGGCGGATATCGTGATAAACGCGGCGGGTCTCTACGCCGACAGGATCTCCCGAATGGCGGGGGTGGAACACTCAAAGGACGGAACCCCCATCAGGATACGCCCAAGGAGGGGGCAGTACTACATCTTTGACGACGATGCGGGACCCAAGGTCAGGAGAATAGTTCACCAGACGCCCACGCCGACCACGAAGGGCGTCTACGTCATAACCGAGAACAACGGCGGTGTGATGATCGGACCCACGGCTGAGGATCTGCCGGAGGAGGCGAAGGAGGACACCTCCACGACCCGGGAGGGACTGGAGTTCGTCTGGAGGATGGCCAAAAAGCTCGTTAAGGACCTTCCCCCGAGGAGCAGGGTTATAAGAACCTTCGCAGGTCTAAGACCCGAACCACCGGACGGCAGGTGGATAATAGAGGCCTACGACGATCCTGCGGGTTTCATAAACGTGGCGGGAATACGCTCCCCGGGACTCACGGCCGCCCCTGCAATAGCCCACTACGTCGTCGACGAGCTGATCGGGAAAGAGCTTGACGTGAAGCTAACCCCAAAATCCCGGTGGAATCCCTACGGGAAAGCCCTCTGGCTCAAGGCCCTTCCGGAGGAAAAGCGGGCCGAGCTCATAAGGGAAAACCCGGCCTACGGAAGGGTAGTCTGCATGTGCCGGACGATAACCGAGGGGGACGTACTGCACGCGATAAACAGAATGAAGCGGATGGGGGTCAGGACCGTTAGCCTCGAGGGGATAAAACTCAGAACGGGAGCCATGGGCGGAACCTGTCAGGGAAGTTTCTGCCGGGTGAGGATAGCGAGGATAATAGCGAGGGAAACGGGGGAGCCCCTCTGGAAGGTCACCCATAGGGGGGAGGGAACGGAGTACGGAATCGGCGACGTGAAGGTCCTCCTCAGGGGGGAGAAGGATGAAGAGTGAGTACGATGCGGTGGTGATCGGTGGCGGGCCGGCCGGTCTCGCAGCGGCCACGAAGGCGAAGGAACTCGGAATGGACGTTCTGCTGATAGAGAGCAGGGACTACCTCGGCGGAATACCCGTCCAGTGCGTCCATCCGGGCTTCGGGGTCCACTACTTCGGGGAGGACCTGACCGGAACGGAGTTCGCGCACCGGCTCATCGAGAGGTTCAGGAAGGCCGGGGTGGAGTACCGCACGAACGCCCACGTCCTCGAGGTGATTCCGCACTCCTACAGGCACAGGACCCTCAAGATCGTAACGGAGGACGGACTCTTCACCGTGATGGCGAAGACGATAATCTACGCGGCGGGAGCCCGGGAGAGGCACATGTTCGAGATCGGAATAACCGGCCGCAGGGACGTTGGAATCTACACCGCCGGGGAAGCCCAGACCATGATGGACATCGACGGGATAATGCCCGGAAAGGAGGTGGTCATAGTAGGTTCGGGGGACGTGGGGCTGATAATGGCGAGGCGCTTCGCCCTCGAGGGCGCCCGCGTTAAGGCTGTGATAGAGATACTGCCCTACCCCGGCGGTCTCACGAGGAACGTCGTTCAGTGCCTCGAGGATTTCGGAATTCCGATCCATCTCAACCACGCCGTGATAAGGGTCGATGGAAGAAAGAGGGTCGAGAGCGTAACCGTAGCCCGTGTGGACAAAAACCTGAAGCCCATACCCGGAACGGAGGAGAAGATAGAGTGCGATACGGTGATACTCGCGGCGGGTCTGGTTCCCTACCTGAAGGTGCTGGAGAAAGCCGGAGTCGAGGTGGACCCGGCCACGGGAGGACCGGTCGTCAACAGCTACCTCGAAACGAGCATTCCGGGTATCTTCGTGGCCGGAAACGCGCTGATTATCAACGATCTTGTTGACTACGTGGTCGAGCAGGGAGAGGAAGCCGCCAGAGGGGCCTACGAGTTCGTCAAAAACGACGGTCTGCCCGCCCTCAGGTGGAGGAAGCTCGTGAAGGGAAGGAACGTTAGACTTGCCGTCCCGCACTACCTTACCGACACGAAAGATACCGTGATCTACGCGAGGGTCTCCAAGCCCGAGGAGAAGGTTAAGGTCCGCTTCCCCGAGATCGGGAAGGAGATACGCCTACCCTTCGTCAAACCCTCGGAGATGATACGGGTGAAGCTAAAGGCCGAGGAGATAGCCCGAGCGAAAGGAACTATCACGATGGAGGTCGTTCGGGATGAGTGAAAGGAAGTTCAAACTCACCTGCATCGTCTGTCCCCTCGGCTGCGAGGTGGAGGTGACGATGGAGGATGGCAGGATAACGAAGGTTGAGGGTTGCAGGTGTCCCCGGGGAAGGGATTATGCTATCCAGGAGGTAACGGAACCCAAGCGTACGGTCATGAGCGTCGTGCCAGTTAAGGGAGGGAAGTTCCCGACGGTTGCCGTGAAAAGCGACAGACCCGTTCCAAAGGAGCTGATACCGAAGATAATGCGCGAGCTCGCCGGTGTGGAACTCGAGGCACCGGTTAAGGTCGGGGAGATAGTGGTGGAGAACGTCCTTGGAACCGGGGCAAACATAGTGGCCACGAGGGAGGCGTAGCCCCCTTTTTAACTTTCAAAAGCCTTAAATACCTAAAACTATAACACTGCGAGTGATACGGGGTGGTGAAAATGAAGTTCACGGTTTTACGGATCAACCTCAACGAGGGAAAGGTCGAGGGCGAGGAGTTCGAAAAGGAGGGAGTCTACGGGGTAATCGACTACGGCATAGAGCTCCACGAGAGACTCGGAACCCACAGCATAGACCCCTACGACGGGAGGAACGTTACCGTAATGGGAATGGGGCCCTTCTCGGGTTCGGCCCTTCCCGGCGCCCACAGGTTAGTCTTCTTCTTCCGCTCACCCCTCTACGGCACCCTCTTCCCCTCGACCATGGGCGGAGCGGCCTACGCCTTTAAGAACGTGGGGGTGGACTTCGTCACCTTCGAGGGAAAGGCAGAGAAGCCCGTGGTGGTTCTCCTCTACAACGACGGCGAGAAGGTGAACGTTGAGCTTCAGGAGATAGAACTCGAGAAGGTCCTCGAGATATGGAGGGGTTACAAGGGTGAAGAAGGCGTCTACGCGCTCACCCAGTACCTCATAGACACCTTCGGCGGGAGGTTCGATTTCGAGTACAGGATAGCCGTCGTCGGTCCGGCCTCGCTCAACACCAACTACGGGGGAATATTCTCCCAGGCGCTGAGAAAGGGGAAGAGGCTCGTTGGAAGCGAGGACTGGGCCGCCCGTGGAGGCTCCGGCTCGGTTCTCCTGAGGGCCCACAACGTCGTGGGGATAATCTTCGGCGGAAAGCCCGGAAGAAGGAACTTCCCGGGAGAGAACATCGGCAGCTTCAAGAACGCGAAGGCCATCGTCGAGGGCGTCCACAAGAAGCCCTACAACGAGGTGGTTAGCGAGAAAACCGTTAAATACCGCTTTAATCCCAAACTCAACAGCGGTGGAACCTTCGGCGGCAACTACCCGGCCGAGGGTGACTTTGTTCCAATCCTGAACTGGCAGATGCCCTACATTCCAAAGGAGGAGCGCATTAAGATCCACGAGAACATTATGAAGCACTACTGGGAGGAATTCAACGAGGAGGCCATAAAACCAAGGAACTGGACCACCTGTGGAGAACCCTGTCCCGTGGTGTGCAAGAAGCACCGCAGGGGCCACCACGTCGAGTACGAGCCCTACGAGGCCAACGGACCCCTGAGCGGAAGCATAAGCCTGAGGGCCAGCGACATAAGCGTGCATGCGGTTGACGCGATGGGCTTCGATGCCATAGAGTTCGGTGGGACCGCGGCGTGGGTTTTGGAACTGCTCCACCGCGGCCTGCTCAGGCCGGAGGAGGTTGGCCTAAGCGGTAAGCCGGAGTTCACGAAGGAGGCGCTCATTGAAAGGCCGGTTGAAGCGAGCGAGGTTAACGCCAGACTCGTGGCCGAGCTTGCCCGCAGGGTGGCCTTCGCCGAGAACGAGATAGCGAGGATAATCGGCCTCGGAAAGAGGAAGGCTTCCATAATCCTTGACGAGAGGTTCAAGGACAGGCTTGACTACGGAGAGAGCTTCAAGGACTACGCCGTTTTCACGCCGCTCGGCGAGGACGGAGAGATGACCCCGACGATGTACTGGGCCATTGGGAACTACATCCCCCTCCCGATTCAGGGGCGCTACTGGACGTTCTACCAGTTTGGAGTCTTTTTAGAGCCCGAGGAGCTCGCCCATAAGATAATCGCCTCGGCCCTCTGGGAGTTCTGGTACGATAACGTCGGCTGGTGCCGGTTCCACAGGGGATGGATGAAGCCCGTTCTCAAGGCCCTCTTCATGGAGGCCTACGGTGAAAACGTCGACATGGAAGGACACGCAAGGGAACAGATCAAGAGGCTCATCGACTATGCCAGAAAAGCCGGCTACACCCCGGCCTTCTGGGACTCCATGAGGGTCATAGACCTGATAGCCGCCGGAAGCGAGGAGTTCGGGAACGAGCACTGGGCCGAAAAGTTCAGGATCGACAAGGTCGGCACCGCGAAGGAGTACCTCGAGAGGGTTCTCGAGGCCTACAGCAGGTCCCTCGACGTGGACTGGAGGATCTAAGCCTCCGGCCAAACCCTTATATCCCTCTTTTCTACACGCTCTCAGGTGGACGGAATGAAGGCTGTGGTTGTGGGCTCTGGAATAGGGGGATTGCTAACGGCTTCCTTCCTCGCAAGAGGGGGGCATGAGGTTACGGTTCTCGAGAGGGCGCCCTACATCGGCGGTCGCTTCACGAACCTGAGCTACAGGGGCTTCGGTCTCTCAACGGGAGCCTTTCACATGGTCCCCCACGGTGAGAACGGCCCGCTTGCCCATCTCCTCGGACTCCTCGGTGCGAACGTCCGGATAGTCAACTCCAGCCCGAAGGGGATGATCCTCTACGGGGGAAGGACCTTCCACTACAGGGAGGGGTGGAAGCACCTAAGCCTCAGGGAGAAGGCCCGGGCCATGAAGCTTATGGCAGAGATAAAGCGGAACAGGCTTCCTAAGGGAGAAGAGGCCGAGATGAGCGGAAGGGAGTGGATAAGGGAAAAGGTTGGGGACAACGAGTTCGTTGACCTCTTCATAGAGAGCTTTCTCGGATGGGCGGACAGCGTTCTGGACGTCCCGGCGGGGGAACTGGCGAGGGAGATAAAGGCGACTCTGAGATGGGGTGGGCCCGGGCTGATAAAAGGCGGCTGCAGGGCCGTAACGGACGAGCTGGCGAGAATAGTCCGGTCAAACGGTGGGAGAATCCTCACGCGGAAGAACGTGGCCGAGATAGACGTCGATTCTCGGAGGGTTCTAACGTCTGACGGCGAGGAGTTCCCCTACGATACGCTGATATCGAACGCCGGGATAAAGGAAACCGTGGAGCTGATCGGTAGGGAGAACTTCGAGGCCGACTACCTGAGGAGGGTCGATTCCTTAAAGCCGGGTGAGGGGATAAAATACAACGTCGCGCTCAGGGGAAAAACGAGGATCGGAAACACGGTTGTGTTCACACTGGATGCGGAGCGCATAAACGGCTACAACGAACCCTCGAGCCTCTCGCCGGAGCTGGCGAGGGAAGGGTACACCCTCCTGATGTTCCACCACGCCCTCAGGGGAAGGAACCTCAAAAGGGAGAGGGAAAAGGGCATCGAAGACATCCACCGCATCCTTCCCGACCTCGACCGGGAGGGTGAGATACTGCTGATCCAGAGTTACCTCGACGGAAACCCCGTCAACAGGGTCGCCAGCGGGCAGACGGTTGAAGACTTCCCCATGGAGGGTGTCTACGTCGTTGGCGACGCCTACAAACTCCCCGGGGGAATAGAGGTCGAGGGGATAGCCCTCGGCGTTATGAGGACGCTTGAGAGACTCGGCCTCGGGAACTTCGGTGAATGGTACCTTTAGACGGAAACTTTACCTTTATCAAATTATTTCCGCCTTTTCCGAACCTTTTTCCAGTGAACTCTTCGTTACCCTAACGAACGTTTTTATTCCCGGGAGCGTATCCATACATCCCGGGGTGATGATCATGAAGAGGCTCGTCATAGCCCTTGGAGGCAACGCCATCCTCCAGAGGGGGCAGAAAGGAACTTACGAGGAGCAGATGGCCAACGTCACCAAAACGGCAAGGCAGATAGTCGATATAATCCTGAGCGGGGATTACGAGGTTGTGGTAACCCACGGAAACGGCCCACAGGTTGGAGCCCTGCTGCTGCAGATGGAAGCCGGCCAGCAGGTTCACGGAATTCCGGCACAGCCCATGGACGTTGCGGGTGCGATGACGCAGGGTCAGATAGGCTACATGATAGGGCAGGCTATAATCAACGAACTGAGGAAAAGAGGAATAGAAAAACCGGTGGCAACCATAGTGACCCAGACGATTGTGGACGCAAAAGATCCTGCCTTCCAGAACCCGAGCAAGCCCGTTGGGCCTTTCTACGACGAGGAAACAGCCAGAAAGCTTGCAAAGGAGAAGGGCTGGACGATAATAGAGGATTCCGGCAGGGGCTGGAGGAGGGTCGTTCCAAGCCCGGATCCAAAGGGACACGTGGAAACTCCCGTTATAGTCAATCTCGTCAGGAACGGCTTTATAGTCATAGCAAGCGGTGGAGGCGGGGTTCCCGTCGTGGAGGGGAACGGCCAGCTCAGGGGCGTGGAGGCGGTCATAGACAAGGACCTCGCCGGGGAGAAACTGGCGGAAGAGGTAAACGCCGACGTCCTTATGATCCTCACCGACGTCAACGGAGCGGCTTTGAACTACGGGAAGCCCGACGAGAGGTGGCTTGGAAGGGTTACCGTGGATGAGCTGAGAAGGTACCACAAGGAAGGCCACTTCAAGAAGGGCAGCATGGGGCCCAAGGTCCTCGCGGCCATAAGGTTCGTGGAATGGGGCGGCGAGAGAGCGGTTATAGCCTCCCTCGATAGGGCCGTCGAGGCCCTCGAAGGAAAAACCGGAACGCAGGTCGTGAAGGGCTAATCGAAAGGATTAAATACTTTCTTTTCCTTACACCCTTGGTGATAACATGGCCTACGAAGGGTTTTTCGGTTCGTTGCTGTGGATGCTCCTCTTCATCTACATCCTGCTGTGGCCACAGATGCAGTACAGGGGACTGCAGGCCGCCAGAATGAGACTCCTGAGAAGGCTCTCGGAAAAGCGCGGATCAACGGTAGTAACCATGATCCACAGACAGGAGAAGATAGGTCTTTTCGGTATACCCTTCTACAAGTTCATAAGCATCGAGGACAGCGAGGAGGTTTTGAGGGCGATCCGATCGGCACCCAAGGATAAACCGATAGATCTCATAATACACACACCGGGCGGGCTCGTTTTAGCGGCCACACAGATAGCCAAAGCCCTCCACGATCATCCCGCCGAAACCCGGGTCATAGTTCCCCACTACGCCATGAGCGGTGGGACGCTGATAGCCCTGGCGGCGGACAAAATAATAATGGACCCCCACGCTGTCTTGGGGCCGGTGGACCCGCAACTCGACAAGTATCCGGCGCCGAGCATAGTGAAGGCCGTCGAGAGGAAAGGAGTTGACAAGGTGGACGACGAAACGCTTATACTGGCGGATGTGGCTGAAAAGGCAATAGCACAGGTCCGGGATTTCATTTACAACCTCCTGAAGGATAGATATGGGGACGAAAAGGGCCGGGAACTGGCCAGAACCCTAACCGAAGGACGGTGGACCCACGATTACCCGATAACCTATGAACACGCCCTTGAGCTCGGTCTCCCCGTGAGTACGGACGTTCCCACCGAGGTCTACTCCCTCATGGATCTCTACAGGCAACCGATAAAGCAGAGGGAGACGATCGAGTTCGTACCCTACGCCGGAAGGGGCAAGAGCCCCTGAGGTTTGATTATCCCTTCTTTTCATCATGGATTAAGCCAAAAAGTTTTTATTTAGTCCCCACCTTTCCAGTTCAGATGGTCAAGCAGGATGCTGTTCTAAAAATAGGGAAGGGGAAGAGAGATGCAGGTTAAGGTAGATCCAGAGGAAATTAAGAGGATCAAAAGGGAGCTGGAGGCCCTTGAAAAGGAGAGAAACGAGATAAGGGCCAAACTGGAGGAGGTGGAGAAGGAGCTTCAAATCTGGACCCAGAGGAGGAATGAAAAGAACAACGAGGTCAAGGAGCTGCGCCAGAAGGGACGTGAATACAGGGACAAGAGGGACGGGATAAACAGGCAGATACAGGAGCTCAAGAAGAACCGCGAGGAGATAAACGCCAAGCTCGACCTTCTCTACCAGGAGATACTCGAATACAGGACGAAGAGGGACGAGTACAACCAGCTCAGGCGCCTCAAGATCCCCGCGGATAAGATAAAGGAAAGGATAGAGAAGCTGGAATGGGAGCTTCAGACCAACCCGACGATAAAGCCCGATAGGGAGAAGCAGATAGTCGATCAGATTCAGGTTCTGGCCACGGAACTTGAGATAATCCAGCAGGCCCAGAAGTTCCACAACAAACTAGTGGAGACGAGGAAGAAGATAGACCAGCTCAAGAAGGCCAGAAGGGGCATAAACATGGAGATCCGGAAGCTTGCCAACCAGAGCCAGCAGTTCCACGAACAGATGATAAAGGCCTTCAAGGGAGCCGACGAGGTCAAGAAGGAGGCGGACGAGTACCACGCCAAGGTCGTCGAACTCTACGAGAAACTGAGGGGTATCAGAAAGGAACTCAGGGAAGTTGAGAGGAAGATAGAGGATTACAACAACAGGCACAAGGAGCTCATAGCCTACCAGCTCGTTGCCAGAATGCGCTCCCAGAAAGGCGGCAGCTTCGAGAAGGCCGTTGAAGCCCTCGAGAAGTTCAAGCGCGGTGAAAAGCTTACGCTGGATGAGCTGCTCCTCCTCCAGAGGTACAACCTCGTCTGAGGTCTCCCCATGGAAGTTATCAGGCACGAGGGGCCCGGGAGGCTGGGCCTCGTAAGGATCGGGGAGCGCACGTTCTCAACCCCCGCCCTGGCCGGGGTAGACTTCACTCTGTCCCGGTTCAACTCCTTCTTCCATCCCTCCGAACCCGGTGATTACGACTTCAACCTCGCCCCTTCCATACCCCTTGGCTTCTACACACCGGGAGAGGTCATAGAGAAGGCCCTGGAGAGACTCCGGGGTGTGAACTACAGGGATTTTAACGCCTTCTACTTTCCAGCCCTGAGGAGAACGGAATACCTGAAGGAGCTCTTCGAGATAATAGAGGCCAATAACTTCGACGCCATCTACCTCGGCAACTCGAAGATCCTCGTCAGGGAATACCGCTACTTTGTGAAGACCCTCAGGGAGCTCCGGGAGAGGTTTCCGAACACCATGATAATAACCGATCTGGAGCCCTTTTTCTATCCGCTGGCGGTTTACCTCGGCGTTGACGCCTTCGACACCCGCTCCCTCAGGTTGTACGACTTCGAGGGGAAGGGCTTCAACCCATACGCCCCCGTAGTCTGGGGGGAGGGCGGTAACTCCCTCGACTTCGCCCGTGAGACGATCCTCCTGATAAGAAAATCCCTGAAAGAGGGGAAACTCCGCTATCTCGTTGAGAACTACTTCTCAACCCAGTACCACGCGGGCATATTGAGAATAGCGGACGTTGAAAACCCCGATTACCTCGAGAAGTACACCCCAATTCAAACGGAGACGATCTATTTCATAAGCGACGCCTCCGTCAGAAGGCCCGAGGTAAGGAGGTGGCATGAGAGGGTTCTGGAGAGGTTCGAACCGCCGGAGAACACGGAACTGGTCCTCCTGCTGCCGTGCTCCGCCAAAAAGCCCTACTCCTCCTCACGCTCCCACATCCTTTACCGGAAGGCCATTAAGGAAGCCCTCGGCCCGGGAGCGAGCAGGGTGCACGAGCTTATCCTGACCTCACCCTTCGGCGTGGTCCCGAGGGAGTGGGAGTGGCTGGCCAGATACGATATCGTGGTTACAGGCCACTGGAGCGAGGAGGAGATAAACTCCGCGGCGGAGCTTTTAGCAAGGACTCTCGAAAAGTATCCCGATCTGCCCGTTGTTGCACACCTCGATGAGGCGTACGTTGAAATAGCCCGGAGAGCGGGCGATATTGCCGGGAGGGAGATAATCTTCACGGAAGTCAGGAACGGAACCACCAGCGGGGAGAGCCTTGAGTCCCTCAGGGAGACGCTGGGGAACTTCGAGCTCGAGGGGAGCGGGGAGGATAGGAGGTACCGCCACTTCGAGAACCTGAGGAAGGTGTTTGACTTCTACTTTGGCCCGGGAGCCGGAAAGGCCATCCTTCCGGATGAGGGGCAGGTAAAGGGCTCAAAGATGCTCCGCCTCTTCGTGAATGGGAAACAGACCGGAACCTTTAGGGAGGGCGTGATAAGCGTCACCCCCTTTGGAATGGAGAGGATATACGAAAGGCTCAAAGCTTACTACGTGAGGATTGACTTCGAACTTCGCGGTGACGTGTTTGCGGTGGGCGTTGAGGAGGCCGACGAGAGGATAAGGCCTGGTGACATCGTGGGCGTTGTGAGGGACGAAAAGGTCGTAGGCGTCGGCAGGGCCGTCCTCAACGGCGAGGAGATGATGAGGGCAAAGAGGGGCGTTGCGGTAAAAGTTAGAAAAAAAGCTTAAGCTTAGGGCCCTGTGCCTCCACAGTTCGCTTTTTCAAGGCCTTAGGAGCTTTTATCCATGAATTCTTCTTCCGAGTTGTTGACGGGGTCGAGAGTTAGATCCCCTCGATCTGAGGGATCACCTCCTCAGGGGTTCCGGTTAGCGCCACCCTCCCAGCGGCTATGACCACCAGTCTATCTGCAAATTCAACCAGCGGTCGCCAGATGTGGGAGACCACGAGCATGTTGGTTCCCCTCTCCGCTTGCTCGCCTATGATCTTTGCCACTTCGCAGATCCCCGAGAGGTCGAGGTTTGCCAGAGGCTCGTCCAGGAGCACCAGCCTTGGTTTCCCGAGGAACGCTTGGGCGAGACTGACCCTCTTGAGCATGCCTGCTGAGTACTCCCCCATCTTCCTGTCAAGGTATCCAGCAGCGGAGAAGAGCTCCGCCGCCCTCAGGATCTCGTCTTCATCCAGCCCCTTAACCTCTGCAAGGTATCCAAGCCATTCCCTGGCCGTTCTGTGCTTTGGCAGGGCGGGAGGATCAAAGGAGAAGCCCATCCTTCTCCTCAGCCTATCGTTGCTCCACGGGTTTTCTCCAAACACTTTTATTTCTCCCTCGCTCGGCCGGTACAGGCCGGCGCAGAGGTTAAGGAAGGTGCTCTTTCCGCCACCATTGGGACCGAGAATGAGGGTTAGCCCATCGCCAATTTCAAGGTCCACCGAATTCAGGGCAACCAGCTTGCCGAACCGCTTTGTGAGTTTCCTTGCGGTTATCATCTCCTCCTCCCCTCCATCAGCAGGACGAAGGCCAGCAGGAGGGCGCTCAGTCCTCCCAGTCCGTACCTCAGGTTGAGAAGCTTCACGGAGGGATGCCTGTCGATGACCCTTACAGCCAGCGTCACTGGCATCATCATCCGAACCGAGAAGTAATAAGGTCCGGAATGTCCCAGTAAAACCCTGCCTCTGAAGTTACCGCTAACGTTTTTCTCAAGAAGCGCTCTCCTAGCTTCGGGATCGAAGACCCTGACGGTGTATTCCGTCCCATCATTCCCGTTGGAGCTCAGTATGGCTATTCCGGTTGATGGAACGACGAATCCCTGCCCCACAACGACAACCTTGGCAATCGGCTGTGACAGGGCGTTCTTCTCCACGGGGAAAACGAGGATGGTAAGGATGACCGTGGAAAGAAGTATTGCCTTCAGGAGTCTCATGAGACATCCCTCCACTCGCTGAGCAGGAGAGCCGCTCCAAGCATCACCACTGGGAGCAGAAGCCCCATGTAAAAGGAGCCGTTGATGAAAGCCGCTATCCTATCGCCCGGGGAGAAGTGGGTTGTGTAGGCCTTGAAGAACGCGTCGTCAATTACCGCCGGTGGAAGGCTTCTAAGTTTCAGGACAAGGGGTAGGTAAAGGAGCGTGATGCTTCCCAGAAGGGCGGCGAATGTGTTCGGAAGGAGTATCGCCACCAGGGCTGACAGGGACAGCACGTAGAACACCATCATCGCCCAGTAGATGAGGTAACCCGCAAGGAAGCCCTCGTCGAGTAAAGCCCTCTTAATCAAACCCGGAACGTCCCCGTAAACGTAGATAAAGGCTAAGAAGGCCGACAGAGTCGCGGCGAGGAAGAGGAGTGTTATGGCCGAGAACCACTTGGAGAGGACCACCAAGTGGTTCCTAACGGGCAGGCTGTAAACACTTTTGGCAACCCCCGTGTCCCTGTCGTATCGGAGCATCAGGGCGACGAGAAGGGCTCCGGTGAGGGCGAATATGCTGTAGCCCTCGGTGCCCAGCCTCGGGAGGATCATGCCCAGGGTGTTGGTGGAACTGACCGCTACAACTTGGTCGGGCCCGGAGACCATGAATTCCACGGCGCTGGCTGTCAGGCGGGAGAAGAAGGTGATGCCGAGCATGATAAAGCCGAACATGAAGACGGCGATGTTGTAGGGATCCTCAAGCTCCCATTTTACATGGCTCCTCATCATCTCACCTCCCGGCCCTCAGCATCAGATAAAACACACCCACGATTCCCCGCAAGGAGAGCCATCTTGATCCAGAGGGAACCGTTCTGAGAACCCCGGGTGGCGCTGCCGGGAGTGGCCGGGGAAGTTTGAGTATCAATGGGGATCCGGGTGTCCACGGAAGCATTGCTCCCGTTGGATACTATCTCGCCGGTATCGTTGGAGGGGTGTATGACCACGACCATCGCGGGCTCCTCCTCAAGCTCAATCTCTATTTTCCTGGATTCGTTAGGGGCCAGGATTACCTCCATGCTCCTATTGAGATAACCCGGGGCTTTCAGGGTAATGTTGTATCGCCCGGGGCTGAGCGTGAGGTTTCTAACTTCTACTTCCTTGCCGTTCAGGAGCACCGTTGCGTTGTCCGGATGGGTTACTATCTCGAGGGTCGCGCTTGCTGGGTGAAGCTTCAGGAGAAGGTTTGAGGCGTTACCCATGACTACAGATTCACAGGCCGAGAGGTTACCCTTTGATGCTATGACAGTGTAGTTCCCGGGGGGCAGAAAGAACGTTGCCGGGGTGGTGGAGAAAGCCCTAAGGACGCCGTTGGTAACCACAATCGAGGCGTTTTCCGGTCTGGAATCCACTTTAAGGGGTAAAACCTTCAGGGGCTTTCTCTCGATCCTCAGCGCGAGCTCCACTTTATCCATGTTCACGTTGATGCGGTACGTCCCGTTTGGGGTAACCTTCACGAGGCTTTCGACGAGGTAGTGATCCCTTGCTACTCCAACCCAATGGGCATCGAGTCTGCGGATCAAGGGGACCCTTATGGTTTTTCCCCCGAAAGCCACGGCAGTGGCGTTATGGACATCCCGTAGAATTGCTGGAACGTAGAGGCCCATCGGAGTGTAGAAGATGTATCTGTTGTGGCCCCCGTTGACGTAGAATGTTAGATTCCCGGGAACGGAATTTATTTCCAGCCGCGCCCACGGAACAACGTAGGTGGCGTTGCTAACGCTTTCCATATGCGTTGATATGGCGTTAACCCTAACGTACTCAATGCAGGGCTGCCCTTTTGAATCACCAAGATGCAAAAACGTCCCGTTTGGAATAAGGTACACATCCATCGGTCCCCTCTCCACAAGACCCATGGGGACCGGTTTGGGGATGTTTATATAAAGATCTCCGAAACCGCAGCCAGGTATTTCCTGAAGGGGGTTAAAGGGAGGGTTAAGCCTCTCCCTGCTGTAGTTGGCACTCTCGTTTAAGATGGCCCGTATCGAAACGATTCCATCCCCCGAAACGGCATCCTCAATGGCCCCGGGGTTCACGTGAATGACGGTTTCAGATGTCATGGACACTTTCGCAACAACCGTGACGTTCCCCCCTATCCGCAGGGTGTAGTTCCCGGGGGGGAGGGCGAGACCGACGGGGGTGATGTAGGAGCCCACCCCTCTTATGTCCGCCACGAGGCCGGCGGGTGCATCAACGAACAGGTAACCGGGTTTTTCATGACTTTCCCCGATCGGATATGCTTGGGGAATGAACAATCCAACCAGCAGAAAAACTATGAAAAGCGCTTTCTTATTCATTTTTCCACCTCCATCTCTTCCAGAGGAAAGTCAGGATAAGGATGGCAAGTGAGAGTGCGAAGAAGTATTTAACCGGCGTTGAGGGCGAGCGACCACACCCATACTCAGGAAGCTTTACGTTCGTGTCATAGAGGTTAAAACCCACAGCCCACCACTCCTTATCGGCCTTCCCCTCCTCGATGAGCTTATGTAACTTTCGGCTGTTTACCCTGTCGAGGGCGACTGCCCCTATCACACCCAGACTTGTGATTTCGGCGCCGACATCATAAAACCCCGTCGTTATGAGGAGGCCGGTATCAAGCTCGTAGACGCGTCCCGCCATGAGTACGTGACCCTCTCCCGTGTTCAGGTCATGGATGAGGTACGCCCCCTCACTATCAACGAACAGATAGGGAGGGATAAAATCCCTGTAATACGTGTGGAGGATTTTATCCTCGTTCCAGGTGAATGAGACGTTGGTAACGACTATGTCATCCGAAAGCAATTCATACTTTTTCAGAAAAGCCGGCGTGAGGATATAATCACCTTTTTTTGGAGGATGAGCCGGGTCTATGAAGAATGCGGGGGCCCCTATGGGGGTGCCGTCACTTTCATAATACATCATATCGCTCAGATTGAGGCGGAGAACCTTTGAGATAACAAGACGGGGAATGTTATTCAGAGAATCCGTGCTAACATTGTTCAGCTCAAGTGTAACCCGGATGAAAGCGGTTTCGTTGGTGAGATTAAGAACCTCAAAGGTGAGGTAAGAGTCTCCCCTAACGAAGAGGGATATCATGGAACGATTATCGATTTTGAGGGTGTCAGACTCGTAGGCTTTTCTGAGCGTCCCATAGGTGTCCTTCGGAAGGAGTCTCGGCCATATCATGAAGATGTTTACCTCGTCTTTTCTGGGATTATCAACCATCTTCATCGCGTATTTTACGTAAACCCCCTCCCTGAACCAGTCTGGAAGGGATGCCCCCACAGAACCTGTGAAGACGATGAGGAAGAGAATAAAAAAGGCAAAGGATCTTTTCACGTCTTTCCCCCCTTAGTTTTTATCCAAAGAGGTGAGGGATGTCAGCGAAAGCAGTGCCCTGGTCACCATTGTACCTTATGTACCTCACGTAGGCATACGATCGCTGAGAACGCTTTACAACACCCCCATACCATTGCTTCATTCCCTTTGCAGTGTACACTCCGTGGACGGTGTCGGTTAGGACCTGCTGGAACCTGCCATCACAGACGAGGACCTGACCATGTATGCCAGCCCAGACCCATTCGTTGTCGCTCCACTCCCTGACGTCAGTGTTGTGGTCCCATGGGGTCCAACAGCTCCGGGCGGATGCACTATTGCCCCCTGCATACACAAGGCCGACCAGCAGTCCTCCAAGGAGGAGGGCCCCGAGCAATATCCCGCGCTTCATGATACCACCTGTATTTGTAATAGCGCAGATATCTTTATATTCTTTACGCTTATTTTTAATGAGTTTTTTAGATCTGAAATTTATAAAATTATAATTTAAAGTCAATAATTCATATTGAAAATTCTACAAAGTATTTTGACACCTAATAAGGACAACACATTATTTTTCTATAACACATAAAAGTCAAGCGCAACTTTTTTAAATTCTCATTGTTTTACTATTAATGCATGAAACACAATATTCCAGAGTTGTCCGTTTATAAATTAACAACGATTGTTATATCCTCAGCCTATTTTGTGGTGTTAACGTGGCTCTGCCTGGAACGTTATGATTCGTTCGGGTACCGGAGTCTGGATCTGGGAATATTCACCCAGTCCCTTGCGAGCACCCTCAAAGGACGCTTCTTTTACAACACCGTCGAATATCAGTGGCACGGCGTTACCTCCCACTTTGGGGCCCACAACCAGCCGATTCTCTTCCTGCTCCTGCCCCTCTACGCTCTCTTTCCCTCCCCGAAGACTCTCCTCACCGTTCAGTCTCTCGCACTGGCATCTTCGATATACCTTGCCTTTGAACTGGCGGAGAACGAGGTGGGTGAGGAGAGAGCCCTTGCACTTACCGTTCTCTATGCGCTCAACTCATCCCTCCTCGGCATAGGGATCTTCGAGTTTCACCCGGTTTCACTGGCGGTACCCCTGCTCCTTCTGGGGGTTATAATGTGGCGCCGCGGCAGAAAGCTTGGCTTTTTGCTCATTTCCCTCCTCCTTCTCTCGGTAAAGGAGGACACCGCCCTCGGAGTTCTGAGCCTGGCGGCATACGAAATCCTGCGCTCTACCGGGACCATAAAAGAAAGGCTCGAGAAAAATAGAATGCTCATTGGGATAGCCCTCCTTTCCCTCGTCTGGCTTTTTCTGGGGATAAAACTCTTCATTCCCCACTTCAGAACAGGGGGCTACATATACGCAGGACTCTACGATGGTTTTAAACTGGATTCGAGGAAGCTTCTGTACTTCATGGTAGTGAACCTAACCTTCGGCCTGCTCCCCCTTTTACGTCCAGAGAACACCGTCCTCCTGGCACTCCCATGGGCGGAGTCCCTGCTCTCCGTTAGAGGAACCCAGACGATGATAGGTTTCCATTACGCCTACATGATAGTCCCCCTATCCTTTATCGCCTCCGTGGATACGGTTAAAGGCAGAGATCTAAAGGACGTACTCACCCCCCTTCTGATAGCGGGTATCCTGACGTCCATGGCGACTTATCCAATTACATCATCCCCCCTCCTCCAGAACAGGTATGTGGTCTATGCACACACCATCGATAGGCCTGACGAAAGGGACGCCACGATATGGAAGATTATAAACGTGCTTAAAAACTCGAACTGCTCCATTTACACCCAGCCCGAGTTCTATCCTCCACTGGCGGGTAGGCTCGATGTTTATCTGGGGTCTACCGATGCGGATGTACTGCTCTTTGATACGAAAACGTACAATGGCAGAAAGTTCAAAAGGCGATTTGGAAAAGCCATAGCGAATTACATCCTCGCATACTCAAAAGAGGGCATTGAAGTTTATGTAAGAAAAGACTTAACGTTTTTAAAATGCTTCGAATCTGAAGAAAAAGAGATACCGAAAAGAAAAGGCGCTTCAAATTGCTATCATGGTTGATGTCATCTGTATCTCTGTCATTTTCCTTATCCTTTCCGTGATTAATTGATCCAGATCCTTCAGTGTTTCGGTCTCAACCTTTACTACATACTGTTAGGATAAGCAGTAGGGCGTTAGGTTTAAGTTTCTAACATTACTTCAGAAAAAGAGGGAAAATGAAGACTGAAACCATTATTTGCTGGGGGGTTTCAGCCCTAAAACCTTTTCGCGGAAACAAAATCCCAGTAGAAAAGAAAATCAGGGCAATAGAATTATACTTGCGAGACCTCAGTTACAGGCAAGCTGAAAGAATACCGGAAATCAGTCACACAACACTGAAAGGTTCAAAATTTAGCAGTCTAGGTTACTGTTACCAGAAGGTTCACAGGCTTGTTTTTCTATTTGCTTTCTGGTATAATTTTGTTAGCGCTCTCGAGTCGACCACATAGTAATGTTGCTGAATGGCTCCAAGAGGTAACACCCAAGTTATCCTAACAGTATGTCAGGAAGAAGGGCAAGGCATAAAAACCCTCTTCTCTACCCCCTTTCATGCCCAGGCATTTCAAAAAAGGCGTTAAGAGGGAACACCACTTTCTCAACGGGCTTGAGAAGAAGCTTGAGGAGATAGCGGCCATTCCGGGGGTCAAAAAGGTCATCCCCGGGAGGATATACGCGAGCGACTCGAGGGGCTTTGAGATAAAGGTAACGCGGGAGACAAAGACCGGCCTAAAGCTCGTGGCCAAGAGCGACGGAAGCGTTCAGGAGGTATTTCTGGTCGTGGACAGGAAGGACAGGAAGGAAGTGTGGCGGGAAATCGAGAGGAAAATGGGCACGGGTTAAACTCCATCCCTTCCCCCGAAAAAATCGTCCAGATCCTCGTCGCTAACGTCCTCCTCTTCAAAACCGAGCTCCTTCCTTTGCAGGTCGATCAGCCCGGGAGTGAGTAGGAGCTTTCCGTCGAGCTTTGGGACGGCGTAGTGGAGCGTTATCTCGCTGAACTCGTCGAGTTTTATGGTCGGGTTCTCCTCGTATTCCAGCTCCTCCAGGCGCATTCCCTCGGCTATGAGTCTGGCAACTATCGCCGAGCCGTCTATGGAGAACTGCACGCTGCCTATGTGCCTCACCTTTGAAGTCTTCAGCCTGTCGGTTATGAACTTCTTCGTTCTTCCCGTGAACTCAAGGTCCCCGAGGATTCCCCCGACGACGATGATGCTGTCGTCCTCAATATCCTCCGGTTTCAGCTCCTCCTCCCCGAAGGGATCGAGGACTATGAGTTTGGACCTATCGAAGGGAAACTTCGTGACGCTCTCCGTGATAACGCTTCCGATCTTTGCCAGCCTCTCCCTCTCATGGGGCCTCACGTTGGTGAAGATGAGCCCGTTGCCCCACCATCTGGCCGCGTGCTCGTACTCCAGCAGAACCCACTCGCTCAGTTCCTCGAGATGCTCTATAACCAGATACGGCACCCTCACCACCCGGCACCATTTCAGGAGGAACCTTAAAAGTCTGCCGGAGGGGTAGGATTTTAAATGCCAAGGGGAACCCCCTTTATGGGCTTCAGGGAGAGGTACTCGCGACTGGGATGGAGGTACGAGAGGATTGCCGGCCCGCTGGAGAGGGCCTTCGATCCGCTGAGGAGGAAAGCCACCAGCTTCGTTTCAGGAAAGGTCCTCGAGATAGGCGTTGGGACGGGTCTGATGCTTCCCTATTACCCCCCTGACGTGGAGCTTCACGCCGTGGATGCCGTTCCCGAGATGGTGGAGGCGGCCAGAAAAAGGGCCCGGGAGCTCGGTCTTAACGCCAGATTCTACGTCATGGACGCCGAAAGGCTCGAGTTCCCCGATGAAAGCTTCGATACCGTCGTTAGCCCCTTCGTCTTCTGCACCATACCGAACCCGGAGAGGGCCATGAAAGAGCTTTACCGCGTCCTCAAGCCCGGGGGTAGGGCCATCTTCCTCGAGCACACGAAGAGCGACTCCCGGCTTTTGAACTGGCTTTTCCTGAAGCCTCTGGACGTTTTCCTCGGGTTCCTTCTGAACGACAACACCCTGCGGGAGACCCACAGGCTCGTGGAGAGGTACTTCAGAATCGAGCACGCGGAAAGCCACTACCACGGGATCCTGAGGCTCATCGTTGGCAGGAAGGAAAAAACTTTTAAAGTGGGGTGAGGCCTATATTACGGGCTGGGCGGAGCGGTGGTAGTCTAGCCTGGTCCAGGACACCGGCCTCCCAAGCCGGTAACCCGGGTTCGAATCCCGGCCACCGCACCAGAATTCTTCTCTACCTTCATTCCTTACGGAGAAGTCGTAAAAAAGAAAAGGATCACTTCAGCCTCTCGAGGATTATCGCCGGGCAGACCCGGGTTACACCGTCTATCCTGCCTATCCTGTTGGAGATTATGTCGGAAAGGTCCTCCCCGTCTCTGGCCCATATCTCGACCATTATCATGTGGTCGCCACTGGTGAGGTAGACGCTCCTGACGAAATCGAACTCCTTAAGCCGGTTGGCAACTTCGAATATCTTTTCCGGGAGGGTATCGACACCCGTCAGGCTGACCAGATTGTAGCCGAGCTTCGACTGGTCGATCACGACCGTGTACTGCTTTATGACCCCGGCCTCCTCGAGGGCCTTAACGCGTTTCCTTACCGCCGTCTCGCTGATGCCCAGAACCTTGGCTATCTCCGTGAAGGGCGTTCGGGCATCCTTGATCAGCATCTCGATTATGATCCTATCCCTTTCGTCAACCATTTCCATCCCTCCATACCAAGTTATAATGACCATGTATATTAAGTTTTTGAACCTTTTGGTTTTGGGGTTAAACCCTAAGCTTAAGTTTTACAACTGTTTCGACGTGGGGCGTGTGGGGAAACATGTCCAGTCCAATGGCCTTTTCTATCTCGTAGGCCTTTGAAAGCTCCTCAAGGTTGCCAGCGAGGGTTTTAGGATTGCACGAGACGTAGATGAGGTTTTCGGGCTTATCCCTCAGGATCTTACCTATGAGTTTGGGGTGCAACCCGGCCCTCGGCGGATCCACAACCACGGTATCGTATTTCGAAAGGTTTTCAACGTCCCTGTCCCTTCCGGTTTTGAAGGTGGCCTTAACGCCGTTCAGTTCCGCGTTTCTGACGGCCATCTCCACGGCGAAGGGGTTCATCTCGATACCCTCGACGGTGAAGCCCCTCTTTGCAAGCCAGACCCCGAAGGTTCCGACACCGGAATAGAGGTCGAGCACCCTCCCGCCCTCGGCCAGCTCGATCACCTCCTCGACCAGCCTCACAGCGGCGTAGCTGTTCGTCTGGAAGAAGCTGTTCGGGTGGATGAGGTAGGTAACGTCGCCTATCCTCTCGCGTATGAACTCGGACCCCCAGAACCTCTCCACGTCGCCGTAGGAAACGTCGCTCGGGGTTCTGTTAACGCTCCAGTAAACGGAGGTGGCGTAGTCAAAGTACCCGGGAAACTCCTCCGGAAGGCTCCCCTCGGAGGTAACGAGGTTTACCATCAGCTCCCCCGTGAACTTGCCCTCCCTGATAACCACGTACCTCAGAAAACCCTCGTTCTCGCGTATCCCGTACAGGGAAAGCTTAAAGTCCTCGATGAACTCCCTCAGGGAGCGGAGGACCCTTTCACTCGAGCTTCCGAAGACGGGACAGCCGGTTATGTCCACCACATCCCACCACGTGCCACGTCTTCTGAACCCTATCCCTCCTGTCGAAATGACAACATCGATGCGGTTTCTGTGCCCGTATATCCGGGGTGAGGGGATAACGTCAACTTCAAAACCGAGGATCTTCAGCAGTTTTTCGGATTTGAACCTTATCTGCTCCCCGTAGGGAACGTGCTGGAGAAGGCAACCCCCACAGGTTCCAAAGTAGGGGCATTTCGGCTCGGTTCTTGTGGAAGAGGGTTCCACCACCTCAAACTCGGTCGCCACGAGGGTTCTCTTCTTCCTTCTCCACCGCTTTACCTCTACCACATCCCCGGGAGCGGTGAACGGGACGTGGATTTCCCTCCTCCCAAGCCTCACGATCCCAAGGCCCTCGTTGTCGAGCCCCTCAACGACACCGCGCATGGTCGTTCTTAAAGGGATCGCCTTTATAAAACCTGCCCCCGATTCGTCAAGCCGGCCCGCGAAAGGTTTATCTATATGATCGGCGTATTAACAACGGTGCCCCCGATGTCCGTCAGGAGTAGGGATATCGTCTATAAGGTTCTTGCCACCAAGAAAAGGGCCATGGCCCTTCAGGCTCTGAGTGCGGAACTCGAAACCCCGATGCCCGTCGTTCTTAAAATCCTCAAAGGGCTTGAATCCGACGGTCTGGTGGAGGTCTTCTACGGGCAGGACAAAGCGGCCATAATGGCCAGGGCAAAGACCATCGGGGAGCTCATATGATCCGCCGGTAAGAGGGGAAAGGGGCCCTTTCGCTACCCAGGGTTCCTCCGTGCCAGGAGTTCGGAGACCCTGAGGAGGGGGATGAACCGGTATCCCTTTAGATTGTTCTCCGACCCTTCCTCCCTGTCCACAACAACGCTTATCGCAACTATCTCCGCCCCGGCATCCTCCAGAACACGGGCAGCCCTTAAAACGCTCCCACCCGTTGTCGTAACGTCCTCAACGAGGAGCACCCTGTCGCCCGGGTTAACCTCGCCCTCTATCTGCCTCCCGGTGCCGTGCTCCTTGGGCTTCTTCCTGACTATGACGAGGGGTTTTCCGGTTTCAAGGGCCAGCGCCGTGGCTATAGGCACGGCACCGAGCTCGGGACCAGCGACTCGATCGAAGCTTATACCCGCCTTCAGGACTTCCCCGGCCATGAGTTTCGCTATGAGCTTCAGGGCAGAGGGGTTTGTGCTGAGCTTCTTGACGTTTATGTAGTAGTTGCTCTCACTCCCGGACGTGAGGATGAACCTGCCGAAGAGCACGGCCTTTTCGGAAAAGAACATCTCAATAAGCCTGTCTCTGGACTCGCCCATCTTCCTCCCCTGAGAGGGCACACCGGATGAACTTAAAAACGTGGCGGTAATGTTAATAAGGTAACCACCCTGAAGGAAGAACATGACACCGGAGGAGTTCCTCGAGTACTACAGCCTTATCGTGATCCCGGCGGTAGCGGTGGTGCTCCTTCCGACCATCTGGTACATCCTCAGAGGGTGGCGTTCACTTCCCAAAACCCCGTGGAAGGGGCGGGCCTTTGTCGCGGGGCTCGCGGCCATCTTCCTCGCGTCACTCCTCGAGCTCCCCTTTATGGCCATGGAGAAGTGGGTGTTACTGGCCTTCGCAGCCGGCACAATAGAGGAGCCGGTAAAGCTCTTACCCCTGAGAATGTTCAGGTTTCTGCCCGAAGGGGAGAAGTGGAAGCTCGTGGCCGGAACTGGATTCTTCGTTGGAATACTGGAGGGGGCTTTCTACACGCCAGCGATCCTCACCCTTGACCTTCCCCTCTACTCCCTCGGCGCCAGAGTGGTCCTCGTAGGACTGCACGCGGCATGGGCCGCCGTAAGCGCCGGCTTCCTGCTCGGGGAGACGGGATGGAAGCGCTTCGGGGGGATCCTCTTTTCAATAACGTCCCACGCCCTCTACGACCTCCCACCACTGGCATTCGTCGACGGCTATTCCCAGCTCACCTTGAAAGTCCTTACAGGGCTCTCTATGGTGTTCCTGATCCCCCTTCCCTTCATGGTAAAGAAGGCCACGGAACTGGTCCGCAGCAGGACCGTGGAAGAGACCGGGGAAGTTACTTCCCCGCTTTGAACCTCTCCTGCAGTCTGTAGAGCTGGGCTATGCGCTCTATGGTGTCCGCTTCCTCGGGGCTTTTGTCCTCCCTCAGGGCGACGTAGCGCGGGAAACGAAGGGCAAAACCGCTTTTGTATTTTGGACTCTTCTGTATCTCCTGATAGGTGACCTGTATAACCACCCTGGGCTCTATCTCAACGTATTTGCCCTCCTCCCGGACTATCAGGGGTTTCAGCATTCTCGTGAACTCGGCGAGGTCCTCGTCCGTGAAACCGCTCCCCACCTTTCCAACCGGAACGAACTCACCGCTGTTGGTGTCAAAAGCGGCCACGAGGAACGATCCAAGGAGGTGGGCCCTTCTCCCCTCCCCCCATTCCGCACCAACGATGACGAGGTCCAGATCCTCCATCGTCGGCTTTATCTTGAGCCATTTCTTACCCCTGTTCCCGGGTTCGTAAACCGAATCGAGCCTTTTGGCCATCAGACCCTCGTGGCCGAGCTCGAGGGCCTCCCTGTAGAACGCCTCAGCCTCACCCGGGTCGTCCGTAACCAGCTGTCTCGCCAGTTTTATCCGCCCGCTTTCGGAAACCGCTTCCTCAAGCCTCTTCCTGCGCTCGGAGAAGGGCAGGTCTATGAGGGTATCGCCGTCGACGTAGAGCACGTCAAAGAGGTTCAGCTCGAGGGGGATCTTCTCTATCATCTCCTCGATGTTGTACTTCCTCCTGAACCTCCGGAGAACGTACTGGAAGGGGCGGGGTCTTCCGTCATCTCCGACGGCAACGAGCTCCCCCTCGATAATAACCTTCCGGGCCCTGACGCTCTCCCTTATGGCCTCCACCACCTCGGGGATGGACTTCGTCACGTTCTCGAGCCTCCTCGAATAGATGAGAACCCTCTCGCCGTCCCTGTGGACCTGAACGCGCGCACCGTCGTACTTTATCTCAAAGGCGGCCTTTCCCCCCATTTCCTTAAGGGCTTCCTCCACGCTGGCCGCGTTCTGGGCCAGCATTGGCCTTACCGGCTTCCCCACCTGCATTTTCACTTTAGAAAGGCCTTCGTTCCCCTCAGTCCTGGCGATCTTTGCCACATAGCCAAAATCGCTCGTGAGCATGTAGGCCCTCTCCACGAGCTCCGGAGAAACCTCAAAGGCCTCGGCTATGGCGTCCCTCATCAGTCCCTCGGCGACGCCCGTCCTCATGGTTCCGAGGACCGTTCTCGTAAGGTACTTGCCCTCCTCCGGGGAGGCGTCCATGAAGAGGTTCACGAGGTACTTCAGCTTCCTGTCCTGACTTCCCTCGCCCGTAGCCTCCGCTATTTTAACAAACGTCTCGTAAACCCTTTTTATCGTCAGGGGCTGTGAGAAGAAGCTCTTCTGCCTCTTTCTCTTCAGTGCCAGGGCCACGCTCTCGCCGAGGTCCCCCGTGTTCCTGATTGCCCCCTCGAGCTCCCTCTCGGGAACGCCCGTGGCCATGGAGACGGCCTTCAGGAGAAGCTTCTCACCGATACCGAGCTCGCGCTCGTCCCAGTCCGGGAACACCTTTCCGAGGATCAGGTAAGGGACTACGTCAAGAAGCTCATCGGGAGTCCTTTTGAGGAAATCGGCCACGAGGCGGGTCTTCAGGGTTTTCAGCGTGGTTTTTTCAAGGCGGGTGTAAAGATTGCTTAACTCCGAATACCTCACGGTCACCACCGGGATAACTTGGGGAAAGTGGATAAAAGGGTTAGCCCCTCCACCGCCCTACCTCGGGCTTCCGGGTGTAGATTCCGGTTACGTCGTAGGGGAGGTCCATATCCGAGAGCAGGACCTTGGCCCTCTCCACCTCATCGTCCCGGACGAGGGCGAACAGGCCCCTTCCGAGCATTATCATCGACGCTGGATTCCTCAGTATTCCGTCGAGCTCCCTCGCAATATCCAGAAGCTCACCCGAGAGCAGTCCCGTCTTCTCGGCGAACTCCCTCGCCAGTGCCATCATCCTTTCAGGGGTCGGCTCCCTGAGGAGCCTTTCCAGTGCGGGCCTTCCATGAAGCTCTATGGCCCTGACAACCTCGCTATCGAGGATTTTCTTTGTCGAGAGCCTCCCGAGAGGAACCACGAGGACGCGGTAGTCATCGAAGAAGAGGTTGTCGGCAACGCCAACGCCGGGGGCACCCTCCTTGATCCTGACCTCGATTCCACCGGCGAGCTGGGCTATAACATCCCCCAGCCCTCCTTTGTTAAGGACCTCGTGTTTGTGCGCTATTTGAGCGGCCTGGAGCACTGTTTTATTTTTAAAAGCATGCGAAAGCGCCAGAGCCGTGCCAAGGGCTCCAGCACCGCTGTTGCCAAAGCCGTAACCGTTCGGGAAATCGAAGTACTGCCAGACCTCAACCTCTCCCATGAAATCCCCGGGAAGCAGTTCCTCCGCCACGGAATAGCTTATCCTCGCCTCCTCTTTTTTCACGGGTTCGCCGTTGAAGGCCACATAGACGTGCCTCTCAGGGCCTTCCTCCACGTTCAGAAGAACGGTGGTTCCCTTATCGAGGTTCAAGCCCGCACCGAGGGAGCCCGCTTTAAGGGGATCCTCATGAAACCTTGGAACGAAGAACGCCGTTATATGCGATGGAACAAACGCCTTGATCAGCATTGGATCACCCCCGAAGGGTTGGGAAAGAAAACCTAAAAACCTCACGATGACAGAAGAACCCTTTCGGGATCCACACGCTTGAGGGCCAGGAACCCGACGAGGGCAAGGATAAACGAGGTGGCGGTAAGAATCGCCGTTGTGAGATCGAGGGGAAGCTCCCCCTTAACCGCGGCCTGAATTATGTAGCGGGGTATTCTCACGAGCACGAAAATAAGCAGGAAAAGGACCGCGCTGAGGGCCCGTACGTTGGAGACCTGAAGCATGAGGGCCGAAGAGAGCAGGCCGAAGCCCAGCGTGAAGAGCCCGCTACCGACCATGGGCAGGAGCAACCAGGAGGCGGGAGCGGACGGCAGTTTGCCGTAGAGCCCCAGCCCAACCGCCCACATCAGAAGGAGGGACATCGTGAGGGCTGGCAACATCTCGAGGAGGAAGAGGTGATGCGGTTCTTCCGGCAGGATTAGGTACAGGTGGTAAAACCTCGAGGTCTTCCTCCTCAAAAAGGATGCGAAGTAGAGGGATACCGTTACGGTGTAACCGGTTATCATCATCAGCGTGAGGAAATAAACCTGAACAAGGTCCCGTGATATCAGATCGGGGAACCCCGCCGAGAAGGAGGACAGTCCGTAGAACAGAAGGGCGGCCATCACGACGAAAACCATCGCGGACTCCTTAAGGGTGGTGCGGAAGTTAAGGAGCAACAGCCTTCTCGTTTTCATGGTGAACCCCCCACAAGTTTGAGGTACACCGCCTCAAGGTCCTCCACATCCCGAAGTGAGAACTCAGCTTTCGTGATGCCGTTGGAGATTATGGCGGCCCTATCGGCTATTTTCTGGACCTCGGGAAGGTTGTGGGATGAGAAGAACACCGTCTTGCCCTCGTCTCTCAGCTTCAGAAGAAGTTTTCTGACCTCGATCCGGGCGGTGGGATCGAGCCCGCTCGTCGGCTCATCGAGGATCAAAAGTTCAGGCTCGTGGACGAGGGCCGATGCAAGGGAAACCTTCCTCTTCATCCCTTTTGAAAGCTCCCTGAATTTTTTGTCCCGGTGCTCCCGCGGGAACCCAACGGTCTCAAGGGAGTCCTCAACTTCGCCCATATCCCTCCCCTGAGCATAAGCAACAAACCTGAGGTTTTCAAGAACGGTCCACTCTGGATTCAGGGTTTCGTATTCAAAAACCACTCCGATGCGTCTGAAAACATCCCGCGTGGGTGCCTTTCCAAACAGCCTCACGCTTCCCCCGTCTTTCCTCAGGAGTCCGAGAATGGTTCTTATCGTCGTGGTCTTCCCGGCCCCGTTGGGCCCGAGGAAGCCGTAGATCTCCCCTTTCCCCACGTGAAAGGAAACTCCCCCAAGGACCTCCCTACCACCAAGACGTTTCTTCAACCCCTCAACCTCTATAACCTTCACCCGAATCACCCCAATACGAGCCTGTACGTGATGAAATAAACAATTACGAGGATCATCGTGGATCCCACAGGATGGAGTTCTTCAAGGGCCGGGGCCATAAGGAAGATGGCCAGCACTATTTTAAAACTTTTGATAACCTTAAGTTTTTAACTGTGAATTATGAACAAAATCCATTAAAAGAGAAAAAACAGGGCTCACTCCTCGGCCACGTATATCGGCACCTTCCCGTGCGGAACCCCGTACTTCTTCCCGTACCACTCGCTCAGGAAGTAGTGGGCACCTAAGAGAAGGAGCAGACCGAGTATGAGCAGGACCGCCCAGTTGCGGAGACCGATGGCAAAGAGAATGTAGAGCACTATTCCAACGCTCGCGGCTGTCAGGGCATAGGGGACCTGCGTGCTCACGTGGTCTATGTGATCGCTTCCCGAGAACATCGAGCTCATGATCGTGGTATCGCTTATCGGTGAGCAGTGGTCTCCGAAGATACCGCCGGCAAAGACGGCACCGATGCTGGCGAAGACCTCCGGGCCGACGTTGCCCGTGATGCCGTAGGCGAGCGGTATGGATATGGGCAGCATGATGCTGAAGGTTCCCCAGCTCGTTCCGGTCGTGAAGGAGATGAACATTGCTATCAGGAACACTATGAGCGGCACCCAGCCGCCGCCGACACCCGCACTCTTGGCGAGGTCAACCACGTAGGGTGCAGTTCCAACGGCATCCGTGGCACTCTTAATGCTCCACGCGAGGAGCAGAATGGTGTTGGCGATTATCATCTGCTTCATTCCGCGAACCATCGCGTCTTCGGCCTCCTCCACGGTCATCTTCTTCATCGCCAGCACCAGGAAGAAGGCCAGGACAACCATCGCAAAGCTTCCCCAGAGCAGGGCGAGGGCGGCATCAGAGTTTCCAAGGACTCCCATAAGCCCATCGGTGGCGTAAACCTCGCCTCCACCACCGGTGTACCACATGCCGTAGAGGGTGACGAATACGAGCGTCAGTATCGGCCAGATGAAGATGTGGACGCTGCCATCTTCCTTGGGCATCCCGAGGTCAATCTCCGTGGTCATGAGAGGCTTGGCACCGTCGCGGAGAACCTTCCCCTCCTTCCTCGCGCGGAGCTCGGCCTTGAGCATCGGTCCGTAGTGCCTGTGGGTGTAGGCAACGAGGAACACCAGTATTATGGCGAATATCGAGTAGAACCTGAAGGGAACGCTGTGAAGCCAGGCGGTGTAGGCACCGTAATCAACGTTGAGGTCCTTGAAGGCATCACCGATAAGGCCAACCTCGTAGCCTATCCATGTGGAAACTAAAGCCAGACCCGCAACCGGGGCGGCCGTTGAGTCGTCGATGTACGCGAGCATCTCCCTTGAAACCCTCGTCCTGTCCGTTATCGGCCTCATGGTGTTGCCCACGATTATCGTGTTGGTGTAGTCGTCGAAGAATACCAGTACGCCGAGGAGCCATCCCATCAGCGAAGCACCGCGGCTGCTCCTTACCCTCTCGGTAAGGGCTTTACCCACGGCCATGGCCCCGCCGGATTTGTATATCAATCCAACGCCGGCACCTATGAGGAAGTCGAAGAGCAGTATCTTGACGTTCCAGTCGTCTATGGCGTTCGCCACCAGCCAGTCGAGGGTCTGGGTGGTTCCCGTAATCGGGTTCCAGCCGGCGACCATCACTCCCCCAATCCATACGCCGGAGAACAGCGCCAGTATAACCCTCTTCGTCCATATGGCCAGTATAATGGCCACCAGCGGTGGTAGCAGAGACAGCAATCCGAAATCCGACATCCGTTTCACCTCCAGACCTTAAACCTTTAAGTTAAACCGCGGCTCTTTTCCCTTCGAATGCAATATAAGTTTTTCGTAATTTTTTAGGTTATATTGACAATCCTAGAACTTTTTCCACGAACGTTCCCGAAATATTGAAATTTCACTGTTTGAATTCAGCACCTACTGGATGTCCATGGTATTCATGGCACTATCAAGGTCATTAATGTGCATTTATTTCATAAAAACCTTTCCCCAAAAAAGCAGTTTAGCACACCTAAAAAAGGCGAAGAACTTTTGTATGAACTTTTTAATACAAAAAAGTGTTCAATAGATGAACGAAATTAGTAGATGGAGTCCTTTTTATCACATTATCCACCTCTTCAGCCAACTTCTTCCGGAAGATTTTTTATGTATCAGTATGTTAATTGTTTCATGAGACACTATGAAATCATAAAAATTGAGGAGGATGGGAGGATAAGCATTCCCCCGGAATGGGCCTATGAAGTGGGACTTGTAAAAGGCGCCTATTTCCTGGTGGAGATCGATACCGATCTAAACGAAGCCCATCTGGAAAGAATAGCCATGCCCGGAAAACAGCTGGTTGAGATCGAGCTTGTGGTCAAAGATCAGCCGGGAGTTCTGGCCAAAATTACGGGATTACTGGGAAGGCAGGGGATAAACATCCTGTTTAGTGAAGCCGAGGAAATGGAGCAAATTGGATTGGGGGCAATAGTTGCCGTCGTTGATGTAAGTCAGGCAAAGATTACTTTAGACCAGCTTCGTGTGGAACTGCAAACAATAGACGAAGTGATGGAGGTATCTTTAAAGGAGATTAAATAAGATGAACAGCAGTGTTGCACCAAAGATCATCATGTATGCGTTTATTTCTTTGCCAAGTTCAGAACCCTCAAAAACCGCCGGGACCGGATGGAGCTCAAAGATTCCAGCTTTCTTAAGGGCATAGAACAGCACCATAGCAATGGCAATGCTCAGAAGATCCCTCAACGGCTTTAAATGGGGATAGAGGTATGCCCCAAGGATCAGCGTGATCAGTCCCAGCACCAGTGAAAGGACTCCTTTCTTCAGTGGAATACGGCCCCCTCTGCCTTTCCGGGAGAGATAATAATTGAGTTTTATGAAGGCGGTGATTGTACCGATCGTTCCGAAATACAACAGGTACTTCTCCGTGCCTTTAAGACCCTCGAGCAGCATGCTCTTTCCAAATGCGCCAATGAAGGGACTTATCCCTCCAATTGCAAAGCTTAAAAGTATTATTGCAACCATTAACGGTTTGCTATCCCTGTAGGACAGCTTCGATAGATCGCGGGTGTTGTAATGTTCCGCTATTGTCCCAACACCTAGGAAAAGTCCCCCTTTAAAGAGCGAGTGAGCCATGGCATAATAGGCAGCAGCCAGGGGATTCGACAGGGCTATGCCAAGGAGCACGTAGCCCATCTGGGATACTGTAGAATAAGCCAGGAACCTTTCCGAGTTTTTCTGGAGCAGGGCCATAAACACCCCGAAGAAGATTGAAACAAACGCCAGCGTAAGCAGAGCATCGTGTATAAACGGATCCAGAGGGAAGGTCAACGTCAAAAGTACCATTCCATAGGCGGGCGCCTTAACCACCAGACCGGAAAGCAGGGCACTTACCGGTGCATCGGCCTTTGAATGGGCATCCGGAAGCCAGAAATGGAGGGGAAAGATACCGCTCTTTAAAAGGAGTGACGTGAATGCCAGCCCCAGCGCAACGTTTAGCTCCCTCGAGACGGTCAGGTTCTCCTTCATCAGGGCCAGGTTCAAATATCCCGTCTTCATATAAAGAATACCCATGGCGAGAATGAACATGTATGAGGCCAGCAGAGAAAAGAGGACGTACTTAAACGCAGCTCTTCTGGCGCCCCTTTCCTTCGAAATCGCAACCAGAGCAAAACCCGAAACAGAGGCTATCTCCATGTAGATATAGTAGTTAAAAACATCCCTGCTTATAAAGGCGCCAAGAAGACCGGCATGCAGGAGCAGGAGTAGCACATAAGCCTTATTCTCGATTTTTCCCCGGTAATACCCGCTATAAACGTAGAGTGCCACTGCGGTGAAAAGGATCAGCTCTGCGGCCAGAAAGGGGAGGTTGTAAGAGTCGATCATCACCTCTATTCCGGCGGATCTCTCCCAGCCCCCAACTACCTCCCCGTAGGGCAGTTTTGAACGCATGAAGGGAACGAATACCCACGGGGAAAGGGCCCCGGTCAGGAAAAGGTATCTGGAACGCCTCTCCATTTTAAGGGCGGGCAACAGGGATAAGATGAAAGCAAATAGCAGGGGAAATGCCACGAGCAGAGGGATCATTCCTCCTCACCCCTCATCTTCAGGATTATTGCCAGAGCGAGGGAGGTAATCGCAACATCGACCACGAGGGTGGTGAGCATCAGGGTGGCCGGCAGGGGATCCACGATGGTTTCAGAGGGGAGTATCGGGACGTCTCCCCCTTCGATATAGCCCACGCCGATGAAAAAGAGAACTAAACCCACGGAAACCACGTTTACCGAGAGCACTAATTTAATCAGGTTCCTTTTCGTCATGAGGCCATAGAGGCCAATCAGCATTATTACAATGCCCGCCATTTCCGCACTAATCACGTTCCACCCACCTCAGCAGGATGTAGAACATGAACGTAAAGGCCGCACCCACCTTCAGGGCCACCCCTACATTAAAAAGAGGGATTATCCCCCCGCTTAGTAGAGTTCCGGTAGCGCCTCCTTTCAGGAAATTGTAGAAAAAGCCCCCAAAGAAGGTCCCCAGAATCCCCAGAAAAACTAAAAAAGCCCCCGATATTCCCTCTATGAACTGGACTTCCCAGAATTTAAACGTCTTTCTAACCCGTTTGTATCCATGGGAGGTTATCAACAGAATAATGCTGACCGCTAAAATGACCCCCGCCTGAAATCCTCCACCCGGACTCAGGTGGCCGTATACCATCAGGTAGACGGAATAGGTAACCAGAAATGGACTCACGAGCTTCGTGGTTGTTCTCACTATGGGGGTCATTTTCATTTCTTCTTCCCCCCGAGCAGGAGGTAAAACCCCGCAATTGCCGTGAACAGAAGGGTGGCTTCTCCCAGACTATCGTAGGCCCTCCAGTCTGCCAGAATTGCCGTGACCAGATTCGGGACCCCCACTTCCTCCCAGTGGGTGATGTAGTAAGTGTAACTCCCCCCATCTGCCCGCGAATAATCGAGGGACGCGAAGACGCCCAGTAAACCGAGCACTATGAAAAGGGCGAGTGCTCTTTTCATTTCTCCACCTCCCTGATGGTGAAGAGAAACAGCCCTATTACGAGGGCCCCCACAACTATTGCAGACAGGGCAACGTCAGGAGCTTTCAGGAGCACGAGTGCCAGAACAAAAGCCAGACTCAAGAAAGCATATTTGACTACCGCATTAACAAGGTTCTCTTCCTCGACGACCGCGATGGAAAGGATTATCATCACTATAAGGAGAAGTTCAAGGATTGTCCCAGGCATACATGTCCACCACGACTTTCGGTTTTATCCCGTATTTGTAGGCCCCCCTTGCGATCGCGTGGGAGACCATGGGGTTTATCAAGGCTATTAAAAATGCCAGTATAAGGAATTTAAGCCTGATTAAGGGCGATGCGGGGGAGGCAATTGCCAGGGCTATTAAAATACTCATTGCTCCCCCGGTATCACACTTGGTGGCGGCATGAAGCCTCGTGTAAACGTCCGGAAAGCGGAGTATCCCCAGCGTGCCGAAAATCATTATTGACTCCCCCAGAAGGAGGAAAAGGTACTCTATCACTTCGCTCCCTCCATGTACTTTGCCAGAATCAACCCCCCTACCGCGTTTACCATCAACAGCACTATTGCAAGGTCCAAAAAGAAGTAATGGTTCGTTATAAAACCGAGGATGGCCAGAACCACCACCACCTTCGTGGTCACCGTGTTAATTCCCACAATCCTGTCGGCCAGCGTTGGGCCGAAGAGGACTCTATAGGACAGTATCATGGAAGTTATCAGGAGTATCAAGGCCCCGTAACCAAAAGGGCTCACCAGAAGATCTTCTTCAACCATCCTTCAATATCCCCCTTAATTTTCTCCCCGGCCTTTTCTCTGTTGAGGGTTTCAACATCTATCCAGTGAACGTACAGGTATGTTTCTCCAAGCTTTTTGTCCACATCTAAAGTAAGCGTACCCGGGGTTAGGGTTATGGAATTGGCCAGAATCGTTATGCCCGTGTCCGAGTGTAAATCTGTCTTTATTTTCACAATACCCGGGTTTATGTCCATAAGGATTGCATGCTTTGCCACCTTAAAGTTGCTCTCAATCAGCCTGAAAGCCATGATGAAAACGTATTGCGGAATAACAAAAAGGGCAATGTACAGTATTTTTTCCACTATGTGGCCGCTCCTTCTTATATCGTCGGTGAGCATTCCGTACATAAAAAGGGAGATTGTAAACGTGGCCACTCCGCCAACGATCAGGTTTTCTAACACCGTATTCGCACTTATAATGATCCAAAATGAAAAAAGCGCGATCCAGGTTAAAACTATCTGCTCCCATTTTGGAAGTTTTTGTGCTTCATAACTCTCAAACAACAGCCTCTGCTTTATTTCATCAAGCCGCTCTCTGAGATAAAAAGGCGCTCTACTCATGTAGTATGATAGTTTTTGGAACTTATAAGAATTTTGATAATTCTACAAAACTTTTTATACTCCAAAAATACAGTTTCCGAAATTTTTGAGGGTGAACTGCCGTCTTTTAAAATTCTCTGAAGCACCGCAGGGACACCCATGGCTTCAAAATTAAAATTAAAGTAAACCCTTCAGGAGGGTTCCAAGCTTTTTAAAGTCCCTCTCAAGTTCTTCCCTGAGCTGGGATCTGTAAAGGGCCACCGCCGGATGGTACATCGGCATTATGATGATCTTACCGAAGAGGGTTCCTGCCTCGAAGGTTTCCCCGTGGATCCTGCTTATCGGCTCCACGTCGAAGCCGAACTTCTCGAGGATGTAGCGCATCGAATGCCTCCCGAGGGGCACTATAACCTTGGGCCTGATCAGGTCTATCTGCCTGTCGAGATAGGGCGAGCACGCTCTGATCTCCTCCTCCGTGGGGTCCCTGTTGTTCGGAGGGCGGCACTTCACAACGTTGGTGATGTAAACGTCATCCCGGCTGAGGCCTATACCGGCGAGGAGTTCGTCCAGAACCTTTCCCGCCCTCCCAACGAAGGGAAGGCCCTTCTGATCCTCCCAGTAGCCCGGTGCTTCCCCCACGAACATAACGCGAGCGTAATAACTCCCGGCACCCGGGACGGCGTTCGTCCTTAGCTCACCGAGGGGGCATTTCCGACATTCCCTTATCCGCTCCTCAAGCTCCCTCATTGCCCTTTCCCTGTTCATGGGGACACCTCATTTGGCCGATTCAAGGGTCTTCTGGCTGAGGTAGGCCTTCAGGAACTCGATCCATGCGGTGTAGTAGCCCTTCTCGTACTCATCCCGGAACTCGTGCCCTACAATGTTCTCAAAGTGCTCGAGGAGTCTCTCCGCCTTTTCCCGATCGTGTTCCTCCAGCAGCTGAACTATCAGGGCATCGCCGACGTTCTCCTTAATGGCGCTCATAAACCCGTTCACGGCCTTGGAGTAGCCCGCACCCCATTCGTCAGAGCCGGCCATTTTTTGAAGCTTCTCGAGGTGGTTCTTCGCCCCTCTGAAGTCCCTCCTCAGCAAAGCGCGGAGGAACATCTCCATCCTCATTTCCCTGGCTCGCATCTCACCACCGGACCAATTTTGAGGGTACGCTTTTAACCTTACCGTCCACCCGGTGTTGCCCAAAACTGATCATATATATGCAGGAAAATCTTCATATTTACGCAAAAGCTTTTATATGTCCCGGGGAAACGAACCCCAGTGGAAGACAAAGTAAGGAGGGTTTGATGTGGAAGGCAGTGCTGGTGAAGTTCCAAGCGGTGAAAAGGAGTTTGAGCATCTCACAAAAAGGATCAGGGAGGTAATCGAGTTCCCTGAGATAAGCGAGGATGAGTTCAACGAGATGATGAAACGGGCCAGCAGGGCCTACGGTGGGCCCTTACCCCACAGGACTTACTCCCTCTGTCCAGAGACAAGACGGGTGGTGCCGGCCCTCGTATGGGAGAAGGACGGCAGGGTGTGGATAACGAAGCGCTGTCCGGAGGGCATGATAACCGGTCTCTACTACGAGGACGTTGAGCAGTACTACTGGTTCCAGAAGTGGAAGTTCGATTTCAAGATCACGAGTTCCAACGTCGAGAACACCGGTGCCAACTGTCCCCTCGATTGTGGATTATGCTCAAGGCACCGCTCCCACACGAGCCTTTTGAACATAGTTCTGACGAACAGGTGCAACTTAAGCTGCTGGTATTGCTTCCCCAAGGACGAAGAGGCGGTTTTCAAAGTTAAGGACAGAGTGAGCATCCTGAAGTTCGAAGACCTTGCCAGAAGGTTTTCCTTTGAGAACAAAGTTGAAATCGACGGGTTCAAGGGGGAATACTCAACACCCGATGACATCTACGTCCTTACCTTCGAGGATGGACTGAGTAAGTGGACGAGACTAACCAAGTTCCTCAGAAGGAAACACGAGGGCAAGATCCTCAGGATAAGAACGAAGACGGGGAGAACGCTAAGGGTTACGCCCGAGCACAAGGTGTTCGTCCACGTGGACGGGAAGCTCGTAAAGAAGAGGGCCGACGAACTCGAACCGGGTGACGAGTTGATTTCAACGTGGCGGATTCCGGAAAAAGATGGTACCTATACGATAGACCTGATCGAAGCATTTAAAGCCCTGCCTGAGGAAGAGAAGGAGAAGACCTACGTTAGGGGCATAAAGGAAATCGACCTTTCCCCACTGAAGGAAGAATACGGGGATAGGATATACTCGTGGAAAGGTCAGGACTCAATGCCCCTAAGCGCTTTCTACAGGCTGAAGGTTTCCGGCGATTTCAGACTTGGAAGAGACGCCACCGACCACGAATTGCCCTCAAAACTTGAGATCACGCCCTCCTTTGCCAGACTCATCGGCTACTTCGTCTCGGACGGACACTACACCGACAAGGACGTTCGCATAACGGTTGGCCATGATGATGTTGAAAGGGACATTCTCTCGATCCTTGAGGAGCTCGGGGTTCCCCACAGTATTCTTCAAGCCGAAGGAAAGGCAAAGCAGATCGTGATTGGGAGCAGGTTGATGCGTCTCGTCTTTAAGTACGCCCTCGGGATTCCGGAGAAAGCCGAGAACAAGAGGCTTCCGAGAGACTTCCTCAGCTATCCGCAGGAAGTCAGGAGGGCGTTGCTTTCTGGCCTGCTCAACGGCGATGGCTACGTCGTCAGGGGGGAGAGACATTTAAACGTTGGCTATGCCAGCGTCTCCCGCGGCCTCATAAGAGACATCCTCTATCTACTGGCATCCTTTGGGATATTCGCAAGGGTATACACCGTTGAAAAGGAAAAGGTCAAAGGGGCAAATCACGACCTCTACAGGGTATACGTGGCTGGGAAGGACCTCGAGAGGCTGGTTGAAATAGTCGAGCTCAGGGAAGGGCACAGGAAAAGACTTGGCGATGTCGGGGAGAGGAAACCCGCGAGGATAACGAAGGTCAGCGACTTCTACCTCGATCCCGTGGAAGGTATTGAAGAGGAGGAGTACTCGGGATACGTTTACGACGTTGAGGTTGAGAACCCCGGGCACTCGTTCGTAGCCTCCGACGGTCTCCTGGTGAGCAACTGCTTTTTCTACGCCAAAGAGGGACAGCCGATATACGAGCCCACGTTAGAGCAGATAAGGATGATGCTCCGCAACGCAAAGAAGGAGGAGCCCATAGGGGCCAACGCAGTCCAGTTCACCGGGGGAGAACCAACGCTGAGGGACGATTTAATTGAGATAATAAAGATCGCCAGGGAAGAGGGTTACGACCACGTGCAGCTCAACACCGATGGCATAAAGCTCGCCTTCGAGCCGGAACTGGTGAAGAAGATAAGGGAGGCTGGAGTCAACACGCTCTACATGAGCTACGACGGAATGACGCCCCAGACCAACTGGAAGAACCACTGGGAGGTCCCCCTGATCTTTGAGAACGTTAGAAAAGCTGGAGGGCCGGGCATAGTCCTCGTTCCAACGACCATAAGGAACGTGAACGACCACGAGCTCGGGGCAATAATAAACTTTGCCCTCAACAATCTGGACATCGTAAGGGGCGTTAACTTCCAGCCGATTTCCCTCGTTGGAAGGGTTCCGAAAAAGGAACGCCAGAGGTTCAGGATAACCATCCCCGGGGCAATAAAGAGGATAGAGGAGCAGACCCATGGAGCCATAGCAAAGGGAGACTGGTATCCAATTCCCATAGCCGGACACATAGCGAGGTTCTTCGAGGCCTTCTCGGGAAGCAGATACTACATGACCTCCCACTTTGCGTGTGGTGCGGCAACCTACGTATTCCTTGACAGGGAGAAAAAGAGGGTCGTGCCGATAAGCAGGTTCCTTGACGTTGATGGCTTCGTCGAGTATCTGGAGAGCAAGGCCGAAGAGATAGAGGGCTGGAAGAAGATGGGCAAACTCCGCAAGCTCAAGCTCGGTGCCGAGATATTCATGAAGTTCAGGAGCTTCTACGACGAGAAGTACGCCCCCAAGGGACTTGGAGTCCTCGACCTCATAAAGAACGCCTTCATCCACGGCAACTACGATGCCCTCGGAAAGTTCCACACGAACGCCCTCTTCCTCGGGATGATGCACTTCATGGACGAGTACAACTACGACGTCGAGAGGGTTGAACGCTGCGTTATCCACTACGCCATGCCTGACGGAAGGATCGTTCCCTTCTGTACCTTCAACGTCATTCCAGAGCTGTACAGGGACAAGGTGCAGGCCCAGTTCAGCTACTCGTGGGACGAATGGAAGGCCCTGCATCCGGACTGGGACTACAAAAAGGACAAGTACATCAGGACCAAGGAGTTCGTCGAGAGGATGAAGAAGAGCGAGCTCTACAGGAAGACCTACATCGACATCGAGGACTACCTCGGGCTATGGGGTGATCGGAATGATTAAGGGGGACAAAAAACTAACCCTGCTCAGATTACGGTTCGGGAAGGTAGACTGGGAGAAAGCCACCGCGAAGCAGTACGAACTCCTGAAGGAGGATCGAGTGTGGAGAGCCTTTCTCAACGGCTACGCCAGGAGCGGCTTCATCGTTTTCGACGAGGAAAGCCTTCCGAGGGAGGAGGTCATGGAAATCCTGAAGGAACTGGAACCCATGATAGTCGAAGATAAGGAAATAACGGTTGAGGAACTGATAGAATCCAGCTACTCGTGGAACAACGTGCGGAAAAGGGCAGGAGCATAAAAGAAAAAATCAGCGGAGTTCTATCCTCGCCTTTCCCTTTCCATCCTCTTTTTCCAGCTCGAAGCTCACGATGCCGCTGAAGGAATCCAGCTCAACGATGTTTCTGCCGGCTTTGAGGTCGAAGGTATCCTCGAAGGCACCGCCCGCGGGAAGGGATAGATCGTACTCCCTAACGGTCAGCCTGTTGTCCCTGCTCAGGTAGAGGACCATCCTCGGCTCGCGGTAGCCCTCGAGGGGGATTCCTCCGAAGGCTTCCCTGCCCTGAAGGGCAAGGGGAACCGAGAAGCTCACCGCGGGAGGTCTCCTCTGAATCACGTCTTCATCGAGAACCACTATGTCCCTGTTTCCGGTGTCGAAGGGCGTCGCCTCCGTAGAGCCGGTGTTCGGGGCAGTGTTTGCTCCAAGGAGAATCTGTCCTCCCATTTTCTCAATGCTCGTTATTCTCGCCCCGAAAGCGCCGATTATCTTCACCATCGGCGGGGCAACGTAGAGGAGAACGCTCGGGCCGACGATGGTGTTGGTGGTCGTCCATCCAAACCGGTCCTCGGGCCTGTAAACAGCGTCGTGGTAGGAGTTGTAAGCCGTCACGATACCGCCGCCGACGTTTATCGCGTTCACCCTGAAGGGGGCGTAGAAGGTGTGGAACTCGAAGAGCCGGAAGAACCTGAAGTCCTCCCCCATGAGGGGATTGCCCGCTACGATCCCCCCGCGGACGAAGGCAAAGGCCCTGTTGTAAGCGCTCGCGAGCGGACCGTACTCCGGTCTTACGTAGGGCCTTCCATCGACGCTCTCCCCGGGTTTAAAGGATTCCCACTTCCCCGTTATGAGGTCGAGGGCCTTTATCTCCCTTAGACCTCCGGCGAAGTTGTTCCCAACGCCGAAGAAGGCGCTGTCATGAAGGAGCGTGCCCTTGGCCGAGGGTTCCCCGAGTAAAGCCTCGGCCCTTTCGGTCCTTCTGTCGAGGGCGTAAACACCGAGGTTCGCGTGGCCGTCCTCCCTCGCAAGGAGAAGCCTGTCGTTGTAGGGGTCGTAGATTATATCGCTCACCTCGCCGGCCCAGTCCGTTGGATGATGTATGGAATCCTTCCAGAGGAGCCGTACCTCACCGCTGTCCGTATCGTAGGCATGCACGTGGGAGTACTTGTTCACAAAGCTTATCGTGGATTTTTCATTCTTCCCTTCATACACCGCGGGCGCGTGAACCCATCCCCCAAAGTATATGAATTCGTCCACGGTCTCCACCGCGTTGTAGGTATCGCCTCCGCTCGTCGGGGCCTTCCCAAGGAGCGTGAAGTCGTAAACCTTTTCACCCCCCTCCTTAATATCAAGGAAGCGGGCCTCGGCCTCAAAGGCGAGGGTGAAGTAGAGCACCCCTCTATGGTACCTGAGACCGAATATTCCACCACTGCCCCACTCCGGCCCGTACCTGCCCGGAAACCTGTAATGACTCAGCATGGTATCACGGGAGAACCTACGGAGAGGGACTTTATGGGCCTTTCGGGTCCTCCTCACCGGGCAGGTACTCGCCGATCCTGAGATTGTTTCCGCTGTCGAGGAAGAGAATGAAGTCCCTCCGGGCTATACGGTCCTCTATCGGGGCGTTCTCCACGAGATAGGCTATAACCTCGGCCGTGCTGTAGGGAACGTGAATCCCGAGCTCGTCGGCCTTTTTGAAAAGCCGCTCCGGAACCGTGAATATATCCTCTCCCCTTTTCACCCGGACGCTAAGCCGGGAGTTTATCTGCTCCCAGATCAGGATGGTGTTCCGGGCCTTTTCCACCTTTTCAAGGGCCCTTCTCTCAAGTATGCTCACGTTGGCCCTCGTCGTGCCGAGAAGCTCCGCTATCTCGCTCTGCTTCATGCCCCTCGCCCGAAGCTGAAGGATCCTGATCTGGTGCTTCGTGAAGAAGCTCTTACCCGACATATTAAACACCATAATTTAACAGGACGTGAAAGGTTAAAAGGCTTACTCCAGTGGAAGCGAATCAGAAGGATTGACTCTCTGGTGCTCGGGATTCCAGAAGAGGTCCGGAGAATTCTGGTGGTCCCGCGGCCCGGATTTGAACCGGGGACCTGCGGATCTACAGTCCGCCGCCGCTCCCAGGCTAGGCTACCGCGGGACCAAAGGCCCGTTCCATAGTCGCTTGGGTAGGTTTATAAATTTTTCTCTCCATAGTGGAGGGGGGAGTTCCATGAGTCGGATTGCGAAGTCCCAGCTGATCCACTACTCAAGAAAAGCCCACGAACGGGGCCTTACCGCGGCCTTCGGCGGAAACCTCAGTCTCCTGTTCGGAGGGCTGGTTTTCATAAAATCCACGGGGGCGGTGATGGACGAGCTCAACGCCGGCGATATCGCGGTGATAGACCTCGATGGAAGGCAGGTCTCAGGGGTCAGGCCCTCCTCCGAGTACAGGATGCATCTGGCCATCTACAGGGAGAGGGAAGACGTTAGAGCCGTGGTCCACCTCCATCCGCCCTACTCGATAGCCGCATCCACGATGGCCGGAAAAGAACTGCCCATAATAACGCCGGAAGCCGAGCTCTACCTTGGAAGGATTCCCGTGGCGGAGTTCCGGCCCGCCGGAACACGGGAGCTTGCGGAGAAGGTGGCGGAAGCGATCAAGGAATCGGACGCTGTGATAATGGAGCGTCACGGCATAGTCACCGTCGGAAGAACCCTGAGGGAGGCCTTCTACAGGGCGGAACTCGTGGAGGAGAGCGCAAAATTATGGTACCTGGCGGAAAGGCGTTGACGTCTTTTCCACAAATTTCACGGTAGAAAGGGCGAGAAAATGCCCCGGGAAAAGGGAAAGGTTCACTTTATCTGCTCAAGGGCGCCGAGGACCTCCCATATGATCGTCCTCGTGTGCATGGGCATGTTGGGGTCCTCGCTTACCTCCTCGAGTATCGCTATCGCATCCGCCGCCCTGACGACGGGGTCTTTGCTCTTATCGAGAAGCACCTCTATGGCCCGCTCGGCCGCGCGCCTTATGTTCCTCGGAACAACCGTATCCTGAACGACCTGCTCGTTGAGAACCTGAACGATCTGATCGATGAGCTCGCTCATACCACCACCTCCTTTTCTAAAGAATTGTTACTAAAACAATCCCGGGTTACCTTCGCCTTCCGGACTAAAAAACTTTTCGGTCGGCTCAGAACTCGACGCCCCTCCTTGCGAGGATGCCGCGCGCGTAGGGATGCTTCACCTCCCTCATCTCGGTGACGTAGTCGGCGTATTCAAACAGCTCCTCCGGGCAGTACCTCCCCGTCAAAACGAGCTCGGTGTGGGGGGCTTTCTTCTCGATGAGCTCGATAACCTCATCAACCTCGAGCATGCCGAAGCCGAGGGCGACGCATATCTCGTCGAGGATCACCAGATCCCACTCACCGCTCGAGACGACCTCCCTCGAGCGTTTCAGGGCCCTTCTGGCGGCTTCAATGTCCTCCGGCTCGGGCTTACCGTGGACGAACTTCGGCAAACCGAAGGATTCTATAAGCGCGCCGCATTCGGCTATCTTCTTCTGCTCGCCGTAAACGTCCCCGGCCTTCATGAACTGAAGGATGATGACCCTCCCTCCAGAGCCAAGCATCCTGACGGCGAGACCAAAAGCTGCTGTCGTCTTTCCCTTACCGTTTCCGGTGTAGACGTGAACCATCCCAAGCTTCTCCTTCCATGACACAGGACCCACCGGATGGACATAACATCCAGCAGATTTTAAGGGTATCGATAAGGCTTCAGAAGGGGAGAATTATGGGGCCAGGGCCGGGATTTGAACCCGGGCTAGGGGATCCACAGTCCCCTGTGCTAACCAGGCTACACCACCCTGGCCATTTCCGGCTAAACCTTCCGGGTTAACTTTATAAAGTTTTCGAAGGAGGGGCCTGAAAGAGCGCCCTGAGAGCTTTTGCCCGGGATAACTAAAAGCTAAGGGGAGATCGGAGGGAAAGAAGTTCAGGGGGTCCGGATATGAAGGCAAAGCGCGAGGCCCTTCAAAGCCTCTTCACGGCCATCCGGGAGGGAAAGGTGGACGATGACATAATCGATCTCCTGCTGCTCGTTAACTCGATCAAAGGCGTTTACACGACCAGTTCGTGCTCCGGAAGGATAGGGATAATTGAGGAACCGGATCTGGGTGCTAAACCCCTGAGCAGGTGGCTCCTGAAGGAGCACAGGCCGATCAGATTCGATGAAGCAAAGGAATCCCTCAAGAGGGCGGAAAGGGGCCTGATATTTCTGAAGAGCCAGCCACCGATCCTTCATGTAGTTGCCGAAGATCCGGAACTGGCGAAGAGGCTCCACGAGATCGGTCTGGCCAGCGGGTTCAAGTACACGACCTTCAAGGTGATATCCCGCCGGTATCTGGTGGAGATAAACGCCACGGAGTACCTAACGGCGCCGCTCGGGAGGGACGGAAGGGTCATGGTGGACGATGAATACCTCCGCTTCGCCATCGAAGTTGGCAACTCCATGCTGAAGCGTTCAAAGGGAAGGCTCCCCCGCCTTGAGAAGAACTTCAAACGTCTCAGAGAGGAGGCAGGTAGCGATGAGCTTTTCTACGAGCTGGCGGAGAGGTTTAAGGAAAGAACCTAACGCATAAGGTTCCATTCCGGGTTTCCGTATTTCTCCTCAACGAGTTTCCCCGCGAGTTCGAGCTCATAATCGGTCAGCTCGCCCTCCTCCAGAGGAAAGGCGTTGAAGAAGCTCTCCTTGAGCAACCGGTAGGTATCCCAGCGGTTGAGTTTTATCCCCTCGCGCTCAAGCGTGGTCACCCTCTCAAAGATGCTTGAGATGCCCTTGTCAGAGAGCTTTGCCTTCGAGACCTTCAGAACCCTTCCGAGTACCTCCAGCCGGGTGGAGTACATAAACGTCCCGTGCTGCAGGATCGTTCCCTTCCTCCGGGTCTGGGCCGAACCGCTTATCTTCCTTCCGTTCGCAACCACATCGTTGAGTCCCGAAAAACCGGCATCGAGGCCGAGCTCCCTCAGGGCATCCACAAGGGGACCGGCCAGATAGCGGTAGCTCGTTTCTATCTTTCCGAGCATCGGATGGTAGTCCTCCCCAACCACCACGGAGTACGTTATCTCTCCGAATTCGTCGTGGAAGACGGATCCACCGCCCGTTATCCTCCTGACAACCGGAACTCCGAGTTTCCTCGCCTCGTCGAGATCCACGTCGTGCCTGACGCTCTGGAAGCGCCCGATGGTTACAGAGCTGGGCGAGAAGGCGTAGAGCCGGACCGTGTCCGGGACCTTCCCCTCGATTCTGGCCCGGAGTATAGCCTCGTCTATGGCCATCTGGAGTTCGGGTTTCGCAACTATGAGCGGGACGAACCTCATGACACCACCAAAGTTAAAGGTTCTCCGGGACTTTTAAGTTCTCGGATTATCCCAGACCGAGGCGTTCCCGTATCACGAGGGGTATGAGGCCTATCTTCGGGAAGACGATTAGAGCCCTGTCCTCAACGGCGTAGGCCGGTACGCAGGGTACCGTTCCGTAGGGGGTCGGATAGGCCGGATCCGGTGCCCAGTTGTTGTCCCCCCATGTGACGAAGCACTTCTCGACCTTCCCGCCGAGCTCGACGGTCTCTATCGCCCTAACGCGGTGGATTATCGGATATTCGTAACCGGGGCGCTTGTAGACGATAACGTCGTTCACCTTAACCTCGTCGATGTTCTCCTCGCTAACACCCTTGAGCAGGACCACGTCACCCCTGTAGAACACGGGCTCCATCGAACCGCTTACGACTATAACGAGGGGTGAATCCGTGTGGAGGGCCAGTTTCAGTCCCCACTGAAGGGCGAACACAAGGAGCAAAGCCGTTACCAGCCACGTTAGATCCTTCTTCCACGAGTCCTCCATCTCAGGACCTCCATGAGGGTGCTTATCCTAACGGCCACGGCCCCTATGGCTGTGCACGTCTCGAGGCTTACCCTCTTTCCCGTGATCTCAAGATGATGGTCCGCTCTCTTAAGTGTTTCCTTTGGAAGACCGCGCCTGCCGAGACCGATCAGGAGCAGAAAACTCTCACCCTTCAGGGCCCTCTCCGCGAGCTCGAGGGGGCTTATCTCCTTTCCCTCCCGGGGTTTGCTCGTGGTGGCAACCACCCTCCCGAACTGGGGCGGGAAGCCTCTTTCGGGAAAATCAAGGAGGTGGAACCGGTTCCCCCCGGCCAGCTCGATGAGGTACCTGCCACCCTCCCCTATGGTCGTGCTGGAACTCACCCTTTCGGCCACTTCAAGGGGCTTTCCCTCGAGCGGGAACCCGACCAGCGCCAGATGGAAACCGAAGGCGTACGCTACCGGGCCGGCTCTGGCTATCGCCCTGAGATGGGCCTCGTGAAGCCTTCCGGGGTCGTAGGTGTTATAGAGCCCAAGGGTCAGCATGTTATAACCCTTCGGGGAAAACTTATAAGGGTTTGGAGCCAAGGGAAAGGTTAGGATGACGACGCGAGAGGAAATAAAAACCCTGATCGAGAGGGGCCAGTACGAGGAGGCCATGTCCAGAATAGGTACTCTGGGGGATCCCCTCGAACAGGTACAGTCCCTTATGGACCTCGCGATTGCGGTGTACGAGAGGAAGGGGCCTCTGGACTGGATCCCCGATATAGTGGAAGATGCACTTTACATCTCAAAGAAGCTCAAAGAGCATGGCGAGAGAGCCGTGGCCTACTCAACGATAGCCTCCACCCTGGCCCTAACGGGTTACGAAGACGACGCCATGGACCTCTTCGACAGGGCCATAAAGGAGAGTATGGGCATAGATGACCCCCTGAGGAAGGGATCCATTCTCTCGGAAATCGCCTACCGCCTGGCCATCGCCGGCTATTCCGAAGATGCCCTCGAGGTCTTTGACGTGGCCTTCAACACGATAATGGGGGCAGAGGTGGATTACAACCTGAAGGTTGACGGGATAGTAGAGATGGGCAGACTCCTTGAGAAAGCCGGAGATGCGCTGCCGGCCGAGGAAGCCCTGAAATTCTACCGGACTGCCTTCGATATATTCGACAAGCTCCACGTCAACCAGCGCGCCGCGATAGTCGAGAAGAAGATTGACCTGAGCAGAACCGTTCGGGACGTCGGCCTGCCTTCGATAAGGAGGGCACTGCTGGAGGGAAGGTTCCGCTACGCCCTCGCCCTCATCGAGATTAACTACTCCGGCGCCAGAAAGCTCATAGGAAAACTTCAGGTCGCCCTCTGGATGAAGAAGGTGAACAGCGGGGGATACGATGACCTGGTGGAGAAGGCCTTTGAGGAGTCCGGCGATCTTAGTTTCACCGAGGTCAGCGCCGGGAAGATAGCGAGCCTGCTTACAGAGCTCGGGGACCTTAGAAGGGCGCTTAAATTCGCGATGACCATAAAGGACGTTCAAAAGAGGAGCGAGGCACTTGGGGCCATAGCGATCGAACTGGCCCGGCGGAAAGAACTCTACGAAGCAAAGGAGATAGCAGGGATGATCCCCGATCCCGGGGTGAGGGAGGAGGTCCTGATGGAGATCTCCACGGAGGAAGGTCGGTGAGTGAGATGATATTCGACGCCCATTCCGATCTGCCGACGTTCGTGTACGATGAAAGGAAAGCGGGAAAGACGCGCGTTCTGGAGGAGAACTTCGAGCGGTTTTTTGGCCCGTGGATAAGTGCCCGGGTCATGAGCATCTGGACCCGTCCCGGGATGAGGGGCAACGCGACCGCCTACGGTCTGGAGGTCCTGAACGCCCTTCTGAAGGACGTTGCAGAGAGCGAGAGCTTCGAGATGGTCACGAACGTTGAGGGCATGGAGCGGAATGTCAAGGAGGGGAAGGTGGCGCTGTGGCTCGGGCTCGAGGGTGGCGAGCCCATCGGCGAGAGCCTCGACCTTCTCGAGGTGTTCCACCGCCTCGGTCTTCGCGTTCTGACGCTCACGTGGAGCCTGAGGAACGCCATAGGGGACGGCGTGTTCGAGAGAACCGGCGGCGGATTGACGAACTTCGGTCTGGAAGTGGTTGGCAAGGCCGAGGAGCTCGGGATAGTGGTTGACCTGAGTCACATCAACGAAGCCGGCTTCTGGGACGTTCTCGACACCACCGCCTTTCCGGTGATAGCTTCGCACTCCAACTCGAGAAGCCTGTGCGACCACAGGAGAAACCTGACCGACGAGCAGATAAAGGCCATAGGGGAGAGGGACGGCGTAATTGGGGCCGTTGCGATCCCGGGATTCGTTGACAGCGAGAGACCGACGCTGGAAAAATACGTGGAGCACATAGCCCACATGGTGGACCTGGCAGGTTACAGACACGTCGGCCTCGGCTTTGATTTCGTCTACTACCTGTCCGGCTGGAGCGGGAGGGGCGTTAAGGGTTTTGAGAACGAGTCGAGGATACCCTCCCTCATCGAGAAGCTGATGGAAAGGTTCAGCGAGAAGGAAGTAAGGGCGATAACCTTCGAGAACTTCGAGCGCGTTTTTAGGGCGGTCGTGGGTTAGCCCGTCCGGGGGATTGAACCATGGAAGAGCCATACCTCCTGACGGCAAGGGAAGCAAGGATACTCCTTCTGTCAAAGGCAGGGGCAAGGGTAAACCTCGATCTAAGGAAAACGAACAGGTCGTGGCTCGTAACCATGCGTAACGGGGAGTTCATCTTTCCGGACGGAACGCGAGTTTCGAGGGAGACCCTCGAGAGGATAGCGGGGGATGAGGGGAGCGTTTACCTCGTTCGAAACGGCGTTTACAAAGCCGCCATAGCCGGTGAGCACTTCTACAAGCTCGTTCCAACGATCCCGCCGACGATAGAGATAAACGGGATCAGGATGCACAGAACCAAGGGGACGAACCCTCTGGAGGACACGAGGAACAAAGTGAACGCCATCAAACCCGGGGAAGGGGAGACGGTTCTGGACACGTGCATGGGGCTTGGTTACACGGCCATAGAGGCCGCAAAGAGGGGAGCGTACGTGATAACCGTGGAGAAGGATCCGAACGTTATAGCTCTGGCCCGGGTAAACCCGTGGGGCAGGGAGCTCTTCAGGGGCGGGAAGGTTCAGGTCGTTCAGGGGGACGTGTATGAAATCGTGAAGCGCTTTGGCGACGGGAGTTTCGATGCCGTTATCCACGACCCCCCGCGCTTTTCTCTGGCGGGCCAGCTCTACTCGGAATCCTTCTACCGCGAGCTCTACCGGATTCTGAAGCCCGGCGGGAGGCTGTTCCACTACGTCGGAAACCCGGGGAAGAGGTACAGAAAAAAAGACCTGCAGAAGGGGGTTATGGAGCGCCTGAGAAAGGTGGGCTTCACCGGAATCAAGCGCGTTGAAGAGGCCTTGGGAGTTATAGCGAGGAAGCCGGAAAAGAAAAAATGAGGGTATAACTTATTCCTCTGTTTTACCCTTAAGTATCTTCTCAACGTCAAATCCTTCCTCGTACCTCTTGAGTTTCCTCTCAAAAAACTCCAAAAAGAGTTTATAGCGCTTTGCCCTGTGCCTCGGACTCCCACGGAGGCTGTGTCCATGGGCTCCCTTTTTGAAGATTGCAATGTATGCCTCCTTCCCCAGGTCCTTGAGCACGTGATAGAACATCACGCTCTGATCGAGGGGGCAGCGGTAGTCTTCGAGGGAGTGAATTATCAGCAGGGGCGCTTTAACATTTTTCGCATAGAAAAGCGGGCTTAATTTACGGTAGTTCTCATTTTCGAGCGGATTCTCGCCGATGACCTCCTTATCGAACCAGAGGCCGATGTCCGAGAAAGCGTAGCTCGTCAGCCAGTAGCTTATGCCGTTCTCACTTATTCCGGCCTTGAAGAGGTCGCTCTGCGTTAGGGCCCAGTTGGTCATGAAACCGCCGTAGCTTATGCCCGTTATCCCAACGCGCTCCCCGTCCGCCTGAGGCTCGAGTTTGAGGAACTCCTTTATTCCAGCCATTATGTCCTCAAAGTCCTCTAAACCCGTTCTCTCCAGCACGCGGAGGGCAAAGTCCTCACTGTAACCGTTGCTACCGCGCGGGTTGACAAAAACTACGTAAAAGCCTTTATCCGCGAGGAGCTGCATCTCATATTTGAAGTAGTATCCATACATGCCTTTGGGGCCGCCATGGACGAACACCACAACGGGAGCTTTCTCGCCTTCCTCTACGTCCGGCTTTATGTACCATCCGTCAATCTCCAGATCAAGGCTCTTAAAGCGGAAGTGCTTTATGGGTCTCCTCCTGAGCCCCTTCAAAACGGGCCCGTTGTAATCGGTGAGCTGCCTGAGCTCCCCATCCCAGAGAAAGACCTCACTCGGCATGGCCTCCGTCTGCTTTAGAAGGGCAACCTTTCCATCATCGCTCACATCGAATCCCACAACCCAGGCCTTCTCATCAACTATTGGGGTCAGTTCTTCATTTTCGAGCCTGTATAATGTAACCTTCCCCTCCTTTGCCATCGTGAAGTACAGATTTCCTTTAACATCGAGCTTTCCCATGCCGTTGTTGTATACAAAGCGCTTCGTCAGGGGCTCAACCTTTGCGCCATCCCAGATGTAAAGGTAATCGTGCTCGCTGAGTTTCTTCTTCTCCGGCTTTCCACGGAGGAGGACGAGCTTCCCGTTTGAGTCCACGGGAACGTAGGAGACCTTCTCAAATACCCTCTCGCTCTCCCCGTCCCTATACCTGAAGATGTCATAGAACTTGAACATCAAGGGCTTTCCATCCTCCCTGTGGTGCTGTGCATAGAGCACCTCATCGCCGTGCCAGATGGCGGAGGCAAATTTTTCGGCAGTAAACTCCTCCAGAATTTCCTCACCTTCACTGTCGTAAATCCAGAATGTTGTTTTCTCACCGTCAAAGAAGCCTTTTGCATCAAACCACACGGGAACGTCGTTCTCAAAGATGAAGTCCTCATCATCGCGCCTCTTGAAGCCCGTGATTAGCAGGCGCCTGTCGTCTTTGTTCCAGCTCACGTCGAGGATGTTCTTGGTCTCCATGAGCTTTTTGGTGCTCATACTTCTCAGGTCAACAAGCCACAGCTCGCTCCTCCCCTCATTAGCTCTGACGAAGGTTAGCTTTGTTCCACTCGGAGAAAAGCGGGGCATTGAAGCGTTCTCCACGTATTTCCTCTCCCCACTTTCAAGCCCCTCAACGACAACCGTGTTTTCATACCTGTTGTTTTCCATGTTCGCCTTTGTAAGAAGGTAGGCAATTTGCCTCCCGTCCTTCGAAATCCGTATATCCCCCAGGTAGCTGAACTTAGAAAAGGTTTCATGGTTCCATTCGATTTTGCTCATAACGCTATCACCAATATAATGACAAGCTTTTAAAGTATTTAAGCTTTAAGATTAAGGGAGCAGGTGGGGAGAATGAAAGAGGAGCTTGCAGTTGCAGGAATTCTCGTTGCCGGGATAGTGATCTCGCTCGTCCTCAGGACCTACCTCGGGGTTGCGGTAGCGGCGCTTGGCATACCGGCTTACCTGTCCTACAGATCGAGGAGGCAGAACCTGCTCGCAAAATCGAGGCTCTACGACAGGGACCTGTTCATCATGATAGGCGTGGCCATCGTGACCATCCTCCTCTTCGACTACCTCTGGGATCCGAGGGTAGGGCTGATATCCATGGCGATCCTCGTGCCGCTGCTGGCGGCCTACGCGGACAGGCTAAAGGGTGGAAAGAACCCCCAGAAGACCCGATAGCCTCCCGGTTTTTTTGTACGCCCTCACCTCATCCCTGAGTTCCTTAAGAAAGTCCCCGTCGATGCGGAACTTTGCCCTTACCCTGCGCGAGATCCGGTTGTCGTTGAGAAAGAGCATGGCCATGGCGGATGTAAGGTTTTTGGGCTTCCTCCAGCCGGCTTTCTCGAAGTCTATGAGGTAAACCCTTTCTCCGATTATCACGTGCTTGCCCCCCTGAATCTGGCCGTGGTCAAGCCCCATGGCGTCCAAAAGAGCCGTCTTCTCAACGATCTCAAAGAGGTGCCTTTTATCCGGGATGGCGTTGAGAATCATCTCCCCTCCGGCGAATTCCCTTATCAGGTAGTCGAGGCCCTCGAAGGTGCCCTGGGCAAGGAGTCGAGGGGTTACCCCGAAGGGCTCAAGGGTTTTGATTATCTCAGCTTCCCGGGACAGGGTTCTCCTCGGCGAATCCGGTCGCTGGAGCTTAACGATGACTTCCCTTTCCCCCAGCCTGCCCCTGAAGACGAGGCCGGTCGTTCCTCTAGAGTAGGGCCTTAGCCCATCCAACCCGAGTGACCTCAGGTGGGAGTAGAACCGCTCCAGTGAAGCCCCATCGATGAGGTGGTCGAACATGGGTCTCGATAACCTTAAATACCTTTCCGATAAAATACTTTTGGTGATAGCCATGGTGACGGCTTTTATTTTGATGGTGACTGCCGCCGGAAAGGAAAGGGAAGTTATGGAGAAGCTCCTCGCCATGCCCGAGGTTAAGGAGGCTCACGTGGTTTACGGGGAATACGACGTCGTCATAAAGGTGGAAACCGACACCCTGAAGGCCCTCGATCAGTTCATCACGGAGAAGATAAGGAAGATGCCGGAGATCCAGATGACCTCGACCATGATAGCCATCTGAACCTCTTTTCCCTTTTGGTACATTTAAAAAAGGAAAAAAGTTCACTTGTTCATCAACAGCCTTATCCTTTCCGCGGAGTCCTTCGCCCTGTCCGAGATGTTGCTGAGGGCTCTGGCCACGTTGAGGATGTAAAACCCCTCGCTCCAGCTCATGGAATCGGCCCTCTTAAAGACCTCCTCCATGAGTTTCGTGTCGAGGGCGTCTATCTCGTTCTCAACACCCTCTACCTGCTCGATTATCTCGTACTCCCTTTTTATCTCCCCATCGGAAAAGCCGCTTTCCACCACACGGTCCATCTGAACTATCGCTTCATAGACGAGCTTGGCAGCTTTGATGCTCTCAGTACCCATCTGAAGTATCAGCTCCTTTATCTCCCCGGGAATCCCGTCGGGTTTCCTGACGAACAGCCATTTGGCCGTGTCTTCCGCGGCATCTGCCACCTTGTCCTGCATGTGGAGGTAAATAAGAACGTCCTCCCTCGCGACGGCCATCATGAGCTTTGAGCTGAGGGAGTCCCTTATCTCCTCCTTCAGCCTGTCGGCAACGTCTTCGAGGCGATCGACCTCGACGGCCATCTTCCTCAGGCCCTCGTAATCTCCCTCATACCAGAGGCGGAGGGCCTTTTCGAGGGCCTCGACCGTACTCAGGACCGCTTCCGCGTGCTTTATGAGGGGCTTGAAGGGACTTTTCGCGAACAGCTTCGTCCATACCTGCATGCTATCACCCCATCATCATGAGCAACTTGAATATCATCCCGCTTATCAGACCCACCACGGGGACGGTAACGAACCACGAGATCACTATGTCCCTGACGACGTCCTTGTTTATTGCCTTTACCCCCCGGGCGAGGCCCACACCGATGACGGCACCAACTACAGCGTGCGTTGTTGAAACCGGCAGACCCATCCAGCTCGCCACGAGAACCACCGTCGCGGCCGAGAAGTCGATGGTAAAGCCGCGCGTGTTCGTGAGTTCGGTTATCCTCTTCCCAACGGTCTCCATGACCCTGTAACCGTAGGTCGCCACGCCAACCGCTATTCCAAGGCCTCCGAGGGCGAGGATCCACCTCGGAACCGGAACCTTCATGCCGCTCAGCCCCATGGTCGCCACCGTGTAGACCGCAGCCACCGGACCCACCGCGTTGGCCACGTCGTTGGCACCGTGGGCCAGGGCAACGTAACCTGACGTTATGACCTGAACCCTCCTGAATATGGACTCCACCCCTATGAGGGGGTCATCCACGGGGAAGCGGAGTTTTATGAGGTAGTAAACCACGAAGAAAACCACTATACCCAGGGGGACGCCGTACATCAGGACGCCCCTCTTAAGGCTGCTCCCGTGGAGGACCTTGAGGTAGAACATGGTTCCGATTACGACGAAGGCCAGTCCCACCCAGAAGGGGGACCAGATGCGGGCGCCTCTGACCGGGTCCTTCCTCTCGAAAACGCTCTTCGTGAGGGCCTTGAACACGAGGTAGGCCATTATAGCACCGACTATCGGCGAGAGGATCCAGCTCAAAACAACCTGCGCCATCTTGCCCCAGTTAACTATATGGCCGTCCCGGCGTAAACGATACCGTAACCGGCTATTCCCCCCACGATGGAGTGGGTGGTTGAAACCGGCAGACCCATCCTGCTGGCTAAAACAAGCCACACGGTAGCCGCCAGCAGCGCAGCCACGGAACCGTAGATGAGGACGTTCGGGTCCTTTATCATGCCCGGGTCGAGGATGCCCTTTCTGATGGTCTCCGTGACGCTCTTTCCAAAGAAATAAGCCCCCGTGAACTCAAGGATTCCGGCTATCAACACGGCCTGTCTCGGGGTTATGGCCCTCGCCCCAACGGCGGTGCTCATCGAGTTGGCCGCGTCGTTGGCACCTATGCTCCAGGCCATGGCAAAGCCGACGATAAGGGTTATGATCAGCCACACGTCCATGATCGCCACCGGATGCCCCTAAAGGGATCTAAATAAATACTTTATCGCAATAAAATATAGTTAGCTACCGAGAGCTATATAGCAAAAATAGATAGAGGATCAGGGGCTGACCTTCACGGGTTCGGCCTTTATCTCCCCCGAAGAGCTCAGGGAAAGCCTGACGTAGTGGTAGAAGCCGCCCTCGTCGGGTTCCGCGTAGAGGGGAGCCCCTCCGCCTCCCGTGATCACGTACCTGACGCCATCGATCTCCCCGTCCCAGAACATGTGAATGTGGCTGAAGATTCCAAAGGCGCCGTAGTCCCTCATGAGTTCGAGGAGCCTCTTCGCGTCCGCCGGATTCATGGCGTGGTCTCCGTTCTCCCTCGGGTCAACCGGTGGGGTGTGCATAACTATTATCGGCTTCCTGCCCGTTGCGTTGGCCCTCTCGAGCTCCTCCTCGAGCCACTTCCACTGCTCATCGCTCAGGCCGTAGTTGTGGTTGACGTTGTCCATGAAGATGTAGTAGTAACTCCCGAGGGCGAAGGAATAATCCGTCGGCCCGAAGAGCCTGTGGTAGACGTTCGTTCCCTCCACGCGGTACTCGTGGTTTCCGGCGGCGATGAAGATGGGCCTGTTCCACTTCCATTCCTTGAGCAGTTCGGCCCATTCGTCGACCCTACCGGAGTAGACGAGGTCGCCACCGTCCACGATGAAAACCCCTTCCTCGGAGTTGATGGCGTCCCTGATCCTGAGGAACACGGGCGGAAGCTCTTTCCCTCCGTCGGGCCTGTGGTCCCCGAAAACAAGAACCGTGTAGTTCCCGATGTCCTTCGGGGTCACGCTGAACGAGGGATCCGAAGTTTCGAACTCGACCCACGTCTCGCCCCTTCTGGCCCCGGTCGGGAGGTTGAGCACGGATGGATTGGTGTTCTCTATAACGTAGGTCAGCTTAACCCCCCGGGGATTCTTTATCTCCACGCTCACGTTGAACCCGAGGGCGTGGATGTGGACTTTTGAGCCGTTGACGAGCCTGATGAAACCGCCCCTGACGGTAACGTTCTCACCCTCGACGACGCGCCAGTAGTAGACGAAGGGTTCTTTGACATTAAAGGAGCTCAGGTACCAGTACTCGCCTTTATCGGGGATTCCATCCCAGTCGTTGTCCCCTATGACCTTCAGGAGAACCCCCTCGAACTCGCCGCTCCTCACAACGTCGTTAACGTTCGGAGCTTTGCCCCCCTTCAGTTCCATGGCGTACTCGAGGGCCGCCCCGACGCCGGCCTTGCCCGTTCCCGTGAAGACGAAGTTTGCCCTACCGTTGTCGTTGAAGGCCACGAAGATGCCCTTATCCTCCCCAACGAACCTAATGCCCTGCCTGTAGGCGATGTAGCCGAAGTAGTCGTTGACCGTTATCAGGATCGGCCTTCCCCTGAGGAGCGACCTCGCGTCCTTCGGCGATAGAATCGCCACCCCGCCGTCGTACTGATTTGCTGGAAGTATCTGAGCGCTGGGGAAGTAGTGTTCCGCGAGATCCTGGTAACCCTCGCTCACGTAAACCTTGGAGATGTTGGCCAGTTCGTACCAGTGGGCGAGGACGTCTCCCTTACCGTAGGCCCCGAAGTCGATGCCGCTCGAGTGGGTCGTTTCCGTCGTGGTATCCGTCACCCGCTCGGAGCTCATGCATCCGGCCACGAGAACGACAAGGACCAGCAGGAATACCGCAACCTTCCTCATGTTTTCACCGGGGGAACTGGGGTGGAAAGCTTAAAACCGTTTTGAATCCGGCAGGTTTAAATAAAGGCGCTCCAACTACCTCCGGGTGATACCATGTTCGTGGGCCATTACAGGGACGTCCCTGAGAAGGATACGGGTTTTGAGGGCGTTACCATCAGGTGGCTCGTTTCTCCAAAGCTCGGGGCGAGGAACTACGCCATGCGCTACTTCACCCTGAGGAAAGATGCCGAGATTCCGATCCACCAGCACGACTGGGAGCACGAGATATTCATCGTCAAAGGGGAAGGAGCCATAACCAACGGCGAGAAAACGGTGAGGGTGAAGGCCGGGGATTTCCTCTACGTTCCCCCCAACGAGCCCCACGGTTACAGAGCTCTGGGCGAGACCTTCGAATTCCTCTGCATAATCCCCGCCAGAAAGGAGGCCATACCTGAAGAGGAATGGGCTGGGGATGTGTGACTTTTTGTTCCAACACTCTTTTGGATATTCCATCGCCTTACGTCCCGGTTAGAGGGCTGTCCCTTTAAGATAGGTCGAGCCGGCCTGATCGACGCGGGCCCTCAGGAACTCGCCGGGCTCACCGGAGTCGAGGATTATCTCCTTGTAGTTGAAGGTTCTTCCCTCAACCCCTCCCTTCTTGCCCTCCCCGTGGACGAGGACCTCAACCTCCCTGCCGAGGTACGTCTCGTTTATCTCGTGGGCTATCCTGAGCCTGAGCCTGTGGAGGGTCCTCGAGCGCTCCTTGACCTTCCAGCCGGGCAACTGCTTCCACCTCGCGGCCACCGTTCCCGGCCTCGGCGAGTAGCGGGAGACGTTTACCTTGTCCGGCCTCACCCTCTCCACGAGTTCAAGGGTGTTCTTAAAGGCCTCATCGTCCTCTCCCGGAAAGCCGACTATAACGTCCGTGTTGAGGTTCAGATGGGGAATCCTCCTGCGGAAGGCCCTCACTATCTCCTCGAACTCCTCAACGGTGTAGCCTCTCCCCATCCTCCTGAGGACCCCGTCGTCCCCGCTCTGGACCGGAAGGTGAAGGAACCTGTAAACCTTCGGGTTGAGGTACGCCTCAAGGAGTTCGTCGAGCATGTCCAGAACATGATCGGGGTTCATCATCCCGACCCTTATCCTGAAGTCGCCTTCGATGGCCGTTATCTCATCGAGAAGCTCCGCCAGATTCGTCCCTATATCGAACCCGTAACAGCCCGTATCCTCGGCCGACAGCCTTATCTCCCTGTAGCCTCTCGCCAGCGCTTCTTTAACCCAGCGTACAACAAGCTCAGGCCTGTAACTCTTCAGAACGCCCCTCGCAAAGCGGGTGGCGCAGTAGGTGCACCCTCCGAGACAGCCCTCCGCTATGGGCACGGTGAAGGCCACGCTTTCCTTCCAGAGGCGGGGGAAGAGGAGCTTATCGGGGTTTCTCTCACGCCATCCCTCAACGCTGACGAGTTTCTCACCGCGCTCGGCAAGGCTCACCGCTTCGGCTATTCTGTCGATGCTCTTCACTCCGAGAATGGCAGAAACCCGGGGGTCTATGGCAGCTGGGTTAACGTGGGGCAGGCAACCGGTGGCGATGACCTTCTTACCCGAGTTCAGCAGTTCCTTTATCCTTTTGCTCATATGCCTTTCAGTGGGATCCTTCACGGCGCAGGTGTTGACCACCACGTAGTCGGCCTTCTCGGGGCTCTCCACGAGCTCGTAACCAGCATCGAGGAGGATGGCCTCCATGATCTCAGCATCGGCCCTGTTTCTGGCGCAACCGTAGGTCTCGACGTGAACCCTTACCATCCCTGTCCGCTGGGAAAGTTGACTTAAAAAGTGTGCGGTTAGAAGGCAAATAGGGGGAATTCAGAATGAGGAATAAGAATGAAAGGAAGGAAAATCAGATGACTTCCGCGAAAGCGAACCTTCTCTTGACGGAGTTGATAACCACTTCAACCTCGTCTCCAACTTTCGTGTTCGGGACGAAGATGACAAACCCCTTTATCTTGGCGATACCATCGCCACCCTTTCCAAGGCTCTCTATCCTAACCCTGTACCTTTCTCCAACCTTAACGGGGGCTTCGTAGCCACCGCCAAACCTATCTCCATACATTTCCGACACCAACTCTTTCGAATTTTTGGAACTCCCTCGAAGAGACCCCGAGAAGAGTCCCACTGACTGGTCCCCTCCAGAGTTTATAAAGCTTTGGGTGACTTTCTAAACCTTTGGTTGACAACGAACCGTTTCCTACTTTTATTTTAAATTCTAAGCTTTAAAAAACCCTTTTAAAAGCATAGAATCTATAAAAGAACGGAAATAAAAAAACAAAGACCTAAAATTATTCCTTGCGGAGAGGGGGTGTTAAGGTGTCGTTCATCGTTGCCTTCCTCTGGAGCTACGTCCTCTGGCTGGTGCTGACCGCGGGCAGTGAGGGGATGCTCTGGAGCACGGAGGAGCTCGTTGCGGGTGTTCTGTTCTCAGCGGTAGTGGCGTTCGCCACGAGGAACCTGATAGGGGAAAAAGCGGGTCGTTTCCTCAATCCGGTGAAGTGGGCGGGCTTTGTGATCTACGCGATCGGTCCTCTCTTCTGGGGAATGGTCAGGGCAAACTTCGACGTTGCCTACAGGGTCATAACGGGAAAGATAAAGCCCGGGATAGTTCGGGTTCCCGTTGAGCTGGAAAACGACGCCCAGTATACACTGCTGAGCAACTCAATAACCCTGACCCCCGGAACCCTGACGATAGACGCCTGTCCCGAAGAGAAGGCGCTCTACGTTCACTGGATAAACGTTACCGAGAGGGAACCCAAAGATTCCAGTGTCGTGGCGGGCTCCTTTGAGAAATGGGCGAGGTGGCTGGGAAGATGATGGCCCCGGAGTTCTTTTACGCGGTGGTGGTCATAGTTATAAGCGCATTTCTGGCGCTTTTCAGGGTGCTACTGGGCCCGAGCGTGCCCGACAGGGTCGTTGGGGTTGACACGGTAAACACCCTCATCGTCGCCGCCATGGTTCTCCTTGGAGCGGCCTACGACAGGACGATATACATCGACATAGCCATCGTTTACGCCCTCCTGAGCTACGTTGGAACGCTGGCCATAGCGAGGTACCTTCAGGGGGGATTGAAGTGAACGCCGTTACGTACCTGATCTACGCCTTTCTGGGGATAAGCATCGCCTTCAACCTTCTCGGCAGCTTTGCCCTTCACAGGTTCCCCGACGTTTACACGAGACTCCACGGGGCCACGAAGTGCACGACCTTCGGGACCATCTTCGCGATTCTGGCGGTGGTCCTCCACGGGGCCTACAGATTAAACCTCACCGGCGACCCCAAGTACCTCCAGATGGCGCTTCACGCTCTGGTTGCTCTGATAGCGCTCCTTATCACGAACCCCACGGGAGCCCATGCCATAGCAAAAGCGGCCCATCTCAGCGGGTACAAACCGGTGAAAGCGGTCGTCGATGCCTACGAAGAGAAGATGGGGGGTGCGAAATGAACGCCCTTTCCCTCGACATGGCGGTGCAGTTCGGGATACTCCTCGGGATACTGCTGGCAACCTACGTGACCATAACCATGCGCGACCTCCTCAGCGCGGCCATAGCCTCGGCCACGATGAGCCTGCTCCTCAGCCTCGAGTTCTACATGCTCCACGCCCCGGACGTTGCCATAGCCGAAGCCGCCGTTGGGGCGGGGGTCGTCACGGCCGTGGTGGTTTACGGGATAGCCAAGACCGAGAGATGGGAGCGTGAGGGACCATGAACCGGACCTTTGGAGGCCTCGCACTGCTGTTCCTCCTCGGAGTCCTTCTGGCGGTTGCGAACCCCTCAACGGGGATAAAGTTCGGTCCCGGCGGGGACGAGTGGATGAAGTACCGCTATACGGATCAGTATTACATAGACCACGGTCCCGAAGAAACCGGCGGGGCGAACGTGGTTACGGACATAGTCTTCGACTACCGTGGTTACGATACCCTCGGGGAAGCCACGGTTCTTTTCACGGCCATAGCGGGGGCCGTTGCCCTTCTCAGACCATGGAGGAGGGATGGGGATGAGTGAGGAACGCGGGATGGGTATCATAGTGGAAACCATCGCGAGGGCCACCATCCCTCTCATAGGTATATTCGGAGCTTACGTGGTCTCGCACGGTCACCTCACCCCGGGGGGTGGCTTTCAGGGAGGGGCCACCATAGCGGGAGCCGGGATACTCTTCCTCATAGCCTTCGGCCTCGGCGAGATGAAGCAACACTACAATAAAAACCTCTACTCCATTCTGGAGGGTCTCGGCGGGCTGGCGTTCCTCGGCATGGCCATGCTGGGCATTGGCGTGGCCTTTTTCTACAACACGCTCTGGCACAACGGACCCATCTTCAACGGTCGGCCCGGAACACTGCTTTCCGCCGGGTACCTGCCCGTGATGAACATCGCCGTGGGGCTGAAGGTCTTCGCGGGACTGGTAAGCGCGATGGTTGCCATAGCCTCTTACAGGAGGTGGGGTAAATGATACCCTTCCAGTTCATCACGGCCTTCCTCATGGTGGGGATGGGAACGTACGCGCTCCTTTACAAGAGGAACCTCATCAAGCTGATTCTAGCCCTCAACATAATCGACTCCGGCGTGCACCTTCTCCTCATAAGCCTCGGCTACAGGATAGAACTCAAGAGCTTACCAACGGCACCGATTTACACGGGCTACGAGACGGTAAAAACGGCCATGGTGGGCCCGCTTCCTCAGGCTCTAACGCTCACCAGCATCGTCATAGGCGTCTGCGTGCTCTCGCTTGCGATGGCCCTGACCATAAACGCCTACAGGCATTACGGAAGCCTTGACATCAACAAACTCAGGAGGTTGAGAGGATGATCCCGTACCTCATAATAATCCCGCTCCTCGGGGCCTTCGCCATGCCCCTGATGGGCCTCGCCGGAAGAAAGGCCGGGGAGCTCTGGGCGGTCATCGTTACGCTCCTGACCTTCGGAGTCTCAATCGACGTTTTCAACACCGTCTGGAAGAAGGGGATCCTCGTTTACACCCTCGGGGCAAAGAGCCCGATAGGGAAGGGCGTGGACTTCCCCGTGAGGATAGTCTGGGAGGTCGACCTGCTGGGAGCCCTGCTGGCCCTCGTGGTGGCCTTCGTAACCCTCGTGGTGGTGGTGTACTCGATCGAGTACATGAAGCACGATACCGGATTGGAGAAGTACTACACCCTCGTCATGCTCCTCGAGGTCGGGATGCTCGGCATAGCGATGACCGGCGACCTCTTCAACTTCTACGTCTTCTTTGAGATAACGGGGATAGCGAGCTACGCCCTCGTCGCCTTCAGGAACGACACATGGGAGGGCATCGAGGCGGGCATAAAGTACATGTTCGCCGGCTCTCTCGCGAGCTCCCTCGTCCTCCTCGGGGTAGTCCTCCTCTACGGCCAGTACGGAACGCTGACGATGGCCTACCTCTCAAAGATGATAACCGGGAACCCGACGTTCACATCCCGGGTTGCCCTTGGACTGCTCATCGGGGGGCTTCTCTTCAAGAGCGGTGCCGTTCCCGTCCACATGTGGCTCGCCGATGCCCATCCGGCGGCGCCCAGCTCCATCAGTGCCATGCTCTCCGGTCTCGTCATCAAACTGGGCGGGGTCTACGCCATTACAAGGCTCGCCTTCAGCGTTTTCGGCGGGGGAACGAACCTCAGAACGCTGGGCTGGGTGGTGATACTCTTCGCCTGCGCCACCCTGATAGTGGGCAACGCGATGGCAGTGGTCCAGACGGACATGAAGAGACTGCTGGCCTATTCCAGCGTCGGTCAGATCGGTTACATCCTGCTGGGGGTTGGGATAGGTCTCGCAGCCTACGGAAGCGAAGTGGGGAACGTGGCCCTCGCGGGGGCCATATACCATACCGTCAACCACGCCCTCATCAAGGCCCTTCTCTTCCTGATCGCCGGAGCGGTTATACATAACCTCGGAACGAGGAACCTCAACGAGCTGAGCGGCATAGCCAGGAGGATGCCCATCACGAGCTTCGCCTTCCTCGTGGGCGCGATGGCCATAATCGGCGTTCCACCCATGAACGGTTTCGCGAGCAAGTGGCTCATCTACGAGAGCTCCGCGCTCTTCAACCCGCTCGTGGGTGTTATAGCGATAATCGGAACGGCCTTCAGCTTCGCCGCCTACATAAGGGTGGTCTTCACCTTCCTTGGAAGGCCCTGCGAGAGGGTTATGCAGGCCCAAGAGCCCGGAAAGGCCATGTTGCTTCCGATGCTCATTCTCGTGGCCGCTATAGTACTCACAGGACTCTTCCCGTGGATAATCAGCGACAGGGTGATGCTGCCCGCGGCAAAAATGCTCGAAAACACCGGAAATTACGTATCGGCCGTGCTTGGAGGTGCCTGAAATGTTCGGCTACTGGGATGCCCTCTACTTCGTTTACGTCTTCACCGTAAGCCTGATCATCGCGTACCTCATCTACCTATGGGCCGAGCGCTCAAGCATGGGGACGAGAAGGGCAGGGGATGGAACGAAGATCTTCCTGAGCGGCGAGGATCAGGACATGGAGGTACCCCAATTCGAACACCTGAAGGGCCACGTAACCGGGAGGCACGTGATGTGGGGCCTCATCAGGGGAATTCAAAGGGTCTTCCTCTACTTCCGGAGGGAGCACACCGGTCTGTTGAGCGATTACGTAAGCTACCTGCTCGTCACCACCGCCATAGTGGTCGGGGTACTCGTGGTGTGGGGGTGAGAGGATGGCCATAAAGATTCCTCCGGAGAACGTTCAGGAGAAGGATACTGGCAATCGCGAGAAGCTTGAGAAGGAGATCTCCAAACTCTGCAGGTACATAGGACGATCCCCCTGGGCCTTTCACGTTAACAGCGGTAGCTGCAACGGTTGCGATATAGAGATAATAGCGGCCCTGACGCCGAGATACGACGCCGAGCGCTTCGGCGTGAAACTGGTCGGGACTCCGAGGCATGCGGATCTGCTCCTCGTCACCGGCCCCGTGACCAACCAGAGCCTCGAAAGGGTCAAGCTGATCTACGAGCAGACGCCCGACCCGAAGGTGGTTGTTGCCGTTGGTGCGTGCCCCACGGGTGGAAGCGTCTTCTACGAGAGCCCCTTCACCAACGCACCGCTGGACAGACACATACCAGTTGACGTGTTCGTTCCGGGCTGTCCGCCGAGGCCGGAGGCCATACTCTACGGCGTCGTACTCGCCCTCAGGAAGCTTATCGAAAAGATTGAGGAGGGTAAGGAATGAACGTTGAAGAATTCACGGGGATTCTAAAAGAGAAGTTCCCCGGGGCGGAAATAAGGGTTAGCGAGAACAGAGAGCCCCATCCGAGGAAGAGGGTGTGGGTCACCGTGGACAGGGAGATTTTCCACGATGCGATGGAATTCATAAAAAAGATCGATCCGGAGGTGCAGTTCTCCGTAATCATCGCCAGGGACGCGGGAGAAGTTCTCGAGGCCAAATACCACCTCGAGCTGTTCTGGGAGGAGGGTGAGAGCATCTCCCTTATAATCGGCACCTCGGCTCCAAAGGACGATCCAAAGATCCCAACCGTCACGGACATCTTCCCGGGAGCGCTGGCCTACGAAAGGGAAGTTCAGGAGTTCCTCGGACTGTTCTTCGAGGGAATACCCGACCCCAGAAAGCTCTTCCTTCCGGACGACTGGCCGGAGGGCGTTTACCCGCTCAGGCTGGACGAGACCGGGATCACGCCGGAGATGGTCAAAAACTCGGGGCATCCCTACAGGATCGAGAGGGGGGCTTCAAAATGAACGAGAAGATTGAATACTGGGTGAAAGTTCCCGTGGGCCCAATTCATCCCGCACTCGAGGAGCCCGAGAAGTTCATCCTGACGCTCGACGGAGAGCGGATAATCAACGTTGACGTGAAGCTCGGCTACAACCTCAGGGGAATAGAATGGATAGGCATGAGAAGGAACTACATTCAGCTGCTCTATCTGGCGGAACGGATGTGCGGGATCTGCTCCTTTTCCCACAACCACACCTACTCGAGGGCAGTGGAGGAGATGGCCGGCATAGAGGTTCCGGAAAGGGCAGAGTACATACGCGTTATCGTGGGCGAGCTCGAGAGGATCCATTCCCACCTCCTGAACCTCGGGGTTGTGGGCCACAGCATAGGCTACGACACGGTCCTCCACCTCACGTGGCTCGCCAGAGAGAGGGTCATGGACGTTCTGGAGTTAATAGGCGGCAACAGGGTCAACTACTCCATGAACATGATAGGCGGCGTCAGGAGGGACGTTGAGGAGAAGCACGTCAGAGCTATGAAAGACATGATCGAGTACTACCGCAGGGAGGTTCTGCCCAAGGTTGAGGAGGTCTTCCTCTACGATCCAACGATCGAGGCGAGACTGAGGGACACGAGCGTTATCCCGAAGAGGATGGCGATTGAGTACAGCGCTCAGGGGCCGACGGCGAGGGGGAGCGGTGTGAAGAAGGACGTTAGGTACAACGAAAAGCTCGGCGTTTACCCCGATCTCGGGATAAAACCGGTAACCCCCAAGGAGTTCACCGGGACCGTAAAGGGAGACGTCTTCGACAGGATGGTGGTTCGTGTCGGGGAGCTGTGGCAGAGCCTCGAACTCATCGAGCGGGCACTGGATGAGATGCCGGAGGGAAGGATAAAGGCCGTTCCCAAGGACAACGCCCTTCTCTTTCAGCTCAAGAAGGCCGAAGGGGAAGGGGTGGGCCGTTACGAGGCCCCGAGGGGCGAGTTAATCCACTACGTCCTGGCCCAGAAAGGCAAAGACGGGCCGGTACGGTGGAAGATGAGGGAGCCAACCTTCCCCAACCTGTTTGCAGTTGCCAGGGCACTGATCGGTGAACAGGTGGCCGACGTTCCGGTTGCGATAGCCTCGATAGATCCCTGCCTGAGCTGTACCGACAGGGTGGCGGTGATAGACGCGAACACCGGGAAGAAAAGGGTCCTCACGGAGAAGGACCTCCTCAAGCTATCGATCGAGAAGACGAAGGAGACAAACCCCGAGGTAAAAGGAAAGCCCGAGGTTGTTGGAGTGGGCTGCCCAAGGGGTGGGGTGCTATGAACCTTCTCTACGCTACCCTTGAATTCATCGGAGTTTACGTTTACGTCTCCCTCGCCTCGCTACTCTGGGCGGGCATTGACAGAAAGCTCGTGGCGAGGATGCAGCGGCGCATTGGTCCCCCGTTACTCCAGCCCTTCTACGACTTCCTCAAACTGGCGGGCAAGGAATCGATAATACCGAGGGATGCGAACAGGTTCTTTGAACTCGCACCGCTGTTGGCACTGGCGACCTCGATAGCGCTCCTGGCCTACACGCCTCTGGGCTTCGAGCCCATCTTCGGGACGAAGGGCGACGTCGTGGTCTTCATATACCTCCTCACCTTAGTGGGATTCGTCCGGATGGCGGGTGCCGTGAGCTCGGGTTCTCCCTACGCCCAGGTGGGTGCCCAGAGGGAGATGACCATCCTCGCCTCGAGGGAGCCCCCGATGATGCTCGCCCTCTTCGCAATCCTCTGGCGCCTTAAGGGGCTCGGCGTTGAAAAACCCTTCAGCATGGGCACGTTCTACGAGCACAGCGTGTGGGAGCTGGGAACTCCTCTAAGCGTCATAGGAGCACTCCTGCTCCTCGTGGCGTTCCTATTCTGGCTCTCCAGCGAGATAGAGGTGGGTTACTTCGACATACCTGAGGCCGAGACGGAGCTGGCCGAGGGTCCCATGGCGGAGTACAGCGGCCGGCACCTGGCCATGTTCGAACTCGCCGGCGCAATAAAGACCTTCGTGAGCGCAAGTCTCGTAGTGGCGATATTCTTCCCGTGGGGAATCTCGGGGCAACTCGGCCTTACGGGACTCCCAGCAACGGTTGTGGAGCTCCTGTTCCACACCCTGAAGGTCTTCGCGGTGCTCTTCGTGAGCATGAGCCTCTTCAGGGCAACGACCGGACGGCTGAGGATAACGCAGGCTGTCAACATGCTGTGGGCGAGGCTCCTGCCGGCGAGCGTGGTCGGAACCCTGCTCCTGATCATAGACACGCTGGGGGTGGTGGCATGAAGCTCCCAACGACCCTATCGACGGTCCTCGGCAACCTCTTCAAAAAGCCCGCCACCAATCCATTCCCGAAGACCGAACCCGTTCCGGTTCCGGAGAAGTTCAGGGGCAAGCTCGTCTACGACGTGGACAGGTGCGTCGGATGTAAGCTCTGCGTTACCGTGTGCCCCGCCGGCGTCATAGAGTACGTTCCCGAGGTGAGGAAGGTCACCTTCTGGCTCGGGAGATGCGTCTTCTGCCAGCAGTGCGTTGACGTTTGCCCCGTTAACGCCCTCAGCATGAGCGACGAGTTCCTGCTCGCAACCACCGACAAGTACGACGACAATCTGAGATGGTTCCACGGGGAGGAGATCGAGAGGCTCAAGGAGAAACTCGCCGAAAAGAAGAAGACAAAAGCCTAACCCCGTCTTTCCTTTATTTCCTCATACATCTTGCGGAGCATCTCGTAGTGACCCTTCTCCACCTCGGCCAGCTTCCTGTAGAGTTCCGCCAGTTCCGGATCATCAACCCTCTCAGCCAGAGCCCTGTAGGACCTGTGGGCTATAAGCTCGCTCTCCATGGCAAACCTCAGAACCTCCTCCAGCCGGTCCGCCCTTTCCAGCCCGTCTATCACGGGCAGAACCTCGATCGGTTGCAGATCGGGTGCCTTCACGGGATTGTCCCCATATCTTGACTTCAGATAACGCTCCAGCTCTCTGGCATGATTGAGCGAATCCTCCGAGAGCTTTTCGAAGGTTTTCACGGGTTCCTCACCGAGGCCGAGGTCCCTCGCTCTCGTGGCCAGCTCCCTGTAAAAGCCGGCCTCCTCCCTTTCGCCCTTTATCCAGTAGGCCAGCACCTCATCGTAGCCGAGCCTCGCCAGCCCTTCGATGATCTCATCAACGTCGTACATTTTCATCCCCTGGAGAGTGTTCGCTGGAAACGGATAAGACTTTCGGTCGTCTCATTCCTTAACCTCAAAGCGCAGCATCTCGCCCCTCCTCAGTACACCTATCCCGGCCTTCCTTCCAAGGACCTCAACGACGACCGTATAATCCGGATCGCTCAGGTTGACCTTCAGGCCGTAACGATCCACGATGAGGGAGCCAAGTCCAACCTCGAGTTCCCTCCCGGAAAGTCTCCGGTTCCCCCTGACCCTGACCCGGACCGCGAAGGTGCCCCTTATCCTGCCCGCAACTTCGAGCACGGCCCTTTCTATCTCATCCCCCTTCGCCGGAACTAACCTCTCGAGGGGGACGACGCGCTGTATCGCCTGTGTCTCGAAATCCTTCAGTCGTTTAAGGGCCTCGTCCCTTTCGAGGGGCGTCTCGGCGAGGAGAACGCCCTTCCAGTCCGTCCCCCTGACCCTGACCTTCTCCAGAGCCCACTCCAGCTCGAGTATGGCATCCCCCTGCCTGTTGTGGGGGGCCGTAACGAGGAGGATCGTCATCTTCGCTCACCAATGGACAACTTTTTATATTCCGGCTTCATAAAGCGTGTGGTGAATCAAATGGAAACCGGTGGCCTTAAGCTTTACCCCCATCAATCATACGAAGTTTACGGCATCTCTCGAAATCCCTTCGAACAGCTCGCCAGTGAGGGAATAAAGGACGTGGAGAGCATACACGTCTATCAGGAAGTTGACATGCGCCTGCAGATGATACTCTCCGAGGTCATAGGGAACAAAAGTTCAATAGCGTTCAGCATCGTCGGGCCCCTCGGAACCGGAAAGACCCAGAGGCTCAAGACGGTGATGAAGGGCATAGAGGAGAACCGCGGAAAGGCGATATACGTCAAGGTTGATACCAACGACATCCTCAAGCTTACCAGAGACGTATTTCATGCCCTGAAGCCCCCGAAGAGCCGCACGAACCTGTTCCTCGAAAACATCTCACGAAAGCTCGGCTTCATAGACCGCCTCGAGAGGATGCTAAGCGACAGGAAGGAGTACAAGAGCAGGGACATAGCGGAACTCCTCGCGGAACAGCTCGGGAAGTACCCCTACTGCGCCCTGCTCCTCGACGAGCTTGAGAACATGCAGAGCGCCGGCGAGAGGGAGAAGATACAGTTCTTCGAGATGCTCCGGCACTTCATAAGCAACATGCCACAGGGCTGCGTCGTGGCCTTCGCATGCGTTCCCGAAGCTTACGAGGAGTACACGAAGCTCTTCCCGGCCTTCTTCATGCGCCTCCACTACGAGTTCAGGCTCAGGACCATGAGCGTCGAGGAAACCTACGAACTCGTGAAGAAGAGGCTCAACCTCGTGAGGGTGAGGGATACTGACGATCCCCTTTATCCCTTTACGGAGGAGGCGGTAAAGCTCATCCACGAGCTCGGGAAAGGAAACCCCAGACAGATCCTGAGGTTGCTCCACTACGTCCTCAGCGAGGCCGCAAAGCACAGGTTCGATCCGATAGATGACTACGTCGTCACGACCATCCTCGAGGAGCCGAAGAGCCTCGAGGAATACCTAACGAGGATTCCGAAGGATTACAGGGATCTGGTCGATGCCATAGTCAATGAGTTCAACGGCGGACCCGTGAGCTACATCCAGATAGCCAAGGCCGTCAAGAGGCCCGGGATACAGGTTTACGATCAGCTGAACGAGCTCATAAGACTCGGTTTCCTTGTTGGGGACCCCAAGGGTAACTACAAGGTTCCGGAGTACGTGAGAAAGTTCCTCGAGGAAGAAGCGGAAGAGAGCGGGGAGTGATCCAATGCCGAACTACGATACCCACGTGCTGAGCGGGGTAGTATCCTATCCGCTCGTCGTTTTTATCGCCTTCATCCTCAGGGACCATGCGGGCATTCCATTCGTCCTGAGCAGCATGGCGATGGTCGTGGGCTACGCGTTCTACGTCCTTGGAGCGGATCTGCCGGACGTGGACCATCCCAGTGCACTTATCCACAGGGGGACGAAGCCGATAGTGGCGGTGGCCGTTGGAAGTGCCGTCTTCATGAAGGTTCCCGATTACATAAACCTTAACCTTGGAAGCGAAGGCCTCAACGTTACCGCCGCATGGCTGCTCGGGGCACTGACTGCTGTTGTTGCATGGTACGGTTTCACCGCCCTAATGCCCAGACACAGGGGAATAGTGCACTCACTGCTGGCCGCTGCAGTATACGGTCTCCTCGCCTACGCCCTGATGGAATTCGGTCTGGGGATGGGAACGGGGGAGTCCCTCTTCGTGGGCTTCTCGGCCTTCAGTGGCTACACCCTGCACCTCCTCCTCGACCGGGAGGTATCGCTCCTCTGATCCTTCCAGTGGTTGCCATTGAATACCCATATCCGGGTAGTAATGTTTTTAAATATACCACCCAAGGCAGATCGGAGGTGAAGGAGATGTTCAGCATCGGAGGATTCTCAAGGGGAGGCGAATACGAGAACAAAACGTGGGACCTGCTCATCATCGGGGCCGGTCCGGCCGGATTCACGGCAGCCATATACGCGGCGCGCTTCGGACTGGAGACCCTCATCATCAGCAAGGACCTCGGTGGCAACATGGCCCTGACGGACGTCATAGAGAACTACCCCGGCTTCGTAAGGATAAGCGGTTCTGAGCTCACCAGCAGAATGCACGAACAGATCAAGAACCTCGGCGTTGATGTGATCTTCGACGAGGTGGAGAAGGTAGACCTCTCCGAGTGCCCCTACTACGAAGGGCCCTGCAAGTTCTCCGTCATAACGAAGAACGGGAAGGTCTACAAGAGCAGGACGGTGATAGTGGCCGTTGGTGCGGCACCGAGGAAGCTCCACGTTCCGGGGGAGGAAGAGCTCACCGGGAAGGGTGTCTCCTACTGTGCAACCTGCGACGGACCCCTCTTCAAGGGCAAGAGGGTTATAGTAGTGGGCGGTGGGAACACGGCCCTGCAGGAGGCCCTCTACCTCAAGAGCATAGGGGTCGACGTCACCCTCGTCCACAGGCGCGACCAGTTCAGGGCGGATAAGATCCTTCAGGACCGCTTCAGGGAAAGCGGAATCCCGACCATCCTCAACACCGTTGTGACGGAGATAATCGGGAAGGAGAAGGTCGAAGCGGTGAGGCTGAAGAACCGCGTTACGGGTGAGGAGAGCGAGATGAAAGTGGACGGGGTCTTCATCTTCATAGGCTACGAGCCAAAGACCGACTTCGTGAAGCACCTCGGCATCACGGACGAATACGGCTACATCCCCGTGGACATGCACATGCGCACACGGGTAAGGGGCCTCTTTGCCGCGGGGGATATAACCAACGTCTTCAAGCAGATAGCCGTGGCCGTGGGTCAGGGAGCCATAGCGGCCAACTCGGCCAAGGAGCTCCTCGAAGAGTGGAACTCAAAGACCGGGGAGTGACCCCCTCCTTCACCTTTTCGAGTTACCCGGATTCATCATGCGGTTCTCCCGAAAATTTACCGAAAATTCTTCGATCAAAGATGTTCAGTTATGAACATAAGGTTATATAGTGCAAGCCCTATAGTCGGCCGGTGATGTGAATTGATCAGACCGAAGGTTAAAGAGCTTCCGGGACCGAAGGCCAGGGAGGTCATAGAGAAGAACTTCGAGGCCCTCGCATACACCACGCAGGATCCGGAGACCCTGCCGATAGTTATAGACCACGGTGATGGCATACTCGTCTACGACGTCGATGGAAACACCTTCTACGACTTCGGAAGCGGTGTGGGTGTGCTGAACGTCGGCCACGCCCACCCGAGGGTCGTTGAGGCCATAAAGAGGCAGGCCGAGAGGTTCACACACTTCGCACTCAACGACTTCTTCTACGAGAACGCGATTATTCTGGCGAACAAACTCGCCGAGCTGGCTCCGGGCGACTTCAAGAAGAAGGTCGTTTACCAGAACAGCGGGGCGGAAGCGAACGAGGCCATGATGAAGCTCGTCAAGTACGGCACGAAGAGAAAGAGGTTCATAGCCTTCTACCACGCCTTCCACGGAAGAACCCAGGCGGTACTGTCGCTAACGGCCAGCAAGTGGGTTCAGCAGGACGGCTTCTTCCCGACCATGCCGGGAGTGGAGCACATCCCCTACCCGAACCCCTACCGGAACCCGTGGCACATAGACGGTTACGCAGAGCCGGACGAACTCATCAACAGGGTTCTGGAGTTCATTGAGGAGTACGTTTTCAGGCACGTTCCACCGGAGGAGGTTGGGGCCATAGTCTTCGAGCCGATACAGGGCGAAGGCGGCTACGTCGTTCCACCGAAGAACTTCTTCAGGGAACTCAAGAAGCTCGCCGACAGCTACGGCATCCTTCTGGCCGACGACGAGGTCCAGATGGGCGTCGGAAGGACGGGAAGGTTCTGGGCCATAGAGAACTTCGGCGTTGCCCCCGACACGATCCAGTTCGGCAAGGCCATAGGCGGGGGAATACCCCTGGCCGGTGTTATCCACAGGGCTGACATAACCTTCGACAAGCCCGGCAGGCACGCCTCCACCTTCGCCGGCAACCCCGTTGCGATAGCGGCTGGAATAGAGGTCGTGGACCTGGTCAAGGAGCTCCTCCCGCACGTCAGGGAGGTCGGAGATTACCTGCACGGCTACCTCAAGGAGTTCGAGGAGAAGTATGAGGTTATCGGGGACGCGAGGGGCATCGGACTGGCACAGGCGGTGGAGATCGTCAAGAACAAGGACACCAAGGAGAAGAACCCCAAGCTCAGGAACGCCATCGTTAAGGAAGCCGTTAAGAGGGGCCTCATACTCCTCGGATGCGGTGACAACAGCATACGCTTCATACCCCCGCTGATCATCGGGAAGGAAGAGATCGACGTTGCCATGGAGATATTCGAGGAGAGCCTCAAGGCGGCCCTCGGCTAATTTCCTTACCTTTTTTAGGATCCCGGAATCCGAGGGTAAGGTTTTAAAGTTTAAACTTTAAATCAGGCCGGTGATGGAGATGACCGATCTGACTCAAATCCTTGAGCCCTACGGACTCTACGTAATCGCGGGTGCCACGATCCTTTTCATAGTCTACATATTTGCCCGAAGAAGGGAATACAGCGGACCTTCGGTCATAGCGGTTTCGGCGATAATGGCGACCCTTGTGGGCGTGGTTACCAACCTCATAAAGGTGCCCACCCCTGCCACTGGAGGGTACATAAACCTCGGGGACACGATGGTAATGTTCTCGGCAATGCTCTTCGGACCGGTGGTCGGTGCCTTTGCCGGAGGCGTTGGCTCGGCCCTCGGGGACATCCTCGGCGGTTACGCGGGATGGGCCCCGATAACCCTCATCGTCAAGGGGCTTGAGGGACTGGTCGTAGGCTACATAGCCAGAAGAAGCGATAGGACCCCGGTACTCGTGGTTGCGGGAACCATCGGCGGGATCGTAATGGTCCTCGGCTACTTTACCTTCGAGGCCTACATGTTCGGGGTCCCGAACGCTATGGTGGAGGTTCCCGGAAACACCCTTCAGGCCGTTACCGGAATAATTGTCGGAACCGCTCTGGCGGAGGCAATAAAAAAGAAGTACCCGGAAGTCGTGGATATGCTCTAAACCTCCAGATCTTTCAGCTGTTCCCACACCTCTTTCTCCTCAAGGAGGGGTTCCACCGAGATCCTTTTCGAGCCCCTCTTTACCTGACCGAGGTAACCCGAGTCCGCCACCACCGCATCGTACCCCAGCTCATCTATCCTGTACACCTTGAGCCTGCAGTTCTTCAGGGCCTCGCCGGAGTACTTGAGAAAGCCCGGACCGGCGAGGAGTATGTCCGGTTCAAGGCCGGCCTCACGGAGCTCGGACAGGGCCTTCTCGAGGATGTCCCTTACCTCCTTAATCCCGGGCATTTTTCGCACCCTCCATTATCTTTACACCGCTTGACGTTCCGATTCTGGTTGCACCGGCCTCTATCATCGCAAGGGCCTGCTCGTAGGTTCTTATTCCGCCTGCTGCTTTAACTCCCATCCCGTCTCCAACGACCCGCCTCATGAGCCTGACGTCCTCGACGGTGGCCCCCCCGGTTCCAAAGCCCGTGGAGGTCTTCACGAAGTCCGCCCCGGCTTCCTTCGCCAGCTCGCAGGCCTTTATTTTCTCCTCCTCCGTCAAATAGCAGGTTTCGATTATGACCTTAACGATCGCACCCCGCTCGTGGGCGAGCTCCACGACCGCCTTTATGTCCTCCCGGACGTAGTCGTAGTCCCCATCCTTGAGGGCGCCGATGTTGATGACCATGTCGAGCTCATCCGCTCCATCTTCCAGTGCCCTTCTGGCCTCGAAGGCCTTAACCTCCGTGGGCGTTGCGCCGAGCGGGAAGCCTATGACGGTTGCAACCTTCACGTTGGAACCCCTGAGGAGCTCCTTCGCCAGCTTCACCCTGTAGGGATTGACGCAGACCGCGTAGAAGTCGTACTCCCTCGCCTCGTTACAGAGCCTGACTATGTCCTCGGCTCTCGCGTAAGGTTTGAGGTTCGTGTGGTCGATATACCTGTTGATATCGAGGTGATCGTCCATGGTCCCACCACCCTTCGTTCTCCTCTAAGGTATTTTAGGCTTTCCCCTTCAACGAATGGGAACCCGAAACTAAAACCTTTTATGCCCCCCGGGGGAATATCACCCGAGGTGATTGAGATGGAGAACCCCTTTGAGATAACAGGAGTCCTTGCCCGGGAAATACTCGACAGCAGGGGAAACCCGACGATCGAGGTCGAGGTTTACACGCCGGTAAGCATGGGAAGGGCCGCCGTTCCGAGTGGAGCCTCCACCGGAACGCACGAAGCACTGGAGCTCCGCGACGGCGGAAAGCGCTACCACGGAAAGGGCGTCAGAAGGGCCGTGGAGAACGTCAACAAGATCATAGCCCCCGAGATCACGGGCATGGACGTCACGTGGCAGAGGGAGATAGATTCCCTCATGATAGAGCTCGACGGAACCGAGAACAAGAGCAACCTCGGGGCCAACGCGATGCTCGGGGTCTCGCTGGCCGTTGCCAAGGCGGCCGCCAACGCTCTGGCTTTGCCGCTCTACCAGTACGTAGGAGGAACCAACACCTACGTAATGCCCGTCCCGATGAGCAACGTCATCAACGGCGGTGTGCACGCCGGAAACGAGCTCGACTTTCAGGAGTTCATGATCATGCCCATCGGTGCCGACTCCTTCAGGGAGGGGATAAGGTGGGTCTCCGAGACCTACCACGTTCTCAAGGGCGTTATAGCGGATAGGTACGGCAAGGACGCGGTCAACGTCGGTGACGAGGGTGGCTTCGCCCCGCCACTGAAGGAACCCCACGAGCCCCTTGAGCTTCTCATAAAGGCCATTGAGGAAGCCGGCTACAAACCGGGCGATGAGATAGCCTTCGCCATGGATCCGGCATCGAGCGAGTTCTTCCACCCGGACAAAGGAAAGTACGTTGTCAACGGGAGGGAATACGATAGCGGAGAACTGTTAGAGCTCTACAGGGAGCTCGTCTCGAGCTATCCGGTGGTCTCCATCGAGGATCCCTTCCACGAGGAGGACTGGGATGGCTTCGTGGCCATAACGAGAGAACTCGGAAGAAAAGTGCAGATAGTCGGGGACGACCTCTTCGTCACCAACCCGAAGAGGATACGGAAGGGCATAGAGATGGGCGCCGCCAACGCCCTCCTCCTCAAGGTCAACCAGATCGGAACGCTGAGCGAGGCCATAGACGCAGCCTACACGGCCTTCAGGGCTGGCTACGGCGTCGTCGTGTCCCACAGGAGCGGGGAAACCGAGGACTCAACCATAGCCGATCTGGCCGTTGCTCTCAACGCCGGGCAGATAAAGACCGGTGCCCCGGCGAGGAGCGACAGGAACGCCAAGTACAACCAGCTCATCAGGATAGAGGAGGAGCTCGAGGGGGTAGCCCTTTATCCGGGAAGGAAGTTCCGCAACCCCTTCCTCTGAGCTTTTCTTTAACGGACCTTTGTCCTCCATTTTTTAGCGGGTGGTCGGAGTGGGCAGTAGAAAGCTCAAGGTGTACATCCCGGGCGTTAAGTTCCCCTCGATCTCCCTCACCGGGAACTACTGCCACCTCAACTGCGCCCACTGCGGGAGGCACTACCTCAGGGGCATGAAGAAGCCCCGCGGGAGCCTGCTCGACTACTGCCTGAACCTCGAAGGGAGGGGTTACACGGGTTGCCTGCTCAGTGGAGGCATGGATTCCCGGCTGAAGGTTCCCATAGATAGATACGCCCCCCAGATCAGGGAGATAAAAAGGAGAACGAACCTGAAGCTCAACGCCCACGTCGGCTTCGTGGATGAAGACGATCTGGAGTGGATTAAATACGTTGACGTCGTTTCCCTCGACTTCGTGGGCGACGACGGGGTGATAAAAAGGGTTTACAGGATAGATAAAACCGCCGACGATTACCGGAAGGTTCTCGACCTCCTGACCGATGCCGGAGTGAGGGTGGCACCCCACCTAACGATAGGGCTCGACTTCGGGAGGATCCACTGGGAGTTCAAAACCATAGACCTGCTGGCGAGCTATCCCATAGACGTTCTCGTTCTGGACGTGCTGATCCCAACGAGGGGAACGGAGATGGAAGGTCTAAACCCGCCGGACGTTGGGGAGAGCCTGAAGGTCGTTGAGTACGCCCGGGAACGCTTCGACGGGGAGGTGAGCATAGGCTGCATGCGACCCCCCGGGAAATGGCGCCTCGAGTTCGACAGAGGGGCCGTTCTGGCCGGCGTTGACAGGCTGACGAACCCGCCGAAGGAGATCATCCGGTGGGCGAGGGGAATAAGGGACGTCGAGATAATCTACGAGTGCTGCGTTATGTAAAAAGCGGGCTCACCCAACCTCGCATCATCACGAAATCAGAAAGGAGAACGCCGATCATCGCCCGAAACGGTCAGAGCTCCTCCTTAACCGTAACGAAGGAAACCATCGTGACAGTCTGACCGATACCCCTTATCTCCCTCAGTCTGTCGACGACTATCTTACCAACTTCCTCAGAATTTGGAGCCCTCACCTTTATGAGGAGATCCCATTCACCGGCTATTATGTGGACCTCGTAGACCCCATCGAGGGCGGCTATCCTTTTGGCAACCTCCCTCTGGCTCAACCCCGACTCCGGCTCGTATCTGGCAAGGATAAAGGCCGTTGTTCCGAGGTCGAGCTTCTTGTAGTTGGGCTTAACGGTGAACTTCTCTATGACTCCATCCTCGACGAGCTTCTTGATACGGTAGTGGACGGTGGTCCTCGGTATTCCAACCTTCCTGCTGAGGCTCGCTATGTTCTCCCTCGCGTTCTCCTTCAGTTCCTTCAACAGCTTCAGATCGATGTTATCGAGTGCTGCCCCCATTCCTACCCCCTTCGTCACTATTTCAACGATGACCTTTAGCTTCTGTACCGATGGCTTATTTAAGGTTTTCCTTTAACCAATCAGCAAAGGCCCTCAGCGCCCGACCCCTGTGGGAGATCGTGTTCTTCTCAGCGGTTGTCATCTGGGCAAAGGTTCTGTCGAATCCCTCGGGTTTGAAGATGGGATCGAAGCCGAAACCCTCGGTTCCCATGGGAGCGTTTGTGATCTCACCGTCGACCCTTCCAGTGAATAAGTGAGCCTCACCGTCCCAGTAGGCTATAACGCTCCTGAAGTGGGCTTTCCTGTTCTCAACACCCTCCATTAACTTAAGTAGTCCTTCTATCCCGAGGGTTCTGTAAACGTAGGCCGAGTAAACCCCGGGAAAGCCGGAAAGGGCTTCCACGAACAGCCCGGAATCATCGAGAAAGAACGGTCCTTTAATTTTTTTCGCAAGCCATTCAACGCCGAAGAGGGCAACCTCCTCGAGGGTATCCGCCTGTATCTCGGGATAGGCAACGGGAAGCCGATACACCCGAACGCCGAGCGGTTCGAAGTACTTCCGGGCCTCTTCGACCTTTCCGGTGTTGGAGGTGACGAAAGCCAGTTCCATGGAATCACCGGATTCAGGGGGGAGGGAACAATAAAAAGGTTTCAGTCTATCCTGTATCCTATCCTCTCAACTAACTCCCTGCGTTCCTTCTTGAGCTCATCGTCTTCGATCCTGCTGGCGGCCTTACCGTCCACCACTCCCAGAACAGCCCTTCCGAGGTCAGTTTCGGCCACTATCACCTGGAAGGGGTTTTCACTGGCCCCGTAGACCATGGCAACGGCCGGGTGGTCCTTAACGGCGTTGAGCACGTTTATGGGGAAGGCGTTCTTCATGAGTATGACGAACACGTGACCAGCGCCTATCCTGAGGGCGTTCTTAGCTGCGAGCTTCTCAAGCTCCTTATCGTTGCCTGTGAAGCGCGTGAGCTGGGGCTTGGCCTCGTTCATCGCTATTCCGAACTTTATGCCCGGGACCGTCGTAAGGAGAACCTTGGCGAGGTCGTCAACCGTGAATATGGAGAAGTTTCCCTGCCCGATGATGACCTCAACGCCCTCCGGTTTTTCGATCTCAACAACCTCTATCTTCACCATAGCGACCACCGGAAGGGTTTAATACCACGGGGGATATAACTTTTTCCGTCAGGGCCCAACGGTGAGGTGAGATGAGCGAACCACTCCCTGATGAGCTTGAATTTCTTGAGGAGATCCTGAACAGGCACCCGGTAGAGAGTCTGAAGCGGATAGCCGAGGAGGAGGGCATAAACTATTACAGGCTCAAGAGGTTGTACGACAGGTACTACGGGAAATACATCTCCGTCAATGCCTTTTACAATCCGAGGTTGATAGGCCTCCGAAGTTACCTCGCCTTTCTGAGCGTCCCCCCGGACAGGATACTTGAAACCGGATACAGGATGACCCGGAACCCCTTCGTTGGATACGTGAACCCTGCCTTCGGGTTCAAAAACGGGCTATCGGCCATACTCTACATACCCGACGATCAGAGGGGAGATATAGACGGGATGCTGTCAAAGTACTCTGACGACTACGAGTACCACGAGGTGAGGGGGTACCCCTACACCGGCGAAGACGACTTTGGAAGGTGGGATTTAAGCTACAAGTACGCGGTACTTATGGACATCCTGAAGGCGGACGCCCGAACGCCCCTGACAAGGATCGCAGAACGGCTGAAAAAAAGCCGCCCCACCGTGAAGTTTATGATAAAACGACTCGAGGAAATGGACATCCTGAGGGGTTTTGCGGCTGTAATAGAGAACAGCTTCCACGATAGGAGCGTGCTGGGAATAACGGAGAAGCTCGACGAATCCGTTATTGAGAGGTTCAAAGAGCACGAGGTGAGAATCGGCGTATTCCCGGGGGAGGGATACGTCATAGAATGGTTCTTCTCGTCAAAAGAAGATCTGGGGGCGAAGATACTGGAGTTCAGCAACTACGTGGATAAACTCGTGATCCAGTACTTTGACCCGACCTTCAAGGAGCTGAACGATAGAAACGGAACGACCAGATACTCGAGAATGGTAAAAAAAGACGGGAGCGGTTATCATTCCATCCTCGAATTTTGAAGGGCTACCGGGCAGTATTCGAGGCCGTCTATCTCGCCCGTAGCCTGATACTCCAGCGCCCTGCAGTCGTGGCAGATGTACCTGAACGGACAGGTGCTGCAGGCGGGTACCTTGTCCTTGGTCAGCCTCCAGAACCTTTTGAGTCTCTTTCTCCTCAGAACCTTCCCAAGCCCGACCTCTCTCAGGTCCCCAACCACGTAGTTCCTGAGGAGCGGACAGGGGAGCGCGTACCCGTCGGCGGTCACAGCGATGGTACCGGCCAAACAGTCGTTGTATTCACCCGTACTCGGGTTCAATATCCTCCTGAGTTCCAGAACGTTGAAGCCCAGCCTTCTGGCCGAACCCGGGAAGAGAACGTCAACGTAGACCTCCCCGGGGAAGGAGGTCCTGAGGCTCCTGAGCTCGTCCACCTCATGGGGCCTTGCCACTACGAGTCCCCCGTGGAGCCACCCGTGGGCCTCAAGCTTCCGGAAATTCTCCCTGCTGTACTCCAGCTCTGCGATGAAACGAACCCCTTCAACGGGGTTGACCATCTCAAGATCCTCGATCCTCACCACGGCGTAGACTTCTGGAATGCCCAGCTCGGAGGCGCGGGCGGCGATGGCAGTGAGGTACTCCACCCTGTCGTAGTTGGTGAGCCAGAGCTCTCTGCCCCCCAGCTGACCGAACTCCCGGATCAGATCCATGACCCGCTCGGGGCTGAGGGGTTCCCTCCTCAGGATAAAGGAATTGTTGCCTATGCACCCTATGGAACGGGGTATGCCCTCCACCTCGGAGAACCGGCCTTTTCCCGCGCCCAGCTGAAGTATCAGACGCTCAAGCTTACCTTTATGGGGGGTGTTACTCCATGGGGGCTTTCCCACAGAAACCACCTTTGGAACGTTCCCGAAATCGGTAACCGCATCGGTTACTGCCCTCTCCATAAACCCCACCGTAGAATAGACGGCGCCATCGTATATATACCTTTTCTATTCCGATTTTGCATACTATTGGAAGTAGTTTGCAAAAAACGAAAAGTCACTCCCCGGGAATCAGACGATCCCCCTCGATCCAGAAGGTCCCCTCGTCCGTAACCTCCTTCTTCCAGATGGGGACACGATGCTTCACCTCTTCCACGGCCCACATGCAGGCATCGAAGGCTTCCTTCCTGTGCCTTCCGCTCGCGATTATCAGCATGGTGTCCTGACCGACCTCAAGCTCCCCGTAACGGTGCCATATCAGAATATCGAGGATTGGAAAGCGCTTCAAAGCTTCCTCCCTGATCCTCTCCATCTCCCCAAGGGCCATCTCCGGATAGGCCTCGTAAACGAGCTTCTTCACCCTCCTGCCGCGGTTCTCGTTCCTCACCCTTCCGAGGAAGATGACGTAACCCCCGGCCTCAGGGACGGACAGGTAGCCGAGGGCCTCCCCGAGGTCGAAGGCTTCTTTTGTTATCCTGACCTTCATCCCGATCCCCGAATGAGGTAAGGCTCCGGGAATTAAAACCTTCGGGTTAAAGAAAAAGTTTAAGTGGTCCCGATGGAAGCCCCTCCGGTGAGATTCATGAGGAGGCACGCTCTAATCATCCTTCTGGTGGCGATCATAATCACCTCCGGCTGCCTCGGGGGTAAGGACACGACCGGCTCCAGCCCGGCTATCGAGGAGACGAAGGTCACCCCCTCAACCACCACAACGACCACAATGGAAACCACCACAACCCAGACCAGCTCTCCCCTTCAAAGGCCGGGAGAAACCCGGGAAAAGCTCCTTCAGGAAGTCTCGGGTATGGAACGCTACACCTACACCGCCAACACCACGATATCAATGATCGTCGTGGTTACGGAGGAGAACCTCTCCCAGAGGGACAACGTTACCCTTAGAATAATCGAGGAAGGTTACCTGGACCTCGAATCGGGAGATGCGTGGATAAACACGACAACGACGAGCGTCCCCGACGGAGCATCCACCAACACCTCAAGGATAGTGGTCGGCAACGTTACCTACCTTCTCACCCCGGCCGGATGGGTAAAGGAGGACCCCAACGCTTCCCGGCTCCTCTGGGAGTACAACATCGTGAGCCTCGCCCGGAGGTATCTGAAGAAGGAACCCGACGAAAGGGAAACCGGAGAAAGGCTGCTCCTTAGATACGTCCTCGGGGGGGACGAGATCGAACCCCTCGGGAGGGCCTACTTCGCAATGACACCCGACACGGAGGTAGAGGTAAGGGATGGCCTCCTCGAGCTTTACTTTGAGGGGGGCAAACTCGCGGGTGGCAGGATAAGCTTCCGGATAAGAACCGTGACCTCGATAAACGATCCAAACCTCGGGTCGATGACGATAACTCAGGACGGTTCATGGAGTCAAACCGTACGGATAACGTCGGTAAACGAAAGGAGAAAGGTCGAGGCGCCGGCCTCGTCCCCCTGATGTTCTACCCCAGCTCAACGACGTCAAAGCTGTTGTGGGCGAGGTCAACTATGAGGAGCCTGTTTAAGAGGGGCTCACCGATCCCGGTGAGCAGTTTTATCACCTCCATGGCCTGAATCGACCCGATGACCCCTGCTGTAGGGCCAAGTATCGGAAATTTGCCCTTTTTCTCCCTCACGTTCGGAAATATCCCGCGCAGGCTAAGAGTTTTCCCGGGAACGATCGTGGTGACCTGACCGAAGGTTCCCTCGACGGCCCCGTGAACGAGGGGTATGCCCGCTTCCTGAACGTAGTCATCCAGCAGGAACCTCGTCTCGAAGTTATCGAGGCAGTCAACGACGACGTCGACGCCGTTGAGCACGCGGTGGACGTTCTCCCGGGCTAATCTCCCGACGAAGGTCTCGATTTTAACGTCCGAATTGAACCTCTCAAGCTTCCATTTAGCAGACAGGGGCTTGGGATTCCTTCCCAGATCCTCCTCCCAGTGGAGTATCTGCCTGTTCAGGTTGCTCAGCTCGGGCTTCTGCTCATCGATCAGGAGTATCGTCCCGACGCCCGCGGCCGTGAGGTAGTAAGCCACGGGGCTCCCGAGACCGCCGACGCCGACAACGGCGACCTTTGAGCCGGCCAGCCTCTTCTGGCCCTCGACACCGAAGATCATGATCTGCCTGTCGTACCTCTCAAACCTTACCATTCTCAACCACCACTCACCGGCGGAAAGAGGGCCACCACGTCGCCCTCCTTCAAGACCTCGTCGAAGGAAGCGTACCTGCCGTTCCGCGAGACGTTCACATCGGCCAGATCATCCTCGCCAAAGACCTCCTCCCTCAACGCTGGATGTCTCTCCTTCAGCCTTTCCACCAGCTCCCGGACGGTCGTCCCATCTGGAACCTCGAGCTCTTCCTCACCCGTGCCGGTAAGGGAACGGAAACGGGCAAAGTAACGGACGCGGATCTTCACACCAACCACCACCCCGGAGTTCACCCAGGGATTAAAAAGGATTATCGGACGGGGGACAAAGGTTAAATCTTCCTCCTCCTACCACCTGCGGTGCCGGGGATGAAGGTCGATCTGAATAAAAAAACGCCTCTAAGCTCATAAACTAAAGCGAGAACTTCAACATTTGCTTCACCCCAGCTCCCCGGAGATTATGGGGGACGAAACCTTTATATGGACAAATGACAATCTCTCCAAGAGGTGTTCCAGAATGCCTCGCTTTATAAATGACAAAAACCTGGCAATTCTAACAGTAGTTCTATGGATATTCCCCTTTGCAGTGTATCTCTTCAACACACCAGAGCCGTCAGTTCTCCACATGAGCAAGCCCTTTGCTTATTCAGTGATATGGTGGATAATAGCCCTATCCCTCTTTACAGTATGGGCTTACTACGATCTCAGGGGTGGTGAATAATGGAAGCTTGGCAGATCGCCACCACAATCATCTTCTTCTACAGCTTGCTCGTGATAGGCATCGGAGTCTGGGCAGGGAAAATCATGAAGAAGTCTATGGAAGACTTTTACATTCTTGGCAGGAGAGGGAGTACAATCGTGACATTTCTCGCAACTGCCGCAACCTACCACAGCGCCTTTGCCTTCCTGACGAGCGTGGCGGTTTTTTCAACGGCAGGAGTTACTTTTTGGATAGCCGCATCTGCCTGGACAGTGCTAGCGGGAATATTCATGTACCTGGTCGGACCAAGGATATGGAAGATAGGAAAAGCAAGGGGGCACATGACACCCGCCGATATGCTGAGCGACTTTTATGATAGCAAAGCCCTCGGAGTGATAACCGCAACCGTCATGGCGCTTTTCATAATTGCATACATAGTAGTCCAGGCCGTTGGCCTTGGAATAATCCTCGATGTTGCAAGCCAGGGACATGTTCCCTACCAATGGGCATCACTGGTCCTTATACTCGTTGCAGCTACCTACCTGTTCCTCGGAGGACTCAGGGCAGCCTACTGGACAGACGTCCTTCAGGGGGTTTGGATGTACCTCGGAATCTTTGTGGCGGCCTTTGTGATAGTTGGCAAAATTGTACCCGGGGGCTTCACGGCCCTAATGGATTCCGTTAGGGCGGTCAATCCAAAACTTTTAACAATGAACTGGACATCCCAAAAGATGCTCGGTGCAATCCTCATATACGGCCCCGGTCTCATGCTCCTCCAGCAACTCTGGATTAAGTATTACATAGCCAAAGACGAAAAAATCCTAAAGACCTCCGCCGTTGGTACTGCGATTTACCTGAGCACCTACTACATTGCAGCAGCGTTGATAGGACTTTCGGCCGCTGTTGCCAACGTTAAAGGGATTCCGGGAGTCCTCAGTCCGGGATTCATATCAGCACTTAAAGCCCAATACGGAAGTGCAGACGCCGTTGCGGCGGTGATGATATACAAGCTCCTCAATCCAGTTCTGGCCGGATTCCTGCTTGCCGGGGCCGCAGCGGCAGCAATGTCAACCCTCGATTCGTTCCTGGGTTCAACTTCCATGATTCTGGTCAGAGATATCTATCAAAAGCACATCAAACCGGGAGCGAGCGAAGGCCATTACGTACTGGTCAGCAGGGCATTCATGATAATCTGGGCCCTTATAGGATGGTACTTTGCCCTTTTAAAGCCCGGCTTAATATTCAACATAGCCTCGATAGCCTGTGCCGGTGGACTGCAATTCCTGCCGCTTCTCCTTCCAGCAATCGTCCCAACCACAAAGAGGTACATAAACAGAAACGGTGCCATATGGGGATTGATAGTTGGAAGCTTCCTTGCAGCGTTCCTCTCACCGCAGATTGGAGGAAAGCTCGGCCTTCCAGTGCTTGAACACCCGGCGGTAGCGGGACTGGTGGCGGTGATAGTTAACACCATAGTCGCACTCCTGATTTCAGCAATCACAAAGGCAAGCGAAAGGGAGCTCAAGGTTATGGAAGAATACAAGGAAGTTCTTACGAAAGCTTAAATTTTTATTTTACCAATTACTAATTTTTACAGAGGGTGATCTGATGAAGGTCGATCTGAATTCCGATCTGGGTGAAAGCTTCGGAAGGTACAGGCTCGGCATGGATGAAGAAGTCATGAGGTACGTAACCTCGGCGAACGTTGCCTGTGGCTGGCACGCCGGGGATCCGCTGGTGATGAGGAGAACCGTAAGGCTCGCAAGGGAGATGAAGGTTGAAGTCGGGGCCCATCCCGGCTACCCCGATCTTCTCGGCTTCGGGAGGAGGTACATGGACCTAACGCGGGAGGAGGCGAGGAACTACGTTCTCTACCAGATAGGCGCCCTTTACGCCTTCGCAAAAGCCGAAGGTTTGACCCTGCAGCACGTTAAACCCCATGGGGCCCTTTACAACGCCCTTGCAAAGGATGAAGAGCTCGCGAGGGGCGTTCTTGAAGGAATAGCGGACTTCGAGAGGAAACTCATTTTCGTCGGGCTCTCAAACTCGAAACCCCTCGAGATAGCGGAGGAAATGGGATTGAGTGTTGCCCACGAGGTTTTTGCCGACAGGGCCTACAACCCCGACGGAACCCTCGTCTCAAGGCGCCTGAAGGGGGCGGTTATTCATGACAAAGAGGCCATAGCGGAAAGGGTGATCTCAATGGTTAAAGACGGGGGCGTTAAAGCCATCAACGGCGAGTGGGTGGATCTAAAAGCGGACACCGTCTGCGTCCACGGTGACAATCCAAAGGCCCTCGAGATAACTGCCCACGTAAGAAAACGCCTTGAGGAGGAAGGGGTGAAGGTTCTGCCCATGAAGGACTTCATACGGTGATCCCATGTTCCCCCTTTTCAAGCCGGCCGGGGATTCCGCGCTCGCGGTTATCTTCGGCGATGAAATAGACGAGGGGATAAACGAAAAGGTGCATGCCGTGGCCAGGGCAATGGAAAAGGCATCCCCGGAATGGCTGATCGAGGTAGTTCCCACCTACACGAGCCTCTACATCTACTACGATCCTTTGAGAATCTCCTATTCGGAAGTTGCCGGGGCTGTGGGACCTTTCCTGGGGACAAAGCCTGAGAAGGGTAAGAGAAGGGTTGTGAAGATTCCAGTAGCTTACGGCGGCGACTTCGGGCCGGATATAGGGTTCGTTGCGGAATACAACGGTCTAAGCGTCGATGAAGTTATTGAGATCCACTCGAAGCCCCTCTACAGGGTTTACATGCTCGGCTTCCTTCCGGGTTTTGCATACCTCGGGGGGATGGACGAGAGGATAGCCACACCAAGGCTGGAGAAACCGCGCTTAAAGGTTCCAGCAGGAAGCGTGGGGATAGCCGGGAAACAGACGGGATGGTACGCAATAGAGAGCCCCGGAGGGTGGAGGCTGATAGGAAGAACACCCCTGAAAACCTTCGACCCCCTGAAAACCCCGCCGAGCATCGTAACCCCCGGGGATTACGTTAAGTTCGTTCCCATAGGCGAAGAGGAATTCCGGGAGATCTATGAAGGGAACCGGGGGAAGGAGGATGATTGAACTCCTGAGCGTTCCATCCCTAACGACCGTTCAGGATTCCGGAAGGAGGGGCTATCAGAGGTTCGGGGTCCCCGTGGGAGGGGTGATGGACGAGGTAAGCGCGAGGCTGGCGAATTACCTGGTCGGAAACGACGATAAAGCCCCCCTGCTGGAGTTTGCTTTAAAGGGACCCACGCTGAGGTTCAACGCCTCGGCCGTCTTTGCTGTTGGTGGGGATGCTGAGGTAAGGCTGAACGGAGTTGAAATAAGCCCCTGGAGGAGTTACTGGGCAAAGAGGGGGGACGTTCTGGAGATAGGCATCTTAAAAAGCGGTTTTTATGGATACGTAGCTTTCGCCGGGGGAATAAAATGCGAGCCGATCCTCGGCAGCTGCTCCACCTATCTAAGGGCAAATTTTGGAAAGGCCCTGAAGGCCGGGGAGGGGCTGAAACTCGGGTATGCTATTCTCACGGGCAAAGCGGGAAAAGAACTCCCGGAGGAGTTCATACCTGTCTATGCGGAGGAGAGTGAGATAAGGGTCATTCCGGGCCCTCAGGAGGACCACTTTACCAAGAAGGGTATTGAAACCTTCCTGAATTCGACCTACGAGGTAACCCCCGAATCCGACAGGATGGGGTACCGTCTTGAGGGGCCCGAGATAGAGCACTCGGAAAAGGGAGCGGAGGTAATCACCGATGCCGTCCCTCCGGGAGCGGTTCAGGTCCCGAAGAACGGTAAACCAATAATAATGCTCGCCGACGGGCAGACGACCGGGGGCTATCCAAAGATCGGGGTTGTTGCGAGGGTTGATATACCAAAGGTTGCCCAGACGAGACCCGGCGGGAGGCTCAGGTTTAAAGCTGTAAGCGTGGAGGAAGCTCAAGAGAGATTGAGGAAGCGGGAAAAGATCATGGAGGCCATAAAGGGGTTTATCCGAGGTGAAATGAAGGCCTACAGGCTGAAGGTTGGGGAGCGGGTGGTGGCCTTTACAAAGGTGGAGAAGAGGTAAGCTCACCACGGCACGCTCTTCCATCCCATCCTGTAGGCGAGGTAGTTCGCCCCCCAGTGGACGAAGGGGGTCACCACGAGCAGGAAGAGGATCCCACCGCTGGGGAGGGTCTTAACCGGATAGGCAAAGACCATGGCGCTTATTACAAAGCCCAGCTGGTCGAGGCCCAAGGCGGGGGCACCCCGGGGCAGGTTCACACGCCTCTTGATAAAGCTCCCGATGAGGTCGCCCACAAGGGCACCGAGGGAGAGCAGGAAGGCGAGAAGGAGAGCTACCTTCAGGGTGCCGTAATAATCGGGAGTGATAACGTACTGAACCGCTCCGGTAAGGGTGCCCAGCGCGATCCCTCCGAAGAACCCCCTCCACGTCTTTCCATCACCAAGGAGTCTCCTGCCGTCCCGCCAGTTTCTGCCGCCGTCCATGGGTTCTCCACCGCCGACGAGAACCGGGGATGCGTTGGCAACGTAAGCCGGAAGGATGTACCATAGAGCCCACAGCACCGATGACACGATTTCACCCCGTTTGAGTGCTAACTTAGGGTTTTAAAGTCTGCCGCCTTCCTCCAGTCCGAAGCACTTCAAAAGCTTCTCGAGGACCTCCTCATCATCGTGCTCCATAAGGAACCTGACTATCCTCTCGATGAGCGCGTTCCTCCTCATGACCAGCTCAATGTCCCCCCTCATCGCCCGGGCTTCCTCGCTCCCGTCCCCCTCGAGTTCCCTGAGGGCCCGCTCGAAGTTCCTCCTCATCTGTTTGATGTCTTCAATTATGCTGGAGTAATAGGCCGCCTGCCGCCAGTCCCTCAGACCCTTTATTACCCTGTAATAGGCCTTCTTATCGCCGGGCTTCTTGATCCTCACGACCAGACCTATGCGCTCCATGGATTTGAGGGCGGTGCTCACGTGGGACAGGGAGTAACCCGTGGCTTCAGCGATCTCGCCCAGACTCATCGGCTCTCTGGCAAGGAAAAGAACGCCGTAGATGTAACCGTAGAGTTCTTTGAAGCCAAACCTCCTCGCCGTCCCTGCGAAATGCTCCATGAGTATTCTTCGGGCCTCTTCAACCCCCATCCCCGACACCCTGCTTTGTGCGATAACCCGGATAGGGTAACCTACGAAAGGTTTTTAAATTTTGTATATTTAAAACTTTCGGAAAATTCCGAAAGTTCAGAAAATGGGGGAGGGACCATGGACCCGCTGAAAGCGACGGCGAGGATCATCGTGAGGTACAGGGTTGCCTTCGTGCTGGTGGCGATCTTCCTTCTGGTACTCTCGGGTTACGGGATCCAGAAGCTCCGCTTTGAGAGCGACATTAACAGCATGCTTCCCGAAAACCACCCGGCGATAAACGACTACAAAACCTTCCAGAACGAGTTCCAGGGTGGCGACAGCGTGCTGATAATGGTGAAGGTGGATTCCATAAGGCCGGGCGGGGTCTACGACATCCGCGATCCCGAGGTCATAAAGTCGATCTACGAACTCGAGCAGAGGCTCGAAAAGAGGGAGTACGTAACCGGCACCGTGAGCATCGCGGACCTCTACGTGAACGTCCTTGGGAGACTTCCGGACAGCGAAGAGGAGGTGAAGTTCGTTCTCGAGATGATCCCGCCGGAGGAGAGGTACTCACTGGTGAGCCGGGATTACACGAGCACGATAATGGTAGTAACGCTGAGCAGGGAGAAGAACAGTGAAACCCTAAAAAAGGTCTACGAGGGAATAGAAGAGGATATAGAAAGCGTCAGGTTCCCTCAGAACGTCGAGGTTGTCCAGACCGGAAGCATTGGCATAACGTACCGCATACTCCAGCTACTCCAGAGTGACCTCAACAGAACCATCGCGATAGCCTTCATCCTCATCGTGGCGCTCCTCGTGTACTTCTACCGCTCCCCCGTAAAGGCCGCCATCCCCCTCATCCCGCTCGTTTTCGGAGTGGTTATGACGCTCGGCTTCATGGGGCTGATGGGGATACCCCTCGACATGGCAACGACAACCGTGGGGGCCATGATGATAGGGATGGGCATAGACTACGGTATCCACGTGACCAACCGCTATTACGAGGAGAGAAGGCGCGGAAGAAGCATAGAGGAGGCCTCCGAGGAGGCGGTGGCTGAGACCGGAAAGGCCCTGCTCGGGGCGGCCCTCACGACCATAGCCGGTTTTGCCGCAATTTACCTCTCGAGCCTCCCGATACTTCACCACCTCGCAACCGCCCTGATTCTGGGCCTGAGCCTCTCCGCCGTCAACGCCGTGGTCATAACCCCGGCCATCATAATCCTCGAGGAAGACGTGACCAAACGCCTAAAGGGCCACTACAGCGTTCCGGAGGTTCGCTCGCAGTCGGGGTTCGTGGGTAAGGCCTTCCACAACCTCGGTGAGGCCATAAGGAAGAGACCGACGGGTTTCCTTGGGGTCGTTCTCATCCTGACCCTCATCTTCGCCTACGGGACAACTCTGGTGACGACGGAGGTGAGACTCGAAAAGCTCGCCCCCAAGGGGGTGCCCGAGATAGAGGCCATAGGGGAAATAACGAACACCTTCGGCGGACAGGACGAGCTTTACATAATGGTCAGGGGGGAGGACGTCAGGGACCCTGGGGTGATAAGGGGGATATACCGCTTCGAAAACGAGTTGAAGGCCGATTCTTACTACAACGGCATTACAGAAACCGAGAGCATCGCCGATGAGGTTTATGACAGGTACGGCTACCTACCCGCCGATAGGGAGAAGATAAACGAAGCCCTCGAGGGGAGCAACCTCATCTCAAGGGATTACTCAACCACTTACATCACCCTCAAGGGGAGCTTCGGTGGGTCTCCGGACGAATTCAGGAGGATCATGAGGTACTTTGAGGAGGAAACGGAGAGGGCCGAAAAGACCGAGTTTCCGCCGGGAGTTGAGCTCTCCCTTACGGGGGACACCTACCTTAACTACGTCCTCGACGGGCTCACAAGCAACGAGATAAACAGAATCTCAACTTACGGAACGGTCTTTGTGGTGCTTATAGTCCTTCTTCTATTCAGAAGGCCGAAGGTCTCGGTGGCGATGATAACCCCAATGTTCCTCGGTGCCCTCTGGACGATCGGATTTATGGGCCTCGCGGGGATTCCCTTTACTCAGACGCTGGCGGGGGTTATATCGATGATAGTGGGTCTGGGAGTTGACTACGGTATGCACCTGACCCACCGCTTCCTCGAAGAGATGAGGGAGGGCAACCCGAGGGCGATGGTTACCTCCGTGGAGACCGTGGGGCCCGGCATACTGGCGGGAGCTTTGACGACGGCCGGAGGTTTTCTTGCCCTGCTCTCGGGCGAACTGCCCCCGATACACGACTTCGGAAAGACGCTGGCCTTTGGAATATTCGCGTCAATGTTTGCCGCGTACCTCGTAACCCCAGCGTTACTGCAGATTTTTTACGGAAGGAAAAATGGAGGTGAGGATGAATGAAGAAGATCGGACTCATCGTGGCCATGATGGTAACCTTTGCGTTGTTCCCGGGAGGCGTGAGTGCCTCAACGGGAAGTCCGCTCTTTGAAGGCTACCTGACAAAGGGCGAGGCCGTTCTCGTGGGCCCGCTCATAGTTACCCTCGCGGACACCCAAAAGGACTACGGTAACGGCGAGTACTACGCCTTCCTCATCGTAATGAAGGATGGAAGGATCCTTAACGCGGAGTACAAAACGATACTCGTCCCGGATCCGAACAAAATAAACCGCCTTCTCATGAACCCGGATTTCCTCATAGCCATGGCCGAGACGCAGGGTTACGACGCCAGTCAGTGCGAGCAGTACGTTAACAACAGCGCCGCCTTTACCTCCTGCCTCGTGGGAACCGCCGCCGGATTCTACCAGTGGCTGAACTCCGCATCACCTTTGGAGCTGGCGGATGCGATTATGGAAACCATCGAGGAGCACCCGGAACTGGGGATAAGTAAGGAAGACGTGCTGATGGAGGTAACGTATCCGGATGTAACTCCCGTAAGGGAGGGAGAAACCGTCGAGGTAAACGTGGACAACCAGACGGTTTACGTTACGGCAAACGAGATCTATCCCAACGGCGCCAGAGTGAGCATAAGCGGACCCCCCGAGTGGAGGGCCGCGACCCTGCCCGGGATGATAACCTCAAGCGTCGAGATGCCGGAAGTCGTTCACCCCGGAGATACGGTCACCGTTAAAGTCCACCTCAGAAACGTGGGTGCACGTGAGGTGCGGTACGTAAACGTCTTCCTGAGCCCCACGCCGGTGAGCTTCAACGAGAGCTCCTCGATAGCGAGTGCGCTTTCGATGGCCCTGAGCGGAAGCGGGATGGCCCAGAGTGTCTTCTATCCCGAGGGGAGTTCCATGAAGTACATCGAGTACCTCGAGGGGAAGGAGAACGCCACCCTGACCTTCAGGATAAAGATAAACCCCAACGCTGACGTCGGAACGTACCCGCTCTACGTCGGCGTCGTTTACTCAACCGGCCTCGGGTCCAGCATGAGGATGATGCAGGGCTACAACTTCGTGGCGCTCAACGTGGAAAAGCTCAGGGAAGGCTTCGTGGAGATAAAGAAGGTCGAGACCTCCCCGGAGGAGATAAGCCCGGGGGATTCCTTCACGGTAAGGTTCACCCTCGAGAACACCGGAGCCGAGAAGGTCAGAGCGCTCAGTCTGAAGATAAACTCCTATCAGGTCCCGGTGCAGGGGGAGATAAAGAAGGTCGATACCTCCGCTCTGGGCCAGCTTCCCATTCAGGGGAGCCAGCAGCTGAGCCAGAACCTTCAGGATGCCCTGAACCAGATAATGACCCAGCTCGCCAAACAGAACGTTGATGCCTTCCTTCCGATCGGGGAGGACAACGTGAAGTACGTGGCGGAGCTCGAGCCCGGGGAAGAAGTTACCCTCGAGTTCAGGGTCAGGGCCAACGACAGGCTCGAGAACGGCATCTACCCCCTCAGGATAGAGCTAAGCTACCTCACGGAGCCGAACGGAAAGGAGATAACTGACGAGAGGCTCGTTGGAATAGACGTTACGGGGAGGGCAAGGCTGATAATCTCAAAGGTTTCCACCTCACCGGGCAGGATAATCCCGGGAACGGACAACGTGGAGATTGATTTCCAGCTGAACAACGTCGGGACCGGAACTGCCAGGGAAGTGGTGGTCAGACCCCTGCCGAAGTGGCCCTTCTCACTCAGCGACAGCGGCCAGCAGGTCATAGGAGTGGGAAGTCTGGGAAAGGGGGACTCGGCGAGTGCCTCCTTCAAGGTCAACGTGGCCGGGAACGCCAGTTCCGGAACCTACAGCCTGCCCCTGCTCGTGAGCTACACAAACGACCTCGGGATGGAGAAGAACGTTACCCTTGAAATCCCCGTGGTGATTGGCTCGAAGCCGAATGTGGAGATCGTCGCCGTCCGCTTCGATCCCGAGCCCCTTCAGGGGGAGAGCACGCACGTGTACATAAAGCTGAAGAACACCGGCGGCGAGAAGGCCACGAGCGTGGTTATCGAGGGTGTCGTAAAGGCCGACCAGCCCTTCACTCTGGACAAGAGAACCGACTACGTGGGCAATCTGGAGCCCGGTCAGACCGGTGAGGGGGTGCTGATCCTCAGCATCGAGGACGATGCGATACCCAAGGATTACAACCTCCAGCTGCGCATAAGGGCGGTTGGGGATCCGGAGGAAGGAGACGACAACGTTTACGTCTTCGAAAAAACGATAAGCGTGAGCGTAAAGGAGAACACGAAAACACAAACCAACCTCAGGAACCTCGCCATCGTGGTCGGGGTGCTGGCGGTGGTTGCGGTGATTTACACCTACAGGAGGACAAGGAGGTGAAGGAAAAAGTTAAAGCCAGCCCCGGGGAAGTAGAACGGTGGGAAGGATGAAGTGGGGCCACCTCATACTCGGTCTGGTGCTGATACTCCTAATCTGGACGGCCTACGTGGCGTACGCCCTCGCAACCGCCAGTCCCGAGATTCGCGCGAGCTGGGGCTACGTGGACGAAAAGACCACGGAGATATGGGTGGAGGGAAAGCTGAGCAAACCCCTCCTGATCCCCTTAAAGGTGGAGAACCTGAGCCTGAGCTTCATGGGGATTGAGGTCGCGAGGGGTGCAAGGTTCGACTACGGGGCCACGAAACGCGGGGTGGGCATGGTCCTCGTGATGGACAACGAAAAGCTCGTCCGCTCCCTCGTGGCCTACCTGAAAAACGATCAGACGGGGGAGGCCAGAATCCACCTGAAGGGAAGCCTCCTCTGGGCAGTGCCCCTGAACCTCAACGTGAAGCAAACCGTCCACGAGGACATCCTCTCCAAGCTCAACTTCACGGTGGAGAGCAGGGAAGTGGCGGGAGGTCTGGTCAAAAGCCCAGCACTCGTGGGGACGACCTTCGAGTGGGCGGGAGAGCGGGACGGAAAGGCCATTCTGATGGCCCACCTTAAACTCCACAACCCCAACGGCTTCCCCGTTCCTGTGGGGAACGCGAGCTTCGAGGTTTACGCCAACGGCGTGAAGGTCATGGAAGGAAAAACCCTGAAGACGGTGGTGATCCCGGCGAAGGGCTACGCCACCCTGAACGTGGAGGTGTACATTGACGAGAACGCCCTTCCGGGAGTATGGGCCACCCACGTGAAGAACGGCGAGGTCAGCATGGTTAAGGGCGACCTCTACTTGGACGCGACCCTCCTCGGGGTTAACTACAGGATCAAACTGGTGAGCTACGAAAGGAAGGTGGAGACTAACATCCTCGGGACGATCAACGAGATGCTTGAGTCCGGATGAAGGTTTTTAAACCTGTTCCATTTTCTATTTCCGGTGAAAGGGATGAAGGCAAGGGAGATCCACGAGTTTCTTAACCGCATGTGGGAAGACATCCTCAGGCTTAACGAAGAGCTCAGGTCCGAACTCTCTGAGAAAGGCTTCAAAGTGGAGGACGTTGAGGAGGTCTTTGGAGCGTACATATTCCTCGACGGCGAGTGGAAGGTTATGAAATACCCCCATCCGGCCTTCGAGATAAAGCCTCAGATGGAGGCCGGGGCAACGCCGGAGAGCTATTACCTCGTGGTTGCGGTGCCGAGGGAGAGGATAAACGAGAACTTCACCGGAGCGTTCATCGAGATCTTCCCGAGGAGCTTCATCTACGGCAGCGACGATTTTCTCAACGACGTTTACAACTGGAGACGCGACGGGAGGGTCTCCCCCGTGGAAGTACTCGGAAGGATAGAGGAGAGCGATGAGAGAGTCTTCCAGTTCGAGGCCAACTTCGGAAGCGTTGAAGCTTTGAAGAGGGGGATCCTGAGGACGATAGACCTCGGAAAGCGCTTTGGGATATTCGATCTCTGAGGTTGTTACCATGGACTACAGGGAGGCCTTTCCGGAGAAGCTCAGGGATTACTACCGAAGGCTCTTCGGAGACGAAGCGGAGGAGATAATGGCATCCCTCAGAACGCCCGTGGAGAAGTACTACATCAGGGTGAACACGCTCAAGACGAGCCGTTCGAAGCTGATGGGGATTCTGAGAAAGGAGGGACTCAGGCCGAAGAGGAGCCCCTACCTGAAGGAGGGGATATACTTCGAGCGCGAGGGCCCGAACTTTCCCGATGACTTCGAACCCGAACTGCCGGTGGTGAGGGCCAACAAGTTCGCGAGCGAGAGCGTCTATCAGGGGGCCATGCTCTACGCTCCGGGCGTTCTGCAGGCCGACAGGAAAATAAAACCGGGTGACGAGGTCGAGATCCGCGATCCAAGGGGCCTTCTGGTTGGTATCGGCATCGCAAGGATGAGCGCAAAGGAGATGATCCTCTCAAAGAGGGGTCTAGCTGTCAAGGTCACGCTCCCCAAGTTCAGGCTCCCGAGTCTCAGCGAGCTGGAGAGCTTTAGGGAGGGTCTCTTCTACGCCCAGAGCCTGCCGTCGATGGTGGTGGCCCATATCCTCGAGCCCGGGGAGGGGGAGGTTATAGTGGACATGGCCGCGGCCCCCGGCGGGAAAACGTCCCACATTGCCCAGCTCATGGAGAACAGGGGAGAGATAATAGCGATAGACAAGTCGAAAAACAGGCTCAGGAAAATGGAGGAGGAGCTTGGAAGACTCGGGGTGAAGAACGTTAAGCCGGTCCTCATGGACTCCCGGAAGCTTCCCGAACTTGGAATAAAGGCAGATAAGATACTCCTCGATGCACCCTGCACCGCCCTTGGGATAAGGCCCAAACTCTGGGAAACGAGGAAGCCGAAGGACATAAACGCAACGGCACGCTACCAGAGGCAGTTCATCGACTCCGCCATAAAGTCCCTCAGAAAGGGGGGCGTTCTCGTTTACTCCACCTGCACGCTGAGCTACGAGGAGAACGAGGCCAACGTGAGGTACATGCTCGAAAAAGGTTTAAAACTCGAGGAGCAGAGCGTGTTCATAGGCTCCGGGGGCATAGGGATGGAGGGGGTTCAGAGGTTCTACCCCAACAGACACCTCACTCAGGGCTTCTTCATCGCCCGCCTGAGGAGGGTATAATCATGGGCTGGAAGAAATACCTCCTGTCGGGCTTCGGTTTAATCGTGATCCTGCTTCTCCTGTGGTGGGCCGGGATAGGAAGCGTGGTGGAGATACTGAAGACATCGCGGCTCGATTACTTCCTCCTGGCGGTTCTGGCATACCTTCTGGGACTCATAGCGTGGGCCCTCAGGTGGCACGTCCTGATAAGGACACTCGGGATAAGGGCCTCACCGTGGACGATAATAGAGATCCTCATGAGCGGCGTCTTCGTGAACAACATCACCCCCGGAATGCGGGGCGGTGGCGAGGCCCTGAGGGTGTACTACCTCTCCAAGAAAACCGGTGAGCCCTACGCCAACGTCTTCGCGACCGTGATGATGGACAGGATAATGGACGTCGTTCCCATTGTGATAATGCTCCTCCTGGCGACGGTTCACACCTACAGGCTCGGTTCCCGGAGCCTAACGCTGACCATCCTGCTCATGGATTTCATCTTCTTCTCCCTGCTGATGGCCACCCTTGGGGTCTCCCTCAGCGAGAGTAGAACCCGGAGGGTTCTCCACTGGATCTATCGCCTGTTTGTGAGGGTAGTCCCCAAGAAAGCATCGAAGTACGAGGCGAAGTTCCTGAAGATGGTGGACGTGGACGTCCCGGCGTTCCAGCGGAACTTCAGGTTTCTCCTGAAACACCGCAGGGCCTTTCTAATTTCCCTCCTCTACTCCTTTGTCTCGTGGTTCTTCGTGCTCCTGCGCTCCTACTTCATCTTCATGAGCATAAAACATCCCGTGGGGCTTCCCGATGTGATGGTGGTCCAGATGATAGGAACCGTGATCGGAATGCTGTCGGTCGTACCCGGCGGGGCGGGGCTCGTGGAAACGGTGAATTCCACGGCCTACATACTCATCGGCATAGAAAGGGAGGTGGCGGTAACAGCGACCCTTCTGGAAAGGCTCGTATCCTACTGGGCCCCCACGGCGATAGGAGCGATCGTTACGGCCCGCTTCAGCGTGAAGATAAAGAGAGGATGAGGGAAAGGTATAAATTCACCTTTCGGTATCTCCCAGTTAAAGTCCGGAGAGGAAGGGTATGAGGTTTGGAATAGTCGCCCGAAGGGACAGGGAAGCGGCGTTGAAGCTGGCCTACCGCGTCTACGACTTCCTCCGGGTCAGCGGGTACGATGTCATCGTGGACAGGGAGACCTACGAGCACCTCCCGGAGTTCAACGAGGGGGACGTAATCCCGCTCGAAGACTTCGACGTGGATTTCATAATCGCCATCGGGGGAGATGGCACCATACTGAGGATCGAGCACAGAACCAGGAGGGAGATACCCATCCTCGGGGTCAACATGGGCACCCTCGGGTTCCTCACGGAGGTGGAGCCCCACGAGGCTTTCTTCGCCATCAGCAGGCTTCTTAATGGGGAATACCACATCGACGAACGCATAAAGCTGAGGACCTACCTGAACGGTGAGAACACGGTTCCAGACTCCCTCAACGAGGTTGCCATCCTGACCGGGACCCCCGGGAAGATAATCAACCTCAAGTACTACGTGGACGGCGGACTGGCGGATGAGATAAGGGCCGACGGCCTGATAGTTTCCACTCCAACCGGTTCAACGGGCTACGCCATGAGCGCGGGCGGGCCCTTCGTGGACCCGAGGCTGGACGTGGCGGTGATAGCTCCTTTAGCGCCGATAGCCCTCAGCTCGCGGCCAATGGTGGTGCCGGCTCACAGCACGATAGAGGTCAGGAACCTCACCGTAACCCGGAACGTCATACTCTCAGTTGACGGCCAGTTTTACACCCACCTCGAACCTGAAACGGAGATAAGGATAAAGCTCTCACCCAGAAAGGCAAAGTTCGTGCGCTTCAGCAACGAGGTTTACCCGAAGTACGCCCTGAAGATAAAGAAGAAGTTTTAGCCCCAGGTTACCTCAACCTCATCCGTTCTGAACTTCTGCCTTACCCTCGTATCCTCGATCCTGAAGCGAACGCCACCGAGGTACATCCTCAGGCCGGTGTAGGCTATCATGGCCCCGTTGTCCCTGCAGAGATCGTAGGGCGGAACGAAGAAGTCCACCCCCCTGTCCTCCGCCATTATGGAGAGCATCTCCCTAAGGCGGTTGTTGGCGGCTACGCCACCCACCAGCACCACCTCATCCTTGCCGGTGTGGGCAAGGGCCCTTTCGGTCACCTCGACGAGGGCCGCAAAGGCCGTCTCCTGGAAGGAGTAGGCGAGGTCCTCAACCCGGTACCTTCCGCTTCTGTACTTCCTGACGGCTTCCGTTAGTATTCCCGAAAAGCTCAGGTCCATGCCCTTTACGGCATAGGGAAGTTCTATGTATTTTTTTCCCTCTCTTGCGAGCTTCTCTATCCTAGGACCACCGGGAAAGCCTATGCCGAGCTCCCTTGCAAAGGTATCTATGGCGTTTCCTATGCCGATGTCAAGGGTCTCCCCGAAGACGCGGTAGCGTCCGCCCTCGAGGGCCAGAACCTGGGTGTTCCCCCCGCTAACGTAGAGCCCGACGGGATCCCTCACGCCGAACATCTTGGTTATCTCGACGTGGGCTATGCAGTGGTTCACCCCGACTATGGGCTTCCGGTACTTTATCGAGAGGGCCCTTGCGGCCGTTGCAACCACCCTCAACGCGGGCCCCAGACCCGGCCCCTGCGAAAAGGCTATCAGATCGACATCCTTCATTCCGATACCCGAGGTCTCCAGGGCCTTTTTAAGGAGGGGTCTCATAAGCCTCGCGTGGTGTTCGGCCGCTTCCTTGGGGTGTATGCCACCCCTATCGGTCGTCAGGGTGTGGAAGACGTTGGCAAGGACCCTGTCCTCAGTAACCACACCGACCCCCAGCGTGTGTGCGGTACCCTCTATCCCTAAGGCGATCATCAGAGGGAAATACCGGGAGGGGCTTAAAAGATTTTTTAAACCGGACCGATCCCGGGACCATCGGTTCCCGGGATAAACGGGGAGAGGGGAGAATCACTCCCCCTTCGCATCATTCCTGAGGCTGAGCCATTTCAACGCCCGCGCGGCCCTCTCGGGTGTGGGGAAGTTCTTTATGTTACGCTCCTCGAGGAGCCTGACGCCTTCCCTCACGAGATCGCCGGCCATGAAGTTGACCACCACCGGTTTGTCACAGCGGGCATCGATAACCGCCCTGGCCACCTCCCCGGCTGGAACGAAGATCGGCGGCACGCAGATGACGAGGAGCGCATCCACGTTTTCATCCCTGCATACGGTCTCGATGGCTTTCCTATACCTCCCGTAGTCCGCGTCGGCTATCAGATCCACCGGATTCCTCAGTGAGCACTGGGGCGGTAGGAAGGAACCGAGGGTTTTCACGGTCTCTTCCCCCAGTTCGGCAACCTGAAGGCCGAGCGCCTCGAGTTTATCCGTCGCGAGAACCCCCGGGCCGCCTGAGTTGGTGATGATAGCAACTCTCCTCCCCGCTCCGGGATACATCTCGAAAGCCTTGGCGGCGTCGAAGAGCTCCTCCATCTCCTCGACCTCTATAGCTCCCGCCTGTCTGAAGGCGGCCCTGTAGATCTCGTAGCTTCCCGCGAGGGAACCCGTGTGGGATGAGGCGGCCTCGGCTCCCCTCGAGCTCTTTCCGGCCTTCAAGACGATGACGGGTTTTCTTCGGGAGGCGTAGCGAAGGGCTTCCATGAACCTCCTCCCGTCTTTAACCCCCTCTATGTAAAGGGCTATCGCTCTGGTGTTTTCATCGTCGGCGAAGTACTCGAGGAAGTCGCTCTCGTTGAGGTCCGAGGCGTTTCCATAGGAAACGAAGGCGGAGAAGCCTATGCCCTCCTCGTTGCCCATCGCCAGAGCGGCCCCCCCAAAGGCACCGCTCTGACTTATCAGCGCCAGTCCGCCGGGTTTTACGCGAACCTCAAAGGACCCAAAGAACTTTCCGTGAACTCCAAAGATCCCGGCACAGTTCGGACCGATCAGCCGGACGTTATGCCTCCTTGCCCTCTCAACCAGCTCGCGCTCAAGCTCCTCCTTTCCGGCCTCGGAGAAACCGGCGCTTATGACCACGGCACCCCTGATGAGGGGCCCTATCTCATCGATCAGCGGCGGAACTAAAGGCGCAGGGATCGCTATTATGGCAACGTCAACGGCTTCCTCGAGCCGCTCCCTGATCTTAAGGACTCGCCCGGCCACCTCAACGGTTCCGCCCTTCGGGTTGACCGGAAGGACCCTCCCTTCGAAACCCCCTTCGAGGACGTTCCGGAGGATCTCCCGGGCTATCGCTCCCTCCCGAAATGAGCCGAAGATGGCGACGCTGGAAGGATAAAAGAAGAAGTCCATTCACTCACCTCCGCCCTCTGGCTCTTCGGAGGGGTTTTCCGGTTCGGCTCCCTGAGAGGCCTCGCCTTCCTCCCCGGGAGTCCTGCCCCTTCTCCTCCACAGGAGGAAGACGGCAACTCCAACCAGACCGGCGCCGGCCCCGTAGAGGTAGATCCTCCCGCGGGATTTCTTCTCCCTGACGGTTATCACAACCGTATGATCAGGCGCTATGGTGTAGCTTCCACCCACAACTGAGATACTGTCAAAGGACCCGGGAAGCTTAACCATCGCCCTCCACACCCGTTCCGAGGAGGTCTCCGCGTAGGCAACCTCGGGACGTGCTATTCCCACCACCACGAGGGAGCCGTTCCTCTGCAGGGCGTCTATGCTCATGATTTGCATGGTGTCCTTAAAGCTGGCGAGGAGCTGGTTAACCACGACGGAAGTCGCGTTGGCCCCGCTGAAAGTCGCGTTGAACTGGACGTAGCCCTCCTCAGGGTCGTAGAGGAGAGATATCTCCTTTCTGGTCGAGTTGAGGAACTCCACGTAGGAGTAGAGCGGGGTGTAGAGCTCTATCAGGGGGATGAAGTCCCCTCCGTTCCATACTGCAACGTTATCGCTCAGCTCGTCGGGAACCGGAGCCAGAGTCTCTATCTCATAATCCCTCGGAAGGATCAGGGTGAACCGGTCCCAGCTGTAATCGAAGACGTGCCCCCTGTAGACGAAATCGAGGGGACCCGAAAGGGGACAGCGAAGCACCCTCCAGTCACCCACGAGGAAGTTCGTGACCGAGAAGGTCACAAGGGCCGACCAGTTGTCCAGAACCCTGACGGGGCCCTCCGGGGGAAGGTATATCGTGCTGCTAACGTTAACCCCTTCAAACCCCCGCTCTATGTCGTCTTTCAGGTTCTCGTAGATAAGCTGCTCCACGAAGTTGCTGAAACGCTCCCTCGCGTAGGTGCTGTTGTTGGCCGCGAGGTATTCGAAGTAGGCCCTCATACCGGGGTCCTTCAGGTGTGCGTGTATTTTGAAGGTTCCCAGCCACGTGGTGGAGTTCCCGATCCGAACCTGATTCACGGTAAGGGTTATCCCCACCTCGAAAAGCGGTTGGGGGTTATCAACCGCACCCGCGGCGACTCGCGAGAGGGGAGTAAGAAGCAGGAACACCATCAACGCCGTCATCAATCGCCTCATCCGACCACCTCCGTCGAAATCTCCCGGTATGATAAAAAAGCTTATTGGTTCAACCCTCCGAGATGGTATCATGAGGAAATACCGCAAGGTCGTCGTCGGCGGAACTTTCGACAGGCTCCATCTCGGCCACAAGGCCCTTCTCAGGAAGGCCTTCGAGGTGGGAAAATACGTCTACATTGGCCTTACATCGGACGAGATGATACGGGGAAAGCCCTACGCCGAGAGGATCCTGCCCTACGAGCTTCGCCTCAGGGACCTCATCAAGTTCCTCGAGGTGAACAGCTACTCCGGCTACAGGATCATCAGGATAAACAACGCCATAGGCTTTGCCGATGAGATAAAGAGCCTCGAGGCAATAGTCGTCAGCGAGGAGACCTACAAGGGGGCCCTAATAGTCAACAGGGCCAGAGAGGAGAAGGGCCTGAAGCCGCTGGATGTTGTCGTCATAGGCCTCGTGAAAAGCGCCCTCGGGCCGAAGATAAGCTCTTCGCTCATAAGGGCGGGCCTCATAGACCCGCTCGGGAACCCGAAGGGGGACAAAAAAGGATTTAAGGGGTAACGCCAGACCACCCACGGTGATACAGATGGGAAAACTTGAGGAGCCAATTGTAGCTATAAACTTCAAAACCTACATCCAGGCGACCGGAGAGGGGGCCCTGAGGATAGCCAGAGCCGCTGAGAAGGTGTGGAAGGAGACGGGGATAACCATCGTGGTGGCTCCCCAGTTGGCCGACCTTTACAGGGTCGCTCAGGAGGTCGAGATCCCGGTTTTCGCCCAGCACATCGACCCGATAACGCCCGGAAGTCATACCGGTCACGTTCTGCCCGAGGCCGTTAAAGAGGCCGGTGCCGTTGGGACCCTCCTCAACCACTCCGAGAACAGGATGGTTCTGGCAAACCTCGAAGGGGCCATAAGGCGGGCGGAAGAAGTGGGCCTGATGACGATGGTGTGCACGAACAATCCAAAGGTTAGTGCCGCTGCCGCTGCTCTTGAGCCGGATTACGTGGCCGTTGAACCGCCCGAGCTCATAGGCACGGGAATTCCCGTGAGCAAGGCCAAACCTGAAGTGATAACCGATACCGTGGAGATGGTCAAAAAGATCAACCCCGGGGTTGGGGTCCTCACGGGCGCGGGGATAAGCACGGGAGAGGACGTGAAAAAGGCCCTCGAGCTTGGAAGCGTCGGCGTGCTTCTTGCGAGTGGCGTTACGAAGGCAAAAGACCCGGAAAAGGCAATAAGGGATCTTGTTTCGCTTATACTAAAGGAATGAGGGAGGGTGACCTCGGCCATGGCCTTGTTCATCCTGCCCCTGTAGTATTCCCTGAGCGGGCCGAGAAATTGATGGTAGCCCCGCCGGGATTCGAACCCGGGTCGCGGGATCCAAAGTCCCGCATGATTGGCCACTACACCACGGGGCTGCCCGGGAGAAAAGCGGCGAAGGAACTTATAAGTTTTAGCGTGTGGGACCATGATCAGAAGGCGAACTCCTCTTCGCCAAGCTCCTCCACGACCCTCTCGAAGTCGTGCTCCGGCGCGTAGACGAACCCGCAGCGGGTGCACTTCAAAACCCCGTTCTCCTCGCTCAAAGGAGAGAAACACACGGGACAGCGGTACTCCTCACGGAAGAGTCTGTCGTAAACCCCGTCCCTCATAACCACGAGGTTCAGATCCGCCTCCCAGTCCTCGTGGAGCATCCCCCAGTAGGGGACCTCGACGGGGTAGAAGTCCTCAAGGATGAGGGCCTTTATCCCGATGCCCCTTACCCCCGGGGGCAGCCTGTCGGTCGGCTCTATGCTCACCACATGCTGGTCGTAGAAGTCTATGGCCTCCGCACGGATGGTCAGACCCCGAGAAAGCCTCGACCGGAGGGGAAAGATCTGGAGGAACAGGCTTTCCCTCTCAACGTCCCAGCTGGCGCTTATCGAAACGCTCCCCTTCGTGAAGAACCGGTTCATGTGAGTTTCATCGCGCTCCTCACCGGCAGGGCGGAAACCGAGCTTGCGCATCGCCCTGTCAAGAAAGCCCGGTCTCGGAAGCTTTCTGTAGCTTACCATATACTCGCCTATCCATCCTGCTAAGGGCATGGAATAGCCCACGAAGGACTGCCTCTGAACCCTTAGGTATGCCACGCTGGGGAGCAGCTTGAAGCCGGTTTCCATCGGGGGAGGTTGGACGTAATGGTATATATGGTTAACGGGTTAGGGACCGAAGAACTCGTCGAGGCTTATGGCCCTCTTCTTTTTGGCCACCCTCTTTTCATTCGCGACGGCGTTTCTTAAACCCTCGGAGGGCTTCGGCCTCTCAGCAGGCTTACGCCCGGTTGTTTCCCCCCGTTCCCTGAGCTCATCCAGGTAGCCGTTCCTGCCCTTCGACCTGCCGGTCCTCTCCTGGATCATCCTCTCGCACACGTCGGCTGAGAATCCCACGAGGGTCATCTGCCTCTCGGGGAAGATGTTCTCGAAGAGGGACTTTATGTCCTTCTCGGTGAGGCATATCCTCTGCCGGGTGTAGTCCAGAACGTCGTACCTCGTGACGAGCATCTTGGCCGTTGAAAGGTACTTCTCTATCGCCCCCTTGCTGACCGTTAGCACTATCTTGCCCCCGCACTTTGGACACTTCCCGGTCAGGGGCGGGTGTCTGTACTTGGTGTTGCACTTCACGCACCTGAACTCCTGGCGGGTGAAGCTCCTCAGGTTACCCCTCAGGTCCGGGATTATGTGGGAGTTTATTATCGTCTCAGCCACGCGATTCTCATCAACGGCCCTTATCCTCTCGGCCAGGGCGAGCTGCCTCTCCACCTTGTCCTCCATATCCCCGAGCTGTTTGTAGAGGCTCATCCTCGGACCGAGGGCGATGTCGTCGGTATCGTGGGTGAACTTCAGCCCCTCGTACATCTCCGGCCTGCCGAGTCTGTCCTCAACCCGCTCGATGAACTTAACCTCCTTCGGTGATTTGAGCTCGTAAGTGGCTTTGTAGAACTCGAGGGGATAATAGCGAACCACGTCCACGTTGTGGACCTCGCTGTCAACTTCCCTCGGGTCCAGACGCGTGGTGATGACGAGCGGAGCGTCCATCTTTCCACCGCGTTTCTCCGGAAGGTAGAAACGGGAAAAGTTGAGGAGGGCATCGAGGAGGAGCATTACACTGTCCTCGTCACCGTCGCAGTTCCTCCTCTTGGCCGCGTGGTAGTAGGGGTGTGCGTAACCCACGAGGACGTCCGAAAAGCCGATTATCCTGCCCACGATACCAGCGGAGGTATGGGGAGCCAGTCCGATGACGAGGTGGCCGATCAGATCCTCCATCTTCTCGGCGTTGTAGAACCGGGGGAGTCCGTAGAACTTCTCGAGGAGGTCATCGATGAACCGGGACACCTTCAGGAGGTATATGCCAGCCTCGCGGGGAAGTATGACATCCTGAACCCTGAGCTCGAGTATCTGGTCCTCACTTTCGAGGGGCTTTCCCTCGAAGTCGTGGGTGTAGCCGAGCTCCCGCAGCTTTTCAACGCTCACCCCGATCTCCCTCGGGCGGAAATGGGTTATGGGTGCATCCGTGGCGTCGAAGCGGATGGTACCGTCCTTGAAGACGTAAACGTCGTTTTTGGCACGGAGGAGGCCCTTCTCAAGGGGTTCGGCGATCTTGTAGCCCGAGGTCATTCCCATAACGCCCTTGAGCCTGTCTATTCCGTAAACCCCGACGTTCTCCATGGCCGCACGGAGCAGCTCCGAGGGCTTTATGGTTCTCCTCCCGTATGGCTTTAACTCGGAGCCACACTTCGGACAGCGGAAATCAAAGCCCTCAGCCTCGCTTTCCGTGTAATCAACGTTGCACCTCGGGCAGTGCCAGAGGAGTTCCTTTCTAACGCCGCAGTTCGGACAGATGTGCTCGGGCCCCGTGTGACCGCATTTTGGACATTTGAAGAAGGCCACCTCAACGCTCGCTACCCTGCCCTCCTCGGCCGCCTTCTTGATGTCCCTGCCCGGGCCACCGGCCAGACCTATCGGGAAGAGAACCTGAACCGGTGGTTTCATCCTCCTCTCCTTGGCCTTCTCCGGCCTGCCCATTCTGGCCCCTATCCAGCTTATCCCCCTGTCCCTGAGCTTTATCTTGTTCCTCTCGTTGATGATGTCTATGACCGTGAAGAAGGGCTTGGCTTGGAAGTTCCACTCGAGGTTGCCGAGGGGCGTGAGCAGGGCCGCACTCCACGGGTAATCGATGACTATGAGCTCACCCTTCCGCTCCATTCTGTGGGGAAGGCCGAGGAGTTCGAGGTGGCGCTTGATCTCGGGGTCGTTCTCAAGGGTAACCTTCCTCGCGAAGCGGTTTCCCCTGTACTCGTCCCACTCGATACTGGCGTTGAGCAGGGCCTTCTGGAGATTCTCCACTTCCTCCGGTTTGAGGGTGTTCCAGTAGAGGGTGTAGCGGGGATGCAGGGGTATCCCAAGAACCGTCGAGAGGTGGATGGCGACCTCAACGTCCGGTCTGACCCTGAGGGGATCCCTCAGGAGGGCTTCGAGAAGGTCCGGATCGAGCTCGAGGTACTCCGCAGCCTCCTCCACGGCCTCGCGCGGGTTTTCGGAGAAGGGCCTGAGCTCAACCTCGTAGGTGTCTCCTATGGCCTTCACGAGCTCTTCAATCCACCACTCCTCGACGTAGTTGGCCGGTAAGAGGGTCTGGTTGTTCTCAACGAAGTCGCCGAAGTTCACGAGGGCGTCTCCAACGTAGAGTATCTCCCTCACCCGGTCCCTCACCCTGAGGGCGGTATCGTAATCGTCCACCCTTATGACGCTTCCATCGTCGAGTTTAACCACCGGGCCCTCGATGGTCGTCGCGGGGGTGACGATGCACCCCTTGCCCGGCCTTTCAGTCTTCATCTGCGTGCCTATGGCTATGAACTCATCTAGGATTATCATGGTGGCCGGGTTCACGCTCCACGTGGCGAAACCGCTGACGCGGGAGCGACCGTATCGGAGCCTGAAGCCCCCGTTCTTCGAGGGGTCGGCGAACAGGGGCCTTCCACCGATGATCTCCTTGGTGTACTTCTTGTTTGGCGCTACGGTCTCCCGGAGGCGCTCGTAAAGCCTGTAGTAGAACCCCTTCTCGACTTCCACAGGGTTATCCTCACCGTTTTCAGCCGGCTCCGGTTTTTCGTTGCCCTTACCGGTTTCCTTTGCCTCAACGAACTCCTTTATCCATTCCCAGCCATCGATTCCCATCTTGTCTATGTACTTGAGGAGCTTCTTGGCCTTCTGGAGCACTCCCTCGGCCAGAACGAGTATTGCACCCCCGCGGAGGTGGTTGGTCTCAACGCCGGGGACGTCCCTGTGGGAAACCTCAACGCTGTCCGTCTCCTCACCGGTTATCTCTATCGGGATGCTCCTCACGGCGAGCCTTACCTCATCCGCCTCCGGGTGATACTGTAAACGGGTAACGGCCCTGTGGTACAGGTCCACCTCCTCGACCATCCTCTCCACGTGCTCTTCAGAGGGTTTAAAGCGGTCGAGACCGAGTTTTTTCCTGACGTAATCGCCAACGAGAACGCTGAGCGCCTGAGCCGTTCCACCGGAGCTCCTTATCGGGCCGGCGTAGTAGAGAGCCAGATACTCGGAACCGTCGCTCCACGTGTTCCGCTTGATTTTAACGTCGGCTATGCCCTCCAGTGGAGCCGAGACTATTCCCTCCGTGAGGATGGCCAGAGCCGTTCTAACGGCCTGCTCCGCGTACTTCTCCTTGCTCCCGAGGTCGCCGAACTTACCCTCGATGATCTCGTCAACGACCTTGAGGGCCGCCAGTTCCTTGCCGTACTCCCTGACGAGCGCCCTTATTCTCTCCGCGACGCCCTTCGGCCCAACGAGGCTCTCAACACGGCCCGCCATATCCGTTGCCCGGGGGACTTCGACCTCGAGGCTTGGATCCTTTCCCTGCTCCCGGGCCTTCCTGGCGAGCTCGTAAGCCCTGTCTATCTCCCTCTCAAGGGATTCGAAGTAAGCCTCCATCTCCGGGGAACTGGTTACCATCTCACACTCCCTCACAGTACTCATCGAACCTTATAACGGCCCTTAGCCTGGCCGTTTCAACGTCCACCACCGGAACCCTCGCGGGGGTGGGAACGATGTTGACCATCTTCTGAAACTCCGTCTGGGCCTGCCACGTGCCGGTATTTATCAGGAAGACGTCGTTGTAAATTTTATACTCCATAACGTGAACGTGACCGCTCTGGAAGAGGTCCGGAACGGACTCTATAACGAGAGTGTCCTCTGGATCGGGTGCTATGGGGACCCTCTCACCGAAGGTGGGGGCCAGATGGCGGAGCTTGAGGAGGTCAACCATCGCCTCGGCGGGCCTGTGGTGGCTCCTGTTGGGGATGATGTTGACCACGTCCTCTATGCCCCTCCCGTGGGCTATCAGGAAGTCCCTGCCGTGGAGCCTTATCACCGCGGGGTTGCTTATCACAACCGCGTTTTTCAGCTTCAGGAGAGGCTTGGCGTACTCTTCGTAAAAGCCTGGCTGGGGAAGGGCGGGCCTCGCGGCATCGTGGTTGCCCGGGCCGATGAACATCGTTATGTGGTCGGGCACGTTTGAAAGGAGGTTGGCCAGCGCCTCGTACTGGTCGAAGATATCAGGAATGGCGAGCTCGTTGTACTGACCCGGATAGATCCCGACGCCGTCCACAACGTCCCCGGCCAGTACCATGTACTTTATCCTGCTCACGAGCTCCTCTTCCTCGGGGTTGTTAACGTCGCCGTTCAACCATTCAAGAAAGCGCATGAAGGCCTTCTCGCAGAACTTATTGCTCCCAACGTGGACGTCGCTGAGAAGGATGGCATAGACCTTCTCCTCGAGCGGTGGCTTCTTTTTCCTGAACTTCGGAACGTCCGGGAGGTATATCCTGTTTGCAAAGAATATCCCCCTGCTGGAGTAACGCCCCCTGAAGCCCACGACCGAATCGGGCATTATCTGGAAGAACTTCTTGCTCTCCTCGTTGTTCCTGTTGATGAATACCCTGACAACGCCCGTCCTGTCCTCCACCTCGAACATGAAGCCCTTCGCAGTCTCCCTCTTCTGATTCACGAGACCGATTATCGTTACCTCCTCGTCCCTCACGTAACCCAGCTTGCCTATGTCTATCACCCCGCCGATCTCGGGGTTCTCCCGGAAAATTCTGCGCATCTTCGTGAGCCTGCTGCGGAAGTACCGGGAGTAGGTTTTGATTATGAGGTCTCCCTCTTTCCCGGAGGCGCTTTTAGCCTTCGGGGGGGTGAACTTAAGGTTCTTCACGTCAAAGACTATTTCATAATCTTCCGGGATCTCCCTCGCCCTGTAGTGGAACCCCTCCTTTGGAGAGACCTTAAAATCGGAGTAAACCGAGTAACTCTTCCCTTCTTCCGCGATTTCCTCTTCATAGACCACTGGAACGCCATACTCGTCGTAGGTACCTCCCCTTCCTTCATCGTTCGCGTAACCGTTCCCGGTGGGGGAATCCTCCGCACTCTCCAGCTCCGGACCAGGCGCCGCTACGGTGCCGGTCTGGACGTCATCACCGGGAGTTCCAGTGGAAATATAACTCTCCCCCCCTGAGGAGCCCTCTTTAAATTCCTCCAATTGGGAATTTTCGGGCGTTTTCTGACTGTTTTCAGGGGGGGTTCCAGTGGAAATAGAACCTTCGAGCGTGTTCTCAGGAGAAGGAAGTTCAACGTTTTGTTCTTCCGAGGCGGCCACGTAAAGATCGGAATCGTCCGAACCGGGGCCCTCTTCCCGGACTTCCTCGGGAGGGGCCTGATTCCGGGGAAGGTATTCATCGAGCGAAGGTCCCCCACCGGAGGGGACTTCCACTGGAAGAAGGCCCCTCTCCGCCAGAAAGTCCTTAGCTAAGGGATGATCAATCACGAACGTTCCCCTTGCCTTCGCGAACTTTATCAACTCGGCCAGCGTGAAATCCTTCCCGTACGAGTCGGTAAGGAGGTAGTAGGCCGAGGGAGTGATCAGGTAGTTGTTGGCCATCAGATCCTCTATCAGGCCCATCAGAGCAGCCTCCTCTGATGTGACATACTCAGGGTGAGCATCGTCTGGAGCTGGTGGTCGTGCCGGTATATGTTCTTTATTTTATAAGGAGTAACGTTCAGGCGAATCTCCTTGCTCCTCCCGTAACGACCCTTGCTGACGACCTTGGCGTTGATTATGCCGAGCATGTCGAGCTCGTTTATGAGATCGCTCACGCGCCTCTGCGTTAAAGGTTCGAGGTCTATGTGCTCGCAGAGAGATGTATAAACCGAGTAAACATCCCCCGTGTTTGCGGGCAGTTCACCGTTCTCGTCAAGGAGCACCACAGCATATAAGAGGACCTTTGAGTGGAGCGGAAGGGTCTTTATGACTTCCTCCATCGTATCCTGCTCTATCTTCTCCTGAGCCTTCCACACGTGCCTCTCCATAACCTTGCTGGCCCCTTCCCTCTCCGCTATCTCCCCCGCCACGCGAAGCAGATCGAGGGCCCTTCTCGCATCCCCGTGCTCCCTGGCGGCCAGAGCGGCGCAGAGCGGGACAACGCCATCGTCCAGAACACCCTCGTTGAAGGCATCCCGGGCACGCTGCAGAAGGATGTCCCTGAGCTGGTTGGCATCGTAGGGCGGGAAAACGACCTCCTCCTCGCTCAGACTCGAGAGCACGCGGGCATCGAGATACTCCTTGAACTTAAGATCGTTGGAGATGCCGATTATGCTCACCTTTGCCCTCGAGAGCTCGGTGTTTATCCTCGTGAGGGAGTAAAGGATGTCATCTCCGCTCTTCTTGATGAGCTTGTCTATCTCGTCCAGAACGATTATAACAAAGCGCTCCCGGGCGTCCAGAATCTCCTTAAGCCGGGCGTAAACCTCATCCGTCGGCCAGCCGACGAGGGGAACCTCAACGCCGCTCTCTCCTTTGAAGTAGTTCACGATGTTGGCCAGAACGCGATACTGGGTATCCACTATCTCGCAGTTAACGTAGATGACATCCACGGGAACATCGTACTTCCGGGATATCCTCTTCAGCTCCTCGGTCACGAACTTGATCGTCACCGTCTTACCCGTTCCGGTCTTACCGTAAACGAAAACGTTTGAGGGAGTCTCACCACGAAGAACCGGGACGAGAATGTGGGCTAAGTTCTCGATCTGCTCGCTCCTGTGGGGAAGCTCCTTGGGGGTATAGCTGTGGCGCAGGACCTCCTTGTTCCTGAATATCTTCTTGGCATGGAGGTACTTCTCAAAGATCGAATCGAGGTAACTGTCGTCCATGGACACCACCTTTTCCACTGGAAACAACACTCCAACGGCACACTTTATCCCGGTGAAGCCGTGATATGCCGGATATGTGACATTTTACATCTAATTATAGACGATTATCCAATTTTATTGGGTAATTTTCGAACATATGATAGTCCTTCCAGAGGAAGCACCGGATACAGAGGAAAGCAGGAATAATCAGCTCAGGTGGTTTATATGCCTTGTTGAACAGCAGGATGTATAAAATGGGTTGGCGAAGGAGACTTATAATCAGGAAGGATACCGAAAGGAGGACCGGTTTTAAGACCGGATTCATGGTAAAGCGGGCTGGAGAGCGGTTAAAACCCAGCAGGAAGGCAACTCCGGACAAAATCTCAAAAACAGCCCGATTAACGGTTTGCACCTGCCGGTTGACCTGAGGACTCCACGGGCCTTATGCTCTTGAACCGGTTTCCGGGCCTACGTTCTCCACCCGCCCACTGCCCGGTTGCATTCATCCCCCTCCACAGGAAATCGGCTATGGGACGGTCCTACCCAGTGCACTTTAATGTACATCAGAAATTTATGTTTGTAAATGTGCAGAAGGATACCTTCGATCCTTCCCATCGAGAGGAGAATGAACGTTTGTGAACATCAACATCGGTTCATTGAAGCACTTTAGTGATCATTTTGGGAAAACATTAATGTTAACAATTTAATAACAGGTAAACAAAAGGTATCCCCCAGAGAGTTGTATTTCCAGTGGAACTCGTGGAAAGCTACTCCCACTTTTTTCCGTTTGTTTTGGTGCAAACTCTCCCGTTTTCTATTCAACTTCTCCTATTTATAGTTTTCTATGAACAATGTTCACTAAAAACGATCTTAATAAAGCCAACAATAAAAATTTATTCAATTTTGTAGGTTAACACTTTAAAAGCCGTTAATTTGACATTTGTAATACCCATTTATAAACCCTGGTTTCTATGGATTCCCTTTTAGACCCGTCCGTTTCGAAAATGAGTTCCAGTGGAAATGAAACTCTGGGGGGTCCTTAAGATGAGCATCGAAAAAGACCTTTCTTTCCACTGGAAATAACGACGCTACGAAACCATGCACCGAAAACGGTTGACGGAGCCAGAAAACTCTCCAGCTCAGGTCCCCTTTCCGGTGAAGTCGTGCTCCTTTTTCCATAAAACCGATCTTTTGGTTGCTAATCGGGGTTTTTATCGTGCCATCTGTTCCACGTCCACTGGAGAAGAAAAGTATATAACCCTCCGGCCCTTCAGTCATGTGGAAATCATCGGGAAAGGTGGAGGAGATGGCGAGAAAGAAAACTGCTGACGATGAAATAAAAGAGCTCGAGGAGTTTGAAGAGCTCGAAGTTACCGATGAAGGGTCATTGGACTCCTCCGGAAAGAAGGTGGAAAGCCAGAAGAAGGAGATCAAGACCATCGAGGACCTCCCGGGCGTGGGGCCGGCTACGGCCGAAAAGCTTCGTGAGGCGGGTTACGATAGCATCGAGGCCATAGCGGTGGCCTCTCCACTGGAACTCAAGGAGATCTCGGGCATAAGTGAGGGTGCCGCCCTCAAGATAATTCAGGCTGCCCGGGAGGCGGCCGATATCGGTACCTTCATACGGGCCGACGAGTACATGAAGAGGAGGGAGACCATAGGGAGGATTTCCACTGGAAGCAAAAGCCTTAACAAGCTCGTGGGCGGGGGGGTTGAAACCCAGTCCATAACCGAGGTCTTCGGTGAGTTTGGTAGCGGTAAGACCCAGCTCGCCCACACGCTGGCCGTCATGGTTCAGCTTCCTCCGGAGGAGGGCGGTCTCCGGGGTTCCGTGATCTGGATAGATACGGAGAACACCTTCAGACCCGAGAGGATAAAGCAGATCGCCGAGAACCGCGGGCTCGACCCCGAAGAGACCCTTAAGAATATCTACGTTGCCCGCGCCTTCAACAGCAACCACCAGATGCTCCTAATCGAGAAGGCTGAGGAGATCATCAAGGAAAAGGCCGATACCGAAAGGCCGGTTAAGCTGCTCATCATTGATTCGCTCATGGCCCACTTCAGGAGCGAGTACGTCGGCAGGGGAACCCTCGCAGAGAGGCAGCAGAAACTGGCCAAACACCTCTCGGATCTCCACCGCATAGCGGATCTCTACGACGTGGCCGTCTTTGTAACGAATCAGGTTCAGGCAAAGCCCGACGCCTTCTTCGGCGACCCGACGAGGCCCGTTGGTGGCCACATTCTGGCCCATTCCGCCACGCTGAGGATCTACCTGCGGAAGGGTAAGGCCGGCAAGAGGGTTGCGAGGCTGATAGACAGTCCCCACCTGCCCGAGGGCGAGGCGATATTCAGGATCACCGACAAAGGGGTTGAGGATTGAGTTATCTTTTTAACTACCCTTTTCTATCCCCCTTCATGTCAAAAGTCGAGGCCCTGACGGATCCCTCAAAGGAGGAGCTTTTACGGGTTGTGGACTCGGCCCTCTCCTCCGAGGCCCTTCTGACGGTCTTTGCCCGCTGCAGGGTTTACTACGACGGCCGGGCGAAGAGTGAGCTTGGGTCTGGTGACAGGATCATACTGGTCAAGCCCGACGGTTCCTTTCTCGTCCACCAGAACAGGAAGCGTGAACCCGTCAACTGGCAGCCCCCGGGAAGTGTTGTGACCGTTCTGGAGCGGGATGGGAGGGTAATCCTCCGTTCCGTTAGGCGGAAGCCGAGGGAAACGCTCGACGTTGAGCTCGAGAGGGTTTACCTGGTGGCCCTGTTCCGGGCTGAGGATTACGAGGAGTTGAACCTGACGGGGAGTGAGGCCGAGATGGCCGGGATGATCTTCGAAAACCCCGGGGTCATAGAACCGGGCTTCAAGCCTCTCTTTCGTGAGAAGCCGGTTGGCCATGGTATCGTTGATATCCTCGGAAAGGACAGGCATGGCAACCTCGTCGTTCTCGAGTTAAAGCGCAGGAAGGCCGACCTCCACGCCGTTAGCCAGCTGAAGAGGTATGTCGAGGCCCTTAAAAAAGAGGACGAAAACGTTCGAGGGATCCTAGTGGCCCCCTCCCTGACCTCCGGAGCGAGGAGGCTTCTCGAAAAGGAGGGCCTCGAGTTCAGGAAGGTTCTGCCCCCAAAGAGGGGGGGCTCCTTAAAAGGAAGACAGAGGACCCTGTTCTAACCCATGTCCATCTCGTGGGGTAGCATCTCCCGGACGCTTGCCAGTATCACGGCGTTCTTCTTTCTAACTTCGACCACCCTACCGAGGCCGAGGAGCCTCACCTGTACCCTGTAAATCGTTACCTCCCTCTCGTCGCTCTCCTCCCACGGAATCCTCTGCTCCATGCCCTCCACCTGGAGTACCTCGGCGATTAGCCCCTCTGTTCCGGCCCTGACGTCCTGAAGCGTCTCGTAGGTGAGGAAAACCCTCCCCTTTCCCTTTGCCGTCTCCAGTGCGATGACGTTTCTGGCGCTCCTTATCTCGAGGGTCCTGTAGGGGTTCCTGAGGAGCCCGTCGAGGGCTTTTCTTGAGATCCCGGCCAGAATTACCGCCTCCATGCTCTCACCTCACAGGTAGATGTTTTCGTACTGCTTTCCGGCCTTTTTCCGTGCCTGTTCCACCTGTTCGTGCATCTTTCTGAGCTGGGCCTCTATCGCCTCCGCCTCCCTGATGAGGGGTTCGGTCGAAACTTCTACTAGAGCTAGTTTCTTGAGAACCTCGATAACGTTGGCCGCCGCCCTCGGATCCGGCTTGTCGCCGAAGGTCTCTCCGAGCAGGACGTAGGCATCGAGGCCTTCCTTTCCCGCCTCCCAGAGGAGCTTCCCGCTCATCCCCATTATGGAGCCGTACTGGAGGATCTTCACTCCGGCCTCCTCGAGCTTCCTGTTGAGTTCTTCTCCCGTGGCAACGCCCCATACCTCCAGCTGGTCCTTGAAGAATCCTATTCCGATGCCCCCCATCGATATTACGCTCTTTCCTTTCATCTCCTTGAGGTAGCCCACGAGTTCCCTTGCGATCTCGCTCACGAGGGTCGGGGGAACGTAGATGTCGGCCATGGCGAGTATCATGTTGTCCTTACCGTAGAACCTTACCGGGGGGTTGGGTTTTCCCTCAAGGATCAGGGCCACGGGCGGTATGAAGGGGCTCTCCACGTAGCCGATGAGTTCCATTCCAAGTTCTCTGGCTAAAAAGTTGGCCGCTATGTGCCCCACGAGGCCTATCCCGGGGTAGCCCTCTATGAGGGTGGGCTCCTCGATCTCGGGGAGAACCAGCTTAACGGGCTTCTCCATGCTATCACCATGCGTATGTTTGACCTTATGGTTTAAGGGGTTTTTGAATCTTCACGAGAAGGGGGTCACCCACACCAGTGATTGACAGAAAGCCGGAATTGATTTTAACTCCCTCCGAGTATATAGTTTATAACAAAACACTAGGATCGTTCGAAGGTTTGCCCTTTACATCTCCTTTCTTAACAGTTTGAATTTCATATATCTTTCGTTTTATGAAGGGAATCTTGAAAGATGAAACAGAGAATTTCGTGATACCAGATTCCAGTAATTTCGCTATAGCATCTTCTCTCCCTGCCAGTTCTCCACAGACGCTAACTGGCAGATTGAAGTTTTTAGCTTTTTCGGCTATAGTAGTAATAATCTCAAATATTATCTCATGCTCGTCTTGGTAATATCTGGATACTAAAGGATTGTTCCTATCTGCTGCAAAGATATATTGCGTTAGATCATTTGTGCCTATACTCACGAAGTCGATATATGGGGCAATCTTATCAATGAGCCACATTATTGAAGGCACCTCTATCATAATGCCCAGTTTGAAGGATCCTATTTTTTCTCCTTCAGTCAAAAGTTCTTCTTTTATCTCTTGGATAATCCCGAGCAGTTCTTTGATGTCTTCAGGCAGAGTTACCATAGGAATTAAAACTGAGAGATTACCATAGGTCGATGCTCTGAAGAATGCTCTCAACTGGGTTTTTAAAATCTCTTTGTGCCTTAGGAGTAAACGGATCCCCCTTAATCCTAAAAATGGGTTTTCTTCATCATCTCCCGACAGGTATTCAAGTTTCTTGTCCCCTCCAATATCCAATAATCTAATGACAACTTCTTCAGGGTAAAATGTTTCTAAAGCTTTCTTATAAACTAAATATTGCTCCTCTTCAGAGGGAGGATTGTCTCGCCCAACGAATAGGAATTCTGTCCTAAAGAGGCCAATTCCGTCTGCTCCTTTCCTTTTGGCAATCTCTATTTCTTGGGGCACACCAATATTTGCCATCACTTTTATGCCGTTAAACTTGAGCCTGCCATATTTTTCTATTTCCTCTTTTTCTTTTGTGTATCTTCTTATTACCTTTTCAAATTCTCTAACATTCGCGTTATCGGGATCTATAACGATCTTACCGAGTACCGCATCAACAAAAACCGTTTTTCCTTCATACTTCGAGAGATCAGGAAGCTGAATTATGTACGGGATTTCAAAGGCGCGAGCTAGAATAGCGGCGTGAGTGGTATGGGAGCCGGAGGTAGAAAGGAAAGCTTTGACGCCAAAAATGCTCAACTTTATGATATCTGAGGGAAAGAACTCTTCACTATACACCACACTATTGTTTAGATCATCAAGTCTCTCAGCAGACTCAAGAAGAAGATTTCTAAATAGGTCTTTAATATCGTCAACTCTCTGTTGTATAAGAGGATTATTGGTATTCAACAATAAGGAGATTATTTCATCGCGGATATGTTCGTAGTCTCCAATCTTTATTCTCCCATCCACGCTTGCATCTTTCAGTTTTTTCCAGAGAAACGGATCCTCAAGAAGGAGCTGATGAACCTGTGAAATTTCCCGCACTTCTCTTGGCAATGAGGGATCACTTATAATTTTGTTCAACTCGGAAGAGAGAGTTTTTGCGGCAAGTTTGATATCTTTAAGGTTGATAAACTGTCTTTCTGTTGTTTTTTTTCTGTTTAGTACTCTAAGAGTCCCCAGCCCGTAGCCTTCAGATACTATATTGCTCCTTGGGATTTGGATTACTTTATTTTTTGTCTTTCCATTTAGGATTCCCTCCACAATCTCGATAACTTTTTCAGCGTCTTCTCCGCTTACGATAACCTCAACTTCAGCGCCGGGGTTGACACCTAAGCTCAAGATGTTTAAGATGCTCTTTGCATTCACCTTCATGCCGTTATATATAATATAAACCTCACTGGAAACTCCCAAAAGAGCTTTAACTAGCTCAGACGCTGGACGGGCGTGAAGTCCTTCGGGGTTTTTGACAACGACTTTTCTTTTAATCTCCATTTTATCCCCTCCTGCGACACAGAAAAGAAAAAAATTAAAAAATTATCAAGCGACCGTTTCCCATTTACGTGTGTACCTTTTCACGGCGATAACCACCAGTGCTGTGATTATTGTTCCAATTGTTATCACACCTAAGTAAGTAAGTGGATGATTGACGACGTTTGGTAGAATTATTGCAAATATCCCCCCATGAGGCGCCCTCAGTTCGAGATTTAGTGCCATGGAGAGTGCCCCAGTAATTGCCGATCCTACCATTATCGATGGAATTATTCTGAACGGGTCTGCTGCGGCGAATGGAATCGCACCTTCTGTAATGAAAGATATTCCCAAAATCCATGCGGCCCTTCCTGCCTCAATTTCCTCTTCTGTAAACAGGTGTTTCTTCAGGGTTGTAGCGAGTGCAAGACCGAGAGGAGGTGTCATACCCGCCGCCATAACTGCTGCCATTGGTGTGTAGATTCCTTCCCCAAGAAGACCAACCGCAAATGTGTAGGCTGCTTTGTTAACGGGACCGCCCATATCAAAAGCCATCATGGCTCCAAGTATCAATCCAAAGGTTATGGCGCCCGCAGTACTTACAGTGGAGAGCCAGTTTCTTAGGCCCTCTTCAATACCTGCTATTGGGTTGCCTATTATGTATATCATTAAACTCCCCACGACAAATACTGATGTTAGTGGAATTACGAAGATTGTGTAAATTCCACTTAAAAGCTCAGGAACTTTTACTTTTTTCAGGTATTCTACAAAATATCCCGCTATATACCCCGCCACGATACCTCCAAGAAATCCTGCACCCATGTCTACTGCTAAAAAGCCACCAACCATACCTGGGGCAAGGCCTGGCTTATCTGCAATAGAGTACGCTATGTATCCTGCGAGCACTGGAACAAACAATTTAAATGCTGCTCCTCCACCCATTTTCATGAGCGCCCAAGCTAGTGTTCCTTCCTGCTCAAATGCGTGGATACCAAAAGCGAACGAGAGTGCTATCAACACGCCCCCCGCGACGACGAAGGGTATCATAAAGGAAACTCCTGTTAGTAAATGTTTGTATGCACCACTTACCGCGTTTACTGGGATTATGTCACTACTCTTTCCGCTCTTTTCAGGTTTTTTTGTGGGTTGCTCTTTTCTGCGGGCGGACTCTTTCTTTGCAAGCTCACTAGCCCTCAGCAGGACTTCTTTTGCGTTCTTTATAGCTTCTTGGAGGGGAACTTCCACTATTGGCTTACCTCTAAACCTAGAGAGATCTACCTTCGTTGCGGCAGCTACTACCACAGCATCTGCCTCTTCAATGTCCTTCTCTGAAAGTTGATTTTCGGCCCCTTTTGCTCCTTGGGTCTCAACTTTTATTTCAAGACCCAATTCCCTAGCGGCTTTCTCTAAAGCCTCTGCTGCCATATATGTGTGGGCTATTCCAGTTGGGCACGCCGTAGTGGCCACAATTTTTATTTTTCGATTTTCTTCGTCCGGCATCTTTTAACACCTCCCTAACATTTTTGGATAAATAAATCCGCTTATCTTTCAATATTCTTGCTCAAAGTCTCCACAATCTCGTGTGGTGTTTTTGCCCGCATCAGAGCTTCTCTAAACTCTTCATGAACAAGACTCCTAGAGAGAGAACTCAACATTTTTAGGTGAAGATCTTGAGCATTCTCAGGAACCGCTATCAAGAACACCAAGTGCACAGGCTTACCGTCTATGGCCTCAAAATCAACACCTCTACTTGATTTTCCAATGGCCACTGCAGGTGATACCACAGCAGAGCTTTTAGCGTGAGGTATTGCAATACCAAATCCGACTCCTGTTGACGTTATCTGTTCCCTTGCCCATACATCCTCAAAGAACCGCTCCTTGTCCTTGACGACTTTATGTTTGTAAAGTATATCAACGAGCTCCAGTATAACTTCACTCTTATTTCTTCCCTTTAGGTCCATTTTGATTAGCTCTTCCCGGACTAGCCCTTTAACCTCACTCATACCGGCCACCTCTGTAACTTGACCCTTGGAAGTAATTCCTTAAAAACTCTCAAATCAATTGGACCCGTATCCTCCGATTTTAATGAGGCAGAAGCAGTGGCTGTTGCAATTTTAATAGCATCATCAATATCAAGACTTTTTTCTAACGCATAAGCAAAACCCGCTACCAATGCATCCCCCGCACCTACGGAGGTTTTTACATCTTCACTATGAAGTGGCTCAGCGTAATATGCTCCGTCCGAAGTTAGAGTAATGCTTCCTCGCGCTCCCATGGAAACACATATGATGTTTATCCTATATTCATTCATCAACTCTTTAGCCGCGGCTACTATTTCATCGAGTTCTTCAAAATTTCTTCCAAGTAACTGTGAAAATTCCTGGAGATTAGGTTTTATCATAAACGGGGAAGCTTTGATTCCATGTTTTAACGCATCTCCACTCGCATCAAGGATGACTTTTGTATTCTCTCGAATCTCCGCGATAATCTCCTTGTAAGCAGAAACTGGCAATCCCTGAGGGAGAGAACCAGATAATACTGTGACATCTGCTCGTTTAGAATATCGAGAAATCTTTTGTTTCACGACTTCGAAGAGCTGTTTGCTAACTTCAGGCCCCCATTCATTAATCTCAGTAAGCATTCCAGTATTAGTTTCTATCAATTTTATGTTCTCCCTAACGTCCACTTGGGGAATAACTACAAAATCATGTTTTATTTTCAAAGATGAAAGATAGTCTTCAAACACAAACCTGCGTTTCTCTCCAATAAACCCCACAACTGTAACTTCTGCTCCAAGTGCTCGAGCATTTTTGGCTACATTAATGCCTTTCCCTCCAATGCTCATGGCGACATTCACGGCTCTATTAGTTGCTCCAAGTTTTAGTTCCTCAACAAAAAATGTCTTGTCAATAGCAGGATTCATTGCAACAGAAAGTATCATCTGCTGGCACCTCCCGGTGTTATAAGTTGAATTTTCCGTTCTTTGAACGCCATGATCCACTCAGGATCAATTCCAGAGTCTGTTATTATCGCAGAAATCTCCTTTGGTTCTGCAATTTTCACAAAAGCAGTTCTGCCAAACTTCGAATGGTCTGCCACAATATATGATGTCGAGGCAATTTTAATCATTATCCTCTTAATTTCAGCTTCCATCAAGTTTGTGGTTGTTATGGCGTCTAATGTAATACCATTGGCACCAACGAAAGCCATATCTGCATTTAGCTTAGACAAGGTATTCTCTGCTATTGGGCCCACCAAAGCAAGTGTCTCTTTTTTAAGAGTTCCTCCTATAAGTATCACTTCCATGTTTCTATGCATAGAAAGTTCCCTTACTATAAGTGGAGAATTCGTGATTACCGTAATGTTTTTATCTTCAAGGTTTCTGGCTATCTCCAATGTAGTCGTTCCAGAATCCAAGACTATAATGTCCCCATCCTTCACGAGATTATTAACTAATTTCCCAATTTCCTCTTTGGCAGATTTCTCAAGAGACTCTTTCTCAAAGAACGTGGGTTCATAAGAAAGATATTCTATTGCGATAGCCCCCCCATGAGTCCGAATTATCTGTCCTTTACTTTCTAAAAATACCAAATCTCTCCTTATTGTGGGTTTGGAAACATTGAGTATTTTAGATAACTCAGAAACAGTCATACTCTTGTGCCTCCGTAGAAGCTCCAAGATTTTGGCTCTTCGCTCTTCTGCAAACATGGTCCTCACCTAATCGATCTTGATCATATCTTTATTATTATGATCATTTATGACTGATATTGATCCTATAGTATATAAGTGTTACGGTACTGAATAATCATAACTATCAGATAACTGTGGTATTACCCGGATCTATTTAGCAACATCTCTGGGAGAATAAGTCCCGTAGAATTACATCAAGAGACAATTTTAGCAGTACTAAAAGGAAAATATTTATACTGATAACCTATTACGTTCATAGGTGATTATATTAATCTGATTAGATGGTAATGATTAGGCGGCTGGTTGGGGTGTGGTTGATAATAGTTTGTGGGGGTTTTCAAAGATGTTGTAGAGAAATTTAGAAAGGGGGTAAAAGGTTGAAGATGATCTGCCCTGTTCTTTACTTCTTTACACGGAGAAGGGGTATGAGAAGGTAGGGCGGATAATTCCTTAAATTACATGTTGAACTGTTGGGAGAACGGTGGCGACAGAGTCATGAAGAAGATGTCGAAACGAGGAAAATTTATATATTCCTAAGGGAAAATACCGACCATAGAAATTGGGTGGAAGTAAAAATGGAGGATGAAAAATTTCAACAACTTAAAAAGTTGAACCTGTTTGCAGCGGCTTTCCATTTGATTCAGGGTGTACTGATACTGCTTCTTTCAACGGGGTTCACGATTACCGTAACGAGGGGTTACCTGAGGTATGATGAGGCAACGAGAAGCCTGGTGAACGTGACAGAGAACCTCTTTCAGGTGAATCTCGCCTACCTGATAGCTCTCTTTCCCTTTTTAACCTTTTTCGCCCACTTTATGGTATCCACGCTGCTGTTCGAGAGGTACAAGAAGAACCTCTCAAAGGGGATCAACCCCTACAGGTGGGCTGAATACTCCGTAACGGCTTCGATAATGATCGTGATAATAGCCATGCTCGTCGGAATCTCGGACATAGGCGCCCTTATAATGATGTTCTTCCTGAACGTGGCCATGATATTCTTCGGCTACGACATGGAGCACTTGAACCAGTACACAGAGAAGGTGAACTGGACCCCCTTTATATTTGGATCAATCACCGGTCTGATCCCATGGGTGGTCATATTCATGACCATGCTGAGGTCCCACCCGCCCAGCTTCGTAATATGGATATTCGTTAGCATAGCGGTCTTATTCAACCTCTTCCCAATAAACATGGTCCTGCAGTACAAAAAGGTGGGGAAGTGGGCGGATTACCTGTACGGGGAAAAGGTTTACATCATCCTGAGCCTGGTATCCAAAACCCTCCTCGTATGGCAGGTCTTCGCCGGGACCCTTCGGCCTTAACGATGGCTCCCGGAGCCTTCACTCTTTAAATTATTTTGGAAACTTCAACCTATAGATTGTATTTCTCTGCTAAAAACTTGTTACCTCTGGAATTTTATGTGGATTACTGAAACGAAAAATATTTATACGGCACCTATTACTCTCGTGAAGGATTATGTTAATCGGAAGGGTGGTAATGATGGAGCGGCTGGTTGGGGTGTGGTTGATAGCACTTCTGGCCGGAGCTGTTGTGGGTACGCCCATTTTCACCCCTGTGGTGGGGGCGAGTGGCACATCCACAGGAACCACCAGCGCGTACACTGAGTTCTGGGATATCTTAAACAGGGAAGCAGAGCTTGTTGTCGGAGTCGAAATCGGCAACCTCGGTCTTGCTCCAGATCTGGTTCAGAATTCCCGCCTCGGTGCAGAGAACGCGGCAAACCTTTCGGCCTTAACCTGGCAGGCTTTGGAAGAACTCAAATCATCGGGAGTTAAGACTTATTATTCTGCCGAAGAACTGCGTGAAATGTCCCTGAACATCAGCGAGAACGGCCTGCCTCCGGAGACCGTTAATGCTCTTAAAGAGCAGGGGTGGACTGATGAACAAATTCGTGCTCTGGAGGATTATATTGTTCAGAACGGTGAAAACATTACGGAAGGTTTTAACATGACCTCCTTTTTGGAGGACCTCTCAACGAGCTTCATTAGAGTCGGCTTCAAGTATAACCATTACGAATCCTGGGCGCTGGAGATGTGGAAGTGGACCCGGCCCATTGAAGCCCCGACAACGAACAGTGAGGATAGGTTAATTAACCCCCTCATGGCAGTTCGGTGGGTGTCTTTTTACAGGGAGTACTCCCAGCAGGACTATGAAAACATGGAAACTGCCATTAAAAGTTTGAGAGATTATGTTTATCTCTTAATGTTGGGAAATTCATCCGGAGAAAACAGGATGCTTCTCTACAGTCCCGGGACTGACCGGTTGACATCATTAACAGGCAAGGTTACAAACGTGGAACAAACTGAGAACGGCGGCCTAATGTTCACGGTGACCCTTACCCGTATAACAGGTACCGAAGAAGTGGTCAACACCACAACCTACTACTGGCCCGATGCACTTAAGGCCTACGAGCTCATTGGGAACGTTTACACCCTCGTGAAGGCCAGAAATTATGGGAATGGTAACGCTGAGATTGATAGAATGCTCAACCAGAAAGTTGCGGAGTTAAAGAACGCCCTTAAAGTGGTTAGGGTCTCAAGTGAAGTCACGACCAGACCGATAAAAGATGGTTCCTCTTCGGACTCAGGCTCAACAAAGATCGCGGACGAAATTGAAAGGCTTGCCCTCGATCCTCAGAGTTCCTGGGGCATATTCCGGGTTGATGACGTTGAAGTTGAGGTTACCCACAAAGGCACCGCCTATGGAATGTATAAGTTTGCGATGTATAGGGTCGTAGTTCACTACCATGTTGAGAACAATGCAGTATCCAATATTAGCGTAAAGTTCAAAGGGGCCTACTTGGAGGATTCAAAATCCATGGCCTTTCTCTCTCCCGGAGAGGGTGGCATAATAACAAGCGGGGAGAGCGAGTTCATTTCTGGGAGCGGTGAAATTCAGGTTATGGGAGTGGTCAAAATAACCTACACCTCAAGCCCGGGGCCCGTACCGACGAATAATTCAACGGGAAGAAAACAGGAGATGGAGATCATCAGGGAATACTCCGCCACCATAAAACTGGAGGATGCAATTGACCCAAACAAGATATCCGTTAGTATTCCGGGTGAAGTCGAGATTAATGAGGGTGATAGTGTGCCCTTCACGGTGATTGTTTACAACTATAATCGTAAGCCTGTAACCGGAACATGCACCCTCGTGGCAACTTACCCGGAGACGGGCACTCAGGTGGGTACCGTGCGGTTAAACAAGGAAATCGGCGTGGGAGCGTCTGGATATGTTGTCGAACGAATAGGAAATGTTAGCTATTCCAGTCCGGGAACCTTCGGGTACAGTGGTAAGTGCGACTTTGGAAATGGTATCTCCAAAAGCTTCAGCGGAAGAGTTAAGGTGGATAGTCGTACCGTCAGGATAGCTGGAGTTGATGTCTCGCCCGAAACACCGGTCTCAGGAGACATCGTGAATTTTGACGTGATGATTAAGAACCCATTTTCCGTGTCGAAGAATGTGACTGTAAAGCTTTTCATCGACGGTAACGAAAAGTCGAGGGAGAACCTATGGCTTGGTGGAGGGAGCTCAGAGCTGGTGACTTTGACGTGGACTGCTCAGGCCGGGGGTCACGGGTGGCGCATTGAGGTGCTGGAGGATGGTAAGCTGTGGGATTCGAAGATCGGAACCATAAGCGTCTCACGGTATAGTACTCACAGCTTTAGGTTGCTTTGACTGCCCGGCCGGTGGAGCTCGAGGGTGGTGTGTACTCTTGAGGAAGTGGCTAAACAGTCTGGTCGGCTGGCAATCGAGGTGGCCGGTATGTTGGGGGAAATAGTGGGGGTTGCATCAACGTTAGCTGATTTGGCGCCCGTAATGTTGGTGATTTCAGACTATGTTAGGGTCCCAACCCCCTCAGATGGGGGATAACGTTGGAACTCTAACACAGGAGCCTTGCTGGGAGCAGTGTTTGGATTTACATTCGGGGTTTTATCTATGAACACACTGGAATACCGTGAGGGGGTGTGTGCATGAGGTTAAGGGGTCTTGTTGTTTACCTCGCTTCCCTTTTCCTTTTGTACGTGTCCATCAGGGACGTTGGAAGAGTCCTTGTCTTCGTGAGTATGAGCCTTTCAGGGCTTTACGTTTGGGCGATCGTCCTGTGGATGGTACTTCGTTATCCCGAAGAGGAGTATCCGGGGTTAATTCACATTATCCTGGGGGCGGATCTGATTACAATATTCGCCAGCGCCTTTTTTATAGGAGTCGTCAAAGCAATTTATCTCCTGATGATGCTGGCTGCCCTCCACACCTTCGTTCTACTAACCGATTATGGACTCTGCAAGGGACGGCTGGCTTCGAACGGCGAGTCGAGAATATGGCGTGTCACGCCGCTATTTTTGGTGATGATTTTAGGACCTTTCTTCATGCTCGGTGTTTACGAGAACAACTGGGGTCTGGCGGTCGGTTCGCTGGTAGCGGCGCTCGGTATGTACCTGCTGTTCGTGGACTTGAGGGAGGAGTTCAGTTCAGGGATCAGCCTGTGGGGGTGATGTGGTGGATTTAAACAGACTCCCGGACACTCGATTGCTTTTCCACCTTACAATTTTCATTGAACTTGTGATCGCGGTGATGTCCTTCTATTTTACTGAAATTTCATATCCGTACTGGTGGGCTGATTTTACTGCAAATTCATATTCGGGCTGGTGGGCTTATACGTTTGCGGGTGTTAGTATGATACTACTAATGACGTACAAACTTTCTAAAGCTTCTTCCAAAGAAGAGTTCCTTGAGGGGCTGGTGGTCATTCCTCCCGGTGTCCTGTTAATCTTGGCACTGTGGTTAAAGGTGTGCCTCTTGGTACTGTGGTTAAAAGTGTACCCTTACTTAAATGGTCACTTGGTGGGTTTTTATCTGGTGTCCTCCATGTTCCTGCTGTTTGTTTTCATAATACTGCTTAGAAGCAACTTAAGCCCATTAAAGACAATGGCCTCTGCTTTACTCAAGGACCTTAGTATCAAATGCTTGTTCCTTTACCACTTATCCTGGGTTCTGGTTTCATGGGTTCTCTTCTACAAGTACTACTTCATACCTGTAACCTACTCCATGACAATGCAATTCTTCATTTATTATGCTGCAGAACTTATAACCTCAAAATAAGAAAGTCTCCGATGGTCTTTTGGCTCCTAAATCTGAATCCCGCGAAGACATTTCCCCCTTTTTCTGAAATATGGAAATTAAACCTGCCAAGGCTTATCCCGGCAGCGTATGGTTAAAATTGTTGCTTTTAATTAGCGCTTCTTTGGAAGCCCTTCCCACATACATTGTTATGAGGATCATGATAAGGAGTCCAAAAAGCATGAAAAGTGCTGCTCTTGGAGTATTCCATTCAACCCCCTTCCGTGATAAGCCGACCCAGAAGATCACAAAAAGAAACAGATCAAAAAGAAACAGATAGTAAAAGAGAAAACGGTGATAAACTCTTATTACGCGATTTCTGAATTATTATACAAGCCCAGTAAAGCCCTAAAATATCCTACTGCTCATCCGTAGTATACTTACTATGACCCAAAAAATTTATAAACATTGAATTTCAACATACCAATGAAAAAATTTATAAACATTAAAGTTTAACGTATCAATGCATAATCTACAAGGAGGTTCCACAATGTGGAGGAAATTCTTGAGTTTGCTATTGGGGTTATTAATTTTAGGAGTGATGGATATAAGAACTTCAAGCACAACATTGGAAGGAGTGAACATGAGAGCTTCAAACACAACGCCGGCTGTATATTACGTTGGATCGCCAGAAGTGGCGGCCATTGTTCAGAAAGCCGGGTTTAATAAGGTATCTACTCTGAATGGCTTCAAAGCATTATCCGGAGAAGAGGGGATTATTATCATAAACCGAAGTCTCAATGAGAATGAGGTTGATCTGGGTGAAGCATTGAAGAGGGGATTTGTCATTGTAACCATTGGAGAGGATGCCCTTTACCAGATGAGGCGAACTCTCTTAAAGATGAATTGCCCCTCAGTGGACTTTTATTATTCAGACTCCCGCGGAAAGTTAGTTAGAACCAAGGTTTATGCCTACAAACTCATGAAAAAACTTCCGAACGGAAAGTGTAGAATTTATATAAAGGGGTATGCCGGAAACTTAACCCCAGGGATGTTAAGGACTGCCGCTTTTGAAGCCTTAAGTACCGGGGGCAACTGGGTGACGAATAGTTATATAAGCTGGAGTTCCTATGATGCATGGAAACCATTCGGTAGACTGAACATTGAACACAGGTTAATGTACTATACCGATGATCCTTGGAGTGATATGGATTTATGGGCAGTGCGGGCAACAACTCAAATCATATCCGGGCGTGAATTGGGATGGTCTTACTTTAAAAATGATTATCTGGAGAACACGTATTCCCTTAAAAAATACACGGATATTTATGAACTGAGGGATTACGATCCGACTTCAATTTCAAATGTTGGGGCAAGTGTGGGGGTGAGTCTTGGTTGGGGTTCAGTAAGTCCAGATCTTTCATGGAGTTACTCGGGCAATTACATATGTGAAATAACAGATCACAGTGATTTTGGTGTAGATGTGGCAAGATGGAATCATGACTTTTGCAGTTGGGGAAGTTATGGAACAGTAAAAACTATCAAAATAGAGCCGGGATTCGAGTTTACGGTGTCCCCGGAAACAACGGGAAAGCAGGAGTGGAAAATTACTGCTGGATGGGTGATGGATGAAGGCTCATGGCATCTTACCGTAGAGAGAACCCTCGTAATAGTGTTCACACTTGCATATTATAGCTAGCCGCTATATCCGTTGGCCTGACATAGTTCCTTATGTCCACGACTCCATCTATGCTCCCCTTCGCCAGGTATGCCAGCTCCACGGCAACTGCACCCAAGAGCCGGGTTCTCTTGATTTTTGTTAAGATTCCACTTCCCCTTCCTCTCGTGTATAAATCCAGGGCAATAAGTCTTTCATTCAGGGGTCTAACATGTATCTTCCTTCCGTTCAGGTACGCACCCTCTCCGGGAATCCCCTCATAGGCATCCCTGGTTATAAATTCGTATATCATGGCATAGAGTGGCGTTTCTCCCTTGAAAACAGTAAGGCTGAACCCAAACACGGGGATCGGGATTAAAACGCCGGGGATTGAAAGAAAATTAGATGCTCCCGGACGCTTATTTCCCTGTTCAGGGACTTTCCGGCTTTGTGGCCGATTAAGAATCGAAGCTATCGCCTGCCTGCCAGCTTAAAGGCAATCCTTAAATAATTCGGGGTTTATCTTGACACGGTGATGTCCATGCCAAAGATAGGAATAATAGGAGGTTCCGGCGTTTACGGCGTCTTCGAGCCCAGAGAGAGGATAAAGATACACACGCCCTACGGAAGGCCTTCGGCCCCGGTGGAGATTGGCGAGGTCGAGGGCGTTGAGGTTGCCTTCATACCGAGACACGGGAAGCACCACGAGTTCCCGCCCCACGAGGTCCCCTACAGGGCGAACATCTGGGCCCTGAAAGAACTCGGCGTCGAGCGCGTTATCGGGATAACCGCCGTAGGTTCCCTTAGGGAGGAGTACAGGCCCGGAGATATAGTTATAACCGATCAGTTCATCGACTTCACGAAAAAGCGCGAGTACACCTTTTATGACGGTCCGAGGGTGGCCCACGTTTCGATGGCCGATCCCTTCTGCCCCGAGCTGAGGGGAATATTCTACGAAACCGCTAAGGAACTCGGCTTCCCCGTACACGAGAAGGGTACCTACGTCTGCATCGAGGGCCCGAGGTTCTCGACGAGGGCCGAGAGCTTCATGTTCAGGCAGTACGCCCACATCATCGGCATGACCCTCGTGCCAGAGATAAACCTCGCGAGGGAGCTTGGAATGTGCTACGCCAACATTGCGACCGTTACTGATTACGACGTATGGGCCGATAAGCCCGTAGATGCCCAGGAAGTGCTGAAGGTTATGAATGAAAACAACTATAAGGTTCAGGAGCTTCTCAAGAGGGCGATACCGAAGATCCCGGAGGAGAGAAACTGCGGCTGCGCTGACGTGCTGAAGAGCATGTTCGTTTAGCCCTTCGTAAGCGTAAGGTTTATATGGTCTTTTGATATTTTTATTACTGGGCGTTGCAATGTGGAACTTTCCCGGAAATCGATTGGATTATTGTTTGGGGTGTTGGTGATTGTCGCTTCACTCCCGGTGCTGGCTTATATGCAACGAAATCCCGGCGTCGAGTTTGTGCTGGTCGATGAGAGAAACCGCCCCCTTACGGAGATCTCCGGGAACGTTGAGGTTCAGGTTCAGGTGGATGCGCTGATGCCAACAGAGGAAGTTTACGAAACAATTGTCTATGTGACCCTAAAAAAGCCGGGCTACCTCAGGTTCTGGGATTCCGGGAACGCCCTTAAAATACCCCTGAGCGATGGGAAACTTCGGGGGATGCTCTCAAAGTGGAGGAAGGAGTATCCGAAGGGGATCGGCTCTGCCTTCGTGATATCCACATGGGTTGTTGACCATGAAGCCGGCAAAGTTTATAGGGGCTTTGCCGTGGTCAACTACAACACGGAGGAGATCGAAAAGGGATTTAAGAAGGTCGTGAAGTTCAACCTTAGCGAGGGGGATCTTCCCGGAAACGTTTCGACTCAGGGCTCCAGCGGGCGGTTCTATTACTGGAAGACCGACTGGGGCCTCTCGTGGGTGCCTTCCGACTACGTAAGGGTTCCCGTGCTGATCGTCAACAACAAACACTCCCGCTCGGGGATTGTTAATGCATGGGTCGATATTGTACATGACTACATCACGGGGTTTGGGCTTACCGTGGCGTACGGCTACAAAATTTCGGAAAAAGAGACCCCGCGCCTTGACATCTATGGGGATGACTTCTACTCCATCTCAAACAGGTTCTACTTCACCGAGGGCCTCCTGCTCGGGCCTGAACAGAGAGGACACATCTACATTTACGCAAAGCCCTACCACCTGCACCAGAGGGAATACTACTGCACGGCGAGTCTTGAAAACTGCGTCCCCACGGGTAATGAGAGGATTCAAGAGGGCTTTAATGGCGTAAAAACCGAAGGGGATAGGATCGTAGGAGGGAGTGCTGACGATCTCCCGGATCCGGGAATTATGGAGCCCCTTCTAAGCGGGACTCAGATGAGCTACGCAACGACACTCGGAGTTAACGATTCAGAACCCCTCTTCCGCCTGATCTCGGACGCTTCCGGCTCCTGTTCGGTGGATTTTGGCATCGGGGCTCCCGTTGGGGCTCTCGCCGTGGCTCTGAGCGGTGGCGCCGTCCCCCCATGGGCCGCGGGATTGAGCGCCGGGATACACTACGCATCTTCAACTTCCTTCGAGGTTTACGGCGGGATGCAGAACTATGGAGAATGGTCGGGTACGGGTGAAAATGTTCCTGAGTCCATCTACATGGGTGTTAGCCGTTACACCTACCACGTGGGGGCATGTGATACCAAAGTGCCCGTTGGGATCTACATAGAGGCCGGATAAAGTTATATTAGCGTGTGTTGGCTGTGTAGGAGGGGTGGCTTACCGTATCCATCAGCGGGGGTGATGTGGCATGAAAGAACTGGGGGGTATTGTCCTTCGGCTGTTTATACTTTTGTTTTTTGGTGGTGTTGCCGTTTATGCAACGATTGAATACTCCAGTGTTACACCGTTGTTGTGGCTTGTCTTCTGGTTCGTTCTGGGGTATGCTGTAAAAAAACTCGCCTTTGGGGGTATTGCAGGTGCAGAGGAGTATTCCGAGAGGGCATACATGACGGGATACGTTTTACTTGGGATTGGCATGGTGGTCTATCTCCTAAAAGGTGGAACTCTCGAGAGCGATGCGTTTCCGTTTGTGCTGGCTATCTTACTGACGTATGCTGTTTCTCCACTATCCATAAAGTTGGTGGGGCTTGAGAACGTAACCTATATTGGGGATTTAAAAGATCTTGCAAAACTAATTTTGGCCGCTTTGATATCTCTTGCCGTGGGATTGGCCCTTTCCTTTCTTGTTTTTAGTGCTGTGCGTTGAATATCCTAACAAGACAGGCAAATGGTCTCTGCGCCATCCAGTGGCGGAAAAGAAAAGCCCCAAAACCCGCTCCGTGGTGGGACACCTTTATATATTCCTCCGCCCATCCATCAATGCCCCCGCGCGAGGACCCCGGGGACAATGAACCGGGGGGCGATGTGGGGGCTACAGCTCGGCCCCAGCGAGGTCCCCGCGGGAGGGCCTTCCGCGTTACGGAGCACGATGACCGCGGGAAACCCGGGCCGAGTACAGGACGGCCCGCCCGGGTTAACCCGTCCGAGTTCGCCGAAGGGCACCGATGAGGGCGGGGGTTAAGGGCGGGCCATAGTTCCCGATTTAGTAGAGCACTACCTCCACGGTTTCACCTTCAAGGTAGCCCTCGCTGTCCTCGGGTATCTCGAGGTAGGCGTTGCTCTCCGTCAGGGAACTTATCAGCCCGCTTCCCCTCTTCTTCAGGGGTCTTACGATGCCGTTCTCGTAGCGGACCCTAACGAACTCGTAGCGTCCGAGCTGGCTCGAAACCCGTTCCGCGAGCTTCCCCCGTACCTTGACCTCGTAGTCCCTGACTCCGGTGAGCTTTGCAAGGGCGTGCTTCACGTAGAGGTGGAACTGGACGAAGGCGCCCACTGGGTAACCGCTCATCACGAAGACCCTCTCGCCGTAGCCCATCGGTCTTCCCGGTTTTATCGTGGTTCCGTGGAAAAGGAGCCTGATGAAGCGGTGGGCAAAGTCGGTATCCCCGAAAGCCGATCCACCGGTGATAAGAACGAGGTCGTTCTCCCGCTTCGCCCTCTCGAGGGTTTCTCTTATTGCCCCCTCGTCGTCCGGAAGAACGCCGTAGAAAACCGGTTCGCCGAAGTACTGCCTCACGAGGCCTTCCAGCATGATGGAGTTGCTCTCGAGGATCTTCCCGGACTGAAGCGCCTTCTCGTCGAACTCCTCCACCAGCTCGTTGCCGGTTACTATTATCCCGACGCGGGGCTTTCTCTTCACCCTCACCCTCTTAAAGCCCAGATTTTTGAGGAGTGCCAGATCCTGAGGTCTGAGAACCTGACCCTTCCTCAGGACGGTCTCTCCCTTTCCGACGTCCTCCCCGGCGAAGGACACGTTCTGGCCCGGTGCGACCGGCCTGAGAACCCGTATGACGTTCCCCTCGCGCTCGGCCATCTCCTGCATCAGGACCGCGTTCGCTCCTTCGGGCATTTTGGAGCCCGTCGTGAGCTTTACGGCCGTTCCGGGTTCGACCCTTTCCCGGCTCTCCTCCCCGGCGGTGATCTCGTCAACGACCCTCAGCTCGACGGGTCTGTACTCCCTCGCCTGAAACGTGTCCTCGGCCCTCACCGCGTAGCCGTCGACGGCTGACCTGTCGAAGGGAGGGCTGGCGATGGGGGAAACCACGTCTTCAGCGAGCACCCTTCCGAGGGCCTTTTCGAGTTCGACCTCTTCGCCATCGGGGATTTCCTTCAGGTCGTTGAGCAGAAGACTTAGGGCCTCGCGGTAGGCTATTAAGCGTTTGAACTCCTTCATCTCACTCCCCCCCGTGCTTCAGAACGTGACCCGCTTCCCTGAGTATGATCTTTATCCCGGTCTTTGCCGCCCCGAGGCTTCCGGGCAGGCAGAACACCGCCATAACCCTTCCGGAGCTCCTTACGATTCCAGCGGTCGCCCGGCTTAGAATGGCCGCGGTTCCGATTTCCTCGTAGCTGAGCAGCCTGAAGACCTCGCCGAAGCCGACCAGTTCCTTATCGAACAGGGGTCTGAGGCTCTCGACCGTAACGTCTCTGGTGGTTATTCCGGTTCCCCCCGAGGTAACCACAACGTCCGCCCCCTTCCTGAAGGCATCGACCACCGCGCCTATTATCTCCATCTTCTCGTCTGGAACAACCCTGTAGAGAACCCTTTCGTGACCGGCATCTTCAAGTTCCCTGACGAGGAACTTTCCGCTCGTGTCCTCCTTTTCGCCCCTGCTCGCAGTGTCGCTGACCGTTACAACCGCGAATCTGAACTTTTTAGGGGCTTTCCTCCTGTGCTCTTCAACGCCCATACTACCACCGGTCGAACTTGGTCGCGAACTTAATAACCTTTTAGTAGGGGCAAGCGTTATATTCCCGCCGGTTGAGGTGCACTCATGGAGTTCCAGCACTTCATAAGACCCTTCGAACGGCCGATGCTCGCCCTGAGCAACGCACCGCACAGGGGAGGATTAACCAGAGCCAGCGGCTTCTTCTTCATGATGGTTCCCAAAAACTACTCCGGAGACTACAGGAGGGACTGTGCGGCCTTTGAAAGGGAGCAGAAACTCGAAAACTTCGTGGGCTTCATGACGGCGGCCAAGGTCAGGGAAATCCTTTCCACGGCCAGAAGCGGGAGCGTTACCGCCTACGTGACCGCGGGAATAACCAACCCCGCCATAGCCGGCGAGGAACCTCCCCCTTGGAAGCCCGGAACTATAAACATGGCCATAGTGATAGAGGACGGTCTGACCGTCGGTGCGATGGCCAACGCCATAATGACGGCAACCGAGGCAAAGACCTACACCCTTCTAAAACTCGGCTACAACGCCACCGGAACAACGAGCGACGGTATCGGGGTTTTCAGCTTCGAGGGGGAGAAGGAATGGGCCGGAACGGCCACCCCTCTGGGGGTTAATATCGGAAGGGCCGTCAGGAGGGCACTCGAGGAGAGCCTTCGGAAGTGGGAGGAAAAGAGGAGTGGGAGATAAACTATCCTGAGGTTCCCTTGAGCTTCATGAGCCTTTCGTAGAGCTCTTCGACCTTCTTCGAGACCTCCTTCGGCGAAAAGCCCGATTTCACGGCGAGCCACGTCGCCCCTCCGGCTCCCACGCCCTCCTTGACGTAGCCCCTCTCGTAGTCCCTCAGGCCCTTGAACCTGCTCCCTGAAAAGTCCAGATCGGCCGCGTAGGTGATTATCCCTATCTCCTTCGCCGTTTCGATGAAGGTGGCGCTTCTGTCCATCACAACCCATTTCGTCGTCGCTATCATGAACCTGCTCAGGCCCTCACCGAGGGCTTTGAGGAGCGCCGCGATGGCCAGCATCTGGGTTCCACCGGCAAGGGTCACGTTTCTCCTGAAGCCGAGGGACAGGCCGAGAACGGTGGCCATCATCGGATCCCCGAACTGCCTCAGGGCTTCGAGCGGGTTGTCCTTAAGGTCCCCGGCCTTTATCCCAAGCCTTGCGAAGGCCTCGCTGATGACCCTCTCCTTGAGCTCCTGCGGGTTGTTTGGAGAGGCCGAGGAGGTTCTCGCCCCGTAGCCGAGGGCCCGGAGAAGGGCCTGAGCGGTCGTCGTCCCCCCCGGGGTGGACTCCCCTATTACAAGCTCCTCAACGGGTAGCCTTTCGAGTTCCCTCCCGAGGAGCTTCGCCCTCTCGATTATCTCCCCGAACTCCGGCAGGGCCGGTTCCCTCCTGAAGTCCCTTCCAACGGCGTCGCTGATGTGCACGTGCGGAACGCTGGGAGCTAAGTAGGTCCCACCCCTCACCACCAGAAGGGGGAAGCTGGAGAGTTCCCTCGCGGCCTTGGTGATTATCGCCGGGGTCGGGTGCCCCTCCGGGGTTACGGGGATCTCATCGATCGTCAGGGGCTTCTCGTGGAAGAGATACTCCGCATCAGCCACTGGAGTGAGCTTCGTAAGTTCCGGCGTGGCCCCGGCAACGCTTATTCCGGGGACGGTGCTTACTTCGGTGTTTCCGATGACGAGAAGGAAGAGGCTGTCCATGTTATCACCGATGGACGTTTTATCCAAGGGTTTATATACTCTTTCCCCGACTTTCTCCGGTGGGTGAAGTGGGAAAGGCCCTTATGGTTCTGGGAACTTCCTCCGGAGCCGGCAAATCCCTCCTCGTAACGGCCCTGTGCCGGATACTCTCTAACAGGGGCTACGATGTGGTTCCCTTCAAGAGCCAGAACATGAGCCTCAACTCCGCCCCGAGCATCGAGGGGGGCGAGATAAGCCGCGCCCAGTACCTTCAGGCGCTGGCCTGCCGGAAGAAGCCGAGCGTGAGGTTCAACCCGATTCTCCTGAAGCCGGAAGGGGGAATGAGGAGTCAGGTCGTCTTCATGGGAAAGCCCATCGGCAGCGCCTCAGCGCGCGATTACATGCTCTCACGCAAGGAGGAGCTCTTCGGGAAGGCCATGGAGGTTCTCGATCGCCTCAAGGAGGAGCACGATGTGGTCCTGATCGAGGGCGCCGGCAGTCCCGTGGAGATAAACCTCAGGGACTACGACATAGCGAACACCCGCGTAATGCTCCACGCCAGCGCCCGGGGAATCCTCGTCACGGACATAGACCGGGGAGGGAGCTTCGCGAGCATCGTGGGCACGATGGAACTCCTAAGACCAGAGGAAAGGGATTCCCTCATGGGCTTCGTCTTCAACAGGTTCCGCGGGGACGCTTCCCTCCTGAAGCCGGGCTTCGACTACCTCGAGGAGAGATACGGGAAGCCGACCCTCGGGGTTATTCCGTACGTCGAACACCGCCTCCCGGAGGAGGATTCCCTATCGGAGTTCCCAAAGGTGAAGGGCGAGCTCCACATACAGATCGTAAAGCTCCCCCACATAAGCAACTTCACCGACTTCGAGCCCCTCCAATGGGCCAACGGCGTTGACTACGTCACCGACCCCGGGGAGCTCGGGGGAGACCTCATCATCCTCCCCGGGAGCAAGAACACCGTTGAGGACCTCCTCTGGCTCAGGCGGAATGGGTTTGAGGAGGCCATACTGGAGGCGCATCGGGAGGGCTCTTTCGTGGTGGGGATCTGCGGGGGCTTCCAGATGCTCGGTGAGACGATAAGGGATGAAGTGGAATCCAAGCGCGGAAGGGTGAGGGGCATCGGCCTGCTACCGGCCAGAACGGTCTTCGAGGAAACCAAAAGGACGAACCATCTAACAGCCGAGGTCCTGTGGGAACCTGCCGGGGGGATGGCCGTTGAGGGCTACGAGATACGCTTTGGGAGGAGCTTCTCAAGGAGACCCTTCTCCTTTATAAGGTCCGTCAACGGGAAGAAGACCTTTGAGCCGGAGGGGGCGATCGGCGAGAGGGCCTTCGGGACCTACCTCCACGGGATCTTCCATAACCTCGAATTCACCGAAAGGTTCCTCAACTTCCTCAGGAGGGAGAAGGGCCTGGAGCCGGTTTCCATCGGGGAATGGAGCATCGAGGAGGAGATAGAAAGGTTTTCCCGGGTGGTGGAAAGACACCTCGATGTGGATAGGATCATAGAAGAGGGCCTTCAGAGGTAATTCCCGGGGCTTTCAGGCTCCTCTGGGGCGTCTTAGCCCACCAGTCCGGCTATCCTCCGGGCGAGTTCGAGGTCTTTTGGGGTGTTGACGTTCAGGGCCAGAAGGGGGTTGCTCAGCTCAAAGAACCTCTCCCCTTCGGTCCCAACGACGTTCAAACCGGTTATGGCGTAACCCCTGTAGGTGAGGGGTTTCAGGTCCTTCGGAATTATACTAAGAGGAAGAACCCCGGTCAGGCTCGTCCTTCCATCGAAGGCCCCCTTCAGGGCCTGAAAATCGCTCCCCTTTACGAAGGGCAGGTCCGCCGAGACGCTGAGGAACGGTCCGAGCTCGCGGAGGATGTAGGCGATGTCCTCGACGTAGCCCCTCCCGGGCGTTTCCAGGAAGGGAAGCCCCTCGCTGAGACACAGCCCCCTCGTCTTAGGGGTGTTCCTCGAGAGGGCAACTACGCTATCGTCCACCTTTTCGGCTTCCCCGTAAACCCTCAGGAGCATCGGAACTTTGCCAACTTTCAGGACGGGTTTTTCGGTCCCCATCCTGCTCGACCGCCCGCCGGCCATTATGACTATCATGGGAGACCCCTGAACCGGTTTATTCTGATTTACGTTTAGGGCATTCCGGTAGTTTGCCCGTTTCATAGTACTCTTTAAATTTTTTTAGGCATAATGGATCCTTGCGGGTTTTCATGAACTTGACAAACTTTGCAATCCTGTCTGTAACTTCGCGGCTCACCGCGTGCTCAATTATGCATGCCTCTCTGTCAGCGATTTCCTCGTCAATGCCGAGTATGATGAGGAATTCTCGCAGTGCTTTATGTTTTTTCGATAGTTCGATCGCCAGTTTCTTTCCCTTTTCTGTGAGCGTCACCCCTCCGTATTTTTCATAGTTTACATACCCTTCCTCACTTAGTTTCCTGAACATTTCCGAGACCGTGGAGGCCCCCACGCCAAGGAGCTGTGAAACGTCCTTTACTCTGGCGTAACCTTTCTTCTCAACCACTTCATAAATCGTCTCTACATATTCTTCAACCCTCCTCGTCACCATTTCTTCTCACCGCATTCGATGATTCAAATATCGTTGTTAACAATTAATTGTGAAAACTGTATTTAATTATTTTCCATGCCGGGGGTTAAAGCAGCCCTTGCTACAGAATCGGGCGTGTTCTTAGGTCAGGCATCCCTCCCATCTTCCTTTGTCCACCATTATTATATCCCCTGCGGCAGAACTTATCCCCCTACCAATCCCTACCTTCTCTCATCAGACCCCTTTGAAAAAGAGTAAACGAAGAGTTAAATTGGAAAAACATTCGGTTCTCGTCTCTATTCCTTCCACCACTCTTTTATTTTCCGTGCAAGTTTTAGGTAGCCAACGAGGAAGGGTATTTGCAGTATTGGTGTTATTGCAGGGGGAATTGCCATTAACCCCGTTCCTGCAGTCATGGCGATTGCCATTGCCGTTCCTTCGTTTTTCCCAACGGACGTGAAAACTATACTCATATGGTCCTCGTAACTTAGCCCTATTTTCTTATCAAAGAACGTCAAAAACAAAAGTGTGATGGCATAGTATAATGCCAGAGGTACCATTGCAATTCCCACCGCACCTGGCTTGGCGGCCACGAGCTTTGCCTTTTCCATAGAATATAAGGGTCACTATTGCGAACATACCCAGTATCGATATGGAAGGGAACAGGGGCCTTATCTTTTCAAAGCCCTCAACTCCCATCTTTCTCAAGAGAGCAACTCTTGTGAGATAGCCAAAGAACAAGGGTATAAACACGACGATGATTATTGTCTTTATCAAAAGCCATGCGGAAATGGTAAGATGATAGCTACTTGCGAACACTTTTAGCCAGCCCGGAACCGTTACGATTGCGAGTGTGAAACTCAGGGCAACAACAATGGTAGCCAGTTCCAGGTTGCCGTCGGATAGACCCGTGTAAGCGATCGCCATTGACGAACATGGGACGACCATGGCGAGGGTGAGACCGAGGGATAGGGTTGGATTTATATGGAATAGCAAATTCAGGCCAAAGATTAGCAGCGGGGCAAAGACGAGGCCTATTATCAGAGCTATCAATATCTGCTTTCCAGATTTTGCGGCCTCTCCCAGTGGCTTCAATATTAAGAGTGATCATCATCGGATAAATCATACTGATGACCACGATCATGTTCAATGTCTTGAACGTACTGGAGTACTCTTCTGGATTGATGTGCCTTCCTGTAACGAACCCGACTATCATGGCAATGGTAACGTACAGGATCAGGAATCTATCCAGATGGTCCTTTAACTTCACTAAGCGACTCATCCTTATCACCTCACCACTAAAACCGGCGTTTTGGCATGAGCTACCACATTTTCAACGGTTGAACCAAGCAAGCGTTCAACTACTTCCGAGACGGTCCCTTTGCCTGTGGAACCAAGGACTATGAGGGAGACATTTTCCTCTTCTGCCGCCTTCACTATCTCCGCACAGGGCTTTCCCATCCTTACTGAGAGCTTTGTTTTCAGTCCATGAGAACGGAGGTTTTCTTCTATCCCTTTCAGTTTCTTCATTGTTTCATCCTTTATTTTTTCCATTATTTGCTCCGTATCCATACCCTCAAGTGAATAAACATCTTCATAGGCTTCCAGATAGACAAGGTCTATGACATGGAGTATCACAACCTCTTCGGTTCCCGCTTCCTTCAATTTTTTTACGTATTCCAGCGCCTTTTCCGCATCCTCGGAAAAATCTGTCGGATATAATATTTTCTTAAACATCTTCCTCACCTTCTAAAACCAACTACCACACCTTTTTTCCTATGCGTTAGAGATGCCAGAGGCATTCCGTTCATCATTGTTCGCACCTTCTGTTTGGAATGTCATATCTGTCACGGTTGTTTTGAGTATATAAAGCTTTCGGTCTACCGAATTAGATACGACAACCTGAACATTGAATGTACATGGACCGCCAAGCAGAACCACTTCAGGGTCTTTCGATGGATAACTGGAGCTTCAATACGAATGGGGAAGATACGGATGCCTGACAACCAGAGGGCCCAGAACTTTCAAGACTATCATAGGTAAGCCCACGCAAGGGCCATCCCCATCAACGCTCCGGTCCGTGATACCTCCGCCACGGCCCCGATGCAGTCCCCGTTCAGACCTCCGAAGTTTTTGAGGGACAGCCTTATGACGTAACCACCGGCCAAAAGGCCCGCGAGCGAGGCCATGGAGCGGGGCTCGTAAAGGACAAGCGGAAGGAACAGAAGGGCGTAGAGAATTATTCCAAGAACGAGCCGCTTTTTCTCCATCCCTTCCATGAAATACGCCCCCAGCCCTTCCCCGAGGGGCCTCTTCGTTGCAAGGGCGAGAAGCATGGCGAACTTGGAGTTCAACTCGGCCAGATAGAGGCCGTAGAAGGGGATCAATGGAAGGGAGTAAACCTGCAGGAGCAGGACCATCACCACGGCGAAGATACCCGCTATCCCGGTGTTCAGGTCCTTCATGGCCCTTAACTTCCTCTCCCGGTCGCCTTTGGCCATTATTCCATCGGCCCAGTCGGCTAAGCCGTCGAGGTGCAGCAGACCGATCGTCAGGTAGAGTCCGAGAACCGCGAAGAGGCTTTCCGGCGGGATCCTCAGGTAGAGCACCACCGTCGGGAGCGCCGATGTTACGATGGCGAGCAGCGGAAGGGCCCAGAGTTCTTCCTGGATCCTTTCGAAGTTTCCGGAGATGGGTATCCTCGTGAAGAAGGGGATAAGGTCCCTCATTCGTCGCCACCTTCGAAGAGCCTCGTCATGCACCCGGCTATGAAGCCGCCGATGGCATCGTCCAGAAAGGGCGGTAGATCGGCCAGAATACCCGGCTTTTTGGTGTCGTAGTTGAAGAAGTTGAAGAGCGCCATCTTCCCGCCTATGTACTCCGCTATGTCTATCCCTATGAGCTCGTCAGCCACAAGAATCACGGGGTCGCCCTCGACGTGAAAGTTCTCCTCGAGGAGCAGCGCCGCCGCAAGGAGGGAACGGACGTTTATATCCTCGAGGTAGCGGAGCATCGTCTCCCTCAGCGGTTCCCTAAACTTATCTGCGTTTTCGCCCGTGTAGAGCTCTAAAGCAGTGCCTATCATCCCCTCGAGGGTTATTCCCATGGATTCAAGCTTCCTCAGGATTTCCGCGGTCATCGTCTCACCAGCCCGAACCTCAGCCACGTGTACCTCTCGCTTTCCTCCACCTTCAGGGGCCTCAGCCCAAAGCTTCCCTCGAAGAGCGGACACCTCAGAACGACCGTGTGGAACTCGCCGAACTCCCCGACCGGATCTATCTTAGGGTTGGCCTCGAGAAAGCGTTCCAGATCCTCGGCGGAGCGGAAGGTGTAGCCGAGCCATCTCCCGGAAAGTTTCCCCTTCCTGACGGCGATTATGGCGTATTCAAACCCCCCATCGAGCATCTCCCCCGCGAGCTCGAGGGTGTCCCTGCCCCAGAGCGGTTCAAGGACTTTTAAGCCAGCCCCTTCGGCCAGCGTTTTGACCCACTCGAGGTGGTCCTCGAGCAGTACATCGCCCGCTATCAGGTAATCCACACCGAGGGAAGCCATGAAATCCGCCAGAGCCTCGCTCCCCTTCCTCATGTCAAAAACGAGGAGTTTCTTTCCCATCGCCCCGGCGAGCTTTTTAAGTTCGCTCAGGTTCTCGTAGTGTGGCGAGAGGCCGATGGTTGTCTTGAGGACGAGGAGGTAAGGAACAGCTATTCCTTTCTTTTCGGCTAGATGGGTTGCGTAAAGCCCGTCCTTGCCTCCCGAGAAGAAGGCGACCCCCTTTGAACCCTCACCCGATACCATTTAACCACCAGACATATAAAGGGGGTGGACTTTTTATCCATTATGCTCCTCGAGTTCAAAAAGCTCAAAAGGATGGGAGAGGTGTATTTGAACCCCGGCAACCTCAGGGTCATGCCGTTCCTTCTCCGCGACTGGAGGGACCTTCTGGCGCTGGACGAGAAGACCTACGGAACCTACGCGAGAACGATATACAACCCTGAGGAACGCTTTCTGGTCATCAACGACCGGGATAGAAGAACCGCCGAAAATCTAAAGGACCTCTATCTGGAACTCCTCAGGGAGCCGGTATCCTTCTGCCGGGAGGAGTACTACAGGTATCAGCTCCGGATAGGCAGGTTCAGGGGGCTGCCCTTCTCCAGCGGCCGGCCGGGTTCCGGAATTGTCCTCGTGGGCGAGGCCCCGGGGAGGAAGGGCTGCGGAAGGACGGGGATACCCTTCTACGGGGACGCCTCCGGCGACCTCCTCAGGAAAACCCTGTTCTCCCTCGGGGTTAACCCCGATTTCGTCTACCTGACCAACGTGGTGAAGTGCAACCCCCCGGAGAACAGGCTGAGGGGCTTCGGTGAGGGCGAGCTCGAACTCCTGAGGAGGGAGCTTGAAGCGGTGGAACCCGGGTCGATTTTCGCCATAGGAAGAACCGCGGAAAAGGCCCTGAAAAGGCTCGGCTTCGATTTCACCTACCTCAAACATCCCGCATGGTACGTGCGGAGGGGAATCAGGGGGCCGGAAGAGGCCATCCTCGATGATTACTCACCTGTTAAGGAGGCCTTTGGTGAATGGAGGCCTTAGCGATTTTCATCCCCGCACTGCTCTGGGACCTTCTCCTCGGGGAGCCACCTTCTCCGCTCCATCCGGTGGTGTGGTTCGGGAAACTGGCGGGATTTTTCGACTCCCGCTATGGAAGGAGGGGCCCCTTAATCGATTTCCTCGCCGGGACGCTCGTGGCGATCTCGGTTGTAACCTTCGCCTTTTTCCTCTCCTTCCTCCCGGCGTACGTTCCCTCTCCACTCAACTACCTCCTCGCGGTTTACCTCCTCAAGAGTTCCTTTGCCCTAAGGAGCCTCCACGAGCACGTCTCGAGAACCGTAACGGAGAACCTCGAGGAGAAGAGGAGGGCGGTTTCCATGATAGTGAGCAGGGACACCTCAAATCTTGACTGGGTTCACCTCAACTCTGCGGCCATAGAGAGCCTCGCCGAGAACCTCAACGATTCCGTGGTTGCACCGCTCTTCTACTTCCTCCTCTTCGGCCTCCCCGGGGCCGTGGTTTACCGCGCGGTTAACACGCTCGATGCCATGCTCGGCTACAGAAACGAGCGCTACGAGTACTTTGGAAAGTTCTCCGCGAGGCTGGACGACCTTCTGAACTTCATCCCCGCCCGGCTGACGGTTCTCCTCTACGTGCCCCTCGGGGGACGAAGGGTCATCAAATACCACCGCCTTGCCCGGTTTAAGATAAACTCGGACAAGCCCATTGCTGCCATGAGCGCGGTTCTGGGCGTTATGCTCGAGAAGCCGGGCGTTTACACCTTTCCGGGAAGGGAGCCGGACGATGAAGATATAAGGCGGGCTTTGAGGGTTTACCGGCTTGTGGTTGCCGAATGGATAATTGCCGTCGCTTTAACGATCGCAACGGGGGTGTTTCCATGCTTGAGCCCGTGAAGTTCTCCACCTACCACGGTGGCGCGAGGGAAGAGGGCCTGCTCGACTTCTCCGCCTCTCTGAACCCCTACAGGCCGGAGTGGCTCGACGGGATGTTCGAACGGGCCAAAACGCTCAGCGACCGCTATACCTACCACGAGCGCCTCGAGGATGAACTCGAGGGACTTATAGGAGAGCCCCTAACGGTAACGGCGGGCATAACTGAGGCCCTCTACCTCCTTGGAATCCTTTCCTTTGCCCGCGGGAACTTCAGGAGGGCGGTAATTCCCCGCCACACTTACGGCGAGTACGAGAGGATCGCGAGGATCTTCGGGGTAGAGGTCGTGAAAGGGCCCAACGATCCCGGGGAACTGGCGGGGCTCGTTGATGGCCACTCTGTGGTCTTCTTCTGCAACCCGAACAATCCCGACGGGAGGTTCTACCGCCTCAAAGACCTTAAACCACTCCTCGATGCCGTTGAGGATAAAAACGCCCTTTTGGTTCTTGACGAGGCCTTCATAGACTTCGTTCAAAGGCCGGAAAGCCCGGAGGGGGAGAACCTGATAAAACTCAGGACCTTCACCAAGAGCTACGGCCTTCCCGGGATAAGGGTCGGCTACGTCGTGGGCTTCAGGGAGGCCTTCAGAAGCGTAAGGATGCCGTGGGGCATAGGCTCCACGGGGGTTGCCTTCCTCGAGTTCCTCCTCGAGGACGGCTTCGAGCACCTCAGAAGAACGATGCCGCTCCTATGGCGGGAAAAGAGCAGGCTTGAAAAAGCCCTGGGTGTGAAGAGCGACGCCAACTTCTTCGTCAAATGGGTCGGAAACTCGGAAAGGTTCGTTGAGGCCATGAAAAGAAGGGGCATCCTCGTGAGGGACTGCGGGAGCTTCGGGTTGCCCGGCTTCGTCCGTTTTTCCGTGAGGAAGAGGGAAGAGAACGAGAGGCTCATCGAGGCCTTCAGGGAGCTGGGCTTTCAGTGACCCCAAACTTTTTAAGTCACCGGGCGTTTTCATACCCCGGTGGTGCCTATCGTCCACCGTGACCCCGGTTTTGAGGTCTGAGTTCATCCCCGGTGTTCCCCGGTTAGTTCTGCCAAGGTTTTTAAAAGCCCTTCCCGATTGTAGCCCATCTTAAAGGTGATAGCCATGCTTCCAAAGACCTACGAGCCGGAGAAGATCGAGACCAAGTGGCAAAAGTTCTGGCTGGAGGAGAAGGTATACCGCTACGAGCTGGATGAGAAGAGGCCGAGCTACGCCATAGACACGCCCCCGCCGTTCACGAGCGGAACCCTTCACCTTGGCCACGTCCTTAGCCACACGTGGATAGACATAGTGGCCAGGTACAAGAGGATGAGGGGCTATAACGTCCTCTTCCCGCAGGGATTCGACAACCACGGCCTTCCGACGGAGCTTAAGGTGGAGAAGGAGTTTGGAATCAGCAAGGACGAGCCCGAGAAGTTCCTCAGGAAGTGCGTCGAGTGGACCCATCAGGCCATCGAGGCCATGAGAAACCAGTTCATAAGGATAGGCTACTCCGCGGACTGGGATCTGGAGTATCACACGATGGATGACTATTACAAGGCCGCGGTTCAGAAGTCGCTCCTCGAGTTCTACCGCAGGGGCATGCTCTACCGCGACAAGCACCCCGTTTACTGGTGCCCGCGGTGCAGGACGAGCCTCGCCAAGGCCGAGGTCGGTTACGTCGAGGAGGAGGGTTACCTCTACTACATCAAACTCCCCCTTGCCGACGGTTCTGGACACGTTCCCATAGCCACGACGAGACCCGAGCTCATGCCGGCCTGTGTAGCTGTTTTCGTCCACCCGGAGGACGAGAGGTATAAAGACGTGGTCGGCAAGAGGGTGAAGCTGCCGATATTCGAGAGGGAAGTGCCCGTTCTTGCGGATGAAGACGTGGATCCCGAGTTCGGGACGGGTGCGGTTTACAACTGTACCTACGGCGACGAGCAGGACGTCGTCTGGCAGAAGCGTTACGGTCTGCCCGTCATCATAGCCATCAACGAAGACGGGACGATGAACGAGAACGCCGGGCCCTACAGCGGCCTGAAAACTGAGGAGGCGAGAAAGGCCATAGTCAGGGACCTCGAGAGGATGGGCCTGCTCTACGACAGAAAGAAGATCCAGCACCGCGTTCTGAGGCACACGGAGAGGAGCTCCTGCATGGCCCCGATAGAGCTCCTTCCGAAGATCCAGTGGTTCGTAAAGGTGAGGGACTTTACGGATGAGGTTGTAAAAGTCGCCGGGGAGATAAACTGGTATCCCGAGGACATGTTCCTCCGCCTCAAGGACTGGGCCGAGTCGATGGACTGGGACTGGGTCATAAGCAGGCAGCGCGTCTTCGGGACACCGCTTCCCTTCTGGGTCTGCAGGAACGGCCACGTCGTTCCGGCGAGAGAGGAGGACCTACCCGTTGACCCGCGCTTCGATGAGCCCCCCGTGGAAAGGTGTCCTGTCTGCGGTGCCGAACTCGAGCCCGTAAAGGACGTCCTCGACTGCTGGGTGGATTCGAGCATAACTCCGTTGATAATAACGAGGTGGCACGATGCCCTCAAAGGGGACGGGGAGGCAAAGCGCTGGTTTGAGCACAACTTCCCCACCGCCCTGAGGCCTCAGGGAACGGACATAATAAGGACGTGGGCCTTCTACACCATCTTCAGGACCTACATCCTGACGGGGGAGAAGCCGTGGGATAACGTCCTCATCAACGGAATGGTGGCCGGTCCGGACGGCAGGAAGATGAGCAAGAGCTACGGCAACGTCGTTTCTCCAGACGAGGTCATCCCGAAGTACGGGGCCGATGCCCTGAGGCTCTGGACCGCCCTCGCCCCGCCCGGTGAGGATCATCCCTTCAAGTGGGAAACGGTCGATTACAACTACCGCTTCCTCCAGAAGGTCTGGAACATCTATCGCTTCGCCGAGAGGCACCTGAGCGACTTCGACCCCGAAAGTGCTCCTGAAGAGCTCGAGCCCCTCGACCGCTGGATCCTGAGCAGGCTCCACCGCATCATCGGGTTCGCCACGGAGGAGATGGAACGCTACCGCTTCAACCTGCTCACGAGGGAGCTGATTAACTTCGTCTGGCACGAGGTGGCGGATGACTACATAGAGATGATAAAGTACCGCCTCTACGGGGACGATGAGGGGAGCAAACTGAGGGCGAAGGCGGCGCTCTACGAGCTGCTCTACAACGTGATGCTCCTTCTTGCTCCGCTTGTGCCCCACATAACGGAGGAGATCTATCAGGAGATGTTCAGGAGGCACGCTGGCTCTAGAAGTGTGCACCTCCTCGAGTGGCCGAAGTACGATGCGAATAGGGTGAGCGAGGAGGCCGAAAAGCTCGGAGAACTGGCCCGGGAAGTGATCGGTGCCATGAGGCGCTACAAGAACGGCCACGGCCTGCCCCTGAACGCCAGACTCAACCACGTGGTCATCTACGCCACCGAAAGCTACGATGCCCTGAAGAGCATCGAGAGGGACGTAGCCGGGACCATGAACATCGAGAGGCTCGAGATAGTGAGGGGCGAGCCCGAACTCGAGGAGCGCATCACGGAGATAAAGCCCAACTTCAGGACCGTGGGACCGAGGTACGGAAGGCTCGTGCCCGGGATAACGGCTTACCTCAGGGAGAACGCCGAAGAGGTCGCAAAGGCCCTCAAAGAGAGCGGAAAGGTTGAGTTCGAGGTCGATGGGGAGAAGGTTCAGCTCGGAAAGGAAGACGTCGTCATCAGGAGGGCGGTCTTCAGCGAGGGAGAGGAGGTTGAGACGGCGGTCGTTGGAGACGCCGTTATCGTGTTCTTCTGACTTTTTTCTTTCAACAGTTGTAACAGAGCATCGCGGCCTTCTTCAGGAGTATGACCCGGTGGAGTTTTCCTTTTATCACCCTCGGGACGGATATCCGGTTCAGGCGGTGTATCCTCTTCCTTTCGAGGGCTATCAGGTCGAGCTCCCTGAGAACCTTCACGAAGTCCTCCCACCTTATCTTGAGCCAGTTCGAGTAGCTCTCGAAGAGCTCCTTCTCAACAACCCTGTAGGTTTTGCCGTTGATCCTGTAGCGGATCGCCCTCTTTGGAAGCTCCTTCCTGAGGCGCCAGCGCGCGTGCCGCGGCTCCTGAAACTCGTAAACGGCCTCGTCCATCGACATGCCATCGACCATCATTCCGAGGAGTATCCCTATGATCCTGTTTATCCTGTCGGGAACGCCGATGACGTCGCCCTTAAGGACTATCTTCCGTCTGCGGACCTTTATCCCGGCCCCCTCCAGTTCTCGGCCTATTTCCGGGGTGGTTCCCCTCTTCTTCCCCGAGGTGTCCACTATGCCCCCCACCACGAAGGCCCCGACCTCGAAATCCTCACCTGTTAAAACCTCGTCCGCCCATGGGTCGAGGAGCACGACCTCGCCGATGCCTTTCTCCTTTAGGAACCCGGCCACCGGCCCCTCGTAGGTTGTTATCCTGTCCAGAGGGCCGCGGAACATCCTCCTGAACTCCTCCCCGGCGGGGGCGACCGTCAGCTCCCTCCCCGTGAAGTGATCCTTTAAGAGTCCGTAGCTCTGGATTATCTGGAGGCAGAGCTTTCCCTTCTCCCTGCTGGTGTGTCTATCCCAGAGGGAGAGGTCTATTATAAAGAAGGGCCATTCGGGGAGTTTTGAGCGGAGTTCCTCCGGGGATAAAACCATCTCGAACTTCTCCCCCATGCACATCGGGGCGTAGGCGTAGCATGACCCCCCCACCCGGTTGCCTTTAAGGTCCCAAGCGTGGGCGGTCTTCTCGGGGAGGCGGAATATGGCCCCCTTGCCGTTGATGATCTCCAGTGCAACTTCCTGAAGCGGGTTCTTCGACCCCCTGAAACGCTTTGAAAGAACCCCAAAGCTGCTTATACCTTTCTCCTTCAGAGTTTCCCTGAAAACATCGGCGAGGGTCTTCATGGTCATCGGTTGGGGCTTGGGGTGAGGCTTAAAAGTTTTTGCATGGTCTGGGGGATGATGGCCGGCAAATGAATCGCTCCCATTGAGGCTTCTTATTTTGATGCCCCTAATCACCAAAAAAGAAGAACATAGGATCTACCAGCCCTGAACATGCTTTAGGACTTCGTCACCAACCCTTCCTTCCTCTACATCCCTTATTGCGTTTTCAAGCCTGTTCAAACCCTCCTCCAGGACCTCTTCTTCAATCGTTAGAGGAGGTTCTATCCTCAAAACATTTCCGTGCAGGAATGCAAGGATCAATCCGAGCTCATAAGCCCTCCAGACCACTTTTTTGGCTTCTTTAAATGCCCTCTCTTTGCTCTCCCTGTCCTTCACCAGATCGACCCCTATCATGAGACCGAGACCGCGGACGTCCCCTATGAGCTCGTGCTCCTCTTTCATCTTCTCCAGCCGTTTTTTCGCCTGTTTTCCCAGCTTCTCCGCCCTTCTTAGCAGGTTTTTCTCCTCGATCTCCTCTATAACCGCAAGGGCCGCCCTGCTGGCCACGGGGTTGCCGCTCAGGGTGAAGGCATGCCCCAGCGCCGGCAGGGAGTCCATTATCTCCTCGCGTCCTATTATGGCGCTTATGGGCAGTCCGCCGCCAAGGGGCTTTGCGAGGGTTATTATGTCCGGCTCAACGCCGAAGTGCTCTATCGCGAACCATTTACCCGTTCTCCCAAGTCCGCTCTGAACCTCATCGACGGCCAGCAGAATGCCGTGTTCGTCCAGAATGCGCTTCAATCCCTTAAAGTAACCTTCGGGGGGAACTATCATACCCGCATCGCCCTGTACCGGCTCTGCAAACAGGACGGCAACGCCATCGGCGTAGACCTCTCCCTCGAACTTACTTTTTAAGAACTCCAGACACTCAAAGTGGCATTTTCCCGGTTCCTTCCCAAAGGGACAGCGATAGCAATCGGGGTAGGGTATGTAATGTACATCGCTCAGCTCTCCCACTACGGAACGGACTTCAAAATCGAGCCCTGTAACGCTCATGGCACCGTAAGTTGTCCCATAATAGCTCTTCAAATAACTTAAAATTGTCCTTCTTTTTGTGTAAGCGCGTGCAAACTTTATTGCACCATCGTTTGCATCGCTTCCGCTCAAACCCAGACTAATCTTGGCGTTCTCTATGGGGGAGATTTCCCTGAGCTTTTCCCCAAGGAGAAGTGGCTCAACTGGAAATCCATAGATGAAGGTGAAGTGGATCAATCTCTCTGCCTGCTCCTTTATCGCCTCCACAACCCTCTCGTTGTTGTGTCCCACGTTCTGAACGGCTGCATCGGCTAAAAAATCTATGTACTCCCTCCCCTCTATATCCCAGACCTTGGCGTTTTTTGCTCTGACACCAACTATGGAGGCATAGGTGACGCGGGCCGCTCTGGGAAAAACCTTCGAGTAGCGCTCAACAACTTCCTCTTTTTTCACATTCTCACCTCAGTACTATATACGGCAAAAATTAAAAGAATTTCCCTCCATCCGTGCATTTTCCCACCGACATTCTTTCGCATTGAGGGTATACTAAGTTTTCCATAGAATGATGGTAAACACTCAACGGAAATAACCCCCACAGGCAACCTTTGGTTTTAGAAATCTTAATCAGGGGAAGAGGCGAGATTCAATTGTGATGCCTATGGAACTGGGGGATGCACTTTTCACGCGAACATCTGTGAGGTATTACCAAGAGCGGGAAGTGGAAGAGGAGAAGATCAGGGAGCTGATAGAGGCAGCCATAAGGGCTCCAACCGCCAGTGCTCTGGAAAACTGGCTTTTCGTCATATTCAAGAGCAGCGAAGCGAGGGAGAAGATACACGAACTGATGGCAAGGGGCATGGTTGAGTACTATCAAAATTTTGGTCTGAGCATGGAGAAAATTGAGAAGTTAAAGAAACGTATATATGAGGAGAAAATGTATAGGGCTCCACTTTACATCGGTGTCTTCATAAACAGGGAAGTTAGGTTCCTGAAAGGAGAGAAATTCGATTTTTTAGAATTTATCTGGAGCGTTGAAAGCGCTGCTATGGCCATCCAGAACATGATGCTCAAAGCCGTGGAGCTTGGATTGGGAACGTGCTACATGGGTGTGGCAAATTTTGAGGGAATTGAAAAGGAGATTAGAAATATGGCGGGGCTGGGGGAGGAGTGGTATCTCGTGGGATTGATAACAGCCGGTTATCCCCTGAGGAATGAGAGTCCCAGAAAGAGGAGGAAGGGAGTTGAAGAAGTTGTTAAGTTCGTGTAGGTTGTGGCAGGAATTATATAAGTAAAGGACAAGCAGGATGATACTGCTAAGGAAGAGGTGTATGTCTGTCCACACTGGGTAGAACCTTCAAAGTGAACGGCATTGAGAACTCACATGAGTAGGATAAAGGTGCGTCCACCCCGAAGAAAGGACTTAATCATAAAATCTCCAAAATCGGTTTTGGTCATAACCTACCCCTCCATTCAACTTATCCCTTTCTTCTTCTAATCCACCCCATTATTTCAAAGATCAAAGCAACTGGAAGACTGAAAAAAGAAGAGAATGCTAAAAAATAGACCGGTGCTAGTAACAATCGATTGCTTTCTCCTGTTATGCCTTCACCTACTCCTGCTCACCCCACCGTTACCGTTGTGTTATATTCTGCGAGTTCCTTTTGTCCAGAATATAACTTTACTGTGACTGGATGTTCGCCCCTGCTTAATTTATCTATATAAATTGTATCAGTCAGTTCTTTGCTATCATTTGGTAATATCTCTTCGGAAAAGAATAGAAGTTCCTCTGAGCTATTCCCGATTGTTACCAGTCCTCCGTCGATGATCGCCGGCAAATCTCCATCATTTGTTACCACAAGCTTGACTGTTATTGCAACACTACCAAAAAAAGTAGGTTGTTTCAAAGTCTGCGTTCTTAATGCTTATCTTAGCCCCTCCTTCAAACGTTATATTCTTAGAATATATGAACTCGTCAGTAATAAAATCAAAGATATAAAGTGTGTATGTCCCAGCTTCCGGCGTTGTTCCATAATCGGCCATTTGAAGTTCTACGCTTTCAACACCATCCACTAGATCTTCTTCGGGTATAAAGTCTTTACCAACAGTATTCCCCTCGGGGTTGGAAAGCAAGAGCTCCAAGCTTCTGGGTTCCCCTTTTACAGTCACTTTAAGATATACTGCACCATCCTTAGCTATTGGAGTATAACTAGTAACTTGATATTCTGTTGTAGTTGATGTCGTAGTAGTCACTGTTTTTGTAGTCGTCCCCGCTCCAATACATACACTAAAACTGACTACTAACACACTTACAATAACAACGGCTATCAAAGCCTTTCCAATCTTTTTTAATACACCCATCCATACCACCTTCTTAGAGGGTCTTAATTAAAGGGGTTCTGAATTTTCCAACCTTGGAAAGTTCATCAGCGCTTTAGTCAAACTTCCTTTAAGATCTAATGCACCCTCTCCCCCACTTTTCATCCATACTACATGCCCTCAAGTGCTTTAGGGCCGGGTATCCAATCTTCTTTTCTAATTCGTAAAGCTTTTCCTTGGAGATAATACCAATTTCTTTATTTACTAAACCGGCAAGTATTTAAAGTTTTCTATTACCATGAAATCTACGCAATTAAATTCTCATTGGTGTAACTGTGCCTCGTATTTGAATGTCACGGCGAGAGATGTCTCCGGGTGACAAGCAACTAATGAAGGGGTATCAAGTGTGCTAATTATCACGTGTAGGGTGCTAATAGGCACAGTGTGGGTGTGTTGATTCACAATTTCTAAGGAGGGATTGATTTAGATTTAATTCTAAGTTACCTTCATAGTATTGCGATTCCTGAGCTCGTTGGGATCTGGAGTGAGGTTTAGAAGTTTTTGCATGGTCGGGGTCAGGTTTTAATACCTCGACGCCTCCGGTAGTTATATGATGACACATGAGACCGGAGGCTCCACGGGTCTGAAGGCAGGGACATTAAAGGTAGCGCCCCTCTATCTCCTCGGCTTGGCCGTTATTGTAACCTTCCCGTACTTTTTAACGAGAAAGACCCCTCCGGGTTATATCATAGGAGGAGACACCCTCGTCCATACCGCGATCTCGAGGGGAATCCTCCTTGGACGAAATCCCCTCCTCGACCAGACCTACAACGTTCCCCCGAACTGGTACCCCTTCCTGTACCACTTAACGGTGGCCGGGATCTCACGGATCCTAGGAATCCCGGTGGAGGAGAGCATGATACTCCTTCAGGCAATCCTCACGCTCTCCATGTTTCTCGTTGTTTTCTACGTGGCCAGAGTTCTATGGGGGGAGCTGGCTGGAATCGGGGCGATGGCCCTTTCCTTCGTGCTCCTAACCGCCCATATCTACCCAAACCCGAAGGAACTCGCCCCCCTGCTCGGCCTCCTATCGTTCCTGCTCCTCGCGCGGTCGAGGTACTGGCTGTCGGGTCTCGTGATGGGGTTGGCTTTCTGGACGCACTACGCGTTCGTTCTTCCTCTGGCGGGCCTTCCTCTGGTTATGTTTTTGATCAAACGCGATAAAGGGTATTTAGTCCTCTTCATCGTTGCCCACCTTGTTTTCCTGCCGTTCGTCCTCAACGCAGGGCTCCATGCCCAGAATCCGCCCCGGATAGAGGACATATACAGGTTCTGGGAAACTGATACGCCCGAGAAAAAGATCCGGAGTTTGGTTCCCTCCCTTTATCTCCTCCCTTTTGTTGGAATTGGGCTGTTGAGGTGGGCCAGAAGGAGGGATCCTTACGCCAATGAACTCCTGATCTTGATTTCCCTGATCTGGGTCGCGAGACTCTCACCCATACTCCTGAAGGTTTTTGGAATCGAGCTCTGGTCGTCCAGATTTACCGGACTTCTCCCCTACTCCTACGTTCTGCTCTCTTCCTACGGCATCTCAGGGGTTGATCTTTCCAATAAGCACGTTAAGGCCGTAGTTCTCGGCACCCTTCTGGGTGTGCTTCCAGTTGCCGGGGCGTTGAACTTCTGGGGCTCTGTGGAGGGTGATAAATTCGTAAGGGTATCGGAGATGGACTTCGATCTTTATTATCCCCCGGAGCACTTCCCGGAAACCGCCCGCTGGATTTTCCTGAACACCGGGCGCGACGACGTTGTGGCAACCAGCGAGGAGGCGGGGATGATGCTAAACGCCATGACGGGCAGGCCGATTATTGCAACTCTCTACGGACACGGTAACGTGTTCATCAACAACGAAAAACGAAGGCGTGACCTTGGAATATTGTTCACGGGAAACTGCGGGGAGAAGGAGTCGGTAATAAAGGAATACGGCGTTAAGTACATAGTCGTTGATCAATTCGTCATCCGGAAGTGGGGAACGGTGGATATGTCATGCGTTGCCTACCCGGTTTATAACATGGGCTCTGTGACAATAATGAAGGTGAGATAACCGAAGCTCGTAATTCTCTTAACCTTTTAAATGATTTAAAAATTTTTCGGTATCTGGAGGCTTTGATTTAGCACCGGACGCACCCCAGCACACTCTAAATGTTTGCTTATAACTTCAAGCTCCTCCTCAGGAAAGCAATGAAGGCGACACCACTCTCCATTCCTAGGAGATACCACGGGGACGCCTATCAGGGGATTTAGGATTACATGGAAGTCAGTGTATCCATGAATGTGGGATAGAGCCTCATCAATATAGCCCAAGACTTCTTCCATTGGAAATTCCCTCGGCACGGGGATTCTGAGCTCCAGTGGAATTCGATGCTCCGATATAAGGTCAAGGCTTTTAAGGAAGAGCCCCCAGAGTCTCATGCTGGTCTCCTTTGAGAGGCCGTAGAGGTGGGCGGGAGGGGATTTTAAGTCTGTTGCCACGTGATCGATTAGATTTTCACTTATCAGTTTTTCCAGAGGTTTCACGAGTGTCCCGTTCGTGTTCAGGCTGACCTTCACCCCGAGTTCCTTAACCTCTCCCAGCAACCCCCTTAGCTCCCTCCACTGGAGGAGCGGTTCCCCACCCGTTATATGAAGATAATCAATCAGGGGTAGGGTTTCCCTTAGATCCTCAAGGAATTTATCCTCATCCATAGTACTGCATCCAACCTTCTCGGCGATTCTCCAGTTGTGGCAGAAGGGGCACTTCAGATTGCACCCGCAGAGCCATAGGGTAAACGTGACCCTGCCGTGAACGTCTATCATGCTGACGGTCTTCCATCCCGCCGTAAGCATGCTGTCACCCCCTGAATCAGGAGGAGTAGTGCCTCCGGGTCCAGAATTCCTTCTTCCTGTAGGGATTCCAGTTTTTCAAGGGCCGATAATAACCGATTATCCTGCTCCATACCTCAACATCTTCGCTTCCGCAACGGGGACAATGCGTGTAAAGGCCCGTTGTGGAGTATCCACATCTGTTGCACACAGTTATGGCTGGGGTGTAGCTCCAGTAAACGAGCTCCGTTCTCATGAGTCTCTTTGTGAGCTTTGCGAGGGCTTCCGGGTCGGGTTCCTCCCCGAGGAATATATGCATCATGACCCCACCTGTGAAGCTGCGCTGAACCATGCTCTCCACTTTTATTCTATCGGCGAGCTCAAGCGCCCCGTAGTAGGGGGCTATGCTCGTTGAGTAGATCGGATTCTCCTTATCGCCAAGGAAATTCACCAGCTCCGGAAACTCCCTTAAGTCCTTTATAGCAAGCTTTGCTGCGGCGCTTTCCCCCGGAACCTCCTCCACGTTCCAGGGCGTGCCACTCTCCTGCATCCACCTCCGGGTCTTCCCCGTGGCGAATTCTACCATTCTCCTCATAAGCCCTGCGGCTTCCTTCCATTCCTTTCTCGTTCCCTCAAACCACAGGGAAGGATTGTTGAGGTATATTGCAGCAGCTTCTGGAAGTCCCAGAAGTCCAACGGTATTGAAATGGCTTGCCGGAAACTCTCCGAGGTACTCCAGTATCATGTTGTACAACTGGGGATAATTGGTTATCAGCCTTATGTAACGTCCACGGAACCAGTCCGTTACCCCCCGTACCATCGAGAGGATCCTTTCGTACTCCTCCCAGAAGTTATCATCATCTCTCGCCCTGAGTGCCAGCCTCGGGAGGTTTATGGTGGTGACGTTTATCGAACCCGTGGCATCGGGCATCGCCCAGAGGCCCCCGAAACGCTGGCGCTCAAGCTTTTCAATTGCTTCTTCCTCAACTTTCTTTTCGTTTATTCCAAAGGCCAGAGAAAGATCGTTCTTGTCTATCGTTAGCCTGCAGCACATGGCATAGCTTGCGTCCGGATCAACGACGTTCGTGTTAAGCCAGTAAAAGCTTCCACGCTTTGCGGCCGTTGTGAAAATGGCCTCGAAGACCTCCGGATCATCCCATATCATCCCTGCGGTCGTCATCAGGGTTGGTATGGGAAACGTGAAGGGCTGGCCTTTTGCATCGCCCTCCTTCAAAACTTTCGCCAGCACGATGATGAACCTTTTTGCTTCTTCCGTGTAATCCCCCAGAGGGGCGGTTTTTCTGCCTTCATAGAATGCGTAATCCCCATCCAGCATTTTCTTTGGGGCGTCCAGTGTTACGGTAAAGTTAGTAAAAGGTGTTTGCATGCCCGTTCTTGAAGGGTAATTGAGATTGAACACGAGTCTTTGCACCTGCTGCTTTATTGCCTTCTCTTTCAGGTTGTCCCCTCTCATAAATGGCCCTGCGTACCATTCCACGCTTGAGAGGGCCTGAGCCCCCGAAAAGTAGTGCTGCATGGTTACGAGGTAGTTGGCTATCTGGTCCACAAAGGCGTCGAAGTGCCTCGCGGGTCTTGAGCTTACCGTGGGTGTCCTCAAACCTTTTTCAAGAACCCTGGCAACACTATGTCCAGTACAGTACGGGATGTACAGGCTGTGGGGCAGTTTGTGAATGTATATGTCGCCCCCGTAATGGTGCTTCAGGTACTCCTTTGGTATGAGCCTTAGATAATCCGTGAGTGCGTTCTCCATCACGTAGGCAAAGAATCCCGTGGGTCCGGGATACCTGTTTGCGTTTTCCAGAACATCGAGGCTGCTCCACCTCGCGTACTCATCAATGACGTCCTGATCACCCGTCACTTTTTCGGCCATCTTTCCCACCTATTTGGATATTTTATCCAACTCATAAAAGACGAGCGATCTTAAAAAATGTTTCTATTTACCACTATAGATAATCGACAATGCTCTGAAAAATTTGGGATAAAATGACAATTAGAGATTTAGTTTTGTAAGTGTTTTCCGTATTTTGTGAGGGCGTGGATTGCGTCAACGCCGTCTTCCACGGTCTCGTAAACCGGAACGATGGCTTCCCTCCCTATCGCTCGCTGGAATATCACTCATGCCCCATGGAAATGATGTTCTTGAACCAAAGGATGAGGAAACAAAAGCTCGCCAAACTTTTGAAGGGAATTGGAGAAGCGTTCAGAGACTTTGACACAAGTGCAAAGAATGCTGGAATTCCGGTGGTGGACATCGAAAAGTTCTGGTGCCCCGGCCGGGATTTGAACCCGGGGCGCGGGCTCGAAAGGCCCGCATGTTTGACCGGGCTACACCACCGGGGCTCGATACTAAGGGAAGCGGGGCGTTTAAAAATCTTTCGTTATCCCGCTGGAGGGGTTGCGGTAGCCTTTTTAAATCCCTCCCCAAACTTCCCCCGATGCTCGCCGTTAGGGTTCCAAGGAAAGAGGCCGAAAAAACCCGCAGAAAACTGATGGAACTCGGGGTTCTGGCCAGAGGTTACGCCGTTAAACGGGAAGCCGGTTTCGTGCTTTTTCCGGTTACGGAACCCGTGGAGGGCTTTCAGCTCATCGAAACAGACTTTAAGAGGGTTGAACCGAGGCCCCACAGCTACCGCGAGGTTGTTGAGGTCCCGGAAAGTCTCAGGAGGTTGCTTCCGGGTTCGTTCGACGTCATCGGGGACGTGGCCATAGTTGAAATCCCGGAGGAGCTGAAGGGGTACGGGAGGGCTATAGGCGAGGCCATTCTAAGGGTTCACCGCCACATAAAGGTCGTTCTGGCCAAGGGGGGCAACGTTTCGGGCGAATACAGGGTTAGGAAGCTCCTGCACCTCGCCGGCGAGAGGAGAACCGAAACGCTCCACCGGGAGAACGGGATAAGGCTGAAGCTGGACGTTACGAGGGTTTACTTTTCCCCCCGTCTGGCAACGGAAAGGATGAGGATCTTCAGAAAATCCCGCCCCGGTGAGGTCGTTTTTGACATGTTCGCCGGGGTGGGGCCCTACTCGATACTCCTCGCGAAGAAGGTCAAACTCGTCTTCGCCTGCGACCTGAACCCGTGGGCCGTCCGCTACCTCGAGGAGAACGTGAGGCTCAACCGCCTCAACAACGTCGTGCCCGTTCTCGGAGACGTCCGGAAGGTTGCCGGAAAGGTCGTTGCGGACAGGGTCATAATGAACCTTCCGAAGTTCGCGGGCCGCTTTTTGAGGGAGGCCATGCTGAGCGTCAGGGACGGCGGGGTGGTGCATTACTACGGCTTCGGCCCGGAGGAGGACCTCTTCTCGGAACACGAGGAGAGGATAAGGGCCACCGCGGAGGAGCTCGGGTTCGGGGTTGAGGTGCTCGAAAGAAGGAAGGTCCGCCCCTATGCACCGAGGCAGTTCAACGTGGCTATAGACTTCAGGGTCTGGAAGTAGCTTTCAAAAAAGTTAAAGGGGAGTCACTTGCCGGCTATCTTCACGTTCTCGAACCTTACGAAGGGGGCCACCATCGTGGTCATGAAGGGTATCACGACCTGCTCCTTCGAGACTTCGCTCGCCCCTTTGAGCAGTTCGTAAACGTTGCCCGCCATTAGGAAGACGCTGGAGCCCTTGATTTCCCCGTCCTCGATGAGGAAGGCGGGGTTTGCGGTCACGGCGAAGTTTCCGTTGTCGGGATTGCTCGAGTGGGCCCCCTGAAAGCCGTCCACGAAGTAGCCGTGCTCGATTTCCGATATCATCTCCTCGAAGGGGCGCTTCCCGCTTTCGATCACCACGTTGTGGAAGCCTATGTTTATACCCCCGCTTCTCAGATCGCGTTTTCCGTTCCCCGTGCTCTCCCTTTCGTGCACTTTGGCCCAGTAGTTGTCCCAGACGAAGTCCCTGAAGGTCCCCCTTTCGATCAGAACGTTCTTCCTCGTCGGCACTCCTTCTCCATCGCCTATCGTCGGGTTCAGGGCCAGCTCGTGGAGGGGATCGTCGTAGAGGTTTATCACCTCGCCCGCTATCCTTTCCCCGACCCTGTTCGCCAGAGGCGTCGTTCCCTTTACGAGCCTCTCACCGCTGAAGGCCGGAAGGAGGGCGTAGCTGAAGAGTTCCGCGATCGCCCACGGGCCGAGCACTATGGGAACCTCCTCGTTCCCGCTCGGTTTCACGCTGTAGGCCCACCGGACCTTTTGGACTGCCCTTTCCACGAGCCCCTCAACGTCCAGATTGAGGTCCCTCCTCGCGTCCAGATCGAAGATGCCCGGCGTTACGGAGCCGTTTTTCCTCCCGACGAGCTCGAGGAAGAGGAACGCCGCACCGCCCTCCTGGTGAACTTCAACCCCGTGCGAGTTGACCACGAGGCTTTCCCTCCACGATACTCCGCCCTCTCCCCCGGCAACCACCGAATGGGGGTCCTTCTCGTGGACGAGCTTTACGGCATTAACGAGCATCCCCACGAGCTCTTCGGGAGATGCATCCTTCAGTTCCGGGTTCGTCTCCGGCGCCTCGCGGTACTTCCCGGGCTCCGGAAGGGAAACCCACTTCTCGTCCGGACTGTTGAGCCGTGCCATTCTGGCAGCCCTCTCGATGGCCTCCCTGATCCTCCCGGGATCGTCGCTGTCAACGACGGCCAGACCGAGTTTTTTGTCCTTTATCCCGCGGATCGTTGTCACGGCCCCGCTCTCCGTGGAGGCCATCGAGATCTCGTTGAGCTCGACGCTCGCGCTGAGTTCCCTTGAACGGTAAACGGCTATCTCAACCTCGTCGAAAAACTTCTCGCCGTACCTCAGGAGTTCCTCCATCTTCACCACCTCACCCTATCAGTATGCCCCCGTCGAAGCGCATGTGCGGTCCGCCGGAGCTCACGAAGGCCGTCTGCCCCTTTCCGCAGAAACCGACCTCGAGGCCGAAGTCCCTGCCGACTCCGGAGATCTTCTTGAGGGCATCTATCGCAACTCCGGTTATGGACGTGTCCCTTATGGGCTCCGCAACCTCGCCGTTCCTGATGACGTACCCCTCCTGAATTCCGACCTGAAAGGCGCTGTTGAGCTGGGCCTGTCCCCCGCGGAAGTCCACGACGTAGTAACCGAACTTCACGTCCTCGATGAGCTCCTCGAAGGACATGTCACCGGGCTCGAAGATAGTGTTCCTCATCCTGATTATGGGCGGGTAGTGGTAGCTCTCGGCCCTCGCGTGGCCGTTTGGCTCCATGTTCCACCTGTGGGCGTACTCGCGGTTGAGCATTATCTCCTTCAGGATTCCGTTCTCGATTATGTGAATGTCCCTGACGGGAACGCCCTCGTCGTCGTATCTGTCGTTTCCGAAGCCGCCTTCGACGTGCCTCTCGCTCATGGTGACGTATTCAGGTGCTATCTCCTTCCCTATGAGGTCCTTGAAGGGTGAGTTCACCGTCAGGTCCGCTTCGGCCAGATGACCGAGTGCTTCGTGGGCGATGATGCCCACCACTATCGGCCCAGCGACTATCGGGAACTCCCCGCGCTTCGGGGCCACCCCCTTCAGCTGGCTGTGCATCTTCCTCAGGATCCTCTCCGCGACCTTCTCGTTCGGCTCCACATCCGTCATCAGCTCCCAGCCGTGGTCAACGGCCCCTATGCTGTCCCTCGCCATTGCCAGCTTCCCGTCGGCCTTTCCGGTCACGTAGGTTCCCTGATAGAGGTAGTTGTAATCCCACTCTATCCTCGTTCCCTCGCTCGTCAGGAGCACCTTCTTCCCGGCCCCGTCCTCGTACCTTACCTGAACGCTCTTAACCGCGGCGTCCTCCCTGAGGAGCCCCTCCAGTTCCCGGAGGTGGCGCACCTTGTCCCCGACGTCGACCTCCCCCGGTTTGATCCGCATCCTGCTCTTCACGAAATCCTCGACGGGCTTCACCTCGGCCAGCTCTATTTTCTCCTTTCTGGTTTCTGCAGCGGCCTTCGCCAGTCTGTAAGCCTCTTCGATCTTTTTCTCGAGGTTCTCAAGTTCGCTGGTCGAGGCAAACCCCCATGCGCCGTCCGCAAGAACCCTTATGGCGACTCCCCTCTGGAGCTTTCCTGTGAAGCTCGTGAAAACCCCGTCCTTCAGTCCCAGAGTGGTCTTCTTCAGGTCCTCGTAGCGGAGTTCTACATAGTCTGCCTTCAGATTCTCCTCCGCCCAGCGGAGGGCCTTTTCCAGTGCCTCCATGAAAAACACCCCTTCCTCCCTCGGTGCGTTACTATAAAATTTTTTGGGCATTTCGATGGGCGTCGAAATAAAAAACCTTTTCAACCCTAAGGACAACTCCCGAGGGGGTTGCGGATGAGGGGAACCGTAAGGGAAATGATCGACAGGGGAACCTACCGGAAGCTGCCCCTCTTCGAGGGAGAGCTGCCTCCGGGAAGCTACGCCCAGATAGTGGAGGTGAAGCCGGGGCAGAGGGTTGGGAAGCACTATCACCTCCACCAGTACGAGCTGTTCTGCATAATCGGCGGCGAGGCGCGGCTCGGGATAGGCGAGGTTGAGTACGTTGCGAAGCCCGGTGATGTCTTCCTCGTAAAGCCAAAGACCGTTCACTGGGTCGTCAACGGGAGCGATGAACCCTTCAGGCTCTTCGTGGTCAAGCTCAACTACCGCGGGGACGACTCGGTGTGGCTGGAGGAATGATAATGTCCGAAAGGGTGATCGGAATCCTCGGTGGCATGGGCCCCATGGCGACGGTGGAGCTCTTCAGGAGAATAGTTGAGAAAACCCCGGCGAAGAGAGATCAGGACCACCCGAGGGTGTTGATCTACAGCAACCCCAAGATCCCCGACAGGACGGCCTTCATCCTCGGGAAGGGAGAGGATCCGAGGCCCGAGCTCGTTGATTCCGCCAGAAAACTCGAAAGATGGGGGGCCCATTTCATAATAATGCCCTGCAACACGGCCCACTTCTTTGCCGATACCATCCAGAAGGCCATCGGGATCCCCCTCGTCAGCATGGTGGAGGAAACGGGGGAGCGCGTGAAGGCCATGGGCCTGAAAAAGGTCGGTCTCCTCGCCACCGACGGAACGATCAAGGGCCTCATCTATCACCGCGCGCTCCTCGAGAGGGGTGTTGGGGTGGCGGTTCCCGGGAAGGAGGATCAGGAACTCGTGATGAGGGGGATATACGAAGGCGTAAAGGCCGGAAACCTTGAGCTTGGGAGGGAGCTTCTACTGAAGGTTGCGAAAAGGCTCGAGAGGCGTGTCGATGGTATCATAGCCGGCTGTACCGAGGTAAGCGTCGTCCTGAGGCCCGGGGACCTGAGCGTCCCCCTCATCGATCCCCTTGATGTGGTGGCTGAGAGGGCCGTGGAGCTTGCCCTTCAGCGCCGAAACTCCTTAAAACCCTCCCCTTAAATTAGCCCGGTGGTGGTCATGGAGATAGGCCTCGTTGGAAAGCCAAACGTTGGAAAATCGACGTTTTTTGCGGCCGCGACGCTCCTCGACGTTCAGATTGCGAATTACCCCTTCACGACCATTGAGGCCAACGTCGGCGTGAGCTATGTGATAACCGAGCATCCCTGCAGGGAACTCGGCTGCAGGCCGAACCCGCAGAACTACGAATACAGGGACGGAAAGGCCCTGATTCCAATAAAGGTGATAGACGTTGCGGGCCTCGTGCCGGGGGCTCACGAAGGGCGCGGTCTCGGTAATAAGTTCCTCGATGACCTGAGGATGGCCTCCGCTTTAATCCACGTGGTGGATGCGACCGGCAAAACCGATGAAGAGGGAAACCCCGTTGAGCACCACGATCCCGTGAAGGACATAGAGTTCCTCGAGAAGGAGATAGAGCACTGGATATACGGCATCCTGAGGAATAACTGGGAGAAGTTCGCAAAGCGCGTAAGATTGCAGCGCCTGAAACTCGCCCAGGCGATAGCCGACCAGCTCACGGGCATAGGCGTTACGGAGGAGGATGCCTTCGAGGCGATTCACAGGCTCGGTCTGAAAGATGATCCGACCGGGTGGAGCGACGAGGACCTGTTCGCCTTCGTTCGCGAGCTCAGGAAGATAAACAAGCCGATAATAATAGCGGCCAACAAGGCTGATGCTGTTGCGGACGCCCAGATAGAGCGCCTGATAAGGAAGGGGAAGAGCAGGGGATACATAGTCGTCCCGACGAGCGCAGCGGCGGAGCTGACCCTGAGGAAGGCCGCAAAGGCCGGGTTCATAGACTACGTGCCGGGTTCGAGCGACTTCAGGATCCTAAAGCCCCTGAGCGGAAGGCAGGAGAAGGCCCTTCAACTCATAAAGGAGAGGGTCCTCGAAAGGTTTGGCTCCACGGGAGTCCAGGAGGTGATAAACAGGGCAACCTTCGAGCTCCTGAACCTTGTGCCGGTCTACCCCGTTGAGGACGAGCATAAGCTCACCGACGGTTTCGGCAACGTTCTCCCCCACGTTTATCTAATGAAGAAGGGTTCAACGCCGAGGGATCTGGCTTTTAAGGTCCACACCGACCTCGGGAGGACCTTCCTCTACGCCGTCAACGCAAAAACCCACAGGAGGATTGGGGAGGATTATGAGCTTGAGTTCAACGATATAATCAGGATAGTCGCCACCGCGAGATGAAGGGGCCGAGTAGGGTCAGGAGGAGAAAAAGGGCCGGCCCGCAGATTTTATTTTCTTCACCTGACGCTCCGTCTGCTGTCTCTCCGGCCGCCTCGCCGGGCGTTTTTTGGGCACAAGGGTCGAGACCTATCCTCTGAAGGCTTAGGTCGGCGAGGTAAACCTCGGAGAGGTTGTACTCCTCCGCGTATTTGCACACCAGCTTTGAGAATTCCATGACCTGTGATTCGTCGCTCAGGTTGGCGTAGCTCAGGGCGAGTACTCTACCAGAACCATCACCAGAGCGACCGCTATCATGAAAAGGTACTCGAGGGAACCCTGTCCGCGGTTGGATCCCATTGCGATCCCCGTGTAATTCTGTGTGGTCGAATTATTTAACCCTTTTCCCGGCCTCACGGAGGAGCTCCCGGTAGAGCCTCGGCTCAACGTCCTCCCTTCCGAGCCCGAGTTTTCCGGCTACATCCCATATCCTTCCCTTCGCTTCGTCAGCATCCCCGGAGATCACCTCTATGTCGAGAAAGGCCCCGAGGCCTTCGACCTCGTTAAGCTCGAAGGTGACCTCCCCGAGCCTGTAGACGAGGCGCCTCTTCCGGACCCATAGCTCCTCCCCGAAGCCGAGGCGTTTAAGGATCAGGCGGGTCTTCTCGAAGTCCGAAACTTCGACCTCTATCTCTTCGAACTCCTCGTTCCTTCCCGGATCGTTTATGCGTTTGTAGGTTAGAAAAGAGCGGTCGAGGTTACGTATCCGCCTTACCCTGAGGAGTTCCGGGAGGGGGATCGAGAAGTAGAGGTCCTCCTGAAGTTCTTCCCTCACGAAAGTTGCCCCTAAGGACTCTATTGCCCTCCTGATCTCCTCGAAGTTGACGCGGAACTTAACTTCGATTTCCATTCAAACCCCCACGAGGAAGCCCGCAAGGTCGCCTCCCTTCGCGAACTCGTCCAGCTCGAAAACCTCGACCCTTTTGAGCGTTGGGAGGGTTCTGATGGTCTCGTCGATGAAGCGGTTTAACCTTTCGGGGGAATCCTCCCCAATGAGCGCCACCACCCCGTCCTTTCCGCTTCTGGCCACGGCCATGACGTTCGGGAGCATGGAAAGGGTTCTCATCACGTACCTAACGTACCTCTCGAGGAACTCCTCGATCACGGGGGTCTCGGCCTGTATGTAGACGAGGGCGAGGTTCCTCGGCCTGAAGCTGTCCCCGAGAACTATGGTGTACCTATCGATTACCCCCTTCTCCTGCAGTTTTTTAATCCTGAAATGGATCGTCGATTCCGGCCTGTCGAGTTTCTGGGCTATCTGGGAGATGGTTAACCTCGCATCCTGCTTCAGGACGCGGATGATGGCCCTATCGAGGTCGTCAAGCTGGGTCATGTTAACTCCTCCACCGGGGGTAAACATCGTTGTTGATTCCAATGGTATCTAGGATCTTTCCGATTATAAAGTTTACCATATCGTCCAAAGTTTTGGGTTTTATGTAAAATCCCGGAGATGCTGGCATAACTATACCCCCCGCTTCGGTGATCTTCACCATGTTCTTCAGGTGTATCAGGTTCAGGGGGGTCTCCCTGACGAGCAGAACGAGCTTTCTGCGCTCCTTCAGGGCCACGTCGGCCGTTCGGGTTATCAGGTTATCTGCATAACCGTTCGCTATCGCGGCGAGTGTCTTCATCGAGCACGGGGCCACCACCATGGCATCGAAGGGGTTCGAGCCCGAGGCCACGGGGGCGAAAAGATCGTCCTCCCCGTAATCGGGGTGAAAATCCATACCGGTCTCGTACTTCGTAACCCTGAGTCCCGTTCTGGAGGCCATCGTAACGACCTCATGGCCGAGCTCCTTCAGAACCTGGATGAGCCTGAGGCCGTAGATAGAACCGCTCGCACCCGTGATGGCCACTATCACCTTCATGTCCTCACCGGAAGGAATAGGGGATGATTCTTTTAACGTTTTTGAGGGCAGGGTTTATAAGGTGGAGGAATAATCAACGGCGATGGTCATGGGTGAGGAAACGCTTTCCGTTCTGATAAAGGCTGCCGTGGAGATAGTCAGAGCTATCAACGGCAGGGCCCTCGTTATCTTCGAGGATTTAAAGGCTGAGGACGTTCCGGACGTGGACGTTACGGTTGTGATAGTTGGATCTTCCTTCGATGTTGAGGATGAGAGGGTTAAGAGGGTCTCCATTCCCAGAAGCCTCGACATAAACAACGCCCTGAACCTGATCTCGGCCTTTCTGATCGAGCAGGAAATACTGGCCGAGGGGGATCCCTTCGTTTACGTTACTCCGGAGCTTATAGGAGTAAAGACCGTTGAGAACAGGATATCTGCCATGAAAGGTTTTTTCGCCGAGAATCAGAACGTTCTTCAGAGGCTCCTTGATATAGCGATAGAGCTGAGCGTCGAGGGCAGGGAGGGTCTTTCCGTTGGAACGATCTTCACCCTCGGGGATTCAAGGAGGGTGCTCAGGCACTCCCATCAGCTCATACCCAACCCCTTCAAGGGACACAGGATAAACGTCCTCGACAGGAACAGTAAGGAGATCATAAAGGAGTTCGCCCAGCTCGACGGGGCCTTCGTGGTCAGGGATGACGGAAGGATAGTGGCAGCCGGTAGGTACCTCGAGGCTGAGGTGAAGCCGGGCGAGCTGATGCTTCCGGCGGGACTCGGGAGCAGGCACATAGCGGCCGCGGCCATAACCCGGCTTACGAAGGCGGTGGCCATAACCCTCTCCGAGAGCGGCACCATAAGGATATTTAAAAACGGCCTCATGCTCCTCGAGTACAACCCGAGGCTGAATTATTAAAAAAGGCTCAAAAGAGCCGATCAAAAGAGCCACTGGTTCTCGATGCACTCGTCGCAGGGCGGTTTCTCCCCCGCTATGGCCTTGAACTTGGTGTAGATGCACTCGGGCAGGCCGAGGGGACAGCGTTCGGGGGTAAGGCCGGGCCTGACCTTCGTTGGATCCAGCTTTATTTTGATGTAGGCCTCGTACTCCTCAACCTTCTTCCAAGGCAGGACCTTGGCGCCGTATATGACGAGGTTGTCCTTAACCCTCGAGTAGTCGCCAAGGACGGCGTTTTCCTTTAGTATGACGTTCCTTCCAACTACCACGCCCTCCCCAAGGATAACGTCCTTGAGCTCGGCGCGCTCCTTAACTACGTCGTTGCCCGTTAGTATGGACCGTTTTACGTAGGCACCGTCTTCCAGTATAACGTTGGGGCCGATGTAGGTGTAGGCCTTTATCTTAACGCCGTGTCCGATTTTTGCCCCTTCGTCTATGTAAACCGGCCCCTGAATCTCAACGTCCTCGGGGACCTGAGCCGTCTCTTTTATGGTCATGTAACCGTCGTCCCGGGCAATTTCGTTGAGGGCTATCTGGTGAGCGTAGAAAAGGTCCTCCGGCGTTCCGAGGTCAACCCAGTAGTAATCGCGCGGGATCCTGTAGCCGTAGACTTCCCCCTTCGCCACGTACTTCGGAAGGATCTCACGCTCGAAGTAGACCTCCTTTCCGGCGGGAATCTCCTCGAGTACCTTCCTGTTCACGACGTAGATTCCCGCATCCACGAGGTTGGTTCCGGGCCTGTGGGGTTTCTCCTCGAAGTGGACTATTCTGCCCTCCTCGTCCGTCTCCGCGACACCGTAGCGCTCCGGATCGTAGACCTTGGTGAGGCCCACGGTTATCAGACCGCCCTTTTCTCCGTGGGCCTTTATCAGCTCCCCGAAGTCGAAGTTCGTGAATACGTCACCGTAGATCACGAGGAAATCCCCGTCCACGTACCCTTCGACGTTCTTCAGGGCTCCCCCCGTTTCGAGGGGCATCGGGTCGCTAACGAAGCGTAGCCCTTTGGATAGTCCGCCATTTTCTCATCGATGAACTCCCTTATCTCACCGCGCATGTAGTGAACGGACAGGATGACCTCGTCGATTTCCTCCACCTTCTCCAGCCTTTCGAGGAGGTACTGGAGGTTGGGCTTTCCAAGGACCGGGATCATTGGCTTAGGTCTCGTGGAGGAGAGCGGCCTTAACCTCGTTCCAAAACCGCCGGCGAGAATAACCGCCTTCATAACATCACCGTTTAACACTGCGCCTCCGGACTTATATATTTTACGGCCATTAAATATTCCCTACTCCTTGCCACCTTCCTTCTTTCTCCCGGGGTGAAACTCCAGGGGAGCGTACACCTTGCCCTTAAACCTGAAACAGGAACCGGGGCAGACGCTTTTGAGGGGGCAGGTCTCGCAGGCCGGACTTCCGAGTTCAACCCGTTCGACGTAGCCCATGCTCTCGAGGATCTTCAAGGCACCCTCCACCTCTTCCCGGGATATGGAGAGCTCCCTGGAGATCTCGTCGACGTTCTTTCCAGCTTTTATGAGTTCGAGTATCCTTTCAAGCACGTTTTCACCTCAGTAGCCCAGAGCGGTTCCAAGGTTCCAGACGACGATCCCCACGAGGCTCGCGAGGGCCGTCATGTAGATGACGGCGAAGGCCGCCCATTTCCAGTTGCTCTCCGCCCTTATGGCCCCTATCGTCGCTATGCAGGGTACGTAGAGGGTCGTGACGAGCGCCAGCACGAAGGCCTGCAGAGGCGTCATAGCTCCTACCATCGCATCGGTGTTGCCGTATATTATCCCGTAGGTCGATATCACGTTCTCCTTGGCTATGATACCGAAGAGCAGGCTAACAGCCGCCTTCCAGTCAAGCCCCATAAGTTTCATGTAGGGTTCGAACAATGCCCCCAGCCTCTCGGCGTAACTCCCCCCGGTGCCTATCGGAACGGGGTAGGCGCTCATGTACCATACGATGACCGAGCCGAGCAGGATTATCGTTCCCGCCTTTTTGATGAACTCCTTGCTCCGCTCCCATGAATGGATCGTCACCGTTTTCCACGATGGTATCAGGTACTCGGGCAGTTCTATGACGAAGGGACTCTCCTCCCCCTTAATGACGAACCTGCTGAGCAACCACGCCACCGCGAGTGCGAGCATGATCGCGATGGCGTATATCCCGACCGCCACGAGGGCCTGATTTTTCGAAAAGAACGCACCGGCTATGAAGCTTATGACGCTCAGTCTGGCACTGCAGGGGATGAGCGGGTTAACGAGCATGGTGACCAGCCTGTCCCTCTCGTCTTCGAGGGTTCTCGTCGCCATAACCGCTGGAACGTTGCAGCCGAAGGCCAGTATGAGGGGCATGAAGGCCTTCCCCGGGAGGCCGAACTTCCTCATGATGCGCTCCATCACCACGGCCGCCCTCGCCATGTAGCCGATGTCCTCCAGTACGGAGAGGGCGAAGAAGAGGAGGAACACGAGGGGGAAGAAGCTCAGGACAGAGCCGACGCCAGCGATTATTCCATCGACGATAAGACCGCGGAGCATCTCACTGGAGATCATGAGGGCCAGCCATTCACCGAAGGCCGAGAACGCGTCATCCAGCAGCTCCTGAAGGGGCAGGCCAAGGACGAAGACGAACTTGAAGATAACGTAGAACACCCCGAAGAGTGCGAGCAGGCCGTAGACGGGGTGCGTGAGGAAGCTGTCCAGCCGATCGCTGAAGGACCTCCCCTGCTCCTTTGAATACCTTACAAAGCCGTGCATGAGGCCGTCTATGAACTCGTACTTCTGGCTCGCTATGATAAGATCCATCGCCCTTTTGTAGCGTTCCTCAACCTCCGAGATGTGCCCCATTATCTCGTCGAGCTTTTCCTTTCCGAGGTGTTTGAGAACGAGTTTCATGACGTCCCCATCACGCTGAAGGAGTTTCACCGCGAGCCAGCGGAGGCTGTACCTCTCGGCAAGGGGGGTGTCCCTGAGGACAAGGGTTACGTGTTCTATCTCCCTCTCGACCTCGGGATCGTAGGTCGGGATCCGGGGGCGCGTTTCGATCTTCCCGTGGGCCATGAGGGCTATCTTCTCCTTCAGTTCCTCTATGCCGACCCCTTCCTTGGCGTTGAGGGGAACCACCGGGACGCCGAGCAGTTCCTCCATCCTCTTGACGTCTATCCGGATCCCCCTCTTCTCCGCAAGATCGATCTTGTTGAGTGCTATTATGACGTTCTTCAGCCCCATCTCGAGGATCTCCATCGTCAGGAAGAGGTTCCTCATGAGTGCGGTTGAATCGACAACATCCACAACCACGTCGGCGTTTCCCCCGAGGAGGAAGTCCCTCGCAACGAGCTCGTCAACGGAGTGTGCCGTCAGGGAGTATATCCCGGGGAGGTCCACCACCAGAAACTTCTCATCTCCGTGAACCATCACGCCCTCCTTCTTCTCCACCGTCACCCCGGGCCAGTTACCAACGTGCTGTCTCAGCCCGGTCAGGGAATTGAAGATGGTGGTTTTACCAACGTTGGGGTTGCCGGCGAGTGCGACCACCTTCATCATAATCCTCACTCCTATAACTTCCTCACCATGACCCCGCTGGCGAGCCCCTTGCCCACGGCGACCCTAACGCCGCCGGTGGAGATTATCACGGGACCCCACGGGTAGGATTCGAGCACCTGAACCGTCGCCCCCGGGACGATGCCAATGGAGGTGAGCCTCTGCCGGGCGAGTTCTCCCTTGAGAATGTTAACGACGACCCCCCTCTCGCCGGGTTTCATCGTGCTTAAAGGTACTATCATGATCATCACCGTTAGGTTATTCTAATTCAATGTTCTATGGCATGAAAACTTTAAAAAGTTTTAGTGAGCCTAACTTGACTTGAAAGTTTGAATATAGAATGTTCCCGGTTCGAAGGCATCTCCGGGGCCTCGAGCTCAGGTTTTTAAGCTCTCACTCCAAGCTTCCCGTATGATCGAACGGGCCGTTGAGGAGGTAGTGAAGTTCTCGGAGAAAACCGGACTGCATCGTAAGAGGGTCCTCATCCTTTTCTCCGGGGGGAAGGACAGCTCTCTCGCTCTGTACCTCCTTAGGGAGGCGGGGCTTGACGTTTCGGCCCTGACCTTCTTTCACCGCTGGAGCTGGAGGGAACCCCTCAGCCGGGCAATGGGCTTCACCCGAAGGCTCGGCGTTGACCATTTCCTCATAGACATCACCGACGGTCTTCTGCGTGAGGCCGTTGGGAGGAAGGGGCCCGTCTGTATAAACTGTAAGAGGGTCATGCTCTGGAACGCGAAGTGGTTCGCCCTCAACAACGGGTTCGAGGTCATCGCCAAGGGGGACAACGCTAACGACAAGGTCGTGGGCGCGTTGCTCGACCGCTGCAGGGAGCCGAGGCTCTGCGAGCTGCCGAAGATGGGCCTCCCGATCTTTAGGCCCCTGATAGGGTACACCGCCCGGGAGGTTGAGGAACTCGCGGAAGAGGCCGGCGTAAGGCCCTACCGCATGTACGAACACGGCAGAAGGAGGCAGTGGCGCGAGGGCTGTCCCCTCCAGTACATAGAGGGGGAGGAGACGGTGAGTGTGGAACTGATGGACCTCTCCTACAGGGTTAACCACGAGATAAGCAGACTCGCCCGGAGGAGAAAGGTCCGTATGAGCGTCAGGGTCCCGAGTTTTGAGATCATGTGCTGGAACTGCGATGGCGAAACGCTGGAGGAAGCGGAAAGGATCGTTTCCCGTTTCAGGAGGGTTTAAAATGAAGCTCCCGCCCGGAAAGTTGAGGAACGACCTTTTGAGGGAGGTTGTGCTGCCCAACCTCGGGATGGAGGATGAGAGGATAATCTACGGGCCGAGGGAAGGGTTCGACTCCGCGGTTCTCGAATACGACGGTGAGAACTACCTGATAGTGGCCACGGATCCGACCCTCGGCGTTCCCGAAGAGGGCTTTGGCTTCTTCACCTACCACTTCGCCTCGGGTGACGTTGCCGTTTTCGGTGCGAGGCCGCGGTGGCTCGTCGTCGATCTCCTCCTTCCCCCGGGAACTCCGGAGGCTTTTCTGAAGAGGACCATGGAAGAGCTGAACTCCGAGTGCAGGAGGTACGGAAGCTCCATAGTGGGTGGCCACACGGGGGTTTACCCGTCCCTTAACGAGCCCACCGCAACGACCACCGCGATGGGGACGGTTAGAAAGGAGGAGCTGAAGCTTCCCCTCGCGAGGCCCGGCGACAGGATAATTGTCACAGCTAAGGTCGCCCTCGAGTTCGCGGTTTCGGCTTCCCACTTCAGGGGAGAGCTTAGGAGAGTCCTAAAACCCGGGGAGCTTTCGAGACTCAGATCCATGTACAGACTTGAAACCGTGGTTCCCGATGCGCTAACGGCCAGACCCTTCGTCAGGGGAATGCACGACGCGACCGAAGGTGGTCTAACGGCCCTGCACGAGATAGCGGACAACTCCGGCCTTGGCTTTCTGGTAAAAGCCTCCGAATTAAAGCTCGATCCCCTCGTCAGGAAGGTTCTGGAGTTTTACGATCTCGAGCCCTGGAGCGTTTCCTCGAGTGGAACGCTGATAGCCATAACCCCTCCGGAAAACTCGGCCCCCCTGATCGCGGAACTGCGTAAAAACGGAATCGAGGCCTTCGACATCGGGGAGTTCACGGAGGGAAGGGAGCGTCTTTTGATGGAGGACGGCTCGGAGAGGCCGTTTCCCCGGTTCGAGGGCGACCCCTACGTTGAACTCTACGCCCGGCCTTCACCGGACTTTGAACCTTAAGAGGGCCGCGAGCCCTCCGAGGGCCCTCAACTTCTCCCCCCCTTCGTGCTCCGAGCTTACCACGACGACCTCTCCCCTCGAATGCCTGACGGCCTCCATTATCTCCTCGATCCTCTCCCTGTTCTCACCCTTGAGGAGCTCGTCAAGGACGAGTAGCGTCTCCACCGCACCGTAGTTAACGGCCTCTTCGACCTCTCTCAGACCGTAGGCAGAGAGACCGTTGTTCTTCGCCACGTTCTCGAGCACCTTCTCGACGAGCCTGACCTCTTTGGCCACGCGGTTCTCGTGATAAACCTTTTCAACGGTTCCGCGCCTGATAACCTCGTATATCCCCGTTCTTCCGGTTACACTGGTGTCCTCGAGCACAACCTTCCCTGCCAGCGCCGGGTACTTCTCCCGCAGGAAGGCGTGGAAGTCCTCCTTAACGAAGCCGGGGCCCGCCACGATGACCCTCTCGATACCCTCGCGCTCCATCACCTCCTCTATGGCCCTTGCCACCTCGTGGAAGAACCTCTTCTCCTCTCCCTCGCGGTCGGTGCCGTACATCTTCCCCCCGAGGTTGTGGCGTATCCCCTTGAGCATCTCAACGCCGTAGGCCCTGATGACGGCCATGTCGGCCTCCCCGTAGTCGATGACCACCACCATAACGCGGGCCCTTCTGGATGCCTGAACCGCCTCCCTGAGCCTTTCCAGATGGTGTTCCCTCCAGCGCTCCTTTTCTATCGTTACGACCGTTCCCTCCTCGACGGTTATGGTGTGGTACTTACCGAGGGGAACGTCCTCCCTCGAGGCGTACACTATCGGCCCCGTAACCCTCAGCTGGTTGGCGAACCTATGGAAGTTCACCTTCTCGGCCCTGACCCCGAGGAAGACGGGAACGACCTCCACCTTCTCGGCCCTGAGGGAATCCGAGCGCTGGGCCTTTTTCCTGAGGGTTTTGGCGTAAACCCTGTCCCCGGGGTCTATGATGTGGTAGAGGTGCCAGAGATCGTCGAGGGTCTCCGCCCTGACCTTCACCCTGCCCTCCTTGACGTCCTGATGGATTATCTGCACCCTTCCACCCCCGGGTCGCCCATGGAGAGGTCCTCAGATGAGCTCCCTCTCAGTTTTGGTCAGCCTTACCGGGCCTTCCCTTGTGATCAGTACCGTGTCCTCTATCCTCACCCCGCCGAAGCCGGGGAGGTATATCCCGGGTTCCACGGTTATCACCATCCCCGGCCTGAGCTCCGTATCGTCCTGCTGGCTTACCCTTGGCCACTCGTGGATCTCCAGTCCAACGCCGTGCCCGGTTGAGTGGATGAAGTAATCTCCGTAGCCGTATTCGGCTATGACCTCCCTGACGGCCCCGTCAACGTCCTTTGCTTTAGCTCCGGGTCTGGCCATCTCAACGCCCTTTTTCTGGGCTTCGAGGACGGCGTAGTAGATGTCTTTTTGCTTCTCGTTCGGACTGCCGGCGACTATCGTTCTGGTCATGTCGGAGTTGTAGTGCCTGTAGAGTGCCCCCTCGTCTATGACCACCAGATCGCCCCGTTCGATCCTTCTGTCGCCGGCAATCCCGTGGGGCAGGGCCGAACGAGGACCGCTCGCTACTATCGTGTCGAAGGCCGGCTTCTCGGCCCCGTTCATCTTCATTACGTACTCCATTCTGGCCGCCACTTCTCTCTCCCGCCTGCCCTCGCGTACCTCCTCGAGCGCCGCCATCATCGCCATGTCGGCTATCTCGCAGGCGGCCTTTATGGCCTCGATCTCTTCGGGTTCTTTTATTATCCTGAGGTCCCTCACGACCTCGTCTATGGAGGTAAACTCCCTCACCCCCACCTTCTCCCTGAGGGTCTGAAGCGTTGAAAAGCTTGTTTTCCCCTCGATCCCGAGCTTTTTCAGGTTGAGGGAGGAGAGCTTCTCGTAGAGTTCCTTTCCCGTCTTGAACTTCTCCACGGGAACCCTCGAGGTTTCCCTTGCCTCCTCGTACTCGAGCTCTGGAACGATGAAGAGGGCATCGTCCGGGGTGACAACGAGGTAACCGCCGAGGACGGGGGCGCTCCCTGAAAAGTAGAACAGGTTCTCCCTTCCCGTTATGAGTGCCCCGTCGAGTTCCTTCCCGGCTATGAATTCCCGAAGTCTTTCGATCCTCATACGATCACCGGTTCTACTAAGCCGGGTGCAATAAAACCCTTTCGGGGCCGGGCCGGAAGGGATATAAACCGCGCTGAGGAAACACCACGGGACCGGAGATGACGGTGTACCTTTTTGATTTTGACGGCACCCTCGTGGACAGCACCGGGGCGGTTGAAAAGGCCCTCAGGATAGCCATAGAGAAAACCCTGCCCGCGGTGATAGAGAGCGATCTCTACGACGATTACTATCAGGCCCTCTTCCTCTTCATCAAGGGCAGGCTCACCTACAGGCACCTTACCGTTATCCACGAGCTCGTCGCCCAGGGGACGATCCATGAGTACTACAAGCTGATGCCACGCTACATAAGGGACCTGCCCTTTGCCAGAGAACTGGTTAAGGAACTGAGGAGGCGCGGCAGGAGGGTTATAAGCTTCTCGGGTGAGCACACCTACCCCGGGGGAAAGGTCATCTTCATGAAGAAGACCAACTGGTACGACGAGTTCGATGAGGTCATAACCTTCAACGGAACCCGGGACATGCTCGAGAAGTTTGCCACACTGCGCGAACTTCATCCGGATGAGCCCTTCGTCTGGATAGACGACAGCGCGAGCAGGTTCACCTACGTTCTGGACGACAACACCCTCTTCATTCAGAAGGCCTCACCCTACAAGAGCGACGTTGCCCTGCTCCAGGAGAGGATCAACTTCATTAAGATACGGGAGCTCCGCAGGGTGCTGGAGATAGACGACGACCTGCAGCAGTTCCTTTAGGTCCGCGGGTAAATCCTTTAAACCCCTCAGCTCTCCTTCCCACGGTGGGAGGATGGGATTTCGTAAGCTGAAGGAGGGCCTCGCGGAGATCCTTGTTCCCGATGCTGAGAGAATTTACGACGCCCCCGTTTTCTATAACCCGGTCATGGCCCTGAACCGGGACCTGAGCGTTCTGGCCGTTGATATCTTGGAGCCGAAAAGGGTCCTCGATGCCTTCTCCGCGACGGGCATAAGGGGAATCCGCTACGCCCTCGAAACCCCTGCTGAAGAGATCTGGCTCAACGACATAAGCGGTGAAGCGTTCAACCTCATACTGAAGAACGTCTGGACGAACCTCGGGCTGGAGGGAAGCTGGGCCGGGAAAGGAAGGGTTCACTTCCTCGGGGAGAAAAGGGTCGTGGTGAATCTCGGCGATGCGAACGGGCTCATGGCAGGGAAGTTCCGGTACTTCGATTTCATAGACATCGATCCCTTCGGATCGCCGGTGTGGTTCCTCGATAACGCCCTGAGGAGCGTGAAGAGGAGGGGCGTTGTAGCCCTCACGGCAACCGACGCCGGAGTTCTCTGCGGGGCCTACAGAAACGCCTGCCGCAGGAAGTACCTTGCGGAGCCCATAAGGGGGGAGCTGTGCCACGAGGCAGGTCTCAGGATCCTCATAGGAACGGCCGTCAGGTACGCCGCTAAATACGACCTCGGTGTGGACGTTCTGCTCGCCTATTACCGGGACCACTACTTCCGCGCTTTTCTAAAGCTCAAGAGCGGTGCCAGAAAATCCGATGAGAGCCTTTCCAGCCTCGGCTACCTGTGGCAGGATGCCAGCGGGGAGTTTGAATACCTGACCGGAACGCTGCCGGGGAAACCCGGGCCCCATGGTCCCCTGTGGCTCGGTCCGCTGAAGGACGAAGATTTCACCCGTGAAATGCTGAAAAGGGCCCGTGATAAAGTTCTGTCCCACAAAAAGACCCTTCCCTTCCTCAAGACCCTCGTGGAGGAACTGGACGTGCCCTTCCTCTACGACACCCACGCCCTCGCGAGAAGGAACGGCCTCGAGGTTGGCAGGCTGGAGGGGATCATTGAAACCCTCAGGGAACTCGGCTACCGCGCCACGAGGACCCATTTCTCGCCCACGGCCCTGAAGACGGACGCACCCTTCCGGGAGGTCCTCAAAGCCATGGGGGGATGACTTTATAACCTCCGTCTCGAACCATCTCGGGGGAGCGGGGATGAAGGATATGATAGCCCTCGCCCGGGAATTTTACAGGGATGAGTACGCCGATTCGGTACTCTATGCGAAGCTTGCGAAGTTTGAGCGGGACGAGAAGGTGAGGAACGAGTTTATGCGGCTCTCGCGCATGGAATCCAGCCATGCCCGGTTCTGGCACGATTTCGTAAAGAGGCGCGGGGGAAAGGTGCCAAGGCCTTCCGTAAAAGGGCTCACGGTTTTCTGGGTTAGACTGCTCAGGAAGGTTCTTGGACCGGGTGCCGTGGCTTCCCTCCTCGAGATGGGAGAAAACAGCGCCGTTCAGAAGTACCTAAAATACCTGACGACCTACTCTGGAGAGCTCACGGAGGAGGAGAGGGAATCCCTAAAACGGATTGTTCTGGAGGAACTCGAGCACGAGAAGTTCTTCAGGGAGGAGGAGAAACGCTTCCACGTTGAGAACACGCGTGATCTGATCCTCGGCATGAACGACGGCCTCGTCGAGATTCTCGGCGCTGTTACCGGTCTCTCCGCGGTCTACCCGGGGAACCCTCATCTGGTGGGGATAAGCGGTCTTATCGTTGGGGTCGCGGGGGCCCTCTCCATGTCCATAGGGAGCTTCGTCTCGGTCCGCTCCCAGAGACAGGTAAAGGAATCCGTCAGGGAGAGGATGGAGGTTCTCTTCAGGGTTTCCCCCGAGAGGGTAATGGAAGAGCTCGTCGAGAGGCTCGTTGAGGGGGGAATGCCCGAGGATGTGGCAAGGGAGGTTTCCAGAGAGCTCTCCAGCAACAGTGAAGCCGTTATGGGCCTTCTCCTTCCCGAGGCCGAGGAGAACGAGGTGAGGGCGGCCCTGTATACGGGCCTTTCCTACCTGCTGGGCGTGGTCTTTCCGGTTACCCCCTACTTCCTCGCCTCAAGCTCCCTCGTGGCCCTCCCCCTGTCCGTGCTTTTCGCGGGTTCTGCCCTCGCCGTAGTGGCGACTTTGATATCGCTCCTCTCGGGAATATCCGTGAGGAAGAAGGTCGTCGAGATGGTTACCACGGGCCTTGGGGCGGCCTTCTTAAGCTACGCCTTTGGAAGGCTTATGGAGGCCCTCTTCCACGTCTCGGCCCTTTAGTCATACCTTTACGCTTTTCCATCCTCCCCTCTTGAAGGCCCACCAGAAGAGCCCCGCGGTGGTGAAGGTTTCGAGGCTCATGGCCACCCACGCGGCAACAACGCCGAGACCACCGATGTGAATCCCCCCAATCGTAACGCCGAAGCCGAGGATGTAAGCCGGGATCAGGCGGAAGAGGGGCTTGCTTACCGCCGTTATGTACATCGGCGTTTTCGTGTCCCCGGCACCTCTGAGCGCGCCGCTGAGGACGAAGAGCCATCCGAGGGGTATCTCGCTTATCCCGACGATCGTCAGGTACACTGCTGCGAGTCTCACAACATCCAGACGGTTCGGATCGGTCGGGCTCACGAAGGGCATCACGAGGTAGCGGGGGAAGGCTATCAGGATGAAGGCCATAACGGCCATGAAGAGCCCCACCATCTTGAGGGCTTCGTAGGTTATCCTTTCGGCCTTTTCAGGCTTTCCCTCACCGAGACTCTGGCCGACGAGGGCGGAGGTTGCCACGTTGAAGCCGAAAGCCGGCATGTAGGCTATGCTCTCGACCCTGAGGCCAACCTGATGGGCGGCAAGGGGCACCGTTCCGAAGCGGGTTACTATGCTCATGTAAAGGAAGTTGTAGAAACTGAAGATGCCACGCTCTATCATCGCCGGTATACCTATCCGGAGAATGCGCCTTGCCATGTCCGGATGGAAGCTCCAGCTCGGTCTGAAGTGGAGCACCAGCCTTCCGCTCCAGAGGAGGTAGAGGCCGATGAGGAAGGAGGTGGTTATCCCTATCCCCGATGCCCACGCCGCACCGACCGCTTCCAGTCTTGGAAAGCCGAGCTTTCCGAACACCAAGAGGTAATCGAGGACCCCGTTTACAGCGTTCATCAGAATGCCGAGTTTCATGGGCGTTTTCGTGTCCCCGGCACCCCTGAGGGCGGAGAATGCCGTGAAACCGGCGAATCTAATTGGATAGAACGCGAACAACACCCTGATGTACCCGTAGCCAAGGGAAATCACGTCCGGCTTTGCACCCATTATCCTGAGGATATCGTCCCCAAAGAACCATCCGAAGAGGGTAACGGGAACCCCGAGGAGAAACGAGAGGTAAAGGCTCTGTTCAAGTGTTAAGATTGCGCTGGCCTCGTCCCTCGCACCCACGAACCTCGCTACGAGCGCGAGGGTTCCCGTTGAGATGGCGATCATGATGGGCATCATGAACCAGCTCACCTGACCGGCCAGACCCACAGCTGCAAGGGCGAGGGTACCGAGGTGGCCCACTATCATCATATCCACCAGGTTGAGGAGGGTCTGGGAGATGTTCCCGGTTATGGCCGGCCACGCCAGTTCCCAGAGGCGGCGCTGGTGTTCGTTGAGGCGAATCATTAAGACGTCCCTCTAAACGGGGAGAAGGGGGTTTGACTTAATAAGGGTTGCGGTGGCGCTTGATCTAACCGGGCCAAAAAGAAAATAAAATCAGTAGCGGAGGTTTCTCTTCTTTCTCCAGGAGTGGGACCAGCTGTACTTCTTCATGCGCCTGCTCCTTCCGAAGCCACAGGCGGCACAGTAGCCCTTCTTAACGTTGTAGGCGCGTTTTCCACAGCGCCTGCATTTTATGTGGGTTGGAGTGTGGTTCCTCCTGCCCTTTGGTGCAGTCCCGCTTCCCATCGTTACCACCCGCTGGATCTCACTTCACTCAACCTCAACGGGGGAGATGGCCAGAACGTTGTCTCCCCTGATAACGATTTTACCGTAACTCTTAACGACCTCACCGTTCTGGATGAGGTCAGCATCCGCAAGGACGATGTTCAGGTGGATATCGTAACCGATGAGCCTGCCCCTGAACTCGGAACCCCTCTTCAGGAGCACGAGCACGTCCGTGTCGAGCGACCTGTGAATAACGTCAAGTGGTCTTTCCGCCATTTTCGCGCACCTCCAAATAATCAAAGTTCGTAACGATAACGAGAGAAACGGTTTATAACTCTTTCCCCCTCCCCGCGGTCTGGCTCCGGGGGAATCCGGAGATTATATAAAGGTATCACCCGTGGTGAATATGGTGGTATCATGAAAAGGACGGGTTTGCTGATTTTCCTTCTCCTCCTTACCGCGGTGGTGAGCGGCTGCATCTCCACCGGAAACCTCCCGGAGACGCCTTCCGAAGCGACTTCCGCCGCGGCCCGGCCCGGGGTCGGCCTTCCCTCCGGGAACTACACCCCCCTCTACACCGGATCCGGGAAGGGGTGTCCGGCCGGAATGGTTGGCGTCAGGTTCACCTATCACCCGGAGAACGGGACGGTGGAGTCGGTCAGCCTTCGGGGGAGTTTCAACGGATGGAATGAGTGGCCGATGAAGGAGGAAAATGGAACGTGGAGCAGAACGGTCTGCCTTAAACCCGGAAAGTACGAGTACAAGTACTTCATCAACGGCCAGTGGGTCAGGGACATGTCCGACGACGGCACCGGAAAGCCCTACGACCCCGAAGCGGACGGGTATGCAAACGACGGTTACGGCGGGAAGAACGCCGTCAGGATCGTTAAGGGAAGCCCCGGTTTCTACGTCCGCTTTGATCCCGAAGACCCCGCCTACCTGAGCGTTGCCGACAACAGGACAGTTGTGAGGATTGAGGCCGGGAAGGAGACGGTGAGCTCGGCACTGCTCGTAACGGACGCTGGAAACTACACGATGAAGCGCCAGCTCTGGTGGGACTCGGGGGAGATGTGGAGGGCAGAGGTGCCTTTCGTTAGCCCCATGAGGTATTACATCCTCGTGAATTCCACAGATGGTGGCCTTTTCGCGATCCTCAACACGAGCGAGAACCCCTTCTTCAACTTCGACGGCGTCGACAGGTTCCCCCAGCTTGAGTGGGTGAGCAACGGGATAACCTACCAGATATTCCCCGACAGGTTCAACAACGGCAACGAGAGCAACGATGCTCTATCCCTCGACCACGACGAGCTTCTCCTCAACCAGGTTCATCCCGGAAGACCCCTGCTCTCGAACTGGAGCGATCCAATTACACCCCTTCACTGCTGTCACCAGTACTTCGGGGGGGACATAAAGGGGATAACGGAGAAGCTCGACTACCTGGAAAGCCTCGGGGTCACGATAATATACCTCAACCCGATATTCCTCTCCGGGAGCGTCCACGGTTACGACACCTACGACTACTACAGGCTCGATCCCAAGTTCGGGACCGAAGATGAACTAAGGGAGTTTCTCGACGAGGCCCACAGGAGGGGCATGAGGGTCATCTTCGACTTCGTGCCAGACCACGCGGGCATCGGAAACCCGGCCTTCCTCGACGTCTGGAAGAATGGAAACCGGAGCCCCTACTGGAACTGGTTCATCGTAAAGCAGTGGCCCTTCCTTCTGGGCGATGGAAACGCCTACATGGGCTGGTGGGGGCTCGGCAGTCTGCCGAAGCTCAACACGACCAACCCGGAGGTCAGGGAGTACCTGATAAACGCCGCACTTTACTGGCTCGACTTCGGGTTCGACGGGATAAGGGTCGATACGCCGGGCGATCTCCTCGATCCTGAGACGTTCTTCTCCGAGATGAGGGAGCGTGTAAAGGAGAAGCATCCCGATGCCTATCTGGTGGGCGAGATATGGACGCTTTCTCCGGAGTGGGTTAAGGGGGATCTCTTCGACTCGCTGATGAACTACGCCCTCGGAAGGGACATCCTGCTTAACTACGCAAGGGGTCACCTGAGCGGGGAAGCGGCCATGAAGATGATGGGCAGGTACTACGCCTCCTACGGGGAGAACGTGGCCGCTATGGGCTTCAACCTCGTCGACTCCCACGACACTTCGAGGGTTCTCACGGATCTCGGCGGGGGGAGCCTCGGGGAGGGGCCGACCAACGAATCCATCGTGAGGCTCAAACTCCTCTCCACGCTCCTCTACACCCTTCCCGGCACTCCTGTGACGTTTCAGGGGGACGAGAGGGGACTTCTGGGCGATAAAGGACACTACGACGAACAGCGCTACCCGATAAGGTGGGATGAGGTGAACGAGGATGTGCTTAACCACTACCGTGCCCTGGCCGCGCTGAGGCGGAACGTTCCCGCCCTGAGGAGCAGTGCCATAAGGTTTTACACCGCCAGCGGGGGCGTGATGGCCTTCTTCAGGGGGCACGAGGATGAGGTTCTCGTGGTGGCCAACAGCTGGGAAAAACCCGCTGAAATCACCCTTCCCGGGGGAGAATGGCGGGTCCTGTGGCCCGGGGATTACGCCGTCTCGGGTACTCTGGAGGTGCCGCCCCTGAGCGTCCTCGTTCTGGGAAGGGATTGATTTCCCTTTTTCCAAAAGCTTTTTATGAAACGCCCCCACTCCAGTCTCAGGTGGTGGTTATGGGAACCGATAAGTACGATGTTCTTCAGGATCTCATGAGGAGGAGGGGCTTTGCGTGGGGGAGCTTTGAAATCTACGGCGGTGCGAGAGGCTTCTACGATTACGGTCCCCTCGGGGCGAGCATAAAGAGGAAGATCGAGGGGAAGATCCGGGAGGCTTTTCGGAGGGAGGGCTTCTTCGAGCTTGAAACTCCCGACATAACCCCGGAGAAGGTTTTCATAGCGAGCGGGCACGTTGAGAAGTTCGTCGACCCCATGGTGGAGTGCACGAAGTGCGGGGCCAGATTCAGGGCCGACCACGTGGTCGAAGAAGCGCTCGGTATAGACGCCGAGGGCCTGAGCGCCGGGCACCTCACCCGGCTCATAAGGGAGCACGACATCCGCTGTCCCGAGTGCGGCGGTGAGCTCGGTGAGGTGTGGTACTTCAACCTCATGTTCGAGACGGGGATAGGGCCCTACGGTGATCAGAAGGGCTACCTCAGACCCGAGACCGCTCAGGGGATCTTCGTGAACTTCAGGCGTCTGAACGCCTTCGCTCGAAACAGGCTTCCCTTTGGCGTCTTCCAGATAGGAAAGGCCTACAGAAACGAAATATCCCCGAGACAGGGAATGCTTCGCCTCAGGGAGTTCACGCAGGCGGAGGCTGAAATATTCTTCAATCCAGCGGAAACCGAACATCCCCACTTCGACGAGGTCAGGGAAGAGGTTTTGAGGCTCTACCCAATAGAAAACCAGCTCAAGGACCTCGGGGAGATAGAGGTAACCGCAGAGGAGGCCGTTAGAAGGGGCTACCTCCTTAACACCTTCTTCGCCTACTACATGGTCATGGTCAAGCGCGTTCTCCTCGACATAGGCATCCCGGAGGAGGCCATACGCTTCAGGCAACAGCTCCCCGAGGAGAGGGCCCACTACTCAAAGGACACGTGGGATGGAGAAGTTAAAAGCGAGCGCTTCGGCTGGGTGGAGTGCGTTGGCATAGCCTACCGCGGCGACTACGACCTGAGCAGGCACATGAGGATGAGTGGTGCCGACCTTACCGTCATGATCCACTACGATGAGCCAAAGGTTGTGAGGCGCCTCGAAGTTGGCCTCAACATGAAGCGCGTTGGACCGAGGCTGAAGAAGGACGCGAAGAGGGTGGCAGAGCTGATCCGGGGCTGGGACGAGGAAAAGCTCAGGGGAATGCTTGAGATCCTCGAGAGGGACGGGAAAATCACGATAGAGGGCTACGAGCTCGAGAAAGAGGACTTCATCATCAAAGAGGTCGAGGAAAAGGTTGCGGGCGAGAAGGTAGTTCCCCACGTGCTCGAGCCGAGCTTCGGCGTGGACAGACCCTTCTACCTCCTCCTCGAGAACTCGCTGGTTATGGAGGAAGACAGGACCTACCTGAAGATCAAGAAGGACATGGCCCCGATCGAGGTGGCCGTTTTGCCGCTCGTCGCCAAGGAACCGCTTAAGAGCATAGCCTACGACGTCTTCAGAACCCTCCAGAAGGCCGGCTTCATAGCGGTTTACGACGAAAAGGACACCGTTGGGAGGCGCTACATGAGGTACGACGAGATAGGAACGCCCTACTGCGTCACCGTGGACAACCAGACACCAGAGGACGGAAAGGTGACGGTCAGAGATAGGGACACGAGGGAGCAGATCAGGGTTGCGATCGAAGAACTACCCGGAAAGCTGAGGGAGCTTATTTTTGGATAATACTCCCTTTTTGGTGTTTTCCATGAAAATCCACCTGATCTACCGCCGTGTTCCCGACAGGATCCTTGAACGGGAGGACGAGGTCATAGCCGACCTCGGGGATGTTGTGGTGGCAAAATCCCGGTTCGAGGGCATGCTCGCCCCCCTCAGGGTGAACGGCGTCGAGGTTATCAAAAACGGCTACACCATGGTTTACTTCGCCTTCGTCGGGAAGAACTACGACGTCCTGAAGGTCTACGACCGGGGGGACTTCAAGGGGCTTTACGTGGACGTGCTGGCCTACACGAAGCGCGAGGGAAACACTCTGGAGATGCTGGATCTTTTCCTTGACGTCTTCGTCTTCCCGGACGGGAGGGCCTTCCTGCTCGACGAGGACGAGCTTGAGATGGCGCTCAACTACGGTCTCATCGAGAGGGAAACCTTCGACTTCGCCCATCGTGTCGCCGGAGAGATCCTCGAGGGGCTTAAGCGGGGCGATTTCCCGCCGGAGGTGGTATGGAAATACGGGCCGGAGGGTCTGGAATGAGCGCCTTCATAAAGGAGACCGGAGACGGGGTCATCCTCAGGGTTTACGTCCAGCCGAAGGCAAAGGAAAACCGAATAGAGGGGATAGATGAGTGGCGTGGGAGGCTGAAGGTCAGGATAAAGGCCCCGCCCGTTGAGGGAAAGGCCAACAGGGAGCTCGTGAAGTTCCTTTCCGGGCTTTTAGATGCGAAGGTGAGCATCGTCAGGGGAGAAACCGGAAGGGAGAAGGACCTGCTCGTTGTGGGAATCGGCAAGGAGGAGGTCATGAAGAGGCTCGGGATTTAGCGGTATTTCAGGAATGCCATGTAGTAGAAGGCAATCCCTATGACCCCGACCCCGAGGATGAAGAGGTAGAGCGTCATCTTCGGTTTTACCCTGATGTTCAGGGTATAACAGCCCTCTGAAAAGGAGTAGTCCGGCTGGATCTTCCTCAGGATAACGCTTTCACCCCTCGCCACGAAAACTTCCTGCCCGTCGCTGGAGACCCTCAAAAAGCCGTTTTGAACGCTTACGTAATAATCACCGAGTGTTCCCCTATCACCCTCGCAGAAAGTTCCACTGAGGTTTTCGTTGGGGAAGAGGAAGAAGAACGTCAGGAGGGCCACCCCGAGGACGATCAGATACTCCTCCCGCTCCATGCTACCACGGAGGGGGTTTCTACGTTAAGACATTTAAAATTTGGGGAAAACGCCCGAATCACTTCAGGATCCCCAGACTTCTGTTCGTCTTCCTTATGCTCTCCCGCTTGTCCGCCAGCTCGAAGGCGGCCCTTATGGCATCCACGTTCTCGGGAACGACGTCGCTCTCCTGATGAACGGCCTGAATGTAGAACAGCCTCTTTCCGCGAACGCTCACGCTCTCCCTCCAGACGGCTATCTCGTAGAGGTTGTTCCACTCGCGGTGAAGGTCCCGGGCGAACTCGATGAGCTGGGCGGTGCTCTCGAAGCCCTTCTCCTTCTCGAAGAGGAGCACGCGCGTCGTGTTCTCGAAAATATCGATGACGTCCCTCTCTTCTATGGGTTTCTTCAGCTCTATCATCACGCTGTGGACGTGCATGAGGGTTGTGGGCACAACAAAAGCCGTCGTCTCTATGTTCACCGGAATGACCGTCTGCACGTCCGGACCGTGGTGGGAGGGCACCTCAACGCTCGGCCTTATCGCGTTCACCGGACCCCTCTTGCTGTCGTCCGGGTCGGCGGCCCTTCGAATCATGACGGCGTAAACGTAGTCGATGTACTCCAGAAGGGCAGAGAGGGTTCTGCTCAGGCCGGTCGTGTTGCAGGAAACGACCCTAACGTAGTCCTTTCCAAGGGCCCTCTCGTAGTTCGCCTGGGCCACGAAGGAAACCTGGGCAACTTCGCTCCTTTCACCGCCCTGAAAGATTGCCTTTACTCCAGCCTTCTCGTAGAGCTCCCGGTTTCTGGCCCCCATTCCCCCGGGGGTTGCGTCCACGATAACGTCAACCTCCTTGAGAAGGTCCTCAAGCGTTCCCGCGACCTCAAAACCTGCCTCCTCGAACCCCGGTAAAAACCTCTCGTCCGCGGCGTAAACCGGGATTCCGAGTTCCTCTGCCCGGTATGCTTCGAAATCGGGCCTTGTCTTTGTAACGCCCACGAGTTTCATATCGTCCTGCTTTGAAACGGCATAGGCGACTCTCTTGCCTATGGTTCCGTAACCGTTGATCCCCACCTTAACCCTCACGCTATCACCGGGGGTTTTATGGCTGTAAAATACTTAAGCCTTGTTTTCACCCGCGGTGAAAGCCGGCGCTCCGCAGGGGTTATAAACCCAGGGCCGGAAGGATTGGTGGTGGGAACGATGCTGGCCGAGATACTCACCGTGGGCGATGAGCTGCTCACGGGGAACACCGTTGACAGCAACTCCTCCTTCATAGCGAAGAGGCTCACGGAAAAGGGTTACGTGGTGAGGAGGAAGACGACGGTGGGGGACGACGTTGAGGAGATCGCCGGCGTCATCGAGGAGATCCTCGGGAGGAAGCCCCGCGTTCTGGTGATCTCCGGCGGTCTGGGACCGACCCACGATGACGTTACGATGCTGGGGGTTGCAAGGGCCCTTGGAAGGAATCTGGTGCTCTGCGAGCCCTGCCTCGAGAGGATCGCGGAGTTTTACAGGAAGCTGCACGAGAGGGGTCTTATAGACGACCCGGAGTTGAACGAGGCCCGGAGGAAGATGGCCTACCTGCCCGAAGGTTCGAAGCCCCTTGAGAACCCCGAAGGGGCCGCCCCCGGAGCCTTCATAGAGCATAACGGCGTTAAAATATTCGTCCTTCCGGGAATGCCCCGCGAGATGAAGGCCATGCTCGAAAAGGAAGTTCTGCCGGAGCTCGGCGCCGGGAGGTTCACCCAGAGGAAGCTACTGGCAGAGGTAACCGACGAAAGTAAGCTCGCACCCGTCCTGCGGGAGACCCTGAAGCGCTTTAACGTGAGGATCCACTCCTCCCCCAAGGGGTTCGGGAGGTACATCGGGATAATAATCTTCTCGGAAAGCGAGGAGGAGATAGAAAGGGCAAGGGCCTTCATGGAATCCCTGGGGGTTCGCTTTGAGGAGTAACGGGGGCGTGTCCGCATGATTCCGCCGGAAGTTCTCTCGATACTCGAGGAAATGCGCGCCGAGCGCATAAAGGGCGCCAGCTGGCTCGCCAGAAGGGGTGCTGAGGCCTATGTGCTTTTATCCCAACTCCTCGAGGGCGATGAGCTCAGGGAGGCTCTCGAGGAGATGAGGCGTAAAATCCCGGCCGTGAACCCCACCATGGCTTCCCTCTACAACCTCTCACGCTTCGTACCCGTGACGGAGAACCCGGAGTTCGTGAGGGCTAAAGCCATGGAGTTCATCAGGCTCGGGGAGGAAGCCCGGAGGGAGATAGGCAACATAGGGAGCGAGCTGATAGACGAAGGCGAGGTTGTCATCACGCACTCCTTCTCGTCAGCGGTTCTCGAGATTTTTAAAACCGCAAGGAAGAAGGGGAGGCACTTCAGGGTTGTGCTGACGGAGAGCTCCCCCGACTTCGAGGGTCTCGCCCTCGCGCGGGAGCTCGAGGCCATGGAAGTTCCCTTCGAGGTGATAACTGACGCCCAGCTCGGTCTCTTCACCCGGGAGGCCACGCTGTCGCTCGTTGGTGCGGACAGCGTAACCCGCGATGGAGCCGTTGTTAACAAGGCCGGAACTTACCTCCTTTCGCTGGCCTGCCACGACGCTGGGGTTCCCTTCTACGTTGCCGCGGAGAGCTTCAAGGTCCATCCCCGGCTGACCTCGGAGGAGGTTGAGATCGTCGAAAGGCCTTACGTTAGGATGGGCTACCGGGTGAGGAACTTCCTCTTCGACGTTACCCCATGGAGGTACGTTAGGGGCGTAATAACCGAGCTCGGGATCCTCGTGCCGCCTAAGGAGGTCTAACAAAAGAGAAATAAAAGGGACTCACTCTTCGTGGGCGAGCCAGAGCAGGACGCCCTTGACGAAGGGCCAGTTGGTGTTTATGTAGTGGCCGTAGTAGGCGTCGCTTATGGCCCTGCTCGAACCGTAAGCAACCACCCTTCCTTCTCCAGCTTCCACGGCCGCGGCCACGACGGGCTTCGAACCCTTCTCGTAGACGATGTTGCCGTCTTCGTCCTCGGAGTAGGACGTCTCGTAACCCCTGATGAGCCAGACTGCCTTTCCGGTAATCGTTAGCGTGTCGCCGTTGTAGTAAAGCTGGTCCTCCTCCGTGAGGAACTTCATGGCCGGGTGGTCGAGGTTGTACACGCCGACGAGCGGGAACCATGCCCTTCCGGTGTTGACGTCATCGTCCATGAGTTCGTCGTTGTTGAAGCTGATTCCGTAATCGCCCACGACCCTGTTGAGGCTCTTGTAGTAGACGTGGCCGTAGTAGCTATCCCCGAGTATGAACAGGCCTCCTCCCTCTTCCACGAACTGCTTTATGGCTGCCGCTTCCTCGTCGGTTATGTCCTCGCTCGGATTGGTGATTATCAGCACATCGTAATCCTTGAGCTTCTCGTAGGTTATGGGCTCGGTGTTCACTTCGACTATCCAGCCGAGTTCGTTTTTGATGTTGTCAATGAGCGTTGACATGCCGTTCTGGTCCGTCTTGGTCGGGTTGTAGTACTGGCCGTGGGAGGCGTCTATCAGAACTTTGGTTATCCTGATGGTTACGTTGGTCGAGGGAGTAACGTTCGTCTGGTTTGAGGGAGTTACGTTGGTCTGGTTTGAGGGGGTTACGTTCGTCTGGTTCGAGGTCTCGTTTCCGGGCACGACCGGATGGCAGCTCGGCTCCACCTTGTCGTAGGTCTTCTGAAGGATGGGGAGGACGAACTCGAGGTCATCCTGCACCTTCCTGCTCAGCAGTGCCGCCTTTCTTACGTGGACCATAAGCATGTAATGGTAGACTTTCAGCCCGGGTTCCTGTTCTATGAGAAGATTCTTCAGGGTGGTGTAGATCGAGTACTCCTTCTCGATCTCGTTCATCGTGGCGTTGATCTCCTTCACCTTCCCCTCGATGTCCCCGAGGTTGACGCCGCAGGAGGTGAGCTCCTCCACGAGGGAGGTGAAGTTCTCGTATAGGGGCGTTACGTTGGCCATCTCCCTGACGTAAAGCCTCTCGTAGTAGGGGGTGATGCCGTAGGAGACCTGAAACGGATTGAGGATGACCTTAACGGGTATTACCTTCTGGCTCTCCTCCACGGTGATCTTCAGGGTGTGGCTACCAAGGGTTGAGGGCGTCACGTAGAACTCGACGACCTTCTTTTCGCTTCCCTCCAGTGTGAATTCCGTGGAGTAAACGGTAACCCCTTCGAAGGCAGCTGAGAACGTTACGTTGGCGGTGTTGCTACCGTTGTTGACCACCGTAACGCTGACCTTCGTTGGAACGTCCTTCAGGAAGGGCCCGTGCTCAACGTTCTCTATCTTGACATCAGGGTTGTAGAGCAGGTACTCAACCGGATGAACCTCGTAAATACTGTTCTTGTTCTTGTCAACGTAAACGTAGATGACCCCGATGAAGTACTTGAACCGGGCCCCCGGTTCAAGCTCATCCGGGAGGTTTTCGTCTGAAAACACGTAGGCTTCACCGCTTCCGTCGTCTATCCACAGCTTGGTGTACCAGCTGTCCGCTCTTCCGGTGATGTTCGCGTCCACGAACTTAACCAGAACGCTCTGGTATCTGGAATCGCTGTAGTTGGCCGTGGGTATGACGAAGGGCTCGGGGAGGGAAGAACTGCCGATAACGCTGTAATATTCGTTGTATCTGGAACTCACCGAGAGTTCCCGGAGACCGCTGTAGTACTTCGGGTAACCTTTAACTTCAACCACGTCTCCCTCTTGGACCGGATCGCCTTCGTTATAGTATTTGGTGTAGACGTAGATGCCCGTGTAGGGACCGCTCCCGTTCTGGATCATGAAGCCATCCTCGTCCACGTAGGTCACCACGCCCGTGGTCACGATATCGCCGTGGTAGGCATAATCATCGAAGTTCTGGTTTAGTTCCACGATCGGGACGTACGTATCTGCCGCAGCCGGTTTAACGTACCATGAGGGTACAGCACCCAGAATAAGTACCAGCAATATAACCAGCGCCTGTTTTCTCATGAAACCACCGGGAGGGGATGGTGGAGATCCTATAAATAGTTTTCTTTCCGGCCCCAAAAGGATAAAAATCCTATGCCGAAACTTCGAGGGTGGTACCATGCCCGTGACGACCAAAACCGGAGATAAGGGTTTGACGGGTCTCTTTACGGGGGACAGGATCGCCAAGTCCTCCCCGATTATCGAGGCCAACGGCACCATAGACGAGCTGGACAGCTTCCTCGGGGAGGCAAAGCACCACCTCCCGGAGGACATGAGGGCTACCATCGAGAGGATCCAGCTCAGGCTCTACGATATCATGGCGGAACTCGCCAGCAGGGGAAGTTACAGGAAAATTGAGCCCGGGGATATCCAGTGGCTCGAGGAGCTCATAGAGAGGTACGAGGGGGAAGTTCAGCTGAAGTCCTTCGTCCTTCCGGGGTCGACCGTCGCCAGTGCAAAGCTTGACGTCTGCAGGGCCGTTACGAGGAGGGCCGAGCGGAGGGTCGCAAAGCTCGTCCTCGAGTACGGTATCGGCCATGACGCACTCGTTTACCTTAACAGGCTCAGCGATCTCCTCTTCCTGATGGCAAGGGCCATCGAGAAGAGGGAGGGGAAGTTGAGGGAGGTTAAGAACTTTCAGTGACGGCTTCCCCCTTTTCACCGTCTTCCAGCAGTATTTTTCTGTATCTGACGTAATAGCAGGCTATCACGACGGCCTCAACCACCCAGATGGCGAGGGTGACCTTCCAGGCGGCGTAACGATCGACCAGTGGACCCACCACGATGAGACCAAGGGGTGCCGAGACGTTCGCAAGAAGGGCCAGAGCGGAGAACACCCGGCTTCTGAGCTCCGTTGGGATCGCCCGCTGAACCTTTGCGTTGAGGGGGACGTTGATTATCGCGCTGCTTACGCCTAAGAGCACCCCCAGTGTTGCCAGTACCATAAACGCGGAATCCCGGGGGATGGCTATCAGCGGGGAGATGAGCCCCACGAAACTCAGCATCAGGAGTTCGCTGATGGCCAGCGCCTTGAAGAGATACCTCCCGGCTTTCTTTCCGAGCTTCACCGCCACGATGAAGTTCCCGAGGAGCATGCCGCCCATGAAGGCGCTCTCGAGCAGTCCGAACTGTCTGCCCGTAAACCTGAGGACGACCCTGAAGGCGTAGGGCATTATGACCGCGCTAAGGGGCCGGTCAACGGCGTTTATGAAGAGGATGAAGCCGAGCAGCACCATGAGGTAACGGCTGGAACGCAGAAACGCGAGACCTTCCTTCAAGTCCTCCACTACCTGCCGGGCACTTTCGAGGCCCCTCGTCTTCCATTCGTATCGTATCAGGGCCTCAAACAGACCGGAACCGAAGAAGCTGACCGCGTTTATCAGTATGGCCAGCCTTATCCCGCCGAGGGTGTAGATAACCCCACCGAGGGCAGGGCCTACGAGCCAGGCTATCACGGAGAAAGAGCTGACGGTTGAGTTGGCCCTCTCAAGCTCGTCCGGTTCCACAAGATCGGGGAACATCGCGCTCGTGGCGGCGCCGAAGAACGTTCCCATGAGGGCCATGATAACCTGAACGGGGAGGAGCTGGTATACCCCGAGGAAGTTGAGGGCCACAACGCCAAAAAGGAGAAGGCCCCTCGCGAGGTCAAAACCCACCATGAGTCTCTTTCTGTTGTAGCGGTCACCCACGACACCCGCGAAGGGCATGACTATCATGGAGGGGATTACATCGGCCAGAACGAAGAGGGTCATCACCGTTCCGCTTCCGGTTCTGTCGAGGACGTAGAGGGGCAGCGCAACCTCCTGCACCGCCCAGCCGAGCTCACTGACAAAGCGTCCGATGGCGAAGAGCCAGAAGTTCCTGCCGGGTCCTTTCATTCCCTTCACCCGCTATGGCTGGGGTGCAAGCTCAACACTCACGCTGCCGTTTACGGTCTTCACCTCCACCTTGTAGGTTCCGGAGCCTATCAACGGCTCCTCCGGATCGATTCCAACGAACCGCACGCTACCGTTGACCCTCCTAACGCTTATCCTCGCATCGCAGAAGTCCGAGAGCCGAATGTTCACGTCCCCGTTTACCGTGCTCACATCGATGTCCCCTTCGATCTCTTCCAGGACGATATTAAGCCTTCCGTTGACGGTTCTGGCCCTGAGGGGGCCGGCAATGGTAAACCGGGCATCGATTTCGCCGTTGATGGTGTCCAGATACTCCGCCCTGCACCCCCTTATGATGACGGTTCCGTTGACGTTCCTGACCTTCAAAGGGACATTCACCGGAAGTTTTACCTCTATCTCGGCTCCTCCGGAGTTCAGGCCGAAAATCCTCCTTTCGGGTTCCTCCCTTACGATGAGCTTCCTTCCCTTCAGCTCTGTCTTCACCTTAACCCTGCCGTGGGTGACGTAGTTAACCTCCACGATATCGCTCTCCCATCCCTCAACCCTCATCCGGGCGTTGATGCCCCTCAATTCCACCTCTTCAACGTTCTCGAACATCATCCCCCTCCCTCCGCTTACATCATCCAAAAAAGGAAATCGAAGGGACGTTACTCGAGGTATCCGGTCAGCTCGTCGAGGAGTTCCCTCACGCGCTTCCGGAGCAGCGTCCTGTCTATTCCGAGGCCCTCTATCAAACCGGCGCTCTGCTCCTCGACTATTTCCCGGGCTTTGTCCATGACGAGCCTGTAAGCTCCGGGGTTCTTCAGGTAGTGGGTCTTTCCGCCGGCCCTTATCCTCACGCTCCCTTCCCGGGCGGAGATCACCGCATCCCCTATGCGTATCTTCGCCCTTCCCCTGCCGACAACCACGGATATGTCACTGGAGCGCAGGGAAACGGTCTCGCCGAGGCTCAGCACCTCGTCCCCGCTTCTGTAGGTTACCCTCTCGCCTTCGACCTCGATGGAGTACTCCTCCGTCTGGACCATCAGCCTGTCGCCCACTTTCGTCAGCTGGAAGCCGTTGCGAAGCTCCCTGACCGTTATGGCCTCCTTGGGAATCGTTTCAGGAGTGCCCTCGCGGAACCTCAGGGGGCCTATTCTGACCTCTTCCCCCGTGGGGCTTTCAATGACCTCGATGAAGGGAAGCCTGACGTACTCGAAGCCCTCGCCCTCGTAGACCTTGATTATCCCCAGATCGACAGCGTTGCCTTTCTTATCCTTCCGGTAGATTTTCCCGACCTTCAGGAGCTCGTTCGTCCTTTCCACGAAGGCCGGATCTGCCGAAGCCTTCCTTCCGGCTATGTCACGCTCCGTCCAGACCACGAAGGGGCTCAGGAGTTTTCTGGTTATCCTCCCGATGGGGGTCTCGGCGTGGAGTGTTACGTTCCCGTCCACGACGTAGCCAACCCTCTTCCGCCCGAACTTTACCGGGTAGGCCTTTCCGGTCCCCTCGAGCCCGATGTTGCCAAACTCCGCCCCGTTGAACTCGTAGGCCTTTCTCTCCACCTTCAGATCGAGGCTCTTTTCGTCGAACTTCGCCAGCAGGAGCCCGGCTATGGCGAGGACCACCGAGTAGGCAAAGGCCGTTCCGGCGTAACCATGAAGTTCTTCGGACATTCCCAGCCACCGGCCGAAGAACAGGAAGACGCTCGTCCAGAAGGAGCCCTTGGCGAGGGCGAAGATTACCCCGCTAACCGTTACCCCGAACCACCTTCCCACGCTCAGCAGTTCGAAGGCAAACAGGAGCGCAACTATTGAATAAACCAGCCAGTCGTTGTATTTTCCAAGCCTGAGGGGGTCCCTGAAAAGCCAGATGATGAGGAGCACCGCCGCGATAGCCTTCAGATACCCGGCGAGTTTAAACCTCGGGCTCTCATGGGCAAATGCTCTGTGGTTCCAGTAAAAACTCATTCTTCCACCTCCAGTGCGGTTATTATCTCAAGCAGGCGCAAAAACAAACGTCCGTCGGGCGATATCCGGTATTTACCGGTTTTCCTCACCATTCCCGTCCTTACGAGGAGCTTCAGGTGATGGGAAACGGTTGGGCTTTCGACCTTCAGGGCTTCCTTTATCTCCTTGAAGCCCATGTCCTCACGGGAGAGCATCTTCAGTATCCTTATCCTGTCGGGATTGGCGAGGGCCTTCAGGATTTTTGCCGCCTTCTCCTCGTCAACCTCCGGGAGCGTCCCCCCTTCGAGCTTCAGTCTGAGGCGCGTCTTGAGGGAGAGCATTATCTCGTCCACGGGATCTATGCTCTCCTCCAGCACTTCCAGACGTTTCTTAAGTTCCTCAAGCTGGGCCCTCAGATCGTTTTCCATGCTACCACCGGGTACAGGTTTTTGTAGTATATTTTTCTGTACTAAACTGGGGTGAGAGGTATATATAAATTTATCGGCCTGTGTGCCAAAAACGTTTTAACGCTTAAATCTAAGTCTCAACCATGGACGTCTACGAGATGCTCGCCCTCATAGCCCTCGGCTACGTTCTTAAGAGACTCATAAAGAGGGATGACGTATTCAGGTGGCTCAACCTGTTCTCAACCAGATTCCTCCTCACGCTCTTCGTTTTCGGCAACGTGGCCAGCAAGGACCTGAATTACCTCATAAGCATAAAGCCCGTCTTCGTCTACGTTTTCCTTGTGATAGCCCTGAGCCTCGGTTTCTCCTACGCCTACGTCCGCCTTTTCGTCTCCGATGAAAGGTGGGCCGGGGCGCTCATGATACTCTCAACCTATCCCAACACGGCCGCGATGGGCTTTCCGATAGCGAGCCTCTTCCTCGATGACATAACTCCCGCCATACTCTACTCAACCACGAACAGCCTCGTAGTCCTTCCACTGGCGACTTTCATAGCCGCCCATTACTCGAGCGGTAAGGCCTCGCTGAGGAAGAGCTTCCTCGGGGCCCTAAAGTTTCCTCCGACGGTGGCAAACCTTCTGGCCCTTTTCCTCGTTCTTCTCGGGGTGAGTCTTCCGGGGTGGCTGATAGAACCCATCAAATCCATCGGCTGGTGGAGCATACCCCTGCTTCTGGTGTACTTTGGCACCATAATGAACCTGAGGGAGTTCAGGTGGAGGCATCTGATTGAAGTCGGGCTCTTCAGGAGCGTTCTTCCGTTCCTCTTCGTCTTCCTGACCCTGAGGGGTTCCGGTGATGTGTACGTTGCCGTCCTCGTGGAATCCTCCATGCCCCCGGCGATAATGGCGAACGTTATACTTTCCCACTACGACCTCAGGGCGGAGGAGGCGGTAGGCGTGACGGTGGTTCTGACGCTCCTTGTACTGGTGTTTTTCCTCGCCGTTGCTTCCCTGACCCTTCCATGAGCCGATGGCTTTTTTAACGGTTCCACTATCTTTCGGTGGTGGGACTATGGAACGCGTGGTCAACCTCCTCAGGGAGATTCTGGAGATACCTTCCCCAACCGGTTACACGGGAGAGGTTATGGAGCAGATCTCCAGCTTACTGAACGGGAAGGGGATAGGAACGTACTACACGAACAAAGGTGCACTCGTGGCCGGGAACCATCCCGAACCGGAGCTCGTGGTGGCCGCTCACGTCGACACGCTCGGCGCGATGGTGAGGGGAATCCTCCCGGACGGACACCTGAGCTTCACGAGAATAGGTGGCCTGAACCTTCCCGCCTTCGAGGGTGAGTACTGCACGACAATCACCCGCTCGGGAAAGCGCTACCGTGGAACGCTCCTCCTAAGGAACCCCAGCGTCCACGTGAACAGGGAGGCTGCCAAAAAGGAACGTACAGAGGAAAACATGTATATAAGGCTCGATGAGCTCGTTGAAAAGAAGGAGGACACTGAAAAGCTCGGCATCAGGCCCGGCGATTTCATAGCCTTTGATCCAAAGTTTGAGTACGTCAACGGCTTCATTAAAGCTCACTTCCTCGACGATAAGGCGAGCGTTGCGGTTCTCATAGACCTGATGCTCGATCTCAAATCCGCCCTTGGGGACCTTCCCGTGGCGTTCTTCTTCTCGCCCTACGAGGAGGTTGGTCACGGCGGCTCTGCTGGGTATCCCGGGAGCATGAAGGAGCTCCTCGTTGTGGACATGGGCGTGGTTGGTGAAGGGGTCGCCGGCAAGGAGACGGCCGTTTCGATAGCGGCGAAGGATTCGAGCGGTCCCTATGACTACGGGATGACGACGAAGCTCATCGAACTGGCGGAGAAACGCGACGTTCCCCACGTGGTGGATGTCTTCCCCTACTACGGTTCCGATGGTTCCGCCGCCCTTAGGGCTGGCTGGGACGTCAGGGTGGCACTCGTGGGCCCGGGGGTTCATGCAAGCCACGGAATGGAGAGGACGCACATCGAGGGCCTCCTCGCCACGAAGAAGCTTTTAAGGGCCTACATCGAGGAGAAGTTTGGTATTTAGGCCTTCTTTGAGAAGGAGTTCTACGGGGACTGACTCCCCATAATTTTCTTTACGAGCTCGATCAGTTCTGTGAGGTCCTCAACGTAGTAATCCGCTCCCTCGACCTTCCCGAAGCGGGTGACGTTGATCACTTTCACCCCGGCCCCCTTTCCGGCCAGCACGTCGTGATAACTGTCCCCCACCACAATTGCCTCTTCGGGCTTCAATCCGAGAGCTTTAAGGGCCTTCTGGATTAGATAGGGGCTGGGCTTGACGCCGTCGAGGTTCGAGTAGTCCTTTCCGAAAACTGCGTCGAAGTGCTTCCTCAGGTCGAAAAGGTCCAGCACAAACTCCACGCAGTCCTGAGAGGCGTTGCTGACGGCAGCGAGTTTTAATCCCCTTCTTTTGAGCTCTTTTAAAGCATTAACATCCGGGAAGGCTTTTATCTTCCCTTTTTCTGCAGCTTCAATGCGGTATTTTAGGTTTGCTTTATCAACAGTTTTCCAGAACTCCACGGGATCCACTCCAAAGCGCTCCACGTAGGTCCTCGGAAGCTCACCGGTTACCGTCTTTCTGTAGGTTTCGTAGTCGAGCCCCATTCCCCTCTTTCTCAGTTCCGGCAGAACCCATCCCTCGTACCATTCCCTGTGATCGTAGCCCTCGTAGTAGACGAGCGTCTCGTCAACGTCGAATAAAAGCCCCCTGAGCATTCCCGCCACCTTTATCCTGTTGAAGATAAAGAAAGGAAAACCCTCAGAACAGCTCCTCGAGTTTGACGTCTATCTTGTCCGGGTTGAAGGGCAGCACGTGTCTGGTCGTCTTGGGGGAGTAAACCTCGCCGCGCTTGACGAGCTCCATCACCTCTTCCTTGGTCGGGGCCTTTCTGATGAAGACGTAATCTATCTCACCCTTCGCCATGTCCTCCCTCGCGTCCTCTTTGAGACCGTAGTAGATGAGCTCAATGCTTCCCTCAACGCTCATTTCGTCGAGTACTTTACTGACCTTTTTCTGCTCATCGAGTGATCCGGGTATGGCAAAGCTCTTCTCTCCAACGAGGGCGAAAGCTATCTCTCCCCTTTCGGCCTTCTCCTCCGCTTCCGGGTCCTCTACGACCTCGAGGCCCTCCTTCCTGAGTCTCTCGATGACCTCCTCGAGACTCCCCCTGAAGGCCGGGTACCACGTGTAAACCTTGACGTCGTCGCTGAAGTAGTCGAGGATCACCGATGGGGCGCGTTTGGCGCCGAGCCTCTGCAGTCCGGCCCAGCGGTGGTGGCCGTCAACTATGAGGTAAAGATCCTCCCCCGGAACCTTTGCGAGGAGCATGGGCTTCCAGAAGATCCCGGAGCCGGTGACGCTCTCAATAAACGCCTCGAGTTCCTTCTGGACGAGCTGTTCGTGGGGCTTCATCCGGTCGAGCTCGATAAAAACGTAGTCAACCTTCCTGGTCGGGATGTCGTATTTGGGAACCTTTTCAACCCCCATGATCATGCCTCCCCGGGTTTTACGGTGAGGTAAACGTGGGGAAGGATAAAAACCTTATGGCATCGTTTCGAGGTTCCCCGTAAGGCCCTTCGAAGGCTATGGGAGAAGCTGGTGGGCCCGCGGGGCTTCGAACCCCGGACCTCCACCTCGTAAGGGTGGCGTCATAACCAGACTAGACCACGGGCCCGCCCGAAATAGGAGAAAGGGTGGGGGTTATAAATTTTACCCCCCTATCCCCCTGCGAACCTTAACCGCAAGACCGCTCCGGAAAACCTTCAGTTCTTCGCCGTTGAGAAGGCTCTGCCCCGTGGCGAGGAGCTCGTCCTCCTCGTTTACCACGAGCACCTCGTCGTAGGGTCTGATCCCTTCGTCGGCATCCACCACGAACTTGGCGAACACGTTCTTCCCCTTCCTTGCGAAGGGCTCCGCGTCCTCATTCACGACCACCCTCATCCCCGGGAAGGGGAGAACCCTGTGGAGCCTTCTCGCTCCCTCTATGCCGAGGGTCAGAAGCCCGTCTTCGGCCCTGAAGGTTGCGAGGTGCTTTCCTCCCGCCTTTATCTGCCTCGGCATGCCGGTCTTCCTCGAAAGCTCCACGGAGGCGTCCTTAAAGGCCTCGCCGGCTCCCCTTCCGAACTGGTACTCCGCTATGGCCATAATGTAGTTCCTGACCTCATCCCCTGAGAGCTTCTCTATCGTGAAGTCCTCCTCGCCTTCGCTCTGGGCGAAGGGGTAGCTGAGGCTCAGGTACTTTGGAATCTCGCCGAACACCGGGTGGTTTATCCTTTCCGGGAACCTTTCGGCAACTCTCTCTGCCCTCTTTCTGGCGCGGTAAACCGTTGGCCACCTCATGGCCTCCTCGCTTACCTTTAGAAAGGCGCCCGGCTTGGTCACGGGTTCGTTCTTTTCAAGGTATTCGCGGTACTCGAGCAGGCGTTTGTAGGCCGCGAAGAGCTTGGGATGCCCCCTCGCCCGCTCGTCAACGAGCTCCCACAGGGTTCCCTCCCTCACTGCCTGCTTCACCCGGTTGAGCTCTTCCCGTATCACCCAGAGGTTGTGAAGGGCCAGAAGCCTCGTGCGCTCCTCCTTTGGCATCTCGCGGAGTTCTTGGGGAGTGTGGCGTGAGCATACGGGACAGGAGCAGGGAAAGTACTCCAGCTCCTCGAGCCTTTTCGTTCCTTCGGGGGTCATGTACCTGTCGTCCCGGGCGTAGAGAACGTAGCTGGCCGAGTCAAAGAGGTCCACCCCCATGGCCACCGCCATGGCGAATATCATCGGGTGGCCGGCTCCAAAGAGGTGTACCGGCCTGTCTGCCCTCAGGCCGAGCTTTGAGGCTATTACCACATCGACGAGGTCCCTGTAGCGGTAGCTCTCCATCAGAGGAACCACGGCACCTATCGGGTGTATCTCGAAGTTCATCTCGCTGAGCTTTCTGGCGGCGCGGGTTCTGAGGTCCGGGTAGCTCGACCCCTGAACCGCGGCGTTCATCGGGATATTTTTGATCTCCTCGGCCTCTCTGGCCCTCTCGAGGGTTGTTCTTAGATCCTCCTCGGCCTTTTCCCTTGGAGCATCCGGCGGGGTTGGAATGTCGAGAAACGTCCCCACGTCAACTCCAATCCTCTCCTGAAACTCGATTATCTCCCTGTTCGTAACGTCAACGTCCCCGTAGCGCATGAGCTGGAAGGAGCCGGAATCGACCTCGACGATGCCATCGTAATCGAGAAGCCGGTGAATGCCGAGTTCGAGGGCCCTCTCCCTGAGCTCGGGCGTTTTGTAGATTATGTAGGAGTTGGTTATCAGTATCCCGAATCCCATCTCCTTCAGTTCGGCCGGCGTTACCACCATCTGCTTCGGGTTGATAACCGGCATTATGGCCGGGGTCTCCACGGTCCTGCCGTTGACGGTAAGCTTTCCGATCCTTCCGGCGGCATCCCGCGCCTTAATCTCGAACCTGAACTTCAACCTCACCACCTCTGGAACCTTTGACGGGGACTTTAAAAGCCTGTGTCCGCCTCAGGCCCTCCCCAGTAAAAGGGAGACATAGCCGTAGAGGTGTAGAACGAGGTAGAAGACCGCCCAGAACCACAGAAGGAGCGGGAAGAGGAGGAGGTTCAGGATCCTCCCGCCCTCGAAGAGCGTGGCCGGAAGCATCGTGGCCGTCTCAAACAACCACCAGAGGACGAAGAGCCCGGGCCGACCGGTAATTAGAAGGAGGGGAATGAGCAGGTCGAAAAGCGCCACGACATCCGAGAGGAGCAGGAAGGTCAGCTCTTTGGTGAAGCCGCCGCCGAGGTTCTTCAGATCGCCGAGGAACCAGCGTTTTCTCTGTTTCCAGAGGGTCGAGAGGCTCTTCGGCATCTCGGTCCAGACCCTTGCGCGTGGAGCGTAGACGACCTTTCCGAGGGTTTTAACGGCCTTTGTAGTGGCGTAGTCCTCGACGGCATCATCAACGAAACCCCCGATCCTCTCCAGAGCTTCCCTCCTGAAGGCCGCTACGGGGCCCGGGGCGAGGCTCAGGTCCTCGAGCTCCTTAGCTTGTCTGAACATCGCTATCCTCAGGTGCTCGACATCCTGGGCCATCTCGAGGAAGGAGCTTCCCCTCACCCTGACGCTCCCGCCGACGCCGAGGACATCGTCCGAATGGAAGCGCTTCACGAGTTCCCTGAGGGCTTTCGGCTCGAGGCTGCTGTCCGCGTCCGTGGTTACGATTACCTCCCCCGATGCCCTTGAGAGACCGAAGTTGAGGGCCTCCGCCTTGCCGCCGTGTTCCTTCTTGTAGACCCTGAGCCGGGGGGAGGTGAGGGAGCGTGCCACCCTGAGGGTATCGTCGTCGCTCCCGTCGTCCACGAGGATAACCTCAAAATCGGGGTAATCCTGTGAAAGGGCCGATTCAAGAGCTTTAAGGACGTTTTTTTCCTCGTTGTAGGCCGGGATGAGTATGGAAACCCGGGGGGTCCAGTCCCTCGTTGCGTAACCCCTCAAAAGACCCTTGAGGTAACCGAGAAAGAAGTATCCGTCCCACAGGATGACTATGAGCAGGCAGGGGAGGAGGGGATTCATGTCCCTGACTTCGGCGGGGGATTTTTAACCTTTATTCGAGGATCCTGTACCTGATCACGTACCTCCCGTGCTCGAAGCCGTCCATCTCACCCTTGAGAACCTCCACGGGCTCGATCTTAAGCCCGAAGTCCATGGCCTCCCACTTTATGTCCTCGAAGTAGTCGTACAGGCCGCAGGTCGCACAGAACGAGCCCGAGAACTCGATGATGGCTTCTCTCCCTTCCACCCTGAGTATCCTCGCCCGGGCCTCGCTCCCGTGGAGTTCGTTGAACTCCTTTACGATCCTTTCCAGGGGCTTCATCTTTCCACCAAATTTGGTTCTCCATTGGGCTTAAAAAGTTTATTAGATTAACCGAATAGTTTAAAAACCAAAAACCAGAACGATCACCGATGGGGGAAGAGAGGATACGCTTTGCCGAGAGGGAATACGGGGACGAGGAGATATTCGAAATACTGAGCGAGCCGGTTAGGGAGTGGTTCAAAGGGAAGTTCGGAACCTTCACCCCTCCCCAGCGCTATGCCGTCGTGGAAATCCATAAGGGTGAAAACGTGCTCATCTCCTCACCCACAGGTTCCGGAAAGACCCTCTCAGCTTTTCTATCGGCGATAAACGAGCTCATACTCCTGGGCAGGGAGGGAAGGCTCGAGGATAAAATCTACGTGCTCTACGTCTCACCGCTGAGGGCCCTTAACAACGACATCAAAAGGAACCTCGAGGTCCCCCTGAGGGAGATAAGGGAAGTCGCGAAAGAGCTCGGTCAGGAACTCCCCGAAATCAGGGTGGGGATAAGAACGAGCGATACGTCGAGCTATGAAAAATCCCGGATGCTGAAGAGGCCTCCCCACATTCTAATAACAACACCCGAGAGCCTCGCGATAGCCCTCAACGCACCCAAGTTCCGCGAGAGGCTCAGGACGGTAAGGTACCTCATCGTGGATGAGGTTCACGCGCTGGCCGAGAACAAACGGGGAACCCACCTTTCGCTCAGCATCGAGAGGCTCGCCGGCTGGAGCGAGGAGGGTTTCGTGAGGATAGGGCTTAGCGCCACGATCCATCCCCTTGAGGAAGTGGCGAAGTTCGTGTTTGGCTTCGACGATAACGGGGAGCCCAGACCGGGTCTTATAGTTGACGTAAGCTTCGCCAAGCAGACCGAAATAAGGGTTGAGAGCGTGGTGGACGATCTCATCTACACCGATGCGGGAACGTTAAGCAACGCCCTTTACAGGCGCCTCGCGGAGCTCATAAGAAAGCATAAGACGACGCTCATCTTCACCAACACGAGGAGCGGTGCCGAGAGGGTGGCATACAACCTGAAGAAGCGCTATCCCGAGTTCGAGGGCCTTGTAGAGGCGCATCACTCAAGCCTCTCGAGGGACGTCCGGCTCGATGTGGAGGAGAAGCTCAAGAGGGGCGAGCTGAGGGCCGTCGTCACTTCAACGAGCCTTGAACTCGGTATAGACATAGGAACGATAGACCTCGTCGTCCTCATAGGCTCACCGAAGAGCGTCAACCGGGCCCTGCAGCGCATAGGACGGTCGGGCCACAGGCTGCACGACGTCAGCAGGGGCATAATACTGGCCCTTGATAGGGATGACCTCGTCGAGGTTACGGTTCTGGCCCACAACGCCAGAAACCGAAGGCTGGACAGGGTAAGGATACCCCGGAATCCGCTCGATGTTCTGGCTCAGCACCTCCTCGGAATGGCCCTAAACAGGGTATGGGAGGTGGAAGAAGCCTACAGAGTAGTGAAGCGCGCCTATCCCTACAGGGATCTTCCCTTTGAGGACTTCATGAGCGTTCTGCGCTATTTAGCGGGTGAATACGTGGGGCTCGAGGAGAGGAAGGTCTACGCAAAGATATGGCTCGAGGACGGGAAGTTCGGAAGGCGCGGTAAGATGACGAGGGTGATCTACTACATGAACACGGGCACGATACCCGACGAGGCAAAGATCAGGGTTTACACAGTCGATAAACAGTTGATCGGGACGGTTGAGGAGGAGTTTGCGGAAAGACTGATGCCAGGGGACGTCTTCGTTCTGGGGGGGAGAACCTACGAGTTCTTAAGGAGCAGGGGGAACAGGATATACGTGGTCCCCCGCGAGGGGGCGAAGCCCACGATTCCGGCGTGGTTCTCGGAGATGCTCCCCCTGAGCTTTGATCTGGCCCTTGACGTTCAGCGCTTTAGGGGGGAAATAGCCGGGCTCCTCAAAAACCCCCGGGCCGAGCGTTTCCTGATGAAGAAGTACGGCATAGATCTAAGGGCCGCGAGGGCCATTCTGGCCTACTTCCGTGAGCAGGAGAAGTACTCAACTATCCCGGATGAGCGAACGGTTCTGGTGGAGGAGGTTCTCGGAGATAAACGCAACAGGTACTTCTTCCATACCCTGATAGGACGGAGGGCCAACGATGCCCTGAGCAGGGCCTTTGCGTACCTCGTGAGCGAGAGGAAGGGAACGAACGTTGGAGTTGCCATAAACGACAACGGTTTCGCCCTTATCCTACCTTCCGATAAAAGGCTGACTGAGGAGGAACTGCTGGAGCTCTTCAGGATCGCGGACCTCCGGGAGGTTCTCAAAAACGCCCTTGACAACACCGAGCTCCTGAAGAGACGCTTCCGTCACGTTGCCAACCGCGGATTGCTCATCCTCAGGAGGTACGTGGGGCGGAGGAAGAGGCTTGGCAGACAGCAGGTCATGGCGGTTACACTGCTGAAGGTCCTCAGGGAGAACCATCCCGGATTTCCCCTCCTCAGGGAGGCCTACAGGGAGATAACCGAGGACAGCATGGACGTTGAGAACGCGGAGTTCTTCCTCAATCTGGTGGGGGAGGGTAGGGTAAGGATCGTTGTGGAGCACCACGAACTTCCGAGCCCCTTTGCCTTCAACCTCGAGGCGATAGGCTCGAGCGACGTGGTCCTGATGGAGGACAGGAGGGAGATGATAAAGCAGCTCCACAGAAGGATAATGGCCATGATATCAGGGTAGCGAGATAATCCGATCCTTGTAGACGACTATTCCCCTATTGGTTATCTCATAGGGCCTCATACTGTGATCGAAGCTGCTTCCCCTGAACTTCAGGATTCTCAGCCCGCGGTAGAGCGTCCCCTGTATGTCGAAGGCCCTCATCTCCATAACGCCGCTGACGAGGTATTCTTCGATGTCCGTTTTATGTAACTCCGACGTCATGAGAACCGTTATTCCCCTCTTGCTCATGCTCTTCACGAAACCAAGGAAGGCCCTTCTGTAATCCTTCTCCTCTGGAGACGTGATTTTCAGCATGCTTATTGGATCGAGGATGATCCTTCTGTAGGGCCTGAGTTGGAGCTCCTCCAGTATGGCCTTCGTCATCTTTTCCATACTGCTCGCGAAGGACTCGAAGAAATCATTAACGAGGACGTAGCGTTCGGAGGTCGGGGTCGCGTCTATGATGGTGAGCCTTATGTCGTTCACCCTGAAACCCATTCTGCTCATGTCCGGTTTCAGGTTATCGATGGGCTCCTCAAGGGTAACGTAAAGAACGTCCTCGCCGTTGGCTATTCCCGCCATGGCAAAGTGCATCGCCAGAGTGGTCTTCCCCGTTCCGGGGGCACCCTTCACGAGGTAGGCCCTCCCCGGTATCAGACCCCCGTGGAGCATGGCATCGAGTCCCGGGATACCCGTTGAGATCCGTTCGTCGCTCATCGTTCCCCCCGATCTTCAACTTTTCGATATAAGAACATTTCGATGTAGGAACCTTTCGAGGTTTTAAAAAATTAAAGGTTCCTGAGGACAAAGGCCAGAAGGTCCGTCAGTTCCCTCGCCCTCGTTTCGGGCGATGCTCCCATGTGGCCGCTCATCGTCTCGACCCGCAGGTAAACCGGGGCACCGAGCTCCTTCAGCCGGGCGAAGAACTTGAAGGCATGGCCGGGATGGACGCGGTCGTCGTGAAGGCCCGTGTATATCAGGGTTGGCGGGTACTTGGCGGGCCTGACGTTGTGGTAGGGGGAGTACCTCAGGAGAAACTCCCTGTCCTTCGGATCATCGGGGTTTCCGTACTCGGGGATCCAGACGCTCCCGATGTAGAGCCTGTGGAACCTGAGCATGTCTATGACCGGGTAGCCTATCAGGGCCGCGTCCATAACGTCGGGCCTTCTGGTGAGCGTTGCGGAAACGAGCAGCCCCCCGTTGCTTCTGCCCCACGCGGCGATTCTATAACCCCTGCCCCTGAACCTCTCGAGAACCGCTATGAAATCTTCAAAGACGTTCTCCTTTCTCTCCCTCATTCCATCGCGATGCCAGTCCTCGCCGTACTCGGAACCACCGCGGAGGTTGGGCATTACGAAGCTCCCCCCGCGCTTGAGGAACGGTATGACCTGCGGGAAGAACCTTGGCGTGAGGGAGATGTTGAAACCGCCGTAGCCGAAGGCCCAGACCTTCTTTTCGTCTCCCCTTCCCTTCACGTGGAAGTAGTGGATCCTCGTGCCGTCCCTTGAAGGTACGAAATCCTCCTCAACTGTGAAGTCGCCCTCGACTTTAACTTCCTCCAGAGTTTTGAGATTTCCATCAAAGCTGTAGAGCCTGTAGGGAACTGTGAAACTCTCGTACTTTAAAAGAACCCTCTCCCCGTCGCCGTCGAGAGGATAAACGCTGCCCGGAGTTTCGAAGGTTATCTCGTCGAGCCTCTCCCCTTCGAGGGAGTAAACCTCGAGCCGGTGGCTGGCGTGCACGAGTCTGCCGGCTAGGATCCTCCCGCGCGTTATAACGGCCCACTCAAGCGGAAAATCGCCCTCGGGAATCACTTCCACCCCTTTATCCTCGATGCGGACGACCTTTCCCAGACCCCCCCCTTCCTTCGTGAGGATGTAGGGCCGGCCGTTGAGGACATCGATCGGTGTGGCCGGAACATCGGAGGAGTAGACCTTTCTCCATTCCCCGGGTCTTTCAATGGGTCCAGCGTACACGTCCGCCCGGTTCCAGCCGAAGGTTACCGTCAGGAGGGCCCACTTCCCGTCGGTGCTCTTCTTCAGCGAGAGAAAGTAACCGGAACCGAGGCCCTCGCCGAAGACCATTTTCTCCCCGCTCCCGTCCTTGAAGAAGAGCCTTACAGCGGGTGCCTTCACGCCGTCGGGCGTTTCTCCATGTCTGTAGAAGCGGGAGAAGTAGAATCCTTCCTCCGTGAACGTCACGTTCCAGACGGAGGTGAGCTCGTCTATGAGTTCTCCGCTCTCGAGATCCACGATCCGGGTGGTTCCTTCGTCGGCACCGCCTATCGAGAAGCTGTAGGCAAGGAACTGCCCCTTCCTGTCGACGTTGAAACCCTGCAGAAGGACCTCCTTTCCGATCTTCCTTTCGAGTTCTCTGGAGTTAACGACCTCCTCCCCTTCAAGCCATCGAATGACCTGCTCCTTTCCCCGCCGGTACATCGCCAGAATTCCCCTCTCCGTGAGATTCGCATCGTAGAGAGTGGGCATGGAATAGTACTTCCAGACCTCAGGGAACAGCTCCACGCTCAGGTCACCCACGAACTCCCTGAAGCGCCTGTTCTCCTCCTTCACAAGCCTTAGAAGGCGCTCGTCCTCAAGGTTCTCCATCCAGAGGTAGGGATCCTCCATCGAACCACCGTTGAGATAACGGCCGTAACGTTGATAAAACTATCGGCGAGATTCCAGCCCTGCCCTCTCAAGGACCTCCCGTGCCGAGGTTCCGAAGATGGGCTTACCCTCAAGGAGAAGGAGGCATCTCGTTCCCGGTTTTTTCTTCGCCTCTCGAAGCAGAAGGTCGAAGATGTCCTCGGGGGCACCGAAGGTTATCCTCCCGTTCCTCAGGACGGCCACGTTCTCCCGGTCTGCTCCATAGGGCATGGGAGGGGAGCATGCGAGGATGGCGTTATCGCCCACCTTCTCCATCACCAAGCTCAGTTCCTCGTAAATCCGCCACCTCAGGGCTGGAACGTCCCGCCATGCGTTCTGGTTCACCGGGCAGGGGCCGTGGCCGAGGGGGATCCCGTACCTTATGCCCATCGTAACGAACCTCTTTGCCTCCCGAACGGACTTCTCAAGTGGCCTTCCAAGGGCGAGGTTCGCGGTTATCGCCGCCGAGAAGGAGCAGCCGGTCCCGTGGGTGCAGCCCCTCAAAAGGGGTCCCCTGTATTCTCTGTATCTCCCGTTGTGGTAGAGAACGTCCACCGCCTCGTTGAGGCGGAGGTGTCCACCCTTCACCACCGCCGCCCCCGCCCCGAGCTCCTCCACGATGAACCTCGCCGCCCTTCTGGCATCCTCCAGGCCTTTTATTTCGATCCCTGTGAGGCGCTCGGCTTCCGGGACGTTGGGGGTTACCACGGAGGCGAGGGGTATCAGGCGATTTTTGAGCACCTCCACGGCGTCTTCCTCGAGCAGTGCCCTTCCGCTCGTTGCTACCATGACGGGATCGACGACCAGAGGGAAGCTGTACTTCTCAACTGCCTCAGCTACGGTCCTGACTATGGCCCCGTTGCCCAGCATCCCGGTCTTTGCGGCATCAACGCCGATATCTTCAACCACCGCCTCAATCTGGCCCGCCACCACCTCGGGGGGTACGCCGTGGATTGCCCGCACCTCGAGGGTGTTCTGGGCCGTTACGGCCGTTACAGCAACGAGCCCGTGAACGCCGAAGGAGGCGAAGGTTTTGAGGTCGGCCTCTATTCCGGCCCCTCCCCCGCTGTCGCTCCCGGCTATCGTCAGGGCCGTTCTCATCCCATCACCTCGCGTTTGAGCTCCATGGTGGCCCTCTTAACGTCGGGGGCCCCAACCACGGCCGAGATAACCGCCACCCCGCTAACGCCGAGCCTTACAACGTCCCTCACGTTCTCGCGGTTTATCCCGCCTATCGCCACCACCGGGAGTCGGGTCACCTTCAGGACCGCCCTGAGGCCGTCGAGGCCTATGTAACGTGCGTCCGGCTTCGTGCTCGTGGGAAACACCGCCCCCACGCCGAGGTAATCGGCCCCCTCCCTCTCGGCCCTCAGAGCTTCCTCCGGGGTGCGAACGGAGGCCCCGATGATGAGACCGGGGGCGATCTTCCTCACAAGAGGGACGGGCATGTCTTCAGGCCCCAGGTGAACGCCGTCCGCATCCACGGCGAGGGCAACGTCCACCCTGTCGTCCACGAAGAAGAGGGCATCGTAATCGAGCGTGAGCTTTCTGAGCTTCTTCCCGACCTCGACCATCTCCCTCGTGGGGGCGTCCTTTATGCGCATCTGGATCGCGGTTGCTCCCCCCTCCAGAGCGTCCCGGACGGTCGATACCTCGTCCCTCAGCCGCCTGTCGGTTATGACGTAGAGTTTTAGTCTCTCCCCCAGGTCCATACCCTCACCTTAGCCCCCTAAGGCCCGATTTTTATAACCCTTTCCTTTAATCCTATGATTAAGTTATGCATCAAAGGAGGACGCAGAGCAGATCGAAGAGGACCGACCCAGACCAGTGGAGCAGGAAGCTCGGCAGAAAGCTCCCGCTCCTGAGGTCGAGCTTTGAAAAAACTATCCCGGCCACAAAGGAGTAGGGAACCTCAACCTCCGGCTTGCCGATGTGGGCGAGGGTGTAGGGAACGTTCTGGGCCAGTATCCCGATCCACTCGTTCTTCTTTGCGAGAGGGAAGAGGAGAAACCCGCGGTAAAATGCCTCGTGAGAGAACATTATCACCCCGATGGCCAGTTCTTTCAGGAAAAAATCGGTCCAGTTCGAGTAGGTGAAGTTCGGGTAGTAGGCCTTCATGGAAGGCACCGTGGTCCCGTAGAGGCTCAGGGGAACCGTGAGGAGGAAGAGCAGCAGGGCCCACCTGTAACCACCCCTGCCGGCGGTTATCCCGAGCTCGGCCGGTTTGAAGCCGAGGGCGAGGGAAAGGGGGAGAGGGAGGATGAAGTAGAAGAGGAGGTTATAGCCCGCCCACCGGAAGATTCCACCTCCGGCGTGGCGGAGCAGGAGGATGAAGGGCATCATCGAGATGTAGAGAACCCACGGGTTCCTTCTGAGCCTCATGGAGAAAAGTTGGGGGAAGGGAATAAAAGCCTTTCACTCACCGCTTTCCTCGCCTTCTTCCTTCCCTTCCACTTCCGGTTCCCCGGTTTCTTCCTTCCCTTCGCTCTCTTCCTTCTCTTCGCCGTCCTTCTCCTCCGGCTTTTCGGTTTCCTCAGCGGTCTCCCCCTCTTCTCCGGGCGGTTTTAGGAGTTCCTCCACCCCCGGCCTGAAGGTGACCTCCTCGTAGCCTATGAACTTCAGGTCGCTCTCGAGCAGGATCTCCCCTAGGACGAGGGTGTTTCTGTCAACCTCTCCGGCCACCTGGGAGAAGTCAACGCTAACGTCCTTCTCGCCTATCTCTATGATGACCTTGTCCTTATCCACCATCGGCATGCGGAGCTCTATGAGGGCCCTGACCTTCTCTATCGGGTCCTCGATCTTTTCAAGGATCTCAACCTCGTAGACGAGGTGCTTTCCGGCGTAGGGGTGGTTGAAGTCCACCCTCACCCTGCCACCGCTTACCGTCAGAACCCTGCCCCGGAGCTTCCTTCCGCCCCCGGTCTCTATCTCAACGGGCATTCCCGGGAAGGGGCTTATTCCCTGCCTCCTGAACTGTCCGAGGGTGAACGTCTTTATGAGCTTTGGATCGCGTTTTCCAAAGCCCTTCTCGGGCGGAACCACTATCTCGTACTTCTTCCCCACCTCGAGACCTTCGAGAGCCTCGTCCAGCCCCTTGAGAACGTGACCTGCACCGACGGCTATGGAAACCGGGCCGTAGATGCCTTTCTCGGAGTATATCCCGGCTTCCTTTGCGACCTCCTCATAAGTTGTGTCGAACACCTCACCAGTTTCCCTGATCTTCCCGGTGTAATGGAGTTTTATGACGTCTCCCTTCTGAACCTCCATGGGCGTGACCTCCTTTATCGCTCTAACCCCGATTGAAGGATGTGGTTTTTAAGCTTTTGCAGGTTTCGAATTCCGGCAGACCTAAAACCTAATAAAACGCGTTGAGAAACCCGGTCCGGTGGTGGAAGAATGGCCATAAGGGTTTACAACACCTTAACCCGGAGGAAGGAGGAGTTCAGGCCGATCAGGGAAGGGGAGGTCAGGATGTACGTTTGCGGCCCGACGGTTTACGATTACACTCATCTCGGTCATGCCAGAACCTACATAGCCTTCGACGTTATCAGGAGGTACCTCGAGCACCGCGGTTACACCGTTCTGATGGTGATGAACTTCACGGACATAGACGATAAGATCATCCGGAGGGCGAGGGAAACGGGGGAGGATCCCAGGGAGCTCGCCGAGAGGTTCCTGCGCTACTTCCTCGAGGACATGGCTTCCCTGAGGGTTAAGCCGGCCGACGTCTACCCGCGCGTTACGGAGCACATCGATGACATCATAGACTTCGTGAGGAAACTTCAGGAGAAGGGCTACGCCTACGAGGGAAGCGACGGCGTTTACTTCGAGGTCGGGAAGTTCGGGGATTACGGAAAGCTCAGCGGGATAAGGCTCGAGGACCTGAGAAAGGGCGCCAGAGTGGAGCCCGGCGAGGGAAAGAAGAACCCCGAGGACTTTGCCCTCTGGAAGAAGGCCAAACCCGGTGAACCGAAGTGGGAGAGCCCGTGGGGGGAGGGAAGGCCCGGATGGCACATAGAGTGCTCAACCATGAGCACCAAGTACCTCGGTGAGAGCTTCGACATCCACGGCGGCGGCAACGACCTGATCTTTCCGCACCACGAGAACGAGATAGCCCAGACCGAAGCCTGCACGGGCCACGAGTGGGTAAGGTACTGGCTTCACACGGGCTTCCTGATGGTGAACGGGGAGAAGATGAGCAAGAGCCTCGGCAACTTCGTCACGGTAAGGGAGATGCTCAGGCGCTACGATCCCGAGGTGATAAGGCTCTTCGTCCTCCAGAGGCACTACCGCTCGCCCCTCGACTACACGGAGGAGGGCATGGAACACGCGAAGAACAACCTTGAGAGGCTTTACAACACCCTCGAAAACATCCGCGTGGCCATGAAGGAGGCGGATATTTCGTTCAGGTGGGAAAAGGAGGAGTTTGAGGCCTACGAATCCATAAGGAACGCGAGGAAAAAATTCTACGAGGCTATGGACGACGACTTCAACACTGCCGAAGCCCTGAAGGCCGTCTTCGAGGCGAGCACTGCCGTAAACAGGTACCTGAGCGACGTCGAAAGGCCCAAGGAGAGCATTCTGAGGAAGGCCATGGAGTTCTTTAAGGCTGTAAGCGAGATCTTCGGCCTCTTCGAGGACTACTTCCGGGAGCGGAAGGCGGAGAACGAGGAGGCCTTCATTGAGCTGCTCGTGGAGGTACGTTCCCGGCTCAGGAGGGAAAGGAACTTCGAGCTGGCGGACGAGATAAGGGCCAGACTCAGGGAGCTTGGAATCCAGCTTGAGGATACGCCAAAGGGGACGGTGTGGAAGCGTATCCGGGTGTGAGTTCCCCTTCTTCCGCTTTATTCACGGGGCGTAACGCTTAAATATACCCTCCCCCCCGCTCCGTTAAGGGAAGTCAAATGAAGAAGTTTCCGGCCTATCTCGCTTCTTGGGAGGACATAGAAAGGTGGGCAAAGGGAGGCGCCTGGAAGGTTCTGGAGGACGGCTGGAAGCCGGACGTTGTGGTGGGTCTCGCAAGGGGTGGCTGGGTCGCCGCGAGGCTCTACTGCGACTACCTCGGGGTAAAGGACCTCGTCAGTCTGAAGGTCGAGCACTGGGGGGTCACCGCCACCCCCGATGGAAAGGCAAAGCTGAGGTACGGCAGCAACTACGACCTCTCAGGAAAGAAGGTTCTGATAGTCGATGACATAAGCGACACGGGGGAGAGCCTGACCCTGGCCAGAAACTACGTGGAGGGCCAGAGACCATCGGAGATAAGGGTCGCAACGCTCCTCACCATAAAAGGCTCCCGTTTTAAGCCCGACTACTACGGCGAGGAGATAGAGTGGGCGTGGATAATCTTCCCATGGAACTTCGTCGAGGACATGATAAACCTCGTTAACAACCTCTTCGAGGAGAAGGAAGTCCTGACCACGGAGGAAATCATCGGGCTTTTCAAGGAGCTCCACGGGATAGTCATCCCGGGGGAGAGGATTGAAGAGGCCCTCCGCATGGCCGAGAGGAGAAACGTTTTTAAGTTCGAAGGGGCCGGCTGGCGTAAGGCCTGAGGGAGTGGTAGTTTGGACAGGGAGAAGATGGTTGAGGAGATCAGGAACCACAGCGTCTACGCCGGTGAGATCTACAAAATGTACAGCGAGGATATAGAGGGGGTGCTCGAGGAGTACGAGGACCTCAAGGAGGACTACCTGAACGATCACTCACGGGCGAGGATAGTGCGCATAGTCTTCAACGAGGACAACGGTCTCCCGCTGGCCATGGAGTTCAACAGAAAGGACGACAGCTTCAGGGGGTTCACGATAGCCATCGGCAAGCCCCACATCCGGAGAAACGGGAACGACCGGGAATGATGGGGGAGGTGGTGGGAACGCGGGCGAAATCTCTGGTAATCCTCCTTGTCCTCCTTGGAGCCCTTCCCTTCGCGGGGGCCTCCCCTGAGAAGCCCTTAGTGGTTGCCACCATAGCTCCGATAGCTTCGATAGTCGAGGACGCCTTCGGCGACTCTGTGGAAGTTGTCTACCTGATCCCACCCGGAACCGATCCCCACGAGTACCAGCTCACGGCGAGCCAGATAGAGCTCCTCCAGAGGGCCAGTGTTATAGTTACAACGGGCGGCCACCTGCCCGTGGAGAAGAGGATATCCGAACTGAAGGCGGAGGGAACCATAACCGCTGAAACGCTCTTCATCGAGGACTACGAGCGCCATGGGTTCAGGTACCTTCCGGAGTACTGGTACAACAACAAGGACAACCCCCATGGCGTCTGGCTCGATCCCTACAACGCGCTGGCGATGGCGGAAGCCACGGAGGGAGCCCTTGAAAAGGTGGATCCCGATAGAGCGGAAATCTACGCCTCCGGTTATCAAAACTTCAGGGATAGAGTGGAGGCCATCGTAAAGGCTTACAGGGCGCTTGTGGATGCAAACCACACCGCCGTCATTCAGATGCCCCCGGATCAGTACGCTCTGGAGTGGCTCGGGATAAAGGCGGTTGCTTCGATAAAACCCGAGGAGGAGGTCCCGGCCTTAGGGGTGGAGGACCTCGTTCCCAAGGCGGAGGGATCGGACTTAATAGTCTACGCCGTGGAAAGCCCCGACCAGCTGAAAGACGCCGTCAAGGAGCTTTCACTCAAGAGCGGCAGGCCGACGGCTGAGATAAAGGTCTTCTGGAAGGACGAGCCCTACACCGAGGTGCTTATCGAGAACAGCGCGGCCATAATCAGAGCCCTCGGGGGAGAAGCCCCCCAGCAGAAACCCGTCCAGAGAAGCGACGTTACCGATTACGTCCTGCTCTCGCTCGTAACGGGCGTCCTTCTGGGAACCATCATAGGGGTCATCCTGAAGAAATGAAAGGAGGGTTCACTCCCTCCTGTAGGGTTTTCCATCCCACTTCGGCGGTCTGGCCTTTCCGATTATCCCCGCCACGATTATGAGGGTCAGCACGTAGGGCAGCATCAGGATGAACTGTCCCGGGACCACGTGGAGGGGTGCCAGCCACGTCGCCAGAGTATCGAAGAAGCCGAAGAGCCAGCCACCGAGCAGAGCGGTGAGGGGGTTCCAGCCGCTGAACACCATGTTCGCCAGTGCTATGAAGCCCCTTCCTGCCGACATCGTTTTCTGAACGATCCCGAGCCATGCGACGCTCATGTAGGCCCCTCCAAGGCCCGCCAGAGTGTGCCCGTAGACGGTTGACCAGAACCTGTACTTTTCGACGTTTATACCGAGAGCATCGGCCGCTTCAGGATTCTCGCCGACAGCCCTGACGCGGAGGCCGAGGGGGGTCCTGAATAGAACCCACCACGTTACGAGCGCTATTGCCACCGTCACGAGAACCATGGGGCTTACCTTTCCGTATCTGGTGTCCCAGCTCCACAGGGTAACCGCCACCTGATGCTGGCCGGCCGTTCCCCAGTAGGCGATTATACCGAAGGGAACGACGCCCATCCCGAGCAGGTTGATTCCTATGCCCGGAATGACGTGGTCACCTTTGAGGTAAACCGTCAGGATACCGTGGAGCATCCCTAAGAGGGCGCCGGTCAGCATTCCTCCGATGAGTCCGGCCGTCGCGTGTCCGGTGATCTCGGCTACCATTGCCCCGAAGAAAGCGCTCATGAGGAGCACTCCCTCGTAGCCGATGCTGACGACACCGGCCCTCTCGCTCCAGACCGCACCAACGCTCGTGAGCACTATGGGCACCATCGCCATGAAGGAGTTTATCAGGATCGAGATCACGGATCCTGCATCCATCATCCTCCCCTCCTCAGGCTCTTCTTAATCAGGTCGTACAGTCCCGGAATGGCCACGGTGATAACTATGATGCCCTGTATGACTCTGATGATCTCGAGGGGCACCATGGCTCTGGCCTGCATGAGCGAGGTTCCGGCCCGGAGCATCCCGAAGAATACGGCCGCAAAGATTATGCCCAGGGGGTGGTTCCTTCCCACAAGGGCCACGCCTATTCCGTCGAAACCGAAGCCGTAGACGTTTGCCATCCCCTGACTTATGGCGTAGGTTGGGGGTTCCCCCATTATCTTCATGGCCCCGCCGAGACCGCTCATGATACCACCTATCACGAAGGACCATATCACTGCCCTGTCGGGGTTAACCCCGCCGTATCTGGCGGCCCTCGAGTTTATACCGCTCGCCCTCATCCCGAAGCCGAACTCCGTGTGCCAGAGGAGGTAGTAGGAAAGGACCGCCGCCACGACCGCCAGCACGAAGGCTATTGAAAGGTCCGTGTTGCCTATCAGGGGCAGTCTGGCGCTTTCAGGGATCCTTATCGTCTTATTGGGATCGCTGGGGTTGGCGTAGGGGCCGACGACGAGCCAGAGGACGAAGAACCACGCGATCCAGTTGAGCATTATCGTGGATATAACCTCGTGAACGCCGCGGTAGACCTTGAGGAAGGCTGCGGGAAGGCTCCAGAGCGCGCCGAGGAGCATGCCCATCACGAGGCCGAACCACATGTTCCCCCAGATGCTGGTGAAGATCACCGCGGCTATGGCACCGAAGTAGAAGGAACCCTCGGCACCGATGTTGAAGATCCCCGTTCTGGCGCTTATGGCGAAGGTCAGTGCCGTCATCATTATGGGCGTTGCGTAGGAGAGGGTGCTGGCTATGTCGTCCTTCGATCCGAGGGCACCCACGAGGAGCCAGTAGTAGGCCTCTAACGGGCTGTAGTTGAAGGCCAGAAGCACTATCGCACCTATCAGGAAGCCTATGAGAACTGCTATCAGACTCTCGATGAGCGGTTTCAGGTTAAGGCGCTCGATTAAATCACTTCCTGAGTTCTTCATAGCGTATTCCCCCCATCATCATCCCTATATCCTGAGTGCTAACCTCCCCGGGCCTCACGATCCCCATGAACTCACCCTCGTAGATAACCCCCATCCTGTCGCTCAGCTGGAGGACCTCATCGAGGTCGGCCGAGATGAGGAGGACGGCTTTCCCCTCGTTTCTGAGCCTTATCAGGTAGTTCCTTATGTACTCCGTGGAGGCGACGTCAACGCCCCTCGTGGGCTGTGCCGCTATAACGAGTAGCGGCCGCTTGCTAACCTCCCTCGCCACTATGAGCTTCTGCTGGTTTCCACCGCTGAGGCTTTTAACAGGGGCTTCCACGCCGGGGGCCGATATCTCGAACTGCTCTATGAGTTTCCTCGCGTGGTTCCTCGCCTTACCCCAGTCTATCGTCCCCTTCCAGCGCTGGAGTTCCTCCCTCCACTGCATGCCGAGGATGGAGTTTTCAGTAACGGTCATGTCGAGGATCAGGCCCATGTGCGTCCTGTCCTCCGGGATGTGCGCCATTCCTGCATCGTAAAGCTCCCGGGGAGTCCTGCCGGTAACGTCCTGACCGTTTAGGAGTATCCTGCCCTTTTCCGGCTTTCTAAGTCCTGTGATGGCTTCCACGAGTTCGGTCTGCCCGTTGCCTTCCACCCCCGCTATTCCAAATATCTCTCCGGCCCTGACCTGAAAAGTGAGCCCCTTAACCGCATCCTCACCACGGTCGCCCCTGACCCACAGGTCCTTAACCTCGAGTATTGCCTCCCCCGGTTCCTTCGGCGGCTTGTTGATCCTGAGGACGACGTCCCTGCCCACCATCAACCTCGCGAGGAGCTGTGGCGTCGCCTCGCTCGTCCTGACGCTTCTGACCACCTCTCCCTTCCGGATGACCGTAATCCTGTCCGTAAGCTCCATTACCTCGTTGAGCTTGTGGCTGATGAAGATTATCGTCTTCCCCTCGGACTTCAACTTCTTCAGAACCGCGAAGAGCTCCTCGACCTCTATCGGGGTGAGAACCGCCGTCGGCTCGTCCAGTATGAGAACATCAACGTTCCTGAAGAGCATCTTCAGTATCTCGATCCTCTGCTGAACGCCAACCGGGAGATCTTCCACCGGAACGTCGAGGGGCACCTTAAAGTTCAAATCCTCCATCAACCTCTGAAGTTTCCCGCGGGCCCTATCGACGTCTATTTTCGAAAAGAGCCCGTGGCCCTCCATTCCGAGGATTATGTTGTGGAGGGCGTCGAAAACTTCCACGAGGGTGAAGTGCTGGTGGACCATCCCGATGCCCTCCGCAATGGCCTCGGCCGGGCTCCTAAACCGGGTCTCCTTTCCCCGGATGTAGATTTTACCAGAAGTCGGGTGAAGCATTCCAAAGAGGATCTTCATGAGGGTTGTCTTTCCGGCACCGTTCTCACCGAGCAGACCGAGGATCTCGCCCCTGTAAACGGTCAGGTCAACACCCTTCAACGCTCTGGTACCGTCGGGATAAACCTTAACTATGCCCTTCATCTCCACTATAGGAGTCTCTTCCATTGGAACACCCCCGGGTTAGAACAAAACAAAAGAGAAAGGGATCAACCAGTGGACTTCATCATTTCCTGCCACGTGTTGGCGTTCCTGATGGCGTTGATCTCCTCCTTGCTCGTGGCCATCGGGACCGTTATCTCACCGCTGACTATCTTGTCCCTGAGCTCGTCCACTGCCTGCCAGATCCAGTCCGGGACCTGCTTCCTCGTGTCCTCGAGGTACTTCTTGAGCTCGTCCTTGCTGTTGAACCCAAGCTCCTTGAGCTTCTGCTTCTGGGTGTCCTCCGGGAGGGAGTTGAACATCTCCATGACATCGTCAACGGTGCTGACGCTTACACCGCCCTCCTTGAGTCCGAGCTCCACGACGCCGCCCGTAAACTCGCCGTTAACGGCGTCCTTAACGGCGTTGTAAACGCCCACATCAACGCGCTTCATCATGCTGGCGACGATGGCCCCGGGCTTGATCCAGTCCTGAGCGGAGTCAACACCAACCGCAAAGGGCGGCCCCATCTGCTGGTTGTGGGCCTTGAGGTACTCGCTGACGGCGTTGAAAACGCCTATACCGGTTCCACCTGCCACCTGATAGATAACCCATGCACCCTGATCGAGCTGGGCCTTTGCGGCCTGATAACCCTTCGCCGGGTCGTTGAAGGTTCCGGTGTACTGGTAGAGGATGTTTATCTTAACTTCCTTCCCGGTTTTTTGCTTGTAGTAATCCTCGGCCCATGCAACGCCGAAGCGGTAACCGCCTTCGAACTTGTAGAGAACCGGTATCTCCATTCCGAGAACGATTCCAACTTTGTCCTTACCGCTGTTGGCCGCTATAAGGCCGGAGAGTGCTCCAATGAGCGCGGAGCCCTCGTTCTCCTTGAAGAGCACCATCCTGACGTTGTCCGGCATGTTTTCATCGTAGCCGTCTATGAGGACGAACTTCTGGTTCGGATACTCCGAGGCGACCTTCTTGACCGCGTCCGTCATCATGAAGCCAACGGCCACGATGATGAGGTTGTCACCCTGCTTGGCGAGCGTCTCGAGGTTCTTGGCGTAGTCGTCCTCGGTGTTGCTCTGGAGCTCAACGAGCTCGAGGTTGAAATCCTTGGCGGCCTTACTGGCGCCGAGGTAGGCCATATCGTTGAAGCTCAGGTCCCCCCTTCCGCCGACGTCATAGACGACGGCAATCTTGCCGTTGGTTTTTGTGGTGGTCTCTTCACTGCCAATACACCCGCTGGCCACCACGCTCAAAGCTAAGAGACCGATTAAGAACAGGCTTAACCACTTCTTCATGTGGAATCCTCCGGAAGTTTTCAAGCATATATCGGGAAATGGGATATATACTTTATGGTTTTCCGGGAGGTCCCCTCTGGGTTATCAAAACTTAGAAAGTGTGAATTGCAGGCTTTTTATACTGTTACAACTTAGGGTGGTGCTTATGTTAAAGTGGAGGGTCACCCAGTGTAGTGTACATATAACTACAGAAAGTTTTATGTATTATAAACAAAAATAATGTATTGTGAGAAAGTAATGGGAAGTGAGCCCAATGAGATGGAAGAAGGTTATTGTCTTGAGTGTCGTGGTTTTTGTTATTCTTGCCATTGTTCCGGCCAGTCAGGGAGTTTCGACCAGAGACTCACCAGAACTCTATTCTTTGTACTACGACTGGCTCCAAGGAAAACCCGTGGGGCTGGCAACGTTTAATATTGAACCTCATCTCGATGGAAAGCCGTTCACCGGCGAGCTGATAGTCTCGGTGATTGACTACAACTCACCCGAACCCCGGGTTGTACTGGTCAGGCGTATTAGGGGGTCGGCTTCAGTATCGTTGAAAATAGACAGGATACCCGTGGGAGTTCAAGAAAGTGTGCAATACGTTAACGGGGATTACAAACCCGTCACAAGGACCGTGTTCAGGAATAGGGAATACTTCGTGTCCATTGTGGGGGTACATGGGAGTACCCTTTACTCCGGGGGACGATTCCTCGTGTTCGAACCCCGGAAGCCGGTAACCAGACTGCACCTGAGCATGAACCTTACCAAAAAAGTCATCGGTGAAGAGGCTGTGAAAAAACTAAAGGAGAGCAAATCAAAGATAATATCAGACCTCAGGAGCAAAGGGATAACCCTGAAGGAATCTGACGGTATTCTGTACAGTGCAACACCAATAGACTCGGGTGCGGATGCCAAGCCATTACCGGCTGGTGTTATCCATGCAGCTCCTTTTACCAAAGTTGAGTGGCATATCTCGTCGGGGGTAGATTCTGAACCAACGGGACTGTGGTACGATACCTTTTACCAGAATGTCCCCTACCTCCAAGACCCGGATCCTAATGGGTGGAGGAAGGGTGGCAGGAAAATTGCACTGGCAAACCTTGACGACCACGTTGTTCTGGACAACACGAATTGCTCCTATTACAGGAAAAGGGAGGTTTTGGCAACCGTCCAATACAGAATCGATGCATACTACCTCGGGCCTCCAGATTGGCCGGTGATAGAGTATGTGATAGTTCCCCAATGGATAATGAACTTAGCTGAAGGGGCCATAAGCATGGATTCAGTACCTCCTGTTCCGAGCTACGCCGGGACGATCCATCAGTCCCCAACGTGGATAAACTTTATAGAGAACACCCACAATACTGTATTGAAACCCCGTGATACTGCATGGAAAGTGCAATCAGTTACGTTCACCTTTGGACTTGGCGGCGAAACAATAAAGGCAGATGTGAGCGTAACACTCTACAGGGTCTCTGGAATCTCCGACCCCGATTCCAAACCCCCGTACGTCAGAGTGTACGGTGCAGAGGGCGCGAAGTACTGGTACAAGAACAACGATAAGGCGAGTTATGAGGTGTACTTCCACTGGTAACCCTTTGAACTTTTTTATTTCCCTGAACTGGACCCTTCCTTTAACATAAACACCGTCGCTACATTCTTCTCCTATTCCATCAACTTCAACAACTTTTAATAAATCTTGAATTCTCGAAAGACCAAGGTGTAATTAAAGCTATGGGACACAATATCAAACTCCATCGGCAGTAATGTAGCCTTTCTTATGGTCAATATAAGCGTAGTATTGCCCTGATGAGCCGTCAGTTTATATTCTTTTAAATCCTCAGAGACTCTTGCGTTCTCAAAGTAGGAAAGTATATGCGTTATTTCAATCTCCCTTAGATGCTCATATGAAGAACTGGACTCGTTGCAGGTTATAGTTTTATTTGCATATTTGATTTTGAACAGGTCTGGCTTTTTGAATGTGTATCTGTAAACATTCGATTCCCTTTTACCAAGAACCGATGCAGTTTCATGAATGGTAACTTCATATCCCCTTGAATTCTCAAACTTTAATTTTACCTCCTCGAGAATAATTTTTGGGTCTGAAAACTCTATCTGGGTTGAAATTATAAATATAACACCAATCAAGGCAATGCTGATAAGTGATAGAGCAGCAACTCTCCTCTGAACATTTTTTGAAAATGCAATCCATAGAAAAATTATTAAATTCAAAACAAACAGCTCCAAAGCCAATTCCATGATGCCGTAGCCAATATAAATCCTCCGAGTTAAGAATAGCAGGGAAGTTAACGCAAAAAGCAAAGGAAGTTTCTCGGGCCTTTTTTAATCTCCTCTAATCGATTATAGAAAAGGAAGGAAATCAGTATGAAAGATAAAACCCCTACTATGAAGACTGCGATTTCAAGGGGAAAGCTATTGAGTATCTCAGGTAACAGACTCTTTTCTATATAGCAACTGAACCCAAAGAGGATAAATCCGAGAAGTGGTAGGATAGGCTTACTCTTCATTTCTTTTCACCCCCACCCAATTTTCTCCTCCTGTACCAAACGCGAATCGGGACGGTTAGGAGAGTAATAACTAAGGGTAGCACAACATTTAGGTAGAGTGGATAGCTCTGATTTGTATGCAGATACCACCAGCCAATTCCAACAAAAATATAAGGAAAAATCCCTATGGAACGTAAAAGCTCTTCTTTCAAGATTCTGTCCATTGTTACCATACTTCAACATACGTTAGCTTTTATATAACATTTACGGTCTTCTTCATGGACTTACAGCATAAAAGCAGAATAGGATGCATGTTGCCATACCAATTTTGACTTCCAGAGATGGAAAGGATTTTTAACCCCTCCCCGGGAGTTTCAGTGAGGAGCATGCTGAAGGAGATCGCCGGGCTCGATGAGGGGGTCGTTTTAATAACCGGAGATGGAAAGAGGATCGCGAGGGTGTACCTGAACTCCTGGGCGAAGAGGGGCAAGAGGATACTCGCCGAAGGCCTGCCCTTTCGGATAGAGGGCGAGGTTTACCTGGGTTCCCCCTTTGAGAACGATGGATTCGACGTTTACCTGCTGATTGACCCCCTTTCGCGTTCGAAGGCAGATAGGAAAACGCTGAGGGAGTGGATTTCCTCCCACAGGGACAGACTCGTCCTGCTCTACGAGCGCAGGTACGTGAAGGACTCGATAACCCGCTACCGTCTGAGAGAGCTCCTCGATTATCTGGTGGCGTACAGGCGGGAGACGGTCGGTTTCGAGAGGATCGACGTTATGAGGTTCGAGGGCGGAAGGGTCGTCGAGAGCAGAACCTACGTCAGGAAGCACTGAGGTTTACCAGGATGCCCGGGCCGGTCACTTCCCGGGAGTTCATAATAATTATATATGACTAAGTCTTCGCTCATTGGGTGATGAAGGTGCTGGGAAAACTCAGGGAGAAGTTAAACTCCTTTGTGGATAAGGTTTCTCAGACTGAAATAAGCGAAAAGGACGTTGAGAACGCCCTCTGGGATCTGGAGATAGAGCTGCTCGAGGCGGACGTAGCCCTCGAAACCGTCGAGGAGCTGAAGGAGAGGATAAAAAGGAAGCTCGTCGGTCAGAAGGTCAGGATAGGGACGAACAAAAGGGAGATAGTCGAAAAGGCCGTTCGAGAGGCTGTCCTCGAGGTCCTCACGCCCGAAAATAGGATAGACCTTCTGGAGATGATCAGGTCGAAGGAGGAGAAGCCCTTCGTTATAGCCTTCGTTGGTTTCAATGGCTCGGGAAAGACTACCACCATAGCCAAACTCGCTCACTGGCTCCGGAAGAATGGTCTGAGCGTCGTCATAGCGGCGAGCGATACGTTCAGGGCCGGAGCTATAGAGCAGGTCGAGGAGCATGCAAAGCGCCTTGGGGTGAGGGTCATAAAGCACTCCTACGGCGCCGATCCCGCGGCGGTTGCCTACGATGCCATTCAGCACGCCAGGGCGAGGGGCGTTGACGTTGTCCTCATAGACACCGCCGGAAGGAACGAACTTAACAGGAACCTCATGGACGAGATGAAAAAGATAGCGAGGGTTGCGAAGCCCGATCTGGTGATATTCGTCGGCGACAGTCTGGCCGGCAACTCGGTGGTCGAACAGGCGAGGCAGTTCAACGACGCCGTCAGAATCGACGGGGTGATCCTCACGAAGCTGGACGCCGATGCGAGGGGCGGGGCAGCCCTGAGCATAAGCCACGTTATAGGCGCGCCAATACTCTTCGTCGGCGTCGGGCAGGGCTACGATGACCTGAGGCCCTTCGACGAGAAGTGGTTCGCCGGGAGGATCTTCGGGGAATCTTAAAGGAGTTCCTTTATCTCCTCCGGATCCACGCGGGCGGTCATGTCTATGTTTATGGGCGTGACGCTGACTTTTCTCTCCACTTTGAGGGCGTGGCTATCCGTTCCGGGTTCGAACTTCTCGCACTTCCTTCCGACCACCCAGTAGTAGGGATGCCCCCTCGGGTCGATCCTCTCCTCGACCGTCGGTCTGTACCTCCTTCTCGCGAGCCTCGTTACTGCTATTTTCGTGCTTGGCGTTGCATTCCCCGGCACGTTCACGTTGAGCATGTCGACCCCTTCGGGAAAGCCTCTCTTGAGGATCCTCTTTGAGATTCTCCTGAGGAAGTACGCCGCGGTTGAGAAGTCGATCCCCTCGCCTTCTCCGAGGGTCTTCCTCCAGTCGACCTCGAGGCTGATGGCAACGCTCGGAATCCCGTGGGTGGCCGCCTCTATGGCCGCGGATGCCGTGCCCGAGACGGTTATCTCCGTGCTGAGGTTCTCGCCGAGGTTGATGCCGCTTATGGCAAGGTCGAAGTCATCGAAGCGGGCGAGGGCGAAGATGACACAATCCGTCGGCGTCCCGTCGAGACCGTACGAAACCTTCGCCCCGGGGAGGTTAACGAGCTTTGCCCTGAGCGGTCTGTGAAGCGTCATGGCCCTGCCGCTGGCGCTCCTCTGGAAAAGCGGGGCAACGACGTAAACCTCGCCGAGATCCTTTAGGGCCTCAACCGCCGCCCGGATGCCCTTTGAGTATATCCCGTCGTCGTTCGTTACGAATATTCTTGGCATGGGGTTGAATCTACCTCACATTTAAAAACCCTGACCCCCAGCCGGCTTCAGGTGAGAGAATGACCTACTGGACTGCCGAAGACAACGTCGCCGGAAGACCCGGAACGGCGCTCTTTGTGATACTCCCAACCGTTGGATGCTATCGCTTCAGGATCGGCAAGGCCTGTTACATGTGCTCCTACCCGGCTGATGCTCCAAAGGTTAAGTGGAGTCAGGACGAGCTGGTTAACTACCTGAGGGAAGCCCTGAGGAAGATCGAGGGCAGGGAGGGGCCCTTTGCCGTGAGAATCTTCACCTCCGGCTCCTTCCTCGACAACGGCGAGCTGAAACCTGAAACGAGGAGGAGGATGTTTGAACTCCTCTCTGGGATGGAGAACGTCGAGGAGATAGTGGTGGAGAGCAGGAGCGAGCTGGTCCGTTACGATGCCGTGAGGGAGCTCGCTGATGTGGTCCCTGACAGGCACTTTGAGGTTGCGATAGGCCTCGAAACCGCCAGCGACGACGTGGCGGAAGTTTCGATCAACAAGGGCAACACTTTCTCCGACTTCGTGAGGGCTTCGGAGACGGTTAGAAAGGCCGGTGCGAGGGTTAAGACCTACCTCCTGCTGAAGCCCATCTTCCTCTCCGAGCGCGACGGCATGGTCGACGTCAGGGAGAGCATCCTCAGGGCGGAACCCTACACGGACACCTTCTCGATAAACATAACGGACATCCAGAGGGGAACCCTCTACGAAAGGCTCTGGGAGAGGAACGAGTACCGCCCGCCGTGGCTCTGGAGTGCGGTCGATGTCCTCATCTGGGCGAAGAAGAGGTTTCCCGACAAAAGGATCCTCAGCGATCCCGTTGGAGCCGGTTCCGTTAGGGGCCCCCACAACTGCCTCACGGAGTACGACAGGGTCATAGGAAGGGCCATAAAGAAGTTCTCCGCCACTCAGGATTTGAGCTACCTCGAGAACCTCCGCCCGGAGTGCAGGGAAAGGTGGAGTTACATCGTGGAGAAGGGCCTCCTCGACTGGCAGCTGGTGACGTGGTAGACCCTTTTATTCCCCTCTTCGGCCGGATTTCGTTTTTTGTGGTGAACCCTTAAGGACATAAGCGAAACCTTTAAATTTTGACAAACGTAAAATCATCAAACGGGTCACGGGTGATGCTTATGGCCGAAGGTTCAAAAACCGCTGTTGAAAAGGAGGGTTACCTCGTTACGGGCAGGGCCACCGGCGTGGTTGAGATCGACGTGGACACTTTTCTCTGCAAGGGCTGTGGAATATGCGTTGAGATGTGTCCGAGAAAGGTCTTCGAGTGGAGCGAGGAGCTGAGTGAAAAGGGCGTTCATTATCCGGTTCCGGTCAAGGCTGAGCGTTGCGTCAAGTGCAAGCTCTGCGAGCTCCTCTGCCCGGATTTCGCGATATCCGTAAGGTGGTGAGTTATGATCGTCCGAGGCGACGAGCCCGAACAGCTCGGGCTCCTGAGGAAGCTCTACAAACCGGGAAACTACTTCCTTCAGGGCAACGAAGCCCTCTCCTACGGGGCTCTTTTCGCGGGCTGCAGGTTCTACGCGGGTTATCCGATAACCCCCTCAAGTGAAATCGCCGAAACCATGGCCCGGGAGCTCCCGAAGCTTCGCGGCTACTACCTCCAGATGGAGGATGAGATAGCGAGCATAGCGGCCATGATAGGTGCCTCGTGGACGGGCTTCAAGGTCATGACCGCAACGAGCGGGCCGGGCTTCAGTCTTATGCAGGAAAACCTTGGCTACGCGGTCATGACCGAAACACCGCTCGTTCTCGTTGACGTCCAGAGGAGCGGGCCAAGCACCGGGCAGGCGACCAAGGGAGCTCAGGGAGACTTCTTTCAGGCGAGGTGGGGGACCCACGGCGACCATCCGATCGTTGCCATCTCCCCGGTCAGCGCTCAGGACGCGTTCTGGGAGATCATAAGGGCCTTCAACGTATCTGAGAGACTCAGGACCCCCGTGGTTTTCCTCTTTGACGGCGTTCTGGCCCACACGAGGGAGCAGGTGAGGATACCTGACGTTTCCGAGGTCGAGATAACCTACCGCAGGCTTCCCGCGGGTGAGGAGGATGCCAGGCTTCCCTTTGGGGACCCCTACGGCGACGGCGTTCCACCCATGCCCCTCTTCGGTCACGGTTACTTCACCCACGTAACGGGCTCCACCCACATGGAGAACGGCCTGAGGGACGTTTACACCCCCGAGGTCCACGACAGGCTCGTTAAACGGCTCCACAGGAAGATTGAGAAGAACCGCTCGGTTTATGAGCGCAACGAGGAGCATTTCACCGACGATGCCGAGGTGCTCGTCGTCAGCTGGGGGGTAACGGCGAGGCCCGCTCTCGGGGCCGTCCTCAGGGCGAGGGAGGAGGGCATAAAGGCCGGCCTCTTCGTGCCGAAGACGGTCCATCCCTTCCCCGGGGAGAGGATGAGGGAGCTCGGAAAGCGCGTCAGGGCCATACTCGTTCCCGAGATGAACCTCGGCCAGATGAGGCTCGAGGTTGAGCGCTACGTTAACGACGACGTTCTCGTCCGGGGGGTAAACAGGATAGGTGGCGTGCCGCTAACGGTTGACGAAATACTCCGCGAGATAAGGGGTGTTGCCTGATGGTCAAGAAGATTTACTCCACTTACCCGATGGTTAAGTACCTCCGGCGGGAGGCCCTTCCCACGGCACTCTGTCCCGGCTGTGGCGGTGGAACGGTTCTCAACGCCTTCGCCAACGCCGTCGATGCCCTGAAGATCGACCCGAGGGATCTCGTGGTGGTCAGCGGGATAGGCTGCTCGGCGTGGATAGCGTCGCCCTACTTCCTTGCCGACACCCTTCACACGACCCACGGGAGGGCCATAGCCTTTGCAACGGGCGTCAAGGTCGGCCTGCCGGATAAGAAGGTGGTCGTTATAAGCGGCGACGGTGATCTGGCGAGCATTGGCGGAAACCACATCATCCACGCGGCCCGGAGGAACGTGGACATCACGGTTATCCTCGTGAACAACTTCACCTACGGGATGACGGGCGGACAGGTGGCACCGACAACGCCGGTGGGAGCGAAGACCACCACCAGCCCCTACGGGAACGTTGAGCACCCGCTCCCCATCGCCGAGACCGTGGCCGCCGCTGGAGCGAGCTACGTTGCCAGATGGACCACGGCTCACGTTTACCAGCTCATAGAGAGCATCAAGAGGGCCCTTCAGGTTAAGGGGTTCTCCCTCGTGGAGGTCATCTCCCAGTGCCCCGTCCAGTTCGGAAGGAGGAACAGGATGAAGGAACCCGCCGAGATGCTCCGCTGGTTCCTGAAGAACTCGGTGCCCGTTTCCAGGGCGAGGAATATGAAACCAGAGGAGCTCGAGGGGAAGTTCATCGTTGGGGAGATCGTCAGCAGGAAGAGACCCGAGTTCACGGATGAACTCAACGGCATCATCGAAGAGGTTCAGGAGAGGCTTGGACTCAGGGAGGGATGATCATGCAGATAAGGTTCGCCGGAATAGGCGGTCAGGGCGTTGTTCTGGCCGGGGTCATACTTGGAGAGGCCGCGGCCATAGAGGGCCTGAACGTTCTCCAGACGCAGGACTACAGTTCGGCTAGCAGGGGCGGTCACTCCATATCGGACGTCATAATATCGAAGGGGCCGATTTACGACCTCATGGTTACAGAAGCGGACGTTCTGGTGGCACTCGCCCAGCTCGGTTACGAGACTGCAAAGGACGTGCTCAGGAAGGACGGACTCCTGATCGTCGATACAGACCTCGTGAAACCCGAAAGGGATCACGTGGGTGCCCCGTTCACGAGGCTGGCCGAGGAGAGCACCGGGCTTGCCCTGACCGTCAACATGGTGGCCCTCGGCTACCTCGTGGCGAAAACCGGGGTGGTGAAGAAGGAGAGCGTCGAGGAAGCGATAAGGAGACGCGTTCCCAGAGGAACCGAGGAGATAAACATAAGGGCCTTCAGGGCCGGTTACGAGAGAGGGGTGATATCATGAGGTATCCTTTTCCGGTTGGGAAATCGGACTTCATTCAGGGTGATGAGGCCATAGCAAGGGCCGCCATTCTGGCCGGCTGCAGGTTCTACGCGGGCTACCCGATAACGCCCGCAAGCGAGATATTCGAGGCCATGGCACTCTACATGCCTCTCGTTGATGGTGTAAGCATACAGATGGAGGATGAGATAGGGAGCATAGCGGCGGTGATAGGCGCCTCTTGGACGGGAGCAAAGGCTATGACGGCAACGAGCGGACCGGGCTTCAGTCTTATGCAGGAGAACCTCGGCTACGCGGTCATGACCGAAACGCCGCTCGTTCTCGTTGACGTTCAGCGCGGCGGTCCCTCGACGGGCCAGCCGACTCTGGCCTCTCAGGGGGACATTATGCAGGCCATCTGGGGAACCCACGGGGATCACTCCCTTATAGTTCTGAGCCCGTCGACCGTTCAGGAGGCCTTTGACTTCACGATAAGGGCATTCAATCTGGCCGAGAAGTACAGAACTCCCGTTGTTCTCCTCGCCGATGCGGAGATAGCCCACATGCGCGAGCGCGTTTACATCCCGGAGCCCTCCGAGATAGAGATCGTTAACCGCAGGCTTCCCGCGGGTGAGGAGGATGCCAGGCTTCCCTTCGGGGACCCCTACGGCGACGGCGTTCCACCCATGCCGATTTTCGGAAAGGGCTACAGGACCTACGTCACGGGTTTAACCCACGACGAGAGGGGAAGGCCCAGAACGGTGGAGGCTGAAGTCCACGAGAGGCTCATCAGGAGGATAATCGGAAAGCTGGAGCGCAACAGGAAGGCCATATTCTCCTACGATGAGTTCATGCTCGAGGATGCGGACGTGGCGATAGTGAGCACGGGAATAGTCTCGCGCTCCGTCCTCAGGGCGGTTAAGGTTCTCAGGGAGAGGGGAGTTAAGGCCGGGATGCTCAAGCTCAACACCATATGGCCCTTCGACTTCGAGATGATCGAGGAGCTCGCGGAGAGGGTCGAGAGGATATACGTCCCCGAGATGAACCTCGGCCAGCTCTACCACCTCGTCAGGGAGGGGGCGAACGGAAAGGCCGGCGTTGAGCCCATACCAAAGATCGGCGGTGAGGTTCACACCCCGATGGAGATAGTTGAGAGGGTGGTGGGATGATGCACCTTAAGTCCGCTTACGAGATTCGCGATAAGTACCTGAGGAAGGACATGCTCCCGACGATATTCTGTCCGGGCTGCGGGATAGGTTCGGCCTTACAGTACACCCTTCGGGCGATAGACGATCTCAATCTGGATCCGGATAGCATGGTCTGGGTCAGCGGAATCGGCTGCAGTTCCCGGGTTCCCGGCTTCGTGAACTTCGACGGCCTCCACACGACCCACGGAAGGGCACTGGCCTTTGCAACCGGCATAAAGCTCGCAAATCCCGATCTCAAGGTTATAGCCTTCATGGGCGACGGCGACGCCGCGGCCATCGGCGGAAACCACCTGATTCACGCCATCAGGAGGAACCTCGACGTTACGGTTATCCTCATCAACAACTTCACCTACGGGATGACCGGCGGGCAGGTGGCTCCAACCACCCCGAAGGGCCTCCGCGGAACCACCGCTCCCTACGGGCAGTTCGAAAACCCCTTTGACATAGCCGGCCTGGCCGTGTCCGCGGGCGCCAACTACGTCGCAAGGTGGAGCGTCTTCAACTACCTTCAGGGCATCAACAGCATCAAGAAGGCCCTTCAGAAGGAGGGCTTCACGCTCGTGGAGTTCCTCTCGCCCTGTCCGATAAGCTTCGGGAGGAGGAACAGGATGAAAACGGCTCCCGAACTGCTCCGCTGGTACCAGAAGATAACCGTGCCTCTGGCGAAGGCGAGGAAGATGAAACCAGAGGAGCTCGAGGGCAAGGTCGTCATCGGCGAGTTCGTGGACAGGGACAGGCCGGGCCTCGTTAGGGAATACGAGGCCTACAAACGGAGGGCAAAGAAGGCCATGGGGTGGGAAGAATGAGGAAGGAAGTGCTCTTCAGCGGTTTCGGCGGGCAGGGCGTCATACTCGCCAGCGTCATCCTCGGAAGGGCGGCTGCCGTTTACGAGAACCTCTACGCGGTTCAGACTCAGGCCTACGGGCCGGAATCAAGGGGAGGAGCGAGCAGGGCGGAGGTGGTCATAAGCGACGAGCCCATAGACTATCCCAAGACCCTCGAGCCCGACTACGCGGTTTTCTTCTCTCAGGAAGCCTACAGCAAGTACCTCCGGACGCTGAAGGAGGGGGCGAGGGTCATAATCGAGGAGGAACTCGTCCCCCGGAGGGATCTCGACTTCGAGAAGAGGCTAAACGTGGTTGCCCTTCCCCTGACGGAGATTGCGGAAGAGGCCACGGGTTTGAGCCTCACGATGAACATACTCACCCTCGGGATCCTCACGGCGTGGACGGGGCTGGTCAAGGAGGACTCCATGGAGAGGGCCGTCGTCGATGCGGTTCCGAAGGGAACCGAAAAGATCAACCTGAAGGCACTGCACAGGGGGTTTGAACTTGGCCTAAAAGCCCGGAACGGGGAGCTTTAGTTTCCCTCCTTTCCCAAAAATTTATCAACTCCCCTTCCGATTCTTTAACCATGATAATAAACGAGACCAGAGGCAGGGTGTGGCACGGGAAGGTCAGGCTCGCCGACAGTTTCTTCAGGCGGTTCAGGGGCCTGATGCTTGTCGAAAACGTTGATTACGCCCTCGTATTCCTTCTTCCGGCTGAGACGAGGGCCAGCGCTTCGATCCACACCCTTTTCATGCTCAGCGATATAGACGTGATCTGGCTCGACTCCTCGAGGAGGGTAGTTGACTTCAGGAGGGCCAGAAGATGGCGCCTCTACATCCCGGATAATCCCGCGAGGTACGTAATCGAGGGACCGGTCGGGCTGGTTAAGGCCCTCGAGGTTTCAAGGGGGGACCTGATAAGTTGGCAGGCCGACGAAGAGAAGAGGAAGGCGGTGCCCATGACGATCCCCCTGCCCGGGAAGGTATCCTTCGAATCTTCAAACAACCTCGTGAGAACCGAAGCAGTCGGGGAGGAAGGGGCCTGAGGCCCTAAAACTCCAGCTCCACGCCGTTGTCCTCTCCCTCCCAGAGGGTTACCCTCTCGACCCTTACACCCTCGGGAAGGCCCTCCCCGATTTCCCCGGCTATCCAGAGGGCGATGTTCTCCGTTGTGGGGTTCTCGAAGAGCTCGTTGAGGTTCCTGTGGTCGAGTTTTTCGATCGCTTCGTTCACTATCCTCCTCAGCAGGAGGAAGTCCATAACGTAGCCTCCCTTCATCTCTCCCCCGACGGCAACCTCGAGGTGGAAGGTGTGACCGTGAATCTCCTCGGGCTTTCCGTCTATCACCACCGCGTGGGCGGCCTCGAACCTGAAGCGCTCTACTATCCTAGCCCTCATGCCACCACCGGGAAGCGTTGGAGGAGCTCCCTTAAACCTTTTTGGCAATATGTTAAATCATGCATATTTTTTTCCTATTTAATAACCCACCGTAATGTTTAAAACCCGCAGGTCTTATAAGGGGCCGGGAACATCCCGGGACGGTGGTTGAAATGGTCAGGTACATGGTAACTTCCGCCCTTCCTTACGCTAACGGACCCATTCACGCCGGACATCTGGCCGGAGCTTACCTGCCGGCGGACATCTTCGTGCGTTACCTGAGGCTGAAGGGTGAAGAGGTTCTCTTCGTATGCGGAACGGATGAACACGGCACCCCTATAACCTTCCGGGCACTCAAGGAAGGCAGAAGCCCGAGGGAAATAGTGGACGAGTTCCACGAGCACATAAAGACCACCTTTGAAAGGGCCAAGATAAGCTTTGACCACTTCGGCAGGACCGAGCTACCGGTTCACTACAGGATAAGTCAGGAGTTCTTTCTAAAGGCCCTTGAGAACGGCCATCTGGTCAAGAAGGTCAGCAAACAGGCCTACTGCGAGCACGACAGGATGTTCCTGCCCGACAGGTACGTGGTGGGCACCTGCCCCTACTGCGGTGCCGAAAACCAGAGGGGGGACCAGTGCGAGGTCTGCGGACGCCCCCTGACCCCGGAAAAGCTCATCAACCCGCGCTGCAACATCTGCGGCAACCCGATAACCTTCAGGGATTCCGCCCACTACTACATCAGAATGAAGGACTTTGAGGAAAAACTGAAGGAGTGGGTTGAGGCTCAGAAACACTGGAAGCCCCACGTCAGGAACACGGTTCTCGCGTGGATAGAGGAGGGCCTCGAGGACAGGGCCATCACGAGGGACCTCGACTGGGGCATACCCGTTCCGGTGGATGATGAGGACGTTAAAGGCAAGGTCCTCTACGTCTGGTTCGAGGCCCCCATCGGCTACGTCTCGATAACGGTCGAACACTTCAGGAGGCAGGGAAGGGAGGGGGAGTGGAAGAAGTTCTGGCTGAACCTCGACGGCCAGACGAGGGTGATACACTTCCTGGGCAAGGACAACGTGCCCTTCCACGCCATATTCTGGCCGGCCTTCCTGATGGCCTACGGAAAATACCGGGACGGGGAGGTGGAGGCCGAGTGGCTCCTGCCCTACGACGTTCCGTCGAACGAGTACCTCAACCTCGAGGGCAGGAAGTTCTCCACGAGCAGGAACTGGGCGATATGGGTTCACGAGTTCCTTGACGTCTTCCCGGCGGATTACCTGCGCTACTACCTAACCGCCATAATGCCCGAAACACACGACAGCGACTTCAACTTCGCGGACTTCAAGAGCAAGATAAACGAAGAGCTCGTGAACAACCTCGGAAACTTCGTCCACAGGGCCCTGAGCTTCGCCAACCGTTACTTCGAGGGAATCGTACCCGAGAGGGGTGAGATGGACGAGCTCGACGAAAGGGCCTTCGATGAGATCGAAAGGGCCCTGAAGGAGACGGGAGATTTAATAGCCCGGTACAGGTTCAAGGACGCTTTGAAGAGGGTCATGGAGCTGGCCATCTTCGGCAACCGCTACTTCGACTACAGGAAGCCGTGGAAGACCTCAAAGGTGGACCCCGTCAGGACGGCCACGACCGTGAACGTTTCCCTCCAGATAGTCAAGGCCCTCGGCATACTCCTCGAGCCCTTCCTCCCCGATGCGAGCGAGAGGATATGGCACCTCCTCAACCTCGAGGAGCTGAAGGAATGGAAGTTCCGGGAGATCAAGCCGGGGCACCGGGTTAGAAAGGCCACCCCGATGTTCAGGAAGGTGACCGATGAGGACATAATCCACTTCATCGTGAACTACATAGGCAGGGGCAATCCCGCAAGCGCGAGGGTGCTCCTCGACAGGTACTACAAACGGGAGGAGGTTGTGAAGGCAACGCTGGAACGCTCCATCAATAGGGAGGAGTCCCTCGCGATCCTCCGGAGCATTTACGGTGAGGAGATTGGAGGGGGAACCGAAGAACCCCGGAAAAAGGAAAAGGAGGGTAAAAAGATGGAATATGTGGACTTTGAGGACTTCGCCAGACTCGACCTGAGGGTTGGGAAGGTAGTGAGCGTGGAGAACCACCCCAACGCGGACAAACTCTACGTCGTAAAGGTGGACCTCGGGGATGAGATCAGGCAGCTGGTGGCCGGGCTGAAGGCCTATTACAAACCCGAGGAGCTGCTCAACCGTTACGTCATCGTCGTGGCCAACCTGAAACCCAAGAAACTCCGGGGCGTTGAGAGTCAGGGCATGCTCCTCGCGGCGGACGACGGGAAGAACGTTGCCCTTCTGATGCCGGACAGGGAGATAAAGCCCGGCTCGAAGATAAGGTGAGAGTTCTCTCACCTTTTTTACCGGACTTCGGTGAAGGTACCCGTTGTTTTCCCTTCCCGGACGGGAAACTTCCAAGGAAAAACCTGAAAGGGGGGCACGCTGTGGTCAGAACCTCAGCTCCACCCAGTTCTCCTTGCTCCCCTTGAGGACCTTCACGAGTCCCTTCCTTTCGAGGCGCCTGAACATCCTCCATGCGGTGGTTTTCGGAAGGCCGATGGCCTCTCGAACCTCCGCCTGACTGGCCCTTCCACCCCTGTCGAAGAGGTATATCAGCGCACGCTTCTCGTCCTCCGTGAGGTCCAGGTTGTTGAGCCTTTCCATGTACTCCTCGCGGCTCGGGGGTTTCTTTCCCCTTTTCATCTTCCACAGGAGGTAGGAGAGGCTTCCGAGGAGGCCCAGAACGGCCAGCACCGGGATGTAGGACGTTTTCCCTTCGTAATCCCCGGATGTAACGCCCTCGAGCGTGTACGAAACGCTCTGGTTCCCGGGGGGCATCGTTATGGAGTTGCCCGCTATCTCGAGGGGTACGTCACTGAGGTCCACAACGACCGCGTTCTCGGGGAACACGACCGTGAACGAGTGGTTCGTGGAAAGGTTGAGCTTCCACAGGATGCCCTCCTTTGAAGTTAGATCCGGGGTGTAGTAGGAAACCCTGATGACCCCCGCCTCCCCGGGGTACACGAGAAGGCTTCCGTTCTCGAGCCGGAAGTCGAGCGGGTTCCCGTCCCCATCCTCAACGATGAGGTTCTCGTAGTGCTCCGGCAGGGAAAGCTCGATCTGGGACGAGTACTCCGGAGAGAGGATCTCGTATTCAACCTTAACGTAACCGTCGCTGTAAACCGTCAGAAGGAGGGACGAGATGGAGTAGGCACGAACGGCGGGAAACAGAAGCAGGGTCATCAGGATGAGAGTGATCGTTCTGGTCCTCATTTAATCATCACCTCCGAAAAAGGAAAAGGGTCAGGAGTGGGCCAGAATAAACTCCTCGACCCTGTGGAGGCTTTCGAGTGCAATGGCGAAGTGGGCTCTGGCATCGGCCGGCTTCTTTTTCCCGAGGAAGTGTATACCCATCCTGAGCTCCTCGACGGCCACTCTAAGGCCCAGCTCGGCCCTCCTCGTGTCCACGCCCCTTCTCCTGAGCCCCTGAAGCGCCTTCCCGTCCTTCTGAATTCTGTCGTTCATCTCCTTGAGGAAGCCGCGCAGGTTCTTCATCTTTTCATCGAGCTCCCTCTCACGAGCCTTCCTGAGAACGAAGTTAACGGCCCTGTGGAAGTCCCCTATGGTTTCCCTGTTGTCGTTCATCACGCTCAGGGCCTCTTCCCATTTCCCTTCGTCCGCGAGGGCCTTAACCTGTTCGTAGACCTCTGAGAAGGCGTCGAGCTTTTCCTGGAGTTCGGTGACGTTCTGACCGTTCTCTTCTCCGGCTTCGATGGCCTTTTCAACGATCTCGATTCCTTTCTCACCTTTGTCGAGGAAGTCCCTGACGATCTTATCGGCGTTTGCGTAGGCAAGTTGCTCGCGAACCTTTCTGAGTTCTTCGTCGAGGAGCGCCTTCTTCTCCTCTGCTACCTCGTAGTCCTCCTTCGCCTTCTCGTAATCGCCGGCCTTTAGGTCATCCAGCACGGCTTTGTACGCCGCTTTCGTCTCGTTGTAGAGGGCCGTCAGGTTGCTCACGTCTATCCCCTGATTCTCCGCCATCTTTATCGTCTTCTCAACGAACCTGAAGTACTCGGTGGTGCGTTCTATTCCCATCCTGAGTCTCTCCCTCGCGTCCTGAACCTTCTCCCCCGCTTCCCTGATGGCCGAGAGTGCAACCCTGTAGTGGTGCATTGCAGTGAGGCTGTCGAGTATCGAGTTGTAGTAGTCCCCGGCGTTGTACTCCTCAACGGCCCGCTCTTTGTACTCCTCCGCCATGTTGTAGTGGGTCAGTATGGTTGAGTTCTCGGGCAGTTTGTCCTTTAATCCTTCTATCTTATCTTCCGCGAACCTGCTGAGCTTCTGGAGGTTCTCAACGAGCCTCTCGGCTATTAGGGCTTCTCTCGTGGCGTTGTCAAGCACGCCGGTGTAGGCTTCCGTGTCGTTGGCTTCCCCGTTCGCTTCCGCGAGGCCCAGCGGCACGAGGCTCCCAACCAGCAGTACCGCAAGGGCCATTGCAAAGGCCTTCATCCCGTTCATGGGCATCACCGATCACCCCTACGTCCCTTCCCTATTTTAGGACCCCGGTGAAACGAACGTTCCAAATCGTTCCAGCGGTTCAGACCTGGATTTTAATCGTCGTTTTATTCCAAATCGGCTTTAATCTGGTTTTACCTGTTAAAGCCCCCGTGGAGGGGCCAGTGAGGGTTGTTGGTTGAGGTTCTTAATAAACCTTACATCAGGATTTTAATCGCTATCACCACGAGCAGAACCGAGAAGCCTTTCCTCAGGTGCTCCGGGTGGAGCCTGTGGGTAAGTAGCGCCCCCAGTCTGGCCCCCATCAACAGGCCCGGGCTCAGGAGGAGGGCGGTGTAAACATCAACCTGTCCGAGGCTGTAGTGGCCGATTGAACCCACAAGGGCCGTGAAGAACAGGGCGAAGCTCGAGGTTCCGATGGCGTAGCGCATGGGTATGCCCACGTAGGAGTAAAAGAGGGGAACGTTTAGGATCCCCCCGCTTATACCGAGCAGGCCCGAGGTGAGGCCCGAGAGGACGCCCACGAGGGCAACCTTCCGGGCTTCGAAGTTTCCCGCTCTTGAATTCTCTTCCCCCTTCCCCCGGAACATGTGGACGGCGAGGTAAAGGAGGAGGAAGGCGAAGATCAGTCTTAGATACTTCTCGGGAAGCAGGGAGGATACGTAAGCGCCGGCCAGCGCGAAAGGAGCGGAGAAGGACTCCTTCAGGAGAACGACACGGTAGAGGACCGCTTTCTTTTTAAGATGGGTAAATGCAGCTGACAGGGAGCTGAAGGTTATGCATACCAAACTCGTCCCCACGGCAACGTGAACGGGAAGGCCGAGTAACACGAGCGTTGGAACTATGAGGAAGCCACCCCCGACACCGAAGAGACCGGCGATGAGACCTATGCCAAGCCCGATGATGAGGTCGAGGAGGTAATCCAGCATAAAGGCTCCTCGAGTCCGGGGTTAAAAATCCTTTGATGAACCGCAGGGGAAAGGAATCAGGGGACACCGAAACCGAGCCCCTTGAGTATCATCCTCAGGGCGAGCAGGAACATTACCACCGCAAATGCCTTTTTCAGGGAGGAAGCTTTTGTCCTTCTGGCAACCCTCGCACCGAGCTGGGCACCCGTTATCAGGCCCGGAACGAGGAGGATTAGCCACTGAACCTCAACGTTGCCGAGGGTGTAGTGTTTGATGGCCCCGGCGGATGCCGTGAAGACTATGGTAAAGCTTGAGGTTGCCACCGCGTAGTGAATCGGCAGACCGAGGTAGGTCAGGAAGGGGACGTTGATTATGCCTCCCCCAACGCCGAGCAGACCGCTCGAGATTCCGGCGAAGAAGCCGCCGATGGGGACGAGTTTGTAGTTTATCCTGACTTCCTCCAGCCTTACATCTCCCGGTTCGGCCGTTTTCTTCCGGTATACCCTGAAGGCGACGGGAAGAAGCGCCAGACCGAAGATGACCTTCAGCTGGCCGGCGCTCACGTAACCCGTCATCCATGCCCCTGCGTAGGCCCCTATCACGGCCGTCGAAGCGAGGAGGAGACCGGTTTTGTAGTGTATCCTCCCCTGCCTCGAGTAGCCTATCGCCGAGCTGAGGGACGTGAAGACCACCGCAGCGCTCGAGGTTCCCACCGCATGGTGTATCTCGACGCCGAGGAAGTTGAGCACCGGAACCACCAGAAAGCCTCCACCGAGGCCAAAGAGGGCGGCGAGGATTCCTATGAACACCCCCACCGCGAAGTAGCCCGTGTATTCGAGGTACCTCAACAACGGAGCACCCCCGGGGTTTCACAGGAGTTTGACCTCCTCAGGGGGGCGTACCTTAACCACCTCCCGGTTCACGAGCGTCTCAGGGATCTTCCCCCGGAGCACCGTCAGGAGGTTTCTAACCGCCTGAAAGCCCATGTCCTCCATGGACTCCCTCGAAAGGCCCGCGTGGTGGGGGGTCAAAACGGTCTCCAGCTCGTATTTGAAGAGCTCGTGCTCCCTGACCGGTTCCCTCTCGAAGACGTCCGTGGCGTAGCCCCTGAGCCTGCCCCCTTCGATGGCCTTTACAACGGCCTTCTCATCGACGAGCGTTCCCCTGCCTATGTTGACGAGGTATTTGCCCTCGAGGAACTCAAGCCGCTCCTCGTTTATCACGTGGTAGGTCTCAGGGGTCGCGGGAAGGGCGAGCACAACGATGTCGCTCTCCTTCAAAACGTCCTCGAGGGGTCTGTAAACGGCCCCGGTTTCCCTCTCGATGTCCTCCTTCCTCGTCCGTGACCAGTAGAGTATCTCCGTCCCCATGGCCTTCATCCTTCTCGCTATGGCCTTTCCGATGGCGCCCATGCCGAGGATTCCGACCTTCTTGCCGTAGAGGGTTTCGACGTCCTTGAACCTGCTCCATATCATCGCGTGGCTCTCCCACCCGCCGGATCGTATCAGCCTGTCGGTGTAGGCTATCTTCCTGAGGAGGGCTATGGTGAGTCCCACGGCGAACTCGGCAACTGCCTCGCTGAGAACCCCCGAAACCTTGGTAACGTATATTCCCCTCCTCGTTGCGGCTTCAACGTCCACGTGATCGTAGCCGGCCGAGTGACAGCTTATGACCTTCAGCCTCTCGGCACGCTCGATAACATCCCCCGGCAACCTGTTGAGGGGCGAGACTATCACCCCGTCGAACTCGCCTATCCTTTTCTTGAGCTCCTCCGGGTCGGGATAGAGGAGGGTCTCCACGTCCGCGTACTTCCTGAGCTCCTCAAGGGGTTCCCTCTTCATCTTGAACAGAACCGCTACCTTCGGCCTCATCCCACCACCTTAAAATAACTATCGAAGCGTGCCTAATAACGTTTTCCCCGCCACCGGGAAAACTTAAAAACTCGTCCGGTTCCTCTCTTTGGGTGGTGTTCATGAGCAAAGTGGAACGAAAGAGGTGGAGCGAGGAGTTCAGCGAGTGGTACAACGAGCTCATAGAAACGGCCGGGATTCAGGACAAGCGCTATCCCATCAAGGGAATGAACGTCTGGCTCCCCTACGGGCTGAGGATCATGCGCAACATCGAGGGCTTCATCCGCTCTGAGATGGAAAGAACCGGACACGGAGAGGTTCTCTTTCCGGCTTTGATACCGGAAACCGAGTTCCAGAAGGAGGCCGAACACATAGCGGGCTTTGAGGGAGAGGTATTCTGGGTAACGCACGCCGGCCACGATCCACTGGACGTCAGGCTTATCATGAGGCCCACGAGTGAGACCGCCATGTACCCGATGTTCTCCCTGTGGATACGCTCCCACGCCGACCTTCCCTTCAAGGTATACCAGATAGTCAACGTTTACCGCTACGAGACGAAGCACACGAGGCCTTTAATCAGGGTCAGGGAGATAAGCAGGTTCTTTGAGGCCCACACAGCTCATGACAGCTTTGAGGACGCCGAGAGGCAGATAAAGGAAGACCTTGAGATATTCGAGGGACTTGCGAGGTTCCTTGCCCTGCCCTACGTAATCTCAAAGCGACCCGAGTGGGACAAGTTCCCCGGTGCCTACTACTCCCTCGGCGCGGAGGTTATGATGCCCGACGGCAGGACGCTCCAGATCGGCACGATGCACAACTACAGGCAGAACTTCTCAAGGGCCTACAACGTTCAGTACGAGACCGAGAGCGGGGAGCATGAATACGTCCATCAGACGACCTTTGGGATGAGCGAGCGCCTTCTGGCCGCGGTGATAGCGATACACGGCGACGACAGGGGAATGGTCCTTCCCCCGAACGTGGCCCCGATACAGGTGGTGATAGTCCCGATACCAAAGAAGAACGTCGAGGCGGACGTTTTCTCCTATGCCCGTGAGATAGCCCGGGAACTGGCCGATGCCGGTATAAGGGTGCACGTGGACGAACGCGACATAAGGCCCGGAAGGAAGTACTACGACTGGGAGCTCAAGGGCGTCCCGCTCCGCATCGAGGTCGGTCCGAGGGACGTCGAAGGGAAGAAGGCCGTTCTTGCGAGGCGCGATACCCTCGAGAAGGTCACGGTCGAACGCGGGGCCATCGTGGAGGAGGTAAGAAGGCTTCTGGATGAGATCCACGAGAACCTCTACAACCGTGCCCGGGAGTTCCTCGAGAGCCATATAAAGAGGGCCGGGAGCATCGAAGAGGCCAAGGCCCTGTTCGAGGAGCGGCGCGGGATAGTTGAGATCCCGTGGTGCGGGGAGGAGAGCTGCGGTCTTGAGATGGAGGAGGAGCTCGAGGCCAAGATGCTCGGGGTCCCCTACCCGGAGGAAGAAGCTACGGCTCCTGAGGGCAGCAGGTGCCCCGTCTGCGGCAGGGAAGCCCGGTTCGTGGCGAGGTTCGCGAGAACCTACTGACCGTTCCACTTTTTACCCATTGTGGACGGGGAGAGGCATGATTCTTGGAATCCACGACGGTCACGACGCCGGTGCCGTTCTAATCGATGGGGAGAGGATATTTGCGGTAAACGAGGAGCGTTTAAACAGGGTTAAGAAGTACAGGGGTTTTCCGGAGCTGAGCCTCAGAAGGGTCATGGAGATGGCCGGGGCGGACCCGGAAGAGGTTGAGGCCATAGCCGTGGCCGGGATATTCAGAAGGAGGAAGCGTCTGCTCGAGCTGGAAAGGAACCTCAGGAAGGTGTTCGGTCCGGACTTCAAGAGGAAGGTCCTCTTCGTCGAGCACCACCTCGCCCACTCCTCCTCGGCCTATTACACCTCGGGCTGGAGGGATGCCCTGGCTTTGAGCGTTGACGCCGCCGGCGACGGTCTCAGCTCCTCGGTTTACATAGCGAGAGCTGGAGAGATGATCCGGATAGCCCAGAGCACCTACGTGGACTCCGCCGGGGACTTCTACGCCTCGATAACAGAACTCCTTGGCTTCAGGCCGATGCGCCACGAGGGGAAGGTCATGAGCCTCGCGGCCTACGGAAGGCCGACCTACGACTTGAGTTCGATTATAGAGCTGAACGGCCTGAGCTTCGACAACCACCTCGGGCTCATAGGGAGGGAAGCGACGGAGAAACTGGCGGAACTCCTTGCCTACCCGCTGGAGCGTGCTGAAGAGATAGCCCTCCAGATGAAGCGTGGAAACCTCAACGGGGAACTCCAGAGGAAGGCCATCGAGATAGCCGCAAGCGCCCAGAAGCACCTTGAGAGGCTCATGGAAGAACTCGGCCTCAGGCTAAAGGGTAAGGGACTGCCCGTGGCCTATGCCGGCGGGGTGGCCCAGAACGTGAAGGCCAACGCCGTGCTGAGGGGCATCCTTGGGGACGATAACCTGTGGGTCTTCCCGGCCATGGACGACGGCGGGCTGGCCTTTGGGGCGGCGGTTTTCATAAAGGCCCAGATGGAGAGGCTCGATGGGGTCTGGAGGGCCAGAAAGCTGGAGCACGTTTACCTCGGCCCGGCCTACGGGAGGGAGGAGGTCGAGGAACTCCTGAGGAAGGAGGGCGTTGAGTTTGAGGAGACCGATGACGTTCCGGGAGCCGTTGGCGACGCCCTGACGGAGGGCAGGCTCGTAGGATTCTTCAACGGCAGAATGGAGTTTGGACCGAGGGCCCTTGGCAACCGTTCGATTCTCGCTGACCCGGGGGATGAGGGCGTTAAGGAACGCCTGAACGTTGCCCTCGAGCGTGACGTCTTCCAGCCCTTCGCACCTTCCATGCTCTTTGAGAGGGCCGGCGAATACCTCGAGGACCTGAAGGGAGAGCCCAACGGCTTCATGACGATGAGCTACACCGCAAGCGGGGAGTTCAGGGAGCTCGCCCCGGCCGTGGTTCACGTGGACGGCACTACAAGGCCTCAGGCCCTCAGGAGGGAAACCAACCCCCTCTACTACGAGGTCATCAAAGCCTTTGAAAGGAGGACGGGTCTGGGTGCCCTTCTGAACACGAGCTTCAACATGCACGGCGAACCCATAGTCTGCTCCCCTCTGGACGCTCTGAGAACCTTCAGGAGGGCGAACCTTGACCTGCTCGTCATGGAGGGCTTCCTGATCGAGAACCGTTAACCTTCATTGATGCACCTTAATGTTCTTTAACGTCCAGATTTTTCGGAGGGTAACGTTATAAACATTCCCGCGAAGGAGGGGCGGTGATGATCATGGCCCTGAGCGACAGGCTTGAACTTGTCAATCCTTCCGAGATCAGGAAGCTTTTCGATCTGGCACAGGGTGTTGAGGGGCTCATCTCCCTCGGCATAGGGGAACCCGATTTTGACACCCCCCGGCACATAAGGGAGTATGCCAAGGAAGCTCTCGACAGGGGCCTGACGCATTACGGCCCGAACGCCGGTATCATGGAGCTCAGGGAGGCGGTGGCGTGGAAACTCCGGGAGCAGAACGGCATCGAGGCCGATCCAGCGAGGGAGATCATGATAACGGTGGGGGCCAATCAGGCCTTTCTGATGGGGCTTGCAACCTTCCTCCGCGACGGGGAGGAGGTCCTCATACCCTCGCCCGCCTTCGTTAGCTACGCCCCGGCGGTAATCCTTGCGGGAGGAAGGCCCGTCGAGGTTCCCACCCGCGAGGAGAACGAGTTCCGCCTGACTGTCGAGGACCTCGAGGAGCACGTAACTCCTAAGACGAGGGCTTTGATAATAAACACCCCGAACAACCCCACGGGCTCGGTTTTAAGGAAGAAGGACGTTGAGGAGATAGCCGACTTCGCGGTGGAGCACGACCTGATGGTTCTCAGCGATGAGGTTTACGAGCATTTCGTTTACGACGGAGCAAGGAACCACAGCATAGCTTCCCTCGACGGCATGTTCGAGCGCACCATAACGATAAACGGCTTCTCAAAGACTTTCGCGATGACCGGATGGCGGCTCGGCTTCGTTGCGGCCCCCGAATGGGTAATCGAAAGGATGACCCGCTTCCAGATGTACAACTCCACCTGCCCGGTTACCTTCGCCCAGTACGCCGCGGCCAGAGCCCTGAGGGACGGGCGGAGCTGGAAGGCCGTCGAGGAGATGAGGAGGGAGTACGATAGAAGAAGGGAGCTCGTCTGGAAGCGTTTGAACGAGATGGGACTGCATGCAGTTAAGCCAAGGGGCGCCTTCTACATCTTCCCGCGCATCAAGGAGACCGGTCTGAGCGGCGGTGAGTTCAGCGAGCTCATGCTCCGCCGGGCTAAGGTGGCAGTGGTCCCGGGTTCGGCCTTCGGGAGTGCGGGCGAGGGATACATAAGGATAAGCTACGCCACGGCCTACGAAAAGCTCGAGGAGGCCATGGACAGGATGGAGAAAGTCCTGAAGGAGGAGAAGCTCGTTTAAAGTTTCCTCAGCTCAACTTTTATTCCTTTTCCCAGCTCCAGAACCGCGTAGTGGCCCCTGAAGAGGGGGCCGGGGTTCACCACGAGCGTCTCCCCAACCCGATCGATCCCCGTTCCTTCGTGTATGTGGCCGCACACGACCATCCGCGGGCTTTTCCTCTCGATGAAGTCCCTCAGCGCCCTGCTTCCGGCGTGAAGGCCTGAGCGAACCCTGTCCACTTTGGTTCCGTAGGGCGGGACGTGGGAAAGGATCACATCCCCCTCCCGGTAGTTCCTCTTTAGTATCCCCCGGATCTCATCCTCGCCCAGCTCCCACACCGTGCCGAAGGGCGTTAAGTTCGAGCCCCCGATCCCGGTTACGCCGATCCCGCCGATCTCGCGCCGTCGGTCGTGAAGGCCTATCCCGAGTTCCTCCAGAAGTTCCGGCACGTCCCTGCCGTCGCAGTTCCCGTGAACGGCCAGCACGGGCCTTCCAGTGTCCAGTAGAGGTATGAGAACCCTCTCAGCTTCGCGCGAGTTGCCGAAGTGGGTGATGTCCCCGGCCACGAGGATCGCGTCGAACTCCTCCCCTTCAAGAACCCCCGCGAGTTCCCGGGTTTTTCTCGAGTTTCCGTGGATGTCCGTTACGGCCACGAGTTTCATAAACTCACCCCCCGAGCCTCAGGTAGTCCTTAACCTCGTCGTAATCCCGGCTCCAGTCAACGATACCAACCCTCCTCTTCACCCCCTTTTCAAGGAGTGCGAGGATCTCGTCCACAACTTCCTCGGGGGTCTTGCCGGTGGTGTCTACCTCCAGAACCCTTTCCCTCCCCTCGAGGGCCTCGATTAGTATCACATCCACCAGCTCGGCCTCAACGTTCTCGGCCAGCTTCTCCCTCGGGTAACCCCTGAGCGAGAGCCTTTCCGCCACCACCTTCGGATGGAGCCTGAGAACCACCACGACGTCCACGGGGAGCAGGTGGCTCAGGTGGCCGTCAACGACTACATCCTTGCCCGAGAACTCGCGCCTGAACTCCCGGGCGAGTCTCTCCACGTCTATCTCTATCTCCTCTCCAGAGGGTTCTCCAAGGCCCTTCATCAGGGCAAAATCCTTCACGCTAACGTACTCGTAGCCGAGCCTTTCGCTGAGGAGCTTTGAGACGGTGGTCTTGCCCACCCCGGGTGTACCGCTAACCGCTATCCTCATCGCTTCCCCTTCTCCCCTGCCTTTATATTTCTGTTCCTCGTTGATCGTCGAATTTATGTATGGCGTTCGGCGAAAACCTTTTAAGGATTGGGCGTCTAAGATAGACGCAGGTGGCGTAAAATGAAGGGACAGGAGTTGTTGAGGAGGAAACTGCACGTTGTTAGGGAGCAGAGGAAGTTTCTAATGCTCGAGGAGGCCCGGCTCATAAGGCTCGCCCGCCAGAAGAAAAGCGCCGCAATGCAGCTCGCCAAGATCAAAAAGGAGAAGGTTGCCCTCACCCTTGAGGAGGCAAGGATTCTAAGGGCCCTGAAGCAGAGCCCGACCCTCTGAATGGAAAAGGAAAGGCATCAGAAGACGTTCAGCCTGTCTTCCAGTATCATTTTCTGTATCTTCGTGATGTCGGCGAGCCATGCGTCCGCTATCTCGTAGGCCGGCTTCTGCAGGTTGTCGATGCTGTAGCCCTTCTCGGGGATGATCTGAATGCTCGCGACAAGGGGCTCGTCTATCGGCCTTCCTATCTGGCTGAGTATCCTGACGTAAACCTCGGTGACGCCCTCCACCTCTTCGGCGATGTCGTTGGCTATGAGCATCGAGAGGAGGTTGTATATCTTCCCCACGTGGCTTACCGGGTTCTTTCCGGCTGCGGCTTCCATGCTCATGTGCCTGTTCGGGGTGATCAGCCCGTTAACGCGGTTGCCCCTGCCCACGCTACCGTCGTCCCCGGCCTCGGCGCTGGTTCCGGTGACGGTTATGTAGTAGATGCCCTTCTTCGGATCGTCGGCCGTGTTCACGTAGACGTTGACCTTCCTCTCGGTGTGCTCCTCGATTACTCCCCTCGCGGCGTCGTAGATTGCCTCCTTGACGGCCATGTACTCCTCCGGGGTGGTGACCTCGCTGTCCACTATGGCCGCGGCTATGGTTACATCGATCTCGTCACCCTTCCTGAGACCCATCACCTTGATGTCCTCCCCGACTGCCGGGTGTTTCCTCTTGAAGTCGTCGCTGTTGAGGAGTTTCTCGATCTCAAGGGTTATCCTCTCGGTCTCACTGAGGGGGGCGTAACCAACGCCGAAGCTCGTGTCGTTGGCGAGGGGAATCGGGTTCTCCCGGGCCTTGTTGAACACTCCAACGAGGTCCACGCTTCCCTGACCTATGCGGGAGTCGATGACAACGTGGTTCTCGAGGTCGAGGTGTCTGACGGCCTTCCTGAGGTAGTCGCGGGCGGCCTTCAGGGCCACCTCGTGGACCGGGAAGAGCTCGCGGTCGACTATCTCCACGGCCCTTCCTGAGAGGAGTATGTATATCGGCTTGACGACCTCACCTCCGCCGAAGCGGGGGTAGGCTTCACCGCCGACGACCTCGACCTGATCGGTGTTGTGGTGGAGTATTATGCCGTACCTCTTTATGTACTCCCTGCTGAGGGCCCTGCTGACGGCCTCGGCTATGCCGTCCGCTATGCTGTCCGGGTGGCCTATTCCCTTCCTCTCGACGAGTTCGACCTTCTGCATCTCCACGGGAGTTCTTACGAGCTCCTCAACGACTATGTTCCTTACCTTCTCAACCATGAGCGTCACCTCGTAGATCGGTGTGGGAACCTACGTCGGTCCTTTTATATAACTTTCGGCATGAAACCCGGCTTTTGATATTCCTAAGAGTTATTAAATTCGGAATCGGGGAAATTTTTCCCGAAGGATCTTCGTGGCGGTGGCCTTTTAAGGTCCGGACTGAACTCCCGGCGGTGGGACAATGAAGCTCGAGGAGATAGTGGACGAGATACGTGAGGTTCTCGATGAAAAGGAGGAGCTCAGGGAGGAGGCCCTGAAGCTCACCCGTGAGATAGTCAGGCTCAGCGGGAGTGTTGTAAAAGCCCTCCACCGCGGGGAGCTTAAGGAAGCGGAGGAAAAGCTAAACTCGGCCCGGGAGAGGGTTGAGCTGCTCAAAGAAAGGCTCAAGAACCATCCGGACTTATACTTCACGGGCTACGTCCAGAGCGCCCATCAGGAGTTCGTGGAGGCCCTTCTGTTCTTCGCATACATGACCGGCGGGGAGTTCCCCTCCCCCGATGAACTCGGGGTTCCACACGCCGATTACGCCCTTGGAGTCGGCGACTTCATCGGCGAACTGAGGAGGCACTTTCTGATACTCCTGCTGGATGGAAAGGTCGGGGAGGCCGGGGAGGTGTACGCCTTCATGGAGGAGGTTTACAACGCCCTCATGACGCTGGAGTATCCCAAGGGCCTCGTGAACATCCGCCAGAAGCAGGATGCGGCAAGGCACGTGCTTGAGAGAACTCTGGAGGACCTTACGAGGGCGAAGCTCAGCAGAAGGCTCGAGGAAAGGCTTGAAGCCCTGTCGGGGATGGTCGATGAGGAAGCCAAGCAGTCCAGTGATCCGTGAGGAGAGGCTCGAGAGGATAGCCAGAATACAGCTGAAGCTCGCCCGGAGGATAGTGGAGAGGCCGTTAAAACCTGAGGAGGTTCACACGGTAGGCGCGGTGGACGTTTCCTATGGCAGTAGAGCGAGGGCATCCTTCGTCCTCTGCTCCTACCCGGACTGCAGGCCGGTTAAGACGAGGGTTGTGGAGACCGAGATTCCCTTCGCCTACATCCCGACGTTCTTCTTCCTCAGGGAGACGAGACCGATCCTTCTCGCGGTTGAGGGGGATTTCGATGTTCTTCTCGTTGAGGGACACGGAAGGGCCCATCCCCGCGGCTACGGGCTGGCTTCTCACGTGGGGCTTCTCCTCGGGAAGCCGACCATCGGGGTGGCGAAGAGACCCCTGAGGGGGGTCGAGGGCGGGAGGTTCGCAAGGGTGGGAAAAGCTTATGTAAGCGTGGGGCACTTAATCGATCTGGAATCGGCGGTGAGGATCGTAACTCCACTGCTCGAAGAAGGTTATCCTCTGCCTTTGAAGATGGCCGATAAGCTGTCCAAGAGGGGAAGGTTATGAAGAAGGTTCAGGCTCTCATACTGCTCGCCCGGAGGGGTGCCACTGGCAGGATGGTAAGGGTGACCCTGAGGGAGCTCGCCGGCGAGCTCGGGATGTCCCCCCAGTCCGTCCTCAGGCTTCTTGATGAGATGGAATCGGAGGGACTGGTGGAAAGGGACGTAATCGGAAGAAAAACGTACGTTGGGATAAGTCCCGAGGGATTGACGTTTCTGGAGAAACTCTGCGATGCGATCTCGGAGACGCTTTACGACGGCCTGGTACTCGGCGAGGTCGTTTCGGGAATGGGGGAAGGGGCATACTACGTTAAACAGTACGCTCCCCTGATAAAGGAGTACCTTGGCTTCGAACCCTATCCCGGCACGCTGAACGTTAAGGTGCTGTTCCCGAAGACCATCTTCGATGCCCTCTGTCAGGTCAGGCCCGTGATCCTGCCGGGCTTCACGAGGAACGGAAGGACCTTCGGGGACGTTAAGGCCTACCGCGTTCGGGTGGAGGGGGTAGAGGGGGCCATTGTGATACCCTCCAGAACCGTCCATCCACCGAAGATCGCCGAGGTAATCGCTCCCGAGTGCCTCAGGGAGAGGCTTGGACTCAAAGACGGGAGCAGGGTAAGGATACAGGTCGTGAGATGATGAGGTGGCTTTCCGTACTCACGTGGGCCGGCGTTGGTGCCTTTTTGGGATTCGCCATAGCGGTCGGCCTTTACTCAGCAACCGGAAACGAGAACTTCGTGTACCTCATATACCTCGGAACGCTCCTCGGGGGCCTTCTTGGAGTGAGGTATCCTATGGAGATGCAGGCGTCCCCTTTCGCGTTCCTCCTGGGGTTCCTCGCAACGAGCCTTCTGGCAGTCCTCTGGACCGTAACTGACATCGGGACGGCCGGGATGTACGCTTTCCTTGCGGTCGTAATGGCCCTCATGATGCTCTCCGGGTTCAGCTGTTTCCTCGACATGTTTCTGGCCCCCCTGACCTACGTGGGTGGGTTTGGCGTTGCGATGCTGACCTTCAGGGGTTATCCATCACTCCATGGTTCTGAGGGGGCCATTGCGGGCCTCTTCACCGCCGGAATCATGGGGGCGATAGTGGTCTTCTTCGGCGTGTTCGCGAGATGGGCGTTCATCGCGGCCAGAAACGTCACGCGGCGGTAACGTTTAAATACATCCGGCAACAACCGGACCCGGTGATGCTCATGGTGATGCGCCTTTCAAAGCTCTACGGGAAGCAGATATACGACACCAAGGGTTACTACGTGGGCTACACGGACGAGGTTCTAATCGAGATAGACCGGGGCAGGGGAAAGGTGCTCGCCCTCGGCCTCCCCGGCGAGAAGGTGGGGATTCCCTACGACAAGGTCACGGCGATAGGCGACATAATCCTCGTAAAGGCCCGGGAGTGATCACTCCTCTTTAACTTTTAAGGCCTCGAGGAACCTCTCGGTTATGGCTTCTTCTGCCAGTCTTAGCAGTGAATCCTTGTCCTTCGCAAGCTTGAAGATTCCCAGGGGGATCCTCGCACCGCCCGACTGGGAATGGCCACCGCCACTGCCGATTCCCTCGAAGGCTTCCTTCAGAACCGCCCCTATGTTAACCCGCACATCGCGGGTCCTCGCGGAGATCTCTATCCTGTCGTCAACGATTCCGAAGACGAGGACGGTCGTTATGCCCTCAAGGCGGAGGAGGAAGTCCGCCGATTCGGCTATCGCGTCCCTGTTCGTTATGAACCCTACGTTGCTGATAACGACGTTCTTGTAGATGCGCCGGTTCATTATCGCTCTGGCCAGTATCTCGGCCGTTTCCGTGCTTATGTCGGGGTGCTCTATCTTGTCGAGAAGGTCGTAATCCACCTTTCCCGCGAGGAAGTCTATAGCCTTCAGATCGACGTGGCTCAGCTTGGAGAACTTTCTGGTGTCGATGTATATCCCGTAGAAGAGGGCCGTTCCGAGGATCGGCGAGATGGGGATGTTGAGAGTGCGGAGGTATTCGGTCAGTATCGCGGAGGAGGAGTTCACTTCGGGCCTTATGTCCAGAAAGGCATCACCGGGGAGGATTTCCTCGAGGTGCTGGAACACCTGATGATGGTCCACCACCACCTGTATCTTGCTGTAGTCCTCCTCCTCGAGCACCGTCAGGTTTCCGTTCGGCTGGCAGTCCACGATGGCTATAAAGGGGTGGCGCTTGATCTCGTAGGACCCGCGGGATACCTTCCTCAGTTCTATACCGAGCAGGTTGACGAACGCCCTATTCTCGTGGTGGGTTATTTCACCGCCGTAAACTATCCTTGTCCTGAGCCCGAGGGTTTCGGCTATGGCACTCAGGGCGGTTGCACTCGCTATGGAATCAGGGTCCGGGTTGTCGTGGGTAACTATGAGGAGGGAATCACCCTTCTCCTTCAGTTCCCTGAGCTTTTTGACGAGCATGTTCGCGTTCTTCTTCTCCCCGAGCATTTCAACAGTTCTCACCACAGCATCCCTGAGGGCGTTGCGGGGAGAGATCGCGTAGTCGATCTTTACCTCCGTCTCGAATTCGTCTTGGATTCTGGTTATCAGCTCGTCGAGGGATACACCATCGGGAAGGAGCGTGAGAACAGGAACCTCTTTGTTGTTGCTCCTTATCACGTAAAGGGTTTTTCCCAGGGTACCAACGTCCATCACGGTTATTATTACCAGCTCGGTCCTGTCTATGCCCGCCTTTAACAGGGTCGCCGTGTATGAAAAGTCCCCCTGAACAACGTGGAAGCCACTCTCCTCGAGGGCCTTTGCCCGGAGTTCATCCTTCTCAACGATGGTTACCTCGAACTCCCCTTTAAGGGACTCGGCTATTAAACGGCCCAACGTTCCCCCCCCGAGTATCAGCACCCGCATTTACCTCACCTTTTGCACGGTAATGTTTAAATATGATCGCCGATATACTGGGACGGTGAAATTTCATTAGGGGTTCTTTAATGCCGGCGGTATATATAGCTAATGGTGGTGGCTATGCAACTTCCCAATAAGGAGCCACTCTTTGAGAACTTGGTGGCCACTTCGGCGGATGAACTGGAAGACCTCATCCAGAGGGCCCTTTCAAAGGGCAGCGGGGTCTTCTTGAAGGTATTCACCAAGGACCGGTCTGGAAAGTACTACATAACGGTGCTCCTCGACCGTTCGAAGGCACTCGCGGCCGAATGCCTTCTTGTGGATAAGGATCAAATCCTTACGGGGGAAGAGGCGGTAAACCTGTTGAGGTCCCTGCTCGGTAGCCCAATGGTGATCGACGTCTATGCCCTCGATGAGCTGGAAATCAAGATTTCAATAGCGGACAACGTTGAGGCCTACGTCCAGACTCCAAAGATCCCCCTGAGCGAGCTCTTCGGGAAATCGGGAGGATCGACGAAAGTGGGGGAAAAGTCCCTCTCAGAGACCGTCGCCAGTAAAGTTGAAAGAACTGCGGTGGAAAAACCGGCTTTAGCCGGAGGAACCGTCCAAAAACCCGAAAAGGAAACCATGAAACCGGCTCCCCCGAAGGAGCCCGAGATAATCGTTAACTTCACCGGGGGCGAGCTTCCGAGGAGGGCGTTTCAGGCGTATGCTGAGGAACTGCTCAAGGAATCCCGGAAAATCAGGGGCCTGAGCATCAGCAGGATCGAGTTCGAAGCGAACGCCGGGGAAGGGGTGGTTTACCTAAACGTCCGCATATACGGCACCTCCACCGGAGACTCAGGGGATATACAAATCGCCGAGAGGAGAATGCTCCACGCCGTGAGCAAGTACGCTCCGATTATCCTCAGGGAGGCCGATGTTAAGCCCATACTCCGGGATGTGAGTGTCGTCATTGATGGTCAGGAGGTCAAACCCCAGGAGATCGTGGAGAGGGAGAAAAAGAAACAGGGTAACGTCACAAAGGACGGAAGTGTAACCCTTTCTGTTCTTGAGGATGTCTGGCCCTATTTCAGCGCCTACGCGAAAACCGTCATCACGGAACTCAGGGGGGCGGGTTTAAAGATCAAAAGGGCTCACTTTGACGTCAGGGGGAGAAGGGAGTTCGAGATCAACCTCTCAGTGGTCGTTGAGTCCGGGAAGGAGGACGTGGAGAAGTTAATCAGGGATACCCTCACGAGGCACGCCAGAGAGCTCGGAAGATCCATAAACCGTTACATAACCGTCCACAACGTTGACGTTGAGGTCATAACTCCCACAGCCCGGGGAGTGGCCCGTAGCCCCGTGGTGAGCTCGGGAAAGGCCGCGGAAGTTCTGATTAAGAAGGAGGACCTCGAGAAGGAGGTGGAGAAACTGCTCAAGCAGGCGGGGATAGACGAGCTATCTCCCCTCACGGAGGAGAAGAAAAAGGAAACCCAGGAGACTTTCCTCAAAAGCCGCATAGAGCCGGCCATTGAGAGGTTGAAGACAAGGATTAACGCTGAGATGAAGCTCATACCGAGGGTTACGTTTAAATGGTTCAAGATGAACCACGAGGTGAAGGGTTCCGAAGTGATAGTTGACGTTGAGGCCAGTTTCATGAGGGAGGAGACGGGTGGACTCTTCGGGTCCTTCTCAGGGGTCTCAGACGACAGGTTAAAGAAGGATATCAAAGAGACGGTAATGAGGATCATTCGGGAGGTTTCCAGAGAATACGGGGTAAAGATAAAACTGAGGAAGCTCAACGTGATCCTCCGCTGATTTTTTATCCTCAGCACTCAAGATCGTCATCATCCTTACGTCAGCCCTGCCTGGCTCATCACTCCTTCTTCCATGGCTCCGGGGGTATTTAACCCTATTCCCCGGGCTATTCGTCTATTATCGAAACGCTAAGTTTTTAAACTGAGCGGTACCCCGGTTCAACATGAACGGCCTGATTATCGGAATCACCGCAGCCCTCACCTCGGCTTTCTCGTGGGCCCTCGCCACGATTCTCATAAAGATAGGGATGAGGAATAAAAGCCCTATAGCCGTTAACATAGTGCGACTGTACATCGTCTCCGCCCTCTTTGGAATCGTCTTCCTGATCGAGGGGAGGTTTTCCATTCTGGAATCCCTCCCGCTTGAGCTCCTTATCGTGGCCTTCGTCTCCGGACAGCTGGGCTTCGTTGTGGGCGATTACTTCTACTTCAACGCCCTCAAAATGGCCGGCGTTTCGAGGACGGTACCTGTAACGTCCACGTATCCCCTCTGGACCATACTGTGGGCCGTTCTCTTCCTCGGCAGGGAAGTAAGCCCTCGGGTAATCGTGGGTGCCCTTTTGATCTTCGGAGCCATAGTCCTCGTGAGGAAGGGGGAAGAGGAAGAGCACGTCAATGGAAAGGCCTTTATCTTCGCCCTGCTTGCCCCGATATCATGGAGTCTCGCCATACTCACCATGGACTGGCTTACCGGATACATAGATGTTCTCACACTGGCCGGGTTGAGGATGATGATGGCGGCCCTTGGTATTACCTTCCTCCTTCCAAGGTTCGGTGAAGAGCTCTCGAGTCTTACGAAGGAGGAGATGGCTGTACTCTTCGGTGCAGCGTTTTTTGGGCTCTTCATAGGGCAGTACCTCTTTGTCTACTCCGTGAACCTTTTGGGTTCCCAGATGGCGGCACCCATCTCGGCGATAAATCCCGTCATCTCCTCCGCGCTGGCGGTGGTTTTCCTGAAGGAATCCCCGAGCAGGAAGATACTCGAAGGTCTCCTGCTTGCTGTTCTCGGCGTGGTGCTGATCTCGACGGGATGAGGCTCAGGTTTTTAAGTTCCAGCGCGTAGGTAAACACGCCGACAGCGGGGGGACAATCGTCTCCTCGCACGGGCCCGGTCAACCCGCCTCCGTGAGGTACGGATTTGTGAGCGGAGAGTGCTCACGCCGGGCTCACAGGGCCGGGAGCATCCACCCGTGTGATCAATGAACGCGGGCCTCTGTACCCGGCCCACATTTCGATCTCCTTTTGAGGAAGGTTTATAACCCCGGGGAAGATTAAATAACCGGTGGTTATTGATGGTGATCATACCCCACCCCGTTGATCCCCGGGTGGTGAGGCGAATAAGGAAGGAGCTCGGCATGACTCAGGAAGAGCTCGCGAAGAAGGCCGGGGTAACTCAGGCATACATAGCCAAACTCGAAATCGGAAAGGTTGATCCGAGGCTCTCCACCTTTAACCGCATCCTTCAGGCCCTCCTCGAGTGCAAGCGGGCCCGGTTTAAGGCCAGAGACGTTATGTCCTCCCCCGTCATCTCCGTCAAGCCCTACGATGTGGTTGAGAAGGTCATAAGGATAATGAACGAGCACAACATCTCCCAGATACCGGTCATCTCGGGCAACAAGGTCGTCGGTTCTGTAACGGAACGGACGCTGGTCAGACAAAGCCTCGAGTACGAGGACATATACGATCGGAAGGTCATGGAGGTCATGGCGGATCCCTTTCCCATAGTGAACGAGAACGATGAGCTTGAGATCGTCAAGTACCTACTCGAGGAACATCCCGCGGTTCTGGTTCAGGACAGGAGGGGAAAGATCGTCGGGATAATAACCCGGGTGGACATCTTCAGGCTCGGAAAGTAGCCCATCTTTCTGAAACCGCCTGATTTAAGCCTCAATGGGAGCGTTAATCCTTCCCCTCTGGAACCTCCTCTGGTCAAAATATCCAATAGATTTATATACCCGAAACCCGAGCAGTTATGGATAAATAATCCGGTGGTGATGCGCAATGAAGAGAACCGCCCTTTTGCTCGTGCTCCTCCTGCTCGGTGCGGTAGTGGCCGCTGGATGTATTGGCGGAGAAAAGGCAACGACGGAAACGTCGACTTCTTCACCGGCAACCACCTCAAATAGCCCGACAGAGTCTTCCGGGACAACTACCTCAACGAGCTCGACAGGATCTTCTGGAACAACCACATCAACGAGTCCGACAGAGTCCTCCAGCATAACCTCGACCACCTCCGCGGAACTGGAAACGGGGTATCCAATTGAGATCAGGGATTTCGCGAACAGAACCGTGACCATCGAAAAGAAACCCGAGCGCATCGTGAGCCTCGCACCGTCCATAACCGAGGATCTCTACTACATCGGTCAGCTGGGTTCGGTGGTCGGTGTCACGAAGTGGGCCGATTTTCCGCCGGCCGTTGCCAACATCACCCGTGTTGGCGGTTACGGTAAGTACGCTAACTTGGAGATCATAGCTTCCCTCAACCCGGACCTTATACTTGCGGACGGTTACTCGATGTCCATACTGGAGGACCTCGAAAAAATAGCCCCTGTGGTCATAATCGATCCAAAGAACATAACGGACATCTACCGCTCGATTGAGCTCCTCGGAAAGATCACCAACAGCGAGGAGGAGGCCAGACGGGTCGTTGCCGACATGAAGGCGGAGGTGGATTACGTTACCTCAATGGTGGCTGGAGAGCCAAAACCGAAGGTGCTGTTCATAACGTGGTGGAATCCCATCTGGGTTCCCGGGAACGGCACGTTTCAGGACGACCTCATAAGGCTCGCCGGCGGCGAGAACGTGTTCCACGACGTGAACGGCTGGGCTCAGGTTAGCATGGAGCAGGTCCTCGAGAGGGACCCCGAGGTCATAATCCTCTCCTCCGGGGGCATAACGGCCGAGGAACTCTGCAACACCCCGCTTGTCGACACGAAGGCCCTAAAGGAGGGCAGGGTCTTTACCATAAGCGACGAGAACCTCGTCTCCAGACCGGGGCCGAGGATAGTGTACGGCCTCCGGGAGATCGCCACCTACCTCCATCCCGAGGCGTTCAACTATACCTTCCAGCCGCTAACCTGCAACGCCACGGCCTCCGCCGGGGGCTGAACCCTTTATTTTTTAAAGGGATCCGGGGAAGTTCCCGTGGTGATGGTATGGAACGGAGGACCTTCTACCGGGTTCTTCTGGTGATAGTTCTGATCCTTGCCCTGATTTACACCCTTGGAATAGTGGGGGTTCTTCCCTTCGAGCTCAGCTACTACATCACGATAATCATGATAATGCTCTTCCTCTACCTCCGCCTCGAGGGGAAGCTGAGGAAATAGGCGATTTTCTCTTCCGTCCCTTTTCGGAAACAAAAAAGGAGTGAAACCTTTGGTTTAGAATTTTTGGGTTTAAAAACGTTTTTTTTAGGCGGGCGAGCAGGTTAGGTTGAAGGATAAAGATGAGCATGTGAATATATGTGATCATTGGGAGGTGAGCCGGTGAGGTATGTTAAGCTTTCCCGGGAAAACACTTACGAGTTCCTGGAACGTCTGAAAAGCTTCGGGAAGCTCTACGGCCCTGTGAAGGTCTCTGAGAAGTTTTACGACTTCAGGGAAATAGATGATGTTAGGAAAGTGGAGTTTGACTACGTCAGAACCCTCATGCCTCCAAAGAAGTTCTTCTTACCCCCAAGGGAGAAGATGTTCGAGTTCAACCTTGAAAAGAACGAATACAGGGAAAACGTGCCTGAAGTCGAGCCTCTGGTTATTTTCGGCCTGCATTCCTGCGACATCCATGGCCTCAAGATACTGGATAGCGTTTACCTCGATGAGTTCCCCGACAAGTACTACAAAATGAGGCGGGAGAAGAGCGTAATCATAGGACTAAGCTGTATGCCGGACGAATACTGCTTCTGTAACCTTGTGGGGACGGATTTCGCTCAGGATGGCTTCGACCTCTTCCTTCACGAGCTTCCGGACGGATGGCTCATCAGGGTCGGGAGCAGAAGGGGTCATGAAATCGTTGATGGGAACATAGAACTCTTCGAGGAAGTTACCAGGGATGACGTCTGCAACTTCAGGGATTTTGAGGGAAGGAGGGCTCGTGCCTTCAGATACCATGAGGAATGGGACGACATCCGTTACCTCCTCGAGCTGGAAGCAGAACATCCCCTATGGGAAGAGGAAGCGAAAAAGTGCTTCGCCTGCGGGAACTGCACCACCACCTGTCCGACGTGTCGCTGCTACGAGGTTCAGGACGTTGTGAGCATAGACGGGAGGAGCGGCTATCGTGAGAGACGCTGGGACTCGTGCCAGTTCCGGAGCCATGGACTCGTTGCCGGCGGCCACAACTTCAGACCAACCAAAAAAGCCCGCTTTATGAACAGATACCTGTGCAAGATGTCCCTCAACGAGAAGCTGGGGATTAGCTTCTGCGTTGGCTGTGGGAGGTGCACCTACTTCTGCCCGGCCGGGATAAACTTCCTTGAGAACCTCAGAAAGATAGCCGGCTACACGGAGGTGTGCTGCCCACCCCGGATATCTGGGGAGATACCGAAAAAGGGGTTTGCATACGTTAAGACTCGGGGTGATGGGTTATGAAGGAGCTTAACCTGCCGAAGGAGATTCTGATGCCCAACGATAACCCCTACTCCCTCCACAGGGCCAAGGTGCTTAGGATTTACCCCCTGACCGATAAGGAAAAGCTATTCCTCTTTCGATTCGAGGATCCACAGCTGGCCGAAAGCTGGACGTTCAGGCCGGGACAGTTCGTCCAGCTCACCGTACCCGGTGTGGGTGAGGTGCCGATAAGCTTGTGCTCGTCCCCCATGAGAAGGGGTTTCTTCGAGCTGTGCATCAGGAAGGCCGGTAGAGTTACGACGGTAATACACAGGCTTAAACCCAATGATAGAGTTCTCGTCAGGGGACCTTACGGGAACGGCTTCCCGGTCGATGAGTGGGAGGGCATGGATCTGCTCCTCATAGCCGCGGGTCTCGGAACGGCACCCCTGAGAAGTGTGTTCCTTTACGCCATGGACCACCGCTGGAGGTACGGCAACATAACCTTCATCAACACCGCCCGTTACGGCAAAGATCTGCTCTTCTACAGGGAACTCGAGGCCATGAAAGACATGGCCGAGGCGGAGAACGTTAGGATAATCCAGAGCGTGACGAGGGACCCCGACTGGCCCGGGCGTCACGGAAGGCCTCAGAAGTTCATTGCCGAAGCCAACACCGACCCGAAGAAGACGGCCGTGGCGATCTGCGGCCCCCCGAGAATGTACAGGTCGGTCTTTGAGCACCTCATAAACTACGGTTACCGCCCGGAGAACATCTTTGTCACGCTCGAGAGGAAGATGAAGTGCGGGATAGGAAAATGCGGCCACTGCAACGTTGGAACGAGCACCAGCTGGAAGTACGTCTGCAGGGACGGGCCGGTCTTCACCTACTTCGACATAGTGTCAACTCCGGGTTTACTCGACTGAGGTGGTCGGTATGGGAAAGATCAGGATCGGATTTTATGCTCTAACCTCATGCTACGGCTGTCAGCTTCAGTTCGCCATGATGGACGAGATACTAAGCCTGCTTCCCGGGGTTGAGCTCGTCTGCTGGTACATGGTTGACAGGAACAGCAGGGAGGATGAGCCCGTGGATATAGCCTTCATCGAGGGAAGCGTTTCAACGGAGGAAGAGGTTGAGCTCGTGAAGAAAATCCGGGAGAACGCTAAAACCGTCGTTGCCGTCGGTGCCTGTGCCACCCAGGGCGGTGTTCAGAGCTGGGACGATAAACCGCTCGAAGAACTCTGGAAGACCGTTTACGGGGATGCAACCGTTAAGTTCCGGCCGAGGAAGGCCGAACCCGTCGAGAACTTCATCAAGGTCGATTACAGGATCTACGGCTGTCCACCGGAGAAGAAGGACTTCATCTACACCATTGGGACGCTCCTCATAGGCTCCTGGCCCGAGGACATAGACTATCCCGTATGTCTTGAATGCAGGCTGAGGGGCAATTCCTGCGTGCTTATAGAGAAGGGTGAGCCCTGCCTCGGCCCCGTAACGAGGGCGGGCTGTGACGCGAGGTGTCCGGGCTACGGGATAGCCTGCATAGGTTGCAGGGGGGCCATAGGTTACGACGTTGCCTACTTCGATTCGCTCGCGCAAACCCTGAAGGAGAAAGGCCTCACAAAGGAGGAGATAATCGAGAGGATGAAGATCTTCAACGGTCACAACCCCCGGATTGAGGAGATGGTCGGGAGCATGTTCAGGGAGGTGGAAAAATGAAGAACGTTTACCTTCCTATAACCATCGATCACGTGGCGCGCATTGAGGGAAAGAGCGGCGTGAAGATACTCGTGGGGGAGGATGGGGTTAAGGAGGTTAAGCTCGAGATCATCGAGGGTCCGAGGTTCTTCGAGGCCATAACCATTGGCAAGAAACTCGAGGAGGCTCTGGCGGTTTATCCCAGGATATGCTCCTTCTGTGCGGCATCCCATAAACTCACCGCCGTCGAGGCGGCTGAGAAGGCCGTCGGCTTTACCCCAAGGGAGGAAATTCAGGCCCTGAGGGAGGTTCTCTACATAGGTGACGTGATAGAGAGCCACGCCCTTCACCTTTACCTCCTCGTGCTGCCGGATTACGCCGGCTACTCGAACCCATTCGACATGGCCGATAGGTACAGGAAGGAGATAGGCATAGCCCTCGAGCTTAAGAACCTCGGCAGTGCCATCATGGACGAACTCGGTTCGAGGGCGATACATCAGGAGAACGTCGTCCTCGGGGGCTTTGGAAAACTTCCGGACAGATTCACGCTGGAGAAATTGGAGGAGAGGCTTAAGGAGGCACTCCCAAAGGCGGAATACACCTTTGAGCTTTTCAGCAAGCTGGAATCTTATGAAGAAGTCGAAGGACCGATAACCCACCTCTCGGTGAAGCCCCGCGGGGAGTACAGCGTGTACGGGGATAGATTAAAGGCCAGCGATGGGAACGAGTTTCCGAGCGAGGATTACAGAAAGCACATAAGGGAGTTTGTGGTGGAGCACAGCTTTGCCAAGCACTCCCACTACCACGGAAAACCCTTTATGGTGGGGAGCATATCGAGGGTGGTCAACAACCATGAAAGGCTTTACGGAAGGGCAAAGGAGCTCTACGAGAGCCACAGGGACCTTTTAAGGCCCACCAATCCCTTTTCCAACAACCTCGCTCAGGCCCTCGAGCTGGTTTACTTCACAGAGAGGGCCATCGACCTGATAGATGAGGTCCTTGCAAAGTGGCCTGTGAGACCGAGGGATAACGTCGAGGTGAAGGACGGTTTCGGCGTCTCCACCACGGAAGCCCCCCGCGGGGTGCTCGTTTACGCCCTGAAGGTCGAGGAAGGAAGGGTTGCCTACGCCGATATAATAACGCCGACCGCCTTTAACCTCGCCATGATGGAGAGGCACGTCAGGATGATGGCGGAGAAACACTACAGGGACGATCCTGAGAGGCTCAAGCTCCTTGCGGAGATGGTGGTAAGGGCCTACGATCCGTGCATCTCCTGTTCCGTCCACGTGGCGAGGCTCTAACTTTTTTTTCAATTCAGGGCGGTGGTCCTGTGGAAACGCTCGTCCTTGCCCTCGGTAACGAGCTGATGAAGGACGACGGGGTGGGCATTAAAGTGGGTAGAATACTGCTTGAAAAAGGTTACAACGTTCTCGAGGTGGGCACCGACATCTTCAGGCTCTCGAGCTATTACGGGGGGGAAGGGAGGATCGTAATAATCGATGCCGTCCTGAGCAGCGAACTGGAACCCGGGGAGGTGATTCACCTTCGGGGGGATGAGATATTCGAGAAACTCAGGGGTGAAATAAGAAGCGCCCATTTCATGGGTGCCATAGACGGGCTTAGGCTTTTGATGTTGCTCGACGAACGCCTTTCTATGGTTGATGTCCACTTCATCGGCGTCGTTGTGAAGGAGATAGGCCTCGGGACTGAGCTCAGCAGGGAGGTGGAAAAGGGCCTGAGTAAAGCTGTCGAACTCGTTGAAGAATTGTGTAAAAACTGAACCCTCGAAAATCAGGCGAAAAGCGGGAGGGCCTCCCTCACGCGTTTGAGGAGCTCCCTCTTCTCATCGCCCTCCTCGAGGGCTACCTCGAGAACCTCGTCTATGGTGTCCACGGGGACAATCCTTATCCTCTCCGCCTTATCCCTGCTCAGGAACACGTCCTTTTCGTTGCTCCGGGGTATTATCACGGTCTTTATGCCCGCCTCTATGGCGGCTTCTATCTTCGGGGTTGCGCCGCCTATCGGGAGCACCTCCCCCCTGACGCTCAAAGAGCCGGTCATCGCCACGTCCTGCCTTATCGGGATTCCCTCGAGGGCGGATATAACTGCAGTTGCCACGCTTATGCTCGCGCTGTCTCCTTCGACGCCCTCGTACGTCTGAAGGAACTGAACGTGTATGTCGTACCTGCTTATGTCCTCCCCCTTGTAGCGCTTGATTATCGCCGAGACGTTCTGAACGGCCTCCTTCGCTATCTCGCCGAGCTTTCCCGTGACTATGATCCTGCCCTCCTCCCTGCTGGCGGCGGGGGCAACAACCGCCTCTATCGGGAGCACTATACCGCTCTGTTCACCTATGACGGCCAGTCCGTTGACGCGGCCAATCTCGCTTCCCTCGGTCTTGATAACCTGATACTCCTTCTTGTTCTCAATGTACCAATCCGCAAGCTGCTTCTCGAGGGGTTTCGCCATCCTTATGGCCTCGAGAACGTCCTCCCGCTCCACGTACTTCCTGCCCTTTTTCACCGCTATGTCCCCTGCTGCCCTCACGATGCCGCCAAGGTCACGGAGACGGAGCGTCAGGTGCCCCTTCCTCCCGGCGCGCTTCTGGGCCTCGCGTACTATCTCCTCAACGGCCTCGCGCGTGAAGTGCGGGATCTTGCCGTCGCGCTTTACCTCCTGAGCAACGAACTGGACGAGCTTTTTCCTGTTTTCGAGCGTGTCCGGCATCGTGGTGCGCATGTACACCTCGTAACCGTACCCCCTGATACGGGAGCGAAGCGCGGGATGCATCTTGTCGACCGTATCCAGATTGCCCGCAGCAACTAGGATGAAGTCGCAGGGAACGGGTTCCGTTCTTACCATAGCACCGCTTGAGAGCTCGCTCTGGCCGGTTATGGGCATCTTCTTCTCCTGCATAGCCGTAAGGAGGCTCTGCTGCATCTTTATGTCGAGGGTGGCGATCTCGTCTATGAAGAGGACGCCCCTGTGGGCGCGGTGTATCATGCCGGGCTCAACCCTCTCGTGGGCCGGCGTTCCAAGACCGCCGCTCTGGAAAGGGTCGTGGCGTACGTCCCCAAGGAGCGCACCCGCATGAGCGCCCGTGGCATCAACGAAGGGCGCCTTATTCCTCCCGCAGTTGTCCACGAGGAGTTTTGGAACGAGGGCCTGATTTTTGAACCTCATGTTGGAGATTACCATTATGCTGAGCAGTATGACGAAGAGTCCCATGAGGAGGATCTCGGGGGTTCTTGCCATTAAGACGGCCAGCACCACGGTGAAAACAACGAAGAGGAGCAGGTATGATTTTGTGTTCTCCTGATTCTTGGCCTTTTCACGGTACCTTTCAACTATCCTTTTCCCATTACATGCAGGAACGGTCTTTATCCGGGGCATGTTTTCGTCTTCGGGATTTGGAAAGACGAGTATATCCTCGAGGTTTTCGGTGGGAAGGAGCTCGGCCATGGCCTGACCGAGCATTGACTTGCCGGTTCCCGGTTCACCGATGAGCAAGACGTGCCTTTTCTGGTTTGCGGCCGTTTTTATAACCTCAACCGCATGATCCTGTCCTATGACCTGATCTATGAGCTTATCGGGGACCCTTATATCCTCGGTTGTGGTGAACTCTATCCCCAGCTCGATTCTCTCTCCGTATTCCACGGGGGTCACTTCCTTACTGACGTTCTCTTCCCCCATCTTCTTTCCCTCTCTTCATCCCTCTGATCGTGAGATGGCGGGGGGATTTATAACTTTTTTGAGGTGGCGGAAAAGCTAAAATACAACCTCGCGCACAGGAACTCCGGTGGGGAAGATGAAGATCCGGGATCAGATCGTGTTTACCGCACGTCACGGGAACTGGAAGGTGGCCCACAGGCTCATCGATATGGAGGACGAGAAGGTGGCCCACTTCATAGCGGGCATCGCCAACACCATTAACCCGAAGATACCCGAGTACCTCACGGGCATAATGAACGTCAGCGGAATAATGAGCCTCGCCGAGGAGCTCAGGAGAAAGGAACTGAGCGATGCTATTGTTGCCCTTAAATCCCGGGGAACCTCGACAAAGCTCGGCAGACTTGTTTTTGAGGAGGACAAAAAGCTCAAGAAGCATCTCGTCACGGTTGCCAGAGCGGTTCTCGTCAGGGAAACGCTCTCCGGGAAGGTGCCCCTGGATTATCCGGAGGGGCCTCTGGAGGGGGTTGAGATCGTCTTCCCCTACGCGGAGGACCACGTCAACTTCGTGGCGTTCCACACGCAGGGAAAAACGAAGTGGAGGGCCGTCAGGAGGATCATCATCGACGAGAAGACCCCAATGGAGGACGTTGCGAGGGTCCTCGCGAGCATAAACGAGAGCATCACCCTCAAACTGCCCACCTACGCTGGAATAGACACCGGGGGAATAGAGCGGTGGTTCGGCGAATACAGGAAGGTGAAGAAGGGGGAGATACCGGCGGTTATTGAAAAGTACAGGCACTTTCAGGCGAGGAATTACGCCCCCGCGGGTTTTGAGGAGCATGCAAGGATCTACGCCCTTAGAACTGCCCTCGAAAAGATCGGGTTGCCCCTGGATGTTCCAGCGAAGAGCCTTGAGAAGTATCTGGAGAAGAAATGAGGGAGGAACATGGAAAGGGTCAGGATCAGGCGGGAGCTCATGGATTACCTGCTGGAGCTCGCCCGCGACTTCTATCCCAACGAATTCGCAGGTTTCCTGAGGGAACGGGACGGGGTATTCGAGGAGGTCCTCATAGCTCCGGATCCCCACTTCGGCAGGGGGTCCGCCTTCTTCAACCCGTGGATGTTGCCCCACGACGAGAGCGTGAAGGGAACGGTCCATTCCCATCCCGGACCGAATCCCCGTCCGTCGGGAGCGGATCTGAGCTTCTTTTCGAAGTTCGGAGGGGTTCACCTGATAATCGCCTACCCCTTCGTGGAGGAGAGCGTTAGGGCGTACGGAAGCGATGGGAGGGAGCTTCCCATAGAAATCGTGGACTGAGACGGAAAAGTGTTAAAAGCGTTCATATGAATTTAAAGGTAGTTGTTACTCCCGGACGGTGGTTGAGGATGAAGGTTAAGGACTTCCTTGACGGGCTGGATCCGAAGCAGAGGGAGAGGTTAAGCCACCTCGCGGAAACCGGAGCCCTCATCGATCTCGAGGGGGAGGTCGATGTCTCAATAGATGGGGACGTCATGGAGTTTCTGAAGGCCCTCTCGAACCCCCTGAGGCTGAGGATACTCAAGCTCCTTAAGGAGGGATGGCTCTGCGTGTGCCTCATAGCCACGATACTGAAGCGGGATCAGACCCTGATAAGCCACCACTTGCGTATCCTTAAGTCCCTTGGACTGTTGAAGGAGCGCAGGGAAGGTAAGATGCGCTTCTACAGGACCGACACCGAAATCCTGAGGGAGTACCTCTCCAGAGTGAGCTCGGAGCTGGTGTAACATGAACGAACTCCAGAGGCAGGTTGATGAACTTATAGAAGAATTTGGGGGCTACTGGGAGCCTTTTGAGATGCTCGCCGCCCTCGTGGAGGAACTGGGGGAGCTATCTGAAGAGATCCTGAAGGTTGAGGGGGTCAAGGGGACCGGTAACAGGAAGAGGCTCGAGGAGGAATTCGGCGACGTTATGTTCGCCCTCGCCTGCATGGCCAACCACTACGGAATAGACCTCGTCGGGGCACTTAAGGGAAGCATCGAAAAGTACCGGAAGAGGGACATGGCCCGGTGGGCCCGGAATAAGCGGGGGGAATAACCAGGTAATTGGAAATCCTGCAAATTATCGAAACATTTTTATAATCGGTCTCCCAACTTTTACCACACTTTCGGGGGAGTGGGAGCATGGCGGATAAAATAAAGGAGATTGACGTGAAGATTTTGAAGCTTCTCTCTGGAAACGCCCGCCTTACCTACAAGGAGCTCGCAGAGCTTCTCGACACCACGAGGCAGAGGATATCGCGGAGGATGGAACGTCTGGAGAAGAGCGGTATAATCAGGAAGTACACCATGATACCCGATTACGATGCCCTCGGCTACGTTCACGTTATCCTCGGGGTGACCCTCAAACCGTCCGTTGGCGTGGATGAGGTTATTCCAGTTCTCGTCGAGGACGAAAACGTTAAGATCGTTGAACGGGCCATCGGCTCGCACAACCTCGTCGTCCACATCATCGGACCCAAGGATATGAAGAAGCTCGAGAAGATTATAGAAGCGGTTTCCCGGAAGATACCGGGTGTGGACAGGCTCGACGTGACCTTCGTGACCGATATCGTCAAGTTTGAGACCCTCTGATTCTTTACTTCTTAGCCGGACGACGAAAGGCTAATAAATGCTATACCCATGGGTTTTCAGGTGGCAGGAATGTTCGAGAGACTGGCGATGGAAGCAGCGACCGTCACGGTGCTCGGCCTCTTTGCCCACAGGCTGGGGGCCCTCGATGCCCGGGGTACGATTGGGGCGGCGCTTCTCGGGTTCGCGGTTATGGAACTGGGTGGAGTTTATCCCTTTGTGGCCCTGCTGACGTTCATGGTTCTGGGCGTTCTCGCCACGAGGTACAGGTTCGGAGAGAAGGCCCGGCTGGGCGTTGCTCAAAGCAAGGGGGGAGTGCGTGGCTGGGAAAACGTTATCGGCAACGGCCTCGCGGCGGTGATCTTCCTCGTCTTCGAGTACTTCTCCAGAATGGACGTCTTCTGGGCGGCGAGTTTTGCGGCCATAGCCACGGTTAACGGGGATACGCTTGCGAGCGAGCTTGGCAAGGTCTTTGGAAAGAACCCCAGACTCATAACAACCCTCAAACCCGTAAAACCGGGAACCAACGGGGCGGTTTCATGGGCCGGGGAGCTCTTCGCCCTCGCCGGTTCGCTCGTGATAGCCTTCCTGGCCCTTCCCCTCACCTCTGAAAAGATCGCAATGCTGCTGTCGGTAACCCTCGGGGGGTTCATAGGCGTGAATCTGGACAGCCTTATAGGTGCCACCCTTGAGAACGAGGGAATAACCAACAACGCCTCTACGAACTTCCTCGCGAGCCTCTTCGGCGGTTTCCTCGGTGGGGGCCTTTTCTACCTGATGGCTTTGATCCGATGACGGGGTTCAGGGCTTCTTCCGGAGGTACTCTTCGTAAACCTCCCACAGGGATACGAGTGCCGCCGGAATGCCGTGTTCAGTGGCGAACGTCATGTACGGTGCCAGATCAACGACGTAATCGGCGAACCTGAAAAGGCCCCTTGGGATTCCCTCTCTGGAACCGATGAAGATGACAACCTCCTTCGAGTGGAAGAGATCCCTCGCGAGCTCATCCTTGACCCCGGCGAGCGTCGGCCCCTTGGGGTCCGTGATTATGAGCAACCTCTTCTTCCTTCTTTTATCGCGGACGACCTGATAGAGGTCCCACAGGCTGACCGGGACCTTCTCAACCTTCCACGGATAGGCCTCACTCTGTATCCTATGCCTGCTCTCCTGACCGATTTTCACGCCTTTCAGAAACTCCGCAAGCTCAAAAGCGTCCATCTTCTCCTTGGGGGCGATTATTAACTCCTTAACCTCGAAGGCCTGTGCAGCCCTTCCTATCTTCTCTCCAAAGCTCCTGCATGCCCGGTAATCGCCCCAGTAGGGCATCTGAACGAGGACGACCTTTTGAAAGAGCTTTCTGGCGTCTATTTTCCCCGGGGTAAACTTCCTGAACTCCTCTCCCGGGAGGAGGGATACGTAAGCTCTGTCGCCGATTATCTCAACCTGAACGACCCTGTCCGGCCAGCTGAGGTTCACGTCGGAATTCGTCAGCTCCCTTATCCTCGCACCGAGCTCCCTGTTAACGTCCACGCTGCTGAAGTCGTGCTTTCCCCTGCGCTTGGTCCTGACTGCGAAGGTCTCTTCCTCCTTTATGAGGGGGGCTATCTTCCCGGCGGTGTCAACTATGGCCTCAAGTTCCGCGGGGACCTCGACCAGAACCGGTATGGCCCTCTCCACCTCGGGGATCTCGAGTATCCTTTCAGCGGCGTTTCCGTCTTCACTCTCCACTATAACGAGCCCGGAGTAGCCCATCGGCGACGCCCAGACTTCGGCGTCGGGCAGGGTCTCCCGGATGTACCCGGCCGCTACTCCCTCCAGTCCACGCTGGGTTTTGACTATGAACTTCATGTAAGTCCCCGTAAGAATGTTGAAGGGAAGGAGCCCTCACATCTCGGGCTCGGCGAGAACCTTTATCTTCCTGATCTCAGCCCTCTTGATCGGGTATATCTTTCTGGCCTCCTTGGCTATCTCCGCGGCCATCTTCCCGCTCACGGCCTCGAGGACGAAGTCCCTGTAGTTCAGCTCCTCCGCCTTCCTGTAGATGATGTCCTGGATGATCTTCCTTATCGCCTTCTCCTGACTGGTCTGTATCCTCCTGTAGGCAATGACCATGCCCATGACGCGGAGCCTGTAGCCGTCCTTGGTGGTGACGTTGAAGATCCCGTCGATCCTCGTGGTTCTCCTCCTCACGAGCGAGCGGATGTAGCTCCTTGCAAGGGTGTGCCCCTTAAACTTCGTGTAGGCGTTTCCTCCCTTAACGTCGTGTACCTGGAAGTAGAGCTTGACCTGGCCCTTCGTGAAATCGCCCGTGAGATCCCTAAGGGTGGTCTCTATAACGCGACCGATGACCTTTTCGGGCTCGTCTGCCGGGGTGAGGCCTATCTCCTTGCTCCCGAAGAAGTCAGGAGCGTAAACAACGTACCACTCCTTCATCTTCCACTTATCCTTGGTGACAGCCCTTTTCCTTGGGTTACCCTTTGCCATCTTCACACCTCCAGTTCATACCTTTTCGGTAACATCTTCGGCGATTTTGATTGAAAACACCAAATCATCGAGCGCTTTGACGAGTGTCTCAATCTCACCCGAGTATTTAACCTTTGTTATAACCCTTCCATCTTCCCATCGGGTTGAGACATTTAAACTTTTCTTAAGCCCCTCCGGAAGGTTTTCGTTGTCAACTTCCAGCGCCCCCGCTATGGATTTTGCCCTCGCCTCATCGCCGTAGTTCCAGACTATCTCGGCGGTTGCCTCAACCTTCATCCCTTCCCCCCCTCCTGTTCCCCAAGGATCTCGTTGAACAGCCTTATGAACTCGTCGATCTTTCCTCTGGGGAAGCGGATCCCCGCGGCTATGGCGTGCCCGCCACCTTCTCCTCCCAGCTTTTCGGCGACTTTTCTGAGGGCCTCTCCGAGGTGGTACCCCTTTTTCAGGGCCTTTTCGGTGGTTCTGGCTGATCCCTTCACGAGTCCCGGATCCTCCTCGCTGTCGGCAATCACGACAACCGGCTTCCCGGGATCGGCGAGGCCGGAGTTTATGGCCATGTTTGCGGCGATCCCGACGAGGGTGTCCTTTATGTTTTTGCCGGCGTAGAAAACGTAGGCGTGCTCCCCTTCGCTCGCCATGTTCCAGTTGCGGATGATGAATTTTCTGGCCTCCATCTGCTCCCGCCTGTAGTCTTCCAGCATCTCCCGGGCCCGTTTGTAAGCGTTTTCATCGCCCATGCAGACCGCAACTCCCAGCGTTCCGGCGTTGAGCCTCCCGGTGGCGTTTAAAAGGGTTGCGAACTCTCTCGCCTCGTGCCTCGGATCCCCCTCGGGGTAGAGGGGGCTCACCACGACGTCTCCAATGAGCCTGTCTATGGCTTCCTTGGGAGCGCCGTGTTTTATGAGGTGTATCACGAGGGCATCGTGGAGTTTCCTCTTCTTCTCCTCGCGGAGCTGCCAGTACTTCACGTCAGGATCGAAGCCCTTGGACCTTAGAAACTCGATGGCATTCCTCTCGTCGCCCGTTATCCCCGGGAGTTCGGGGTTGGTGGCGTAGGCCAGCATCTGGAAAAGCGGCCTGCTCTCCCTTCCGAAGAGGCGGAGCTCCTTTCTGACCTCGAGGACTCCGGCTTTTTTTCCGTCTTCGATGATGTCCACGTTGAGTCCGTGGAATGTCCCGTCTATCTCCTGCATGTCCCCGACGGCACCTACGATAGCGGTGTAGGCCAGATCCCTGTTCCTCCCGTCGATCTCCTTGGCAACGAAGTAGGCAACGCCCGACCCGCTGAGGTCCCTGACGCTGTTGGCCCCGAAGGGAACGGGGTTCACGAGCACGTGGGAATCTCCGGATAGATCCTCCTTCTCCGGGGGGTGGTGGTCGGCAACCACGACGGTGGCGAAGTCAAGGTACTCATCTATGAGCTCCATGGAACCGCTTCCGAGGTCGGTAAAGACGTATATCTCCCGCTTCTCGGATGCGAGGCCCTTCAGGATGTCCTCGCTGAGCTGTTTGACTATGCTGAGCTGAAAGCTACCGCCCTCCCGGGCGATCGCTCTGGCGAGAATCGCACCGGCGGTTATGCCGTCCGCGTCCCGGTGGGAGACCATCCTTATAGTGTGGCCTAACTCAACGTGCATCCTTATTAGCTCTGCTCCATCTCGAACCCTTTCCAAGAAGGCGCCCCGGTCCATTTTATCACCTTATAAGAAAGAAAGGAATCAGCGGACCAGGAGTTTGGCCTTCTCCGGATCGTAGCGCCACTTGGCCGGCAGTTTTCCGGTTCTGCGGTAGTACTTAACCAGACGCCGGATCTTGCTCTCGGTGAGCTGCAGACCCCTCCTCGAGTGCGTGTCCTTCGGGTGCATCTCGAGGTGCTTCCTCAGGTTGACGGCCTTCCTGATCAGGGCCATGAGGTCCTCGGGTATCTGGGGCGCGAGGCCGTTCTCCTCAAGGATCTTGGTTATCTTCTTGCCTGTGATGAGCCTGACGCTCGGGATTCCGTACTGGTCCCTGAGGATGGTCCCTATCATGGCGGCGCTGTAACCTTCCTTCCTGAGCTTTACAACGAGCCCCTCGACCTCCTCCGCCGTGTACTCAACCCAAGTCGGCGGAGCGGTCCTCGGTGGCTTCTTAGAACCTGATTTACCCCTCTTTCTCGCGTGTATCCTTGCCATACCATCACCTCCGGGTGACGGCCAGCTCCCGCCGGCCGCCCCTCGCATCAGCCTGAAGGGAGGAGTTTAAAAAGTTTGCCGTCAGTGGCAGCTAACGGCACCGCCTTCCTTTCCGGTCCAGCTGCATTTGTCAACGAGTTTCCCGCCGGCATCGTAGAGGTAGGCCGTGTCCCCGTCGTTGTTCCAGACCGCCTGGTTCCATCCCCAGTAGAGGTCCGTGGAGTTGTCCCCCCCGGAACCCGTGTGCACCCTAACGCTCGCACCGGCCTTCAGGACAAAGCCCGGGGGAAAGGTGTAGGCATGGTTCTTCTCGTCCTTCAGCTGCCACCCGCTCATGTCAACTTCCACGATGCCCCTGTTGGTTATAAGGACGTATTCTCCCTCTACATCGCTACCGGGTGGATTGTACATCACGTAGGATATGATCACTCCCTGAGTTTCAGGAACCGTAAGGAGGATCTCCCTTATGGTGTATATCGTGGAGAGGACCATCACGATCAATACCACGATCATGAACAGGTAGTCTATGGACGATTGGGCCCGAACGGGGGACATACTTATCCCCGTTTACGTATCAACAGCATCCTAAAAAAACGTTTCCCATTAACGACCGGGAGAATGCTGGTAGCGGGGGGAGGATTTGAACCTCCGACCTCCGGGTTATGAGCCCGGCGGGCACTCCTAGCTGCCCCACCCCGCTGCTTCCATCGATTGGTTAAGGGGAGGGTTTATAAATTTTGTGCTACCGAGCTTCTGGCCGGAAGGATTAGGCAATCCGCCTTCGAATCCAGCGGGATGGCGATAACTTATAAGGGATTCCTTCCCTATGTTATCGGGTGAGGATATGCATCTGACGAGAGAGGAGGAACTCATCCTGGCCGGTGAGTACGGCTACGCCCTTCAGAAGGCGATGGAGATTCTCGTCGCTCTCGGTGACATTTACGGTGCCGATAGGTTGATTCCCATAAAGAGCGCCCAGATAGCCGGGGTTTCCTACAAGAACATCGGAGATGCGGGTGTAGAGTTCTTGCGGGATTTTGCCGAAGCGGGGGCCAGGGTGAGCGTTTACACCACCTTAAATCCGGCTGGCGTGGGTGATGACGCCTTTATGGAGAAGCAGAGGGAGGTGCTCGAGCTCTACAGAAGGATGGGCGTGGAGGTTACCTCGACCTGCACCCCCTACTACGGGGCCAACCTTCCAAAGTTCGGCGATCACATCGCGTGGAGCGAGAGTTCGGCTGTGATATTCGCCAACTCGATTCTCGGGGCCAGAACAAACCGGGAGGGCGGTCCCTCGAGTCTTGCCTCTGCCATAGTCGGCAAAACCCCGAACTACGGCCTCCACCTCGATGAGAACAGGAAGGCGACCGTTGTTGTCGAGGTTGATGCCCCTCTCAGGGGCTTCGTGGATTACGCCGCTCTGGGCTACCACCTCGGCAGAACCCTCGGCAACGACGTTCCCTACATCAGGGGCCTGAAGCCGGAGCTTACGGAGTACCTCAAGGAGATGGGCGCTTCCATGGCCGCCAGCGGCTCCATAGCCCTCTACCACGTGGAGGGCGAAACCCCCGAGTACGGGAGCGCCATAACGGATAAACTCGAGAGGGTAACCGTTGAGGAGTCAGACATCAGGGCCGTCAGGGAGGCTTTCAGTGATGACTGGAGCGGGATAGATGTGATCCTCGTCGGCTGCCCCCACGCTTCCCTTCTCGAGATAAAAGAGGTGGCCGAACTCCTCAGGATGCGCGGAAGGCCTCTCAGGATACCCCTTTTCATCACCGCAAGCAGGGCCGTGAAGGCGCTCGCCGATGCCCTCGGGTACAGCGAGGTCATAGAACGCTACAACGGGAGGATACTTCCCGATTCCTGCCTCGTGGTTTCCCCCGTGAAGGAGTGGTACAGCGGAGTGGCCACCAACAGCGGAAAGTCGGCCTTTTACTTCCGTTCCTTCGGGTTGAACGTGAGGCTCGACGACGTGGAGAACCTGATTAAAGAGGCTCCGTGAGGTGATGTTATGCGACTCAGGGGCAGGAAGATAGTAGGCGGAAAGGCCGAGGGAGAACTTCTGGTGTCCCGTAAGCCCCTCTCCTTCCTCGGCGGTGTCGATCCGGAAACGGGGATCGTGACCGACGCGGAGAGCGACATAAAGGGTCAGAGCATAGCCGGGAAGATACTCGCCTTTCCCAGAGGTAAGGGTTCAACAGTGGGTTCTTACGTCATCTACGCCCTGAAGAAAAACGGAAAGGCGCCGGAGGCCCTCATAGTCGGGGAGGCTGAAACCATCGTGGCAACCGGGGCCATAATAGCCGGAATACCGACGATCGATGGGGTTGACGTCTCAAAGCTCAAAACCGGAAAACGCGCCCGCGTGGATGCCGACGACGGACTGGTGGATGTGGGGGAATGATTTTTAAGGTCTCTCCCCCTCTCCGGATGGGAGTGTGAAAAATGCCGAAGGGCATCTACGAGTGCGTCGACTGCGGCCACAGGGAGCTTTTCGATTCCTCAGAGCCGGTGCTCGAGAAAGCCTGCCCCCGCTGTGGGGGTGACATGGTCCTCGTGGGCCTTGCCGGGGAGTCCGGGAAAGGGCAGAGCGGACCCTCAACTCCTAAGGACCTTGAGGAAAAGCTGAGGGAGTTCTACGATCTCGAGCTGAACCGGGTCGAGGGCAACCTCCTCGTCTTCGAGGTTCGCGAGATCCTCGAGCGGGACTTCGAGAGGGTTCTCGGCGAGCTTGAGAAAATCGGCTACTGGGCCGCCCTTAAAAAACGGAATGATAATGTGCTGCTCTTCGTCTTCCCCGCTCAGGAGGTGAAGGAAGAAAAAATCTGGCTCCCTCTGGTTTTTCTGATGGCCACGATCCTTACGACGTTCCTTGCAGGTTACTACCTCTCGCTGGGCTACGTCGATTTTCTGAACACCTACGGCCTTCCGGGGGTCAGGGACCCCTACCTGAACGCCGTGGCCTTCTCCGTAGCTTTACTGGCCATAATCGGGACCCACGAGCTCGGCCACAAGATAGCGGCGGCCTATCATGGCGTTAAGGCCACGATGCCCTACTTCATACCCTTCCCGAACATACTGGGGACGCTGGGGGCCGTCATAAGGGTTAAGTCTCCCCTGCCAACGAGAAACGCCGCCATAGACCTCGGGGTCAGCGGTCCGATAGCAGGTTTCCTCGTGGCGATTCCGGTTACCGTGATCGGGCTCAGGCTTTCCGTTGTGGTTCCCTCAGGTACCCTCTCTCAGGCCCCGGGTGGTTCCATCGTCTTCGGTACAAACCTGCTCTTCGTGTTCCTTGAAGAGTACGTCCTTAAGCTCCCGCAGAACGCTGACATCTTCCTCCACCCGGTCGCCATAGCCGGATGGGTTGGGATTCTGGTGACGTTCCTCAACCTGATCCCGGTGGCCCAGCTGGACGGCGGCCACATCGCCCGCTCCTTCCTCGACGAGAGAACGCACAGGTACCTCACAATGGCCGTCGGCTTCGTCCTTCTTGGAATGAGCTACCTCTGGGCCGGCTGGCTTATATGGGGCATGTTGGTCCTCCTGATGGGTTCCTTCGGCAACCCCGGGCCTCTGGACGAGGTCTCTCCCGTTTCAAAGGGGAGGCTTCTGCTCGTGATACTCTCCGTTGTGATCTTCCTTGTCTCGGCCACACCGAGGCCGCTCTGGGCTACGGGGTAGTTCTCTTCTCCTTTAGTATCTGCTCTATGTCGTAGTATATGGAGTCCCTTGAGACGCCGAACGTCCGGGCCACCTCCGAGATGTTGAGGACCCTCGGGTTGTAGTTGAACTTCCGCAGGACATCGCTCAGAAGCTTCCTGCGCTCCTTTATCGTGTAATCTTCCAGGGATTTCACCTGAGGGGGGGCGTTGTAGAGGACGATTCCAACGGCGTAAGTTCGCCTCGTCACGGGCGTTGTATAGGTTCCAACCTCGAAGTCCACGACCTTCGCTCCGGAGGGAAGCTTTAAGTTGATCTTTTCCAGCGCCTTTTGAATCGCATCCTCCCTGCTCTTTCCATGGTGGTACTCCGCGAGAAGGCCTTTCACGGCGTCGGTCGATTGGTCTATCAGGACGGTTACCGTCAGGTTCATAAAAGCCCCAAAGGTCAGGCGGATTTTTGATGATTTTATAGTCCCGTACCTCGATGACAGGAGGGTCCTTGATTTCATTGCGATATCTTTTAAACAATCCTCAATGCTGGCGGATTCGCATTGAAGGGCAAGCAATTCCACGTTACCACCTCTGAGGTTTTCACAATATTGGGATTACACCCCTCATATTTGGGTAGAAAGATATATAAGCTTTTTCAGAGTTTCATCCCATGAAGACAACCTCCTGGAGGTGATGTGAATGAAGAGGAAAGCACAGGGTGCCATCGAGTACCTGTTCATGATCGCTGCAGCGCTGGTGATAGTTTTGATCGTGGTCAGGCAGCTCCAGGGCAGGGGCAAAAGCGCAAGTGAACTGGCCGGTCAAGCCGAGAACAAGATCTCCGGCGAGCTTCAGGAACAGATAACCAGCACCAACGGTTAACTCCGAGGCCAAGAATCAGATATCCAGGGGGTTTGGGAGCTCAATAGGGATTGACTCCCAATTCTCTGTTTTTTCTTAATCTATGGTGGGATTTCCATGGGACGGAACGCTCAGGCATCGCTTGAATACCTTTTTATGATAACCCTTGCGATAATTATGATTCTAATATTCGTATGGAGGTTCTTTGACCCAAGGTTCGGGACCATCAGGAAGGGAGGGGAACTTCAGGGTTCTCTGGAGAAGAACGTTTCGAAAGGGATAGAGAGCATTGGGGACCGGTAGGCTTCACCTCCCCGGCCTCAGTTTCAACCTCTCTCCCCCGATCTCAAGCCGTTTTCTGGAAGTTTTTTTAGCGAGGAATCTTTCTCCCAGAATTTCCAGCTCGCAGGTATCCGTGAAAATCCTCAGCCGGTTCACGGTTTCCTCTTCATTCCCTACGGGATTAAAACTCCCGCTGGCATCATAGAATGCCACGAAACTTCCTTTGAATTCGATTTCCAGACTGTTTCCATCGGGTATGTCCAACAAAAGGCCATCGTTCGAGGTGTCCACGAGGAATTCAACGCTACCCTCGTTTGAGTACTGGATCACCCTGTAGGTCCCGTTTTTCACGCGCATTATCCTCGTTCTGTGGCTGAATTCCTCTCCTTCCTTTTTGAGGTTGATGTAAGCGGCTATGCTCCCGTTTGTCCATATCGCAATTTTTCCATTGTATGCAGAGAAAGAAAGCCCCCCCTGTGCGTTTCTTTTTAGGTCGTAAACCTCTATAACGTCGCCGGAATCGTAGGAATCCGCGTACTCCAGAGTAGTGTTGGCATGCAAAAAGGAAAAGATATACCTCAAATTCCCCCGGAGCAAAGATGAAGTCCACGCTTCATAAACCCACGTGCTCAGGATTGCGTAATCACCGGATCCCCTGACATTTTCAATCATATCCCTTCCATCGGTGCCCTTCAAAAGTATCAGACCGAAGGTGTCAACATGCCACGGGTCCACGGTCAGATTCAGGTAGTAAGCGTTCATGGGATTAACGGAATAATATACGGCCTCACCCGTTCCTTTCGTTTCGATGTAATCGCCCAGATCGTCCCTGAGGGTCTTTGTCTTTGTGGCCCAGCCAAGTTTAAGGGTTCCCGAAGGGAACCTGTAGATCATTCCAAAATCCGCCACTGAAAGAAAGACCAGCGATATGAGAACCGCCACGGCAGCTTCCCTTCTCGATACCCTTAAACTAAGGAGGAAGTCCAGCAGGAGGAGGTATAAAACGAGGGTCATCGGGTACAGAAACCTTGGAGTGGGTATTATTGGAGAGACGAAAAAGTAAACGAAAAAGTTCATCATGAAGAGAATTTTGAGGGCATCTCCGGCGCCATGGTCCCTCCTGGGGGAGTTCTTCATCACCGCCAAAACCACGAGAGCAAGCAGAACCATCAGGGGAACATCGTACACGAGGAATTCGGGTCTGGAAGCACGAATATCCCCGAATTTTTTCCCCATATAGTAAAACAGATTTAAGAACGGCAGGAACCTTCCTCCCTGCGAAACGTAGGTCTGGGATAGGTAATCCCTGCTAACCGCCACCCCAAGGAACCCCTCCACGGTTGCCTTGGGGATAAGGGCAAAGAGGGCGAGCTTGAGTTCTGTTTTTAGATTTTTAAAGAGAACTCTCAGCGTTTCAAGGAACTTTCCAAAATAGCTGAGCCTGAATATGCAGATGGTCAGGAGGGCCCAGAAGGTTAAAAGGATCATCACTGGAATTATGTGTCCCTTAAGAGTTGTGGCGTGGATTCCCGGCACTACCATTATCTCCCGGAGGAGTTTTGCCGGATGGAGCATAACGGCAGCTATGCACAGGAGCGTCATAAAAAGGTAGGTGACGATCGCTATGAACACCTGAGTTCTGTTTAACAGCACATCCACCGTTCCCTTCAGGTATCCCCACGTTTTTTCATCCAGCGACAGGACAACCACCAGATAGAGAGCCAGGAGGTAGGGGATTATCGTGAACTTCGACGTGCTTCCCAGCCCTGCCCAGAAAAGGGAGACGTAGGCATGTTTGAGGTTCCGCCCTTTGGCGTATCTAACGAAATGATAGAGGGAGAGCAGTGTAAACAGCTCAATTGAAGTTTCGTGAAAAACCAGAGGGTTCACATGGATCAAAAGGGGATCCATTGCGAGCAGTCCAGAAAACGCAATCCCCAGCTTCCAGTCTCTGACTTCCTTACCCACATAATAGGCGACTATCAAAGACAGAAAACCCAGAAAAACGGAGAACAATCTGCCCACGATATAGCTATCCCCGAAGATTCTAAGCCACAGGGCGAGCAGGTAGTAAAAGAGGGGAGGATGAACAGCGAATATGTCCCTGTAGGGCAGGTATCCGTGGTTTATAAGGCGGGCGATCAGGAGATACGTCCCCTCATCGTAATCGAAGTACTCGTTCATATGTCCGGCAATTCCGTGGAGTCGGGTGAATAGGTAATAGGCGGATATCAGGATCATGAACGTCAGGGCTTTTCGATTGAATTTAAGTTCCCCGGCTTTCAAATGCCCTTCCCCCTATCGGTTCGGGGAATCTTTTTAAGTTTTTGTCGTAAACCAGCGGAAAAGCTTTAACCTCTAAGACATATGGGGATACCATAGGAAATGCCGGTGGTGGAAATGGCTTTCTTACCCTTCGGCTCGAAGAAGAGCAGGATCAAAAAACTTATCGAAGATGACCGCTTCGACGAGGTCGTATCGATGGCCCTAAAGGACGGGAAAACCATAAAAGCCCTGATAGAACTCCTCGACGACCCGGTTCCGGGCGTTCGGGGAGATGCCCTGGTCCTCATCGCAACGGTGCTCAAGCAGGAGGAAGGGGCCATCAAACCCTATCTGGGGGAGATCTTTGCCAGAGCTTTCGAACTGACGGAGAGCAGAAACCCATACGTAAGGGAAAATGCCATGATGCTCTCCTACGAACTCACCCGGAGGTTCCCGGAGGAGCTGGTAAGACTGAAGGATTCCGCCCTAAAGACGCTGATGGAGGACCTCATGGAGGGAGATAAGCACACGAAGGGCTTTGTACTGGTGCTCATCGGAAGGCTGGGCAAAGAGGCTAAAGCGTTCCTCAACGATGAGGAAATCAAAGAGTTGAGAAGCCACGTTGAGGAGTTCGTTAACGTGGAGGACAGGGTCATACTGCCCCTCGAGGGTTACAAGTGGGTCCCCCTTGGGGACATAGCCAGAGAGACCTTAGAAAAGCTTTCCTGAGGGATTTCAATGATTGGCGAGCTTTTGTTCCTGTTCCTTTTTATCCTTGTGGCCCTCTACATCGTCATCAAACTGACGCTGGCCGTCCTGAAGTACCTAATAACCAACGCCATCGTGGGTCTCCTGCTCCTGTGGGCTATCAACACCGTTGGAATAGCGCACGTTGAGTACACCCCTCTGAACATCCTCATAGTGGCCGTGGGTGGAGTTGCTGGAGTTGTTCTTCTGCTACTGCTCTCGTGGCTTTAGCTTCTCCCGGCTAAATCTTTATAAGCTTCCCCCCGAGCCCCTTCTGGAGCGAGGAATTTTGGATGGTGATGATCATGTCCCACAGATCCGCTGAGATGTATGAACTTAAGAAGAAGGTTGAGGAGCTGAAGGGTTATCGAGGTCGTGCGACCGAACTGGTGAGCCTTTACATTCCCGATGGCTACGACATAAACAAGGTTATGCAGCAGCTCAGGGAGGAGTACGGAACGGCCCAGAACATAAAGTCCAAGTCCACCCGAAAGAACGTCCTTGGAGCTCTGGAGAGGGCGATGCAGCATCTGAAGCTCTACAAACAAACGCCTCCAAACGGTCTCGCACTCTTCGTTGGAAACGTCAGCGAGCAGGAGGGTGTGAGCGATATAAGGCTCTGGGCGGTAGTTCCGCCCGAACCCCTCAGGGTTCGACTCTATCGATGTGACCAGACTTTTGTAACCGAGCCCCTTGAGGAGATGCTTCGCGTCAAAGAAGCCTACGGCCTGATAACCGTCGAGAAGAACGAGGCCACGATAGGCCTCCTGAGGGGCAAGAGGATAGAGGTCGTGGAGGATCTGACCTCCAACGTTCCCGGAAAGACCCGCGCCGGAGGTCAGTCCGCGAGGCGTTACGAGAGGATTCGAGAGCAGGAGACCCACGAGTTCATGAAGCGCATAGGCGAGCACGCCAACGAGGTTTTTCTCCCCCTCCTTGAGAAGGGCGAGCTGAAGGGTATAATCATCGGTGGCCCCGGACCGACCAAGGAGGAGTTCGTTGAGGGGGACTACCTCCACCACGAGCTGAGGAAGAGGATCATAGGCGTGGTGGACATAAGCTACCACGGTGAGTACGGTCTCAAAGAGCTCGTCGAGAAGGCCAGCGACATACTCAGGGATCACGAGGCCATCAGGGAGAGGCACCTCATACAGAACTTCTTCAAACACCTCGTGAAGGACACGGGCATGATAACCTACGGTGAGAAGGAGGTAAGGAAGGCCCTCGAACTGGGTGCCGTCGAAACCCTGCTGATAAGCGAGGGCTACGAGAGGGTTAGGGTTAAGGCGGTGTGCAAGAACTGTGGCTGGACGGAGGAGAAGACCATGAGCGAGGCGGAGTTCCACGTTTACAGGAAAAAGCTCACTCACTGCCCCAAATGCGGGAGCCAGAACATCAGCTTTGAGAAATGGGACGTTGCAGAGGAGCTCATAAAGATGGCGGAGGAGAGCGGTGCCGAGGTGGAGGTAATATCCCTCGACACCGACGAGGGCCAGCAGTTCTACAGGGCCTTCGGAGGTCTGGGTGCGTTCCTGAGGTACAGGATTCAGTGATTTTCCCCGTTTTTCAAAGGACGAAATTACATCCTCTCCGGGGCCTCTATGCCGAGAAGCTCGAGTGCGTTCCTGAGGGTTACCTTCACCGCGAGCACGAGCAGTAGCCTCTCCTCCCTTATTCCTTCCCCGGCCTTCAAAACCGGGTGGTCCATGTAGAACCTGTTGAAGAGCGAGGCGAGTTCGTTGGCGTACCACGGTATCAGGTGGGGTTTGAGGTCCCTTCCGGCCGTCTCCACCACCTCCGGGAAGGATGCGAGGAGCTTGATGAGCTCCTTTTCGCGGTCTGTCAGTTTTGAGAAGTCCGCCTTCTCCATGAGCGTCTCCCTGTCCGTTTCCACCCCTGTCTCTTGGGCCTTCCGCAGTATTGAGGCGCACCTTGCATGGGCGTACTGAACGTAGGGGGCGCTCTCCCCCTGGAAGTTGAGCACGTCTTCCCACCTGAAGGTGATCTCCTTGTCGGGGCTGTACTTCAGGAGGTTGAAGCGGACGGCCCCGACACCAACGGCCTCCGCTATCCTCTTCATCTCATCCCCGCTCAGGGAAGGATTCTTCTCCTTCACGAGCTCCTCGGCCCTGCGAACGGCCTCGTTGAGGACCTCATCGACCGTGAAGCCGACCCACGTACCCTTCCTTCCGGAGAACCTGCCTTCCGGCCTGACGACGTGTTCGTAGGCGAGGTGGTGGAAGTTGCGGGCGCTCTCCTCGAATCCGAGGAGCTGAAGGGCGTACTTCACGGCCATCTGCGGGTGCCTCTGCTCGGCGCCGATGACGTTGATGACCACGTCGGCGTTTCCAAACCTGCCCGGCATCCTCTCGCCATCCGGAGCGGTTGTCCACGTTTCTTCATCCCATGGTTTGTAGAGCATGTCGGCGTTAACCTTTCCGAACTTCCAGAGGTGGTAGGCTATGTCCTTGCCCGTGTAGGTTGCCGTTCCGTCGTTCCTCTTCAGGACGAGGAAGGGGTTCTTCATCTCCGGAAAGAGCTTCCTAAGGTCCATAACGAAGGCTCCCCGGTATTTGCCCTCCGTGGCCCAGAAGAAGTTCTCGCTGGCCTCTATGAGCCTGTAGGCTTCCTCGAATACGCCGCTCCTCACCACGTCGCTCTCCCAGCTGAGGAGGTCGTAGCTTACCGCCATACGGCGGGTGGTCATCATCTGGGCCCGTACCACGCGCTCTGCAAGTTCCCTTCCCTCCTCATCACCCTTCTCGAGCCGTTTCATCAGCTCGCGGATTTCCCTCTCAATCCCGGGGTTCTCCTCGATCAGCCTGTTGACCTCGACGTAGAGGAGGCCGAGAACGTGATCGATGGAATCTTCCTTGAGGTTTTTCTCCCTTACCTCCGCCTCTATCCTCTCAACCTCCTCCCCGAGGTTCAGGTAACCCCAGAGGACCTGAGCGAACTGGACCCCGAGGTCGTCTATGTAGTTCTGAACCTCAACCCTGTAGCCGAGCTTCCTCAGTATCCTCGCCATCGTATCTCCCAGAACCGCGTTCCGGGCGTGCCCCATGTGGAGTGGTTTGGTCGGGTTCACGGAGGTGTGCTCCACTATCACCTTCCTTCCGGCCCCCACTTTACTCTCTCCGTAGGCATCTCCCTTCTCGAGTATCTCCCCCACGAGGGCCCTGCCGAAGGTCGCGTAGTTCAGGTGGAAGTTCAGGTAACCGTTTACGGCCGTTACCCTTGATATCTCCTCCGGAAGCCTGCCCTCCATCCTTCCGGCTATCTCCTCCGCTATGAGCTTTGGCGCCCTCCTGAATACCCTCGCGAGTTGGAAGGAAACGGCGGTTCCAAAATCGCCGAGTTCGATGCTGGGGGTATCTTCGAAGGTTATCTCACCGCTCCACTCCTTCCCGGCTTCTTCAAGGGTTTCCCTCAGGGTTTTCTCGAGGATGAGCCTGACCTTCTCCTTAACTTCAGCGTATCCCATCGACACCACCGCAACCAGTTGGGCCCAACCTTTAAAAAGTTCTCCGGAGTACTTACTCTGGGGATGGGTGTGAAGCACCACGTCGGCGAGCAAAAGGCCAGAAAGGGTCTGATACGGGTGGAGTTCGACGAGAGGGATGGACGGGCTGAACACGTCAGGATCACCGGGGATTTCTTCGTTCATCCTGAGGAAGCCATCGGGGAGCTCGAAAGAAGGCTTGAAGGGAGAAAAATCGAGGAACTGGAGCACCTTATAGACGAGTTCTTCTCCATGAGGATGGACGTGGAGATGCCCTACGTCAACGTTGAGGACTTCAAGATAGCCCTCAAGAGGGCCCTGAAGGATTGAGGTGGTCAAGGGTGGAGGCCAGCACCAAGAGGACCATCGTTAACCTGCTCGCCGTGTTCCTCGTTACCTCCCTGATCGGCTACCTCTTCGCCCTCAAAAACCCGGAGCTTACTGCCGGGGTCGTTAATGAGATAGCCCGGGAGATCGTCAGGAAGATAGGTCCCGTCTCGAATTACGGCTTCGAAATGTTCCTTAAGATCTTCCTGAACAACTCCCGGGTGGCCCTCTTAATGTTCATCTCCGGCCTTTTCTTCGGTCTGGGGCCATGGTTCATAATGGCCACCAACGGCTTTGCGGTGGGCCTCGTCGTGGGGTTCTCCCACTACAGCAAAGGCCTCTCCCTTGTTCGGTTACTCCTCGCCCTCCTTCCCCACGGAATCATCGAGATACCGGCCATAGCGCTCGCAGGGGTCTCGGGAATCCTCTGGTACAGGGAGGCGGTGAAGGGAGGAACGGCCGAGAAAAGGTTCATAAGGGGAACTGAAAGGGCGATAAAGCTTCTGGGGCTCTCGATACTGCTACTCCTCGTCGCGGCTGCCGTTGAGACCTACGTAACCCCCCGGGTTGCCGGTCTCTAAGGTTTCTTCCATTTTCACCGTCATGAAGGCTCCGGACTCCTCGTAGTTCTCTATCTCCCTCAGGATAACGTCCATGGGGTTCTCAAGACCGCTCACGATGCTCCTCAGGTAGGCGCGATAGCTCCCGTTGGTTTCGATCAGCTTCTCCACGGTTTCGGCAACCTTCAGCGGGTCCGTTGAGTGAAACTCCAGCCCCCTCTCCACGAGCCATTTCGTAACTGCCAGCAGCTTCCCGGGATAGGTTGAGACCGTCGGCGTTCCAAGGGCTATCGCTTCCCTGTTCATCGTTCCGCCTGCACCTACCATGACTCTGGCGTAGTGGAGAAGGCTCAAGCTGTCAACGGCTCGCTCCGGCATTATAACGTTATCGAAGCGCTCAAAGCGTTTTCTCTGCCGTGCCGTTCTCGGGAAGAGCACGATCGGCATGTCCGGAAGGAGGGGGATAACGTCCTCGAGAACGCTTTTCTCCGGTCCGTGGAAGTAGTTGGCCTTCACGGGTTCGGTGCGCATGACGAGGTATTCACCGGCCTTCAGGCCGAGCTCCCGGAGGACCTTCCTGTCGGGAACGAAAGAGTGGAGGTGCGCCAGCTCGGAGAAACCGTTAACCGGCCGCATTCCGTTTGGATCCGCCCCGTGTTTCAGGAGCTCGTAGGCGTCTATGGCCTTTGGATAGAGGAGGAGCGTGGTGTAAGGCAGGATGAGCTTGTTCTGCCCGATAGCTGTCTCGTTGTCAACGAAGCCTATGGCCGGTATCTGGAGACCGAAGGCAACCCTCGGGGCCTCGGCGGAGTGCTTGTAGAGGGCCAGATCCGGCTTCTCCTCAATTATGAGTTTGGAAAGCCTGTAGGTTCTCTCAGCGCTCGCCAGAAGCTTTCCCTCGAGCGTTGCGCCCCCATGCTTTCCAACAACGTAGTAATCGAATCCGAGCATGTCCAGAATACCCGTTAACCCATCGAACTCCCTCGTCGTGATTATAACCTCGTGGCCCGTCTTCTCCAGCTCCCTGATTACACCCTTGAAGAAGTGAACGTGAGGGGCGTTCGTGATGTCGATCCATACCTTCATGAGTTTCACCAATTTAGTGGACAATCCTGTCCAATATAAGGGTTTCCTGAAAATGGTTTTGAAGCCTTCTTTTTAAGGTCCTCTGATGGATTTTCACTGCGAAAAGACGTTTACAACGCTTTCTTTCGATGAGATGACCTGCAGGGAGATGGCTATCGGTCTGGAATCTGGTGTCTGGCTCTTGGAAAGCCTAAAACCTCCGTACCCTTCGGAAATCGATCCTAAAACCGTTTTCTGGAAAAGGCTTTTATTCCCGTGGGGAGCCCCTATAGAGGGTGCTGTGAAATGATGGAGAGGATAGAGAAGGGAGAGGCGAAGATAGCCGTGATCGGTCTCGGCTACATCGGCCTCCCCACGGCCATAATGTTCGCAAACGCGGGTTTTCAGGTCACGGGTTACGAGATAAGGGAGGAGGTTGTTGAGGAAATAAACTCCGGAAAGGCCCACATCGTTGAGCCGGACATAGAGAACCTCCTCAGAGAGGCCATCAGGAGGGGAAACCTCCGGGCCACTTCGAACCCGGACGACATAAGGGACATGGACGTTTACATAGTATGCGTCCAGACCCCGCTTAATGAGGACAAAAGCCCGGATCTTGGATACCTCGAAAGTGCCATCAAAACGGTCGCCGGGGTCATGAAGAGGGGCTCGCTGGTGGTGATAGAGAGCACGGTTCCTCCCCTGACGACCGTTAAGATGGCGAGCCTCATAGAGAAGATAAGGGGCTTCAAAGCCGGCGAGGACTTCTACATGGTTCACGCTCCCGAGAGGGTGATGCCGGGGAGGATATTCAGGGAACTCGTCTACAACTCCCGCATCTTCGGAGGGATAACCCCCGAAAGTGCCGAACTCGCCGAGAGGCTTTACCGCTCCTTCGTGAAGGGTCAGACGTTCAAAACAAGCTCAACGGTCAGCGAAGTCGTCAAGCTCATGGAGAACACCTTCAGGGACGTGAACATAGCCCTGGCCAACGAATTCGCCTACCTCGCCCACCAGTACGGCATAAACGTCTTCGAGGCTATAGAGCTGGCCAACACCCATCCGAGGGTCAGGATCCACCTGCCGGGAATAGGTGTCGGAGGGCACTGCCTGCCGAAGGATCCACACCTCCTCCTCTGGCCCGCGAAAGACGACTTCGGCCTGATAAGGCTCGCGAGGGAGGTAAACGACGGCATGCCCCTTCTCGCGAAGGACCTGCTCTTCAGTGCCCTCAAAGCCGTTAACCTTCCACCCGAGAAGGCCGTAGTTGCAGTCCTCGGTCTGGCCTACAAGGGAAACAGCGACGACGTCAGGAACTCCCCGGCGCTGGCTTTTGTGGACGAAATAAAGGACGACGTTAAAGAGGTAAGGACGTACGATCCCTTCGTGGGCGGGAGCTGTGGCACCGTTGAGGAGGCCCTCCACGGGGCGGATGCGGCTGTGATAGCCACGGACCACGACGCCTTCAGGGAGCTCAACTGGGAGGAGCTGGGGAAGCTCATGAGGACGAGGATCCTCGTTGACGGCAGGCACCTGATAGAGAAACCGCCGGAGGGCTTCGTTTTCAGGGGCATAGGGAGGGGTGAGTATTGAAACCGGCCTTCGTCTTCGGAACGAGGCCGGAGATAATCAAGCTCGCACCCGTCGTAAGGGCCTTCGAGGAGAGGTCTGTAAAGCCCCTCCTGATCCACACGGGGCAGCACTACGACTACGAGATGAGCAGGGTGTTTCTTGAAGAGCTCGAGCTCGATGGGATTGACTACCATCTTGAGGTGGGTTCCGGAACTCAGGCCGAACAGACGGGCAGGGCCATGATAGGGATCGAAAGGGTTCTGATGAAGGAAAAACCCGACGTGGTGCTCGTTCAGGGGGATACGAACACCGTCTTAGCCGGTGCTCTGGCGGGCGTGAAGCTGAAGATACCTGTTGCCCACGTGGAAGCCGGTCTGAGGAGCTTTGACAGGACCATGCCCGAGGAGATAAACAGGATTTTAACGGATCACGCCAGCGAGGTCCTCTTCCCGCCAACCGAGGAGGCGAGGAAAAACCTCGAGAGGGAGGGCGTAACCCGGAACGTTTACGTTGTGGGCAACACCATCGTGGATGCGGTTCTGCAGAACTCGAAGATGGCCGAAAGAAAGAGCGACGTTCTCGAAAGACTCGGCCTCAAACCGGGGGAGTACGTACTCGTAACCGCCCACCGCGCCGAGAACACCGACAGCAGGGAGAACCTCGAGAGGCTCGTGGGCATACTGGAGGAACTTCCTATGCGAGCCGTCTATCCAATGCACCCCAGAACGAGGAATAGGCTGAAGGAGTTCGGGCTCTGGGAGAGGGTTGGCTCGATCGAGAAGCTCCTCGTAACCGAACCCCTCGGTTACCTCGACTTCCTCAGGCTGGAGAAGAACGCCTTCGCCGTGATGACCGATTCGGGCGGAATACAGGAGGAGAGCATAATCCTTAACGTGCCGTGCCTCACCCTCCGCTACAACACCGAGAGGCCCGAGACGGTTAAGGCCGGTGGTAACGTCCTCGTGGGCCTCGAGAAGGAGCTCGTCCTGAAGTATCTGAAGCGGCTCATGGAGGATGGGGAGTTCTACAGAAGAATGGCCTCCTCAAAGAACCCCTTCGGTGACGGAATGGCCGGCGAGAGGATAGCCGGGATTCTGCTCGAACTGTATGAGAGGGGAGAGCTCAGGGTCAGGAGCTCGAGGTTCATCTGAGCCTCATGGAAGGGGCGTCCCGATGTAGATGCCGTGCCTCGTCCTCACTATCCTGACCCGTATCCTCTCGCCCACCTCCGCGTCGGTGTTTATGACCTCTATGAGACGGTTCCTCGCTCTGGCGAGCATCTCGCCCTCTATCCTGCCGGGAAGGACCACCTCAGCCTTGACCACCTCACCGGGCCGGAAGGCAAGGGGGATGAACTCGCGCCTCTCCATTCCAAAGTGCTTCGGCTTCAGAACGAGGGGTTTCATCCCCGTCTTCTCCTCCAGTCTTCTTAACCATGCGTAGAACTCCCTGAAGGGAACGGGCCGGGCTATCGCTGGGTTCCTCCCGAACTTGTAGGGGATGTAGTTCTGAAATCCGAGGGCGGGCCAGCGTTTTCCCGCACCTATCTTTCTCGCAAACTCGATGAAAGCCTCGGCCTCGTCGTCGTTTATCCCAAAGATTATAACCGGGGCTATGAGAACGTCTATTCCTGCGTTAACGAGCGCTTCCGCCATCTCGAGAACGTGTTCGAGGTCGTAGCTCTTCATCCCCATGAGCATCCTCGCCTTCTCGGGGTCGAGGGAGTGGAGCGAGAGGTTAACCCTGTCGAGTCCCGCCTCCGCCAGCTCCTCAACGAGCCCCTCGTCGAGAATGGTCCCGTTGCTCTGCATGGATATCACCGAAACGGCAGGATTCCCCCTCAGCTTCTCCACCAGCTCAACCCTGAAGGGGTATATCAGGGGTTCGCCCTGACCGTCGATGTGCGCTTCCAATTTCTTTCCCTTGATTTCGGCCACACGGTTGAACCACTTCGTCAGGTAGTCGATGTCAACAACGTAATCGAGCCTTCTCGTCCTCGAGTAGGGCCCTTCGTCGACGGAGCAGAAGATGCAGCTGAGGTTGCAGCCGCTGGCTCCCCTGACCTGAATCAGATTGGTCCCCCTGTCTATCAGCCCGAAGGCGTTGTATCCGAGGAGAGGGACTTCCATCCCCTCGTGGATGTAGATAACCCTCCTGCCGGTGTAACGGTTCCTCAGGACCCTCCCGAGGTTGTTCTGAATGTAGATGGCGATGTACTTTTCGAGGCCGGAGCGGTCGTCGTCTATGAGCAGTGCGCCGTTTTTGGCGGTTACCTCGGGTTCTGTGCGGTACTTCCTTTTGATGATCCGTCGGAGTTCCCTTTTTTCGAATTCCGCGTAAAGGGTACCCCTCCAGATCAGTCTGATGTTCTCGCCCCCGTCTTCGAAGCGCGCGTGGGGGAGCCTGATCTCGATCATGTTCGCCCGTTTCCCACGGAGCTTAAAAAAGCCGCCTATGGATAAAAAATCCAAAAATCGAATGGGTAGGGACCTTCTGGAGTCATGGGGGCATGGAAACATTTTAATACCATTGGATTAAACGGGCTAATGATGAACTTCATAGGTGATGGATGATGTGGGGAAAGCTGGAGCATTACTTTGACGAATACCCCGTGAGGAAACAGATCGCCAAAACCCTCCTCAGATACGGCCTCAGGGTTTCCGAGGACATGAAGGTAAGGGCTGGGGACATAGAGGTCCCCTACACCAAGATCGCCAAGGCCCTCGACGTTGACAGGAGGGTCGTTAAGGAAACCGTGGGGATGATACTCAAGACGCCCGAACTGAGGCACGTGTACATGAACCTCGAGCCGACGGTTCACATGAAGCACGTTGGCAGACACGTTGGCTACGGCGTCATAGAGATCGAACCCGAGCCGAGGGCCATAGGGATACTCGCGAAGATAGCCCAGAAGATAGCCGAAAGGGACATCAACATAATTCAGGTGGTGGCGGAGGACCCGGAGCTCTACCCCGAGGCGACCCTAACGATAACCACCGAAAAGCCGGTTCCCGGCGATCTGATAAACGAGCTCTCCAAGCTGGAGGGTGTGAAGAGGATATCGATATACTGACTCTGGTTTTTTGTCTTTACAACCCAATTTTGAACCTTCTAGCCTTTCTACACTGATGCTCCGTGAGGGACGCTTTTTATCACTGAAGGACGGATATGATGCCGCCATTTCAACCAAACGTTTAAAACCTTTGTTCTTCGAAAGTAACGTTTATAAGTCATAATTTTGAACCGTAGGTTAGCCCAACTTAACTCCACGTGGAGGCTGCATTAACCTGCGGAGGGTTGCCGAATGGGAGAAGCAAGCAAGGTAAGTCGTTACCTGTACACGGTTATTGTGCTTTTTCTGATATGGCTGTTCCTGACGGCCAGTCTGGATCCACAGGAGATGCTGGTTGGCCTGTTACTGGCACTCATAGTGGGCGCCTTCACCTACGAGATATTCACCACCAACGGCCTCGCGAACCTCAGCCCCAGGAGGATCGTCTATGCGATAGCCTACGTCCCCTACTTTCTATGGGCCATGATAATGGCGAACCTTGACGTCGCCTACAGGGTTCTGCACCCCAAGAGGCCGATAAATCCGGGAATCGTTGAATGCAGGACCGTTCTAAAGAGCGATGTCGGAAAGCTCGCCCTTGCGAACTCGATCACGCTAACGCCCGGAACCATAACCCTTGACGTTGACGGTGACAGATACTTCATACACTGGATAGACGTTAAGGACGCCTCGGTTGAGGGTGCGTCCCGGAACATAACCGCTCCCTTTGAAAAATTCCTGAAGGTGATCTTCGGATGATAGAGATAAACGTTTACCTCGCCCTGATAGCGATAGCAACGTTATTCAGCATTTACAGGTTCCTGAGGGGACCGACCACGGTGGACAGGCTCGTCGCGGTTGACATCATGACCACCATCACCACGGGGCTCATGGTCCTCTTTGCCCTGTACTACAGAAGGATAATATTCCTCGACGTTGCGCTCGTCTACGCGATACTCGCCTTCGGAGGGGTGATAGCCTTCGCGCGCTATATGGAGGGAGGCCTATGAACGCGTTCGCTATCACGGGGGAGATTCTGGTTCTCATCGGCACGTTCTTCTACATGCTCTCCGCCCTTGGTCTCATCAGGATGCCCGACGTCTACAACAGGATGCAGACCTCAACGAAGAGCGCCACCCTCGGCTCCCTCGGTGTCATGATCGGTGTGGGCATCTGGGCCCTTGGGACGGACTTCGGAAGCGTCGCCTGGTTCACGAAGACTCTGGTCATAGCCATCTTCCTTCTGCTGACGAATCCGATAAGCGCTCACGCCCTCATAAGGGCGGCCTACAGGAACGGCATTCCCCTGTGGGAGGGTAGCGTTGTCGACAGGTACCGCGAGCACATGGAGGCCAAAAAGGAGGAAGGTGATGAGGAATGAGCGCCATTGCCGTTATTGAGTACATCATAATAGCCCTTATGGTGGTCTCCGCAATATTCGCAGTCGAGTGGAGGGACCTCCTTGCGGCGGTGGTTGGAATGGCCGCGGTGAGCCTCTTCGCGTCCATACTGTTCTTCATGCTTCAGGCACCGGACGTTGCGATGACGGAAGCAGCCATAGGGGCAGCGCTGAGCGGGGCGGTGTTCATCCTCGCCATAAAGAGGACCCGGCGCTTTGAGAGCGAGGAAGAGGAGAAGCCCGGCTGGTGGGTGAGGTGGTAAAGATGATGAAGCGTCTCCTTGCGATAGGTCTAATCCTTGTAATCGGTTACTGGCTCGCGAACGGCCTCGCCGGGGTTCCCTTCGGCGAGGACAGGATGCTCGTTGGGCAGTATTACCTCGACAACGTGAAGCAGCAGACGGGTGCGATCAACGCTGTAACGGCCGTCGTCGTCAACTACCGTGGCTTCGATACGCTCGGCGAGGTTACCGTGCTCTTCATAGCCTCGACCGGTGTCGGGGCGCTCCTCTGGAGGAGAAAGAAGGAGAGGACCGCCGAGGTTGAGGGTTCGGTTGTTCTTACAACCGGAACGAAGCTCCTCGTGCCCTTCGTCATCCTCTTCGGTTCGTACATATTCATCCACGGACACCTCACGCCGGGTGGAGGATTCCCGGGAGGGGCAACGATAGCCACGGCCTTCCTTCTGCTCTACATGGCCTTCACGGCATACGAGATACCCCACAAGGGCTTTGAAAAGACGGAAGGCGTTGCCGGGATGAGCTACGTCCTCGTGGGCCTCATCGGGCTCGCCATAGGCGGTTACTTCCTCTTCGACTGGATATGGCAGACGTGGAAGATCGGCACCGTCGGAGAACTGTTGAGCGGTGGTTTCATACCGGTCATCTACATGCTCATAGGCATCAAGGTCGGCACCGAACTCAGCGGAATCATCGACAACATGATCAAGGAGGGGGTGAGCGAATGATCAGTGCCTACTACTTCGGCGCGATATCCCTCGTCCTCATAGGCCTCTACGCCGTCCTCGTCAAGAAGAACCTGCTTAAGATACTCGTTGGGCTGAGCATCATGGAAACGGGAGTCAACCTTCTCCTCATCAGCATCGGGTACGTTTCCGGGAGGAGCGCGCCGATACTGAGCGAGGGGATAGGTCCAAATCAGGCCGTTGACCCGATCCCTCAGGCTCTGGTGCTCACGGCAATAGTCATCGGCGTTGCAACGACCGCAATGGCCCTTAGCGCCGCCATTCTGATCTATGAGAAGTATGGAACGCTCAACGTTGAGGAGATAAGGAGGTTGAGAGGATGAACGGACAGTACGCTTCGCTGCTCATAGCTTTACCCCTCATCAGCGCCTTCTTCGTGCCCCTGCTCAAGGGGGCCGGAAAGAAGGCCGTCGGCTACTTCCTCGTAGTGGTCACGGCCCTTCAGGCGGTGATAGCGACCCTCGTCTTCCAGCAGGTCTACGACACGGGAAAGCCAATAATCGTCATGGCCGGTGGCTGGAAACCGCCCGTGGGAATCAACCTCTACATCGGCCACTTCGCGGCACTGTTCGTTCTTATAGTTGCGGTGGTGAGCTTTCTGGTGGCGGTGTTCAGCCTCAGAGCTGTCAAAGTCGAGCCGATCGATAAGTACGCGATGCTCCTGCTGCTCCTCATGCTCGGTGCAACGGGCATGATCGCCACGGGAGACATCTTCAACCTCTTCGTCTTCATGGAGATAACCTCCATCAGCGCCTACGCTCTCACGGCCTACAACAAGACGGGAGAAGCGGCGGAAGCTTCCATGAAGTACATTATCCTCGGTGGAATCGGCTCGAGCTTCTTCCTCATAGGCGTGGCGTTGATCTACGGCTCCCTCGGGACCCTCAACATGGCCCACATAAGCGAGCTCGCCTGGACCATGAACCCGACGGTTGCGGAGGTCGGGCTGGCGCTGATAGTCTTCGGTCTGGCGGTTGAGGCCGAGATATTCCCGCTCAACGCATGGGCGCCCGATGCCTATCAGGCCGCACCCCACCCGGTTACCGTGATGTTCTCGGCCTTCGTGGTCAAAGCCGGCCTTTACGCCATGGCCAGAATAGTTTACCTCATGAAGGACCTCTGGAACTGGAGCTCCATCCTGAGACTGCTCGTCATACTGGCGACCCTCACGGTGATCGTTGGGGAGCTTGCAGCGTTGAGGCAGAGGAACGTCAAGAGGATGGTGGCCTACTCCAGCATATCCCAGATAGGCCTGATGGCGCTCGCCTTCGCCCTCGGCACCGAAGCTGGGGTCGATGCCGGAGTCTTCCACATGGTGAACCACGCGATAGTCAAGACCCTGCTCTTCCTCGGCGTGGGCTACGTTGCGCTCACTCTCGGCGGGACGGGAATCGAGAACTTCAGGGGGCTTGGAAGGAGGATGCCCGTTACCGCCTTCTCGATATCCGTCGGTGCCGTTGCCACGGTGGGAGTGCCACTCTTCAACGTCTTCTGGAGCAAGGTAAGGATAATCCTGGCCACCCTTGACGTGGGCTACACCTGGGCCGCAGTCCTCGTCCTCGGGGCCAGCGTTGTGGAAGCGGTCTATTACTTCAGGCTGCTCCACACGATGTGGTTCGGCGAAGGAGGGGAGAGAAGGGACGAAAGCCTGACCATGGGCCTTATAATGCTCTTGCTGGCCCTTCTGGTCATAGCAATAGGCGTCTACCCGGACTACGTGTGGAACATCGCCCAGAAAGCTGGAAACGACATCTTCAACGTCGCCCAGTACGTTAAGAACGTGCCACTGATGGGGGTGGGAGCATGATTAACGAACTCCTGATCATAATCTTCGCGCCCCTCATAGCGGGGGTCCTGGCATGGTGGCTCGACGTTAGGGGGATAAGGGAAATCCTCGGCGTGGCCGGACCGGCCGTTTCCCTGTCCTACCTCGTCAAACTTTACACGACGATAGATAGCGGAGGGTTCGTCAATTACACGGTGAACCTCGGGGGCTTCTCCTTCAACTTCGCCCTGACCCAGCTCAGCTGGATATTCGGCATGATAGCCGGCGTTATCGGTCTGGCGGCGGCGCTCGGAATGGCCTCGACCTCGAAGAGCGGCTACGAGTGGCTTTTCGCCCTCATGAGCCTCACGGGTGTCCTCGGGGTGTTCCTTTCCTACGACCTGCTGGCCTTCTTCATATTCTGGGAGATCATGACCTTTGGATCATTCATGATGGTGCTCAGGTACAACAGGTCGGCATCGCTCAAGTACTTCGTCCTGAGCGTCATAGGGGCCTACGCCATGCTGCTGGCCATAGGGCTCATCTACGCCAGAGTCGGCTCCTTCAGCTTCGTCGACGTCTACAGGGCCTTCGCTCAGGATGCGGCCCTCGGAGTGGCCGGGGGAAGCACGGTGTTCAGCACCTTTGATATGGCGGCCATCTTCGGCCTCCTGCTGGTGGCCTTTGGGGTTAAGGCCGGACTCTTCCCGCTCCACGTCTGGGCGCCCGACGCTTACAGCGAGACCAACCAGAGCTACACCGCGATGTTCAGCGGGGTCCTCAGCAAGGCTGGAGTTTACGGCTTCATAATCCTCTACATGCTCATGGGCTACAGGCTCGTGTCTGCTTTGGGAACGTTCAGGGGCGTTCCTTCCTTCGGATACTTAATAGCTTTCCTCGGGGGCCTGACGATAATCGTCGGTGGTCTCCTCGCGGCCCTTCAGGAGGACATAAGGAAGCTGTTCGCCTACTCCAGCATAAGTCAGGTGGGTTACGTCCTCGTCGCCGTCGGCGTCGGCAGTGCCCTCAGCATGGAGGCCGGCGTATACCACGCCATAAGCCACGCCCTCTTCAAGGGGCTCTTCTTCCTCGTCGTGGCGGCCATCGTCCACAGAACGGGCAAAACGGAGTTCAAGGACATGGGCGGCCTCGCTGAGAAGATGCCCGTGACCTTCGCCATGGCCTTCGTGGCCATCCTGAGCCTGGCGGGAATACCCCCCATGGTGGGCTTTGCCAGCAAGTGGTTGATATTCGAGGCCGTCATAAGCCAGAACCTGCCCATACTCGGTGGCATGGTGTTCTTTGGAAGCGCCATAGGCTTCGTGTACCTCATAAGGTTCACCTACGCGGTGTGGTTCGGGCAGAGGCCAACCGACCTTGAGGATACCAGAGACGCACCCCTTCCGCTTGCCATCGGAATGGGCATACTGGCCCTGCTGAACGTGGTCTTCGGTATCGCACCGGGCCTCGTGGCCGGAGAGCTCAACAAGATAATAGGTAAGGAAGTCATCGGCGGAACCATATGGGAGCTCGACATCGGCGTCGGAAGGTACAACGGACTTCTACTGACCGTATGGCTCATCGTAGGCCTCCTGATAGCCGCGATAATATACTTCCTCGGGGCAAAGGCCAGGAGGGTTCCGGTCACGGACACCTACCAGTCCGGAAACCCCGTTACCATGGAGTACAACCTCACCATAAGGAGGGACTTCTTCAGGCCTCTCAGGGAGGCCCTCTCCTTCTGGCTGGGGATAAGCTTCGACGACCTCTACCGCGACGTTGCCAAGGCCACGGAGGAGTTCGCGGACATCTTGAGGAGGTACGTTTACAACGGAAACGCACAGAGCTACGCCTGGTATCTGGGCATAATCCTTCTGATACTGGCAATATGGGGGGTGTGAAGGATGTTTGAAGTCGCGCTCAAGGCCCTGTTAATACTGATCTATGGAACCCTCGTGGGGTTCCTCTTCATGGGTATCGTGAGGAAGGTGAGTGCAAGGATACAGAGAAGGGTTGGCCCTCCCCTCTACCAGCCCATCCTCGATACCATAAAGCTCCTTTCAAAGGAGAGCAACATAACCCACGGCCGCATCTACGATTTCGGTGTCGTCTTCGCCCTCGGGGCCACGATACTGGCCCTGTTCTTCATCCCGCTCGCCAACGTGAGCCTGCTCAGATCCTACGGTGATCTGATCCTCATCTCCTTCCTGCTCGAGATACCCATGCTCGGAATCATGTTCGCCGCGATGAGCTCAGGAAACCCGTGGGCCGGGCTCGGTGCCCAGAGGGCACTGCTGACCCTGCTCGCGATACAGGTCCCCCTCGGCTTCGCCATAGTCGCCCTCGGTGAGTTCTACGGAACCTTCAGCACCTACGGAATAGTGATGGCGCAGCAGAACTCGGGATGGAGCATAATCCACCCCTCGCTCCTGCTCGCTGCCATAGCCTACGACATCGTGCTTCAGGCGATGTTCGGGAAGGAACCCTTCGACATAATGATCGCACCGGGTGAGATATCCCTCGGTCCCATGGTGGAGTTCGGCGGCAAGCACATGGGGCTCCTCCAGATACAGCACGCCATAGCGCTCTTCGCGGAAACGCTGTTCTTCAGCAACATATTCCTCGGCGGTGGAGTCGTAAGCGCGTTCGCAAGCCCGGTACTGAACGCTGTGGCCAGCCTTGGGATACTCCTGATAAAGCAACTGGCCGTGCTCATGGTGGCGATATTCATAGGCAGCATCTTCCCGAGGTTCACGATAGACCAGGCGGCCAAATTCTACTGGAAGTGGCCCACCATAATAGCCGCCCTTGGAGCGATACTCGCAAGTCTGTGAGGTGATGTGAGATGGACCTAAAGCTGTGGGAACCGTTGATTGATTTCGCAAGGAAGAGGAGCCTCTGGATTGTGTCCTTCTGTACGGGGTGCGGTGGTATAGAGCTGCCACCGCTCATGACCTCCAGATACGATCTGGAGCGCTTCGGAATGATGCCGAACCCCTCCCCGAGGATGGGTGACCTGTTCCTCATAACCGGTTACGTCACCCCGAAGACGCTCAAGAGGATCATCATAACCTACGAGATGCAACCCGATCCAAAGTACGTTATGGGCTTCGGTTCGTGCACCATCAACGGAGGCGTCTACTGGGACTCCCCCAACTCAATAAAGCGCCTCGATAAATACATCCCGGTGGACGTTTACATAGCCGGCTGCATGCCGAGGCCCGAGTCGATAATGCACGGTATCAGCAAGATGATGGAGCTTATAGAAACCGGCAGGGCGGATGGCTGGAAGAGGTACAGGGAGAACTACGATTACTACCGGGAGAATCAGGACAGACTCCTTGGAGAAGGCTGGCGTGAGAAGACCGCGAAGAGATGGATCCCGTGGTTGATGGACGAGGTCAGAAAGGCCGAAAAGGAGCGTGAGAGGGATGACTGACTACGAGAGGCTCGTTTCAGAGATAACTGAAAAGGCCCCCTACGCGGAAGGAAAGGTCCGGAGGGAGAGGAGGATAGAGTTCAGGGTTCCCGCGGACAGGGTGAGGGAGTTCCTCGAACTGCTTAAGGATAAGGCCTTTGAGCTCCTGCTCCAGATCACGGCCGTTGACTGGCCCGACAGGGGAGAGATCGAGCTCATCTATCAGGTCTTCAGCATAACCCACGGAACGCACACCTTCGTAAGAACTTCCATACCGAGGGAGGATGCGGTTATATCAACCGTCAGGGACGTCTATCCCGCTGCCGAGACCTACGAGAGAGAAGTTCACGACTTCTTCCAGGTGGTCTTCGAGGGGAACCCGAAGATCGAGATGCCATGGATACTGGAGGACATAGACAAGGAACAGGGGCTATCCTACAGGAAGGACTTTGACCTTCTCGGCTACGTGAAGAGGAAGTACGGGACACTGGACAGGTACGATGAGGATAAGGACTACTACGTTATCTGAGGTGATGATGATGGTCTCAGAGAGCGAGCTTATTAAGGAGGCAAGGGAGAACGGGATGGACCTTCTGCCGCTGGGTAAGGACACCTACGAGCTTCTATTCGGTCCCCAGCACATGGCAACCGAGAACTACAGCCTGATCCTCAAAATGGACGGTAATAGGGTCGCTAAAGCCATAGCAAACCCCGGCTTCCTCCACAGGGGTTTCGAGAAACTGGCCGAGTACAGGCCGTGGCACACGAACATAGCCCTTCTCCTGAGGATCTGCGTTCCAGAGTCGGACGTACCCGAGAACATCTACTCCATGGCCGTTGAGGAGATACTCGGATGGGAGATTCCCGAGAGGGCCCAGTGGATAAGGACAACCGTCCTTGAGATGGCCAGAGTCTCAGCCTACCTGTTCTGGATCATGGGGATGTCCTTCAAGCTCGGTGTCTACACAGCAGGTCAGTGGGCCGTGGCCTACCGTGAGAGGCTCCTGGCCCTCTTCGAGCAGCTCACGGGGGCGAGGGTGTACCACATCTACACGGTCCCTGGAGGTGTCAGGCGGGACATCCCGGGCGATGCCTGGCTCCGCAGACTCGGGGATACCGTCGAATACATAAAGGACAAACTGAAGGACTTCGATGAGATACTCTTCGAGAACTACATCTCCCACCGCAGGCTTGAGGGCATAGGCGTGATGGACAGGAAGTTCGCCCTCGAAGAGGGCGTCACCGGTCCCAACCTCCGCGCCACAGGTGTTCCCTACGACGTAAGGCGCGTCGATCCGTACCTCCTCTACCCGGAGCTCGACTTCGAGGTCCCCGTGCTCAGGGAGGGAGACGCCCTCGCGAGGTTCCTCGTGAGGAGATACGAGCTCGAACAGGACCTCTACATCCTCGAACAGCTTCTTGATATGGGGCCGCCGGATGGACCCCACATGGTCAGCGATCCGAGGCTAAAGAACCTGCCGAGGTTTAAGGTGCCCGAAGGGGACGCCTTCGCCCACGTCGAGAGTTCCAAGGGTGATTTTGGGGCATACGTGGTCAGCAACGGCAAGAACAAACCCTACAGGGTGCACGTCAGGGGACCGAGCATAGCCCACGGTATCAGGGTGATAGAGCAGCTTCTCGTCGGGGCGAGAATAGCCGACGTGCCCGTGATACTGACGAGTCTTGACAACTGCCCACCGGATATAGACAGGTGATGAGGATGGAAGTCGATTTTAAAATAGCCCCAGAGAAACGGATCCGGAAGAAGCCCTCCTACGTCAAGCCGTGGATGGGTTTGAAGTACCTCTTCAAGAAGCCGGTCACGATAAAGATACCCTACGAGAAGACAGAGGTGGCAAAAAGGTACCGCGGTGTCCACACGCTCGACTGGAAGAAGTGCGTCGGCTGCAACTTCTGCGGTCAGATATGCCCGGCGAGGGCCATAGAGATGACCTGGATCGAGAAGGACGGCAAGATGGAGAAGAGACCCCACCCGAAGATAGACTACGGGAGGTGCACCTTCTGCCAGTTCTGCGTTGACGTGTGCCCCACCGGAGCCCTCGGCTTCATCGAGACCTTCGTTATAACCACCACGGGGAACGAGGAAGAGCTCCAGCTCTACGACTGGGTGCCCATCCATCCGGACGAGTTCAGGAAGTATCAGGACGAGTACGGCGACTACCTCTTCCCTGTTGAGAAGATAGAGTTCGATAAGGAGAGCCGGGAGGTAACCTACCACCTCAGGGACGGCTCGATCTTCAAGTTCAAGATACTGGGCTACGGCATAAGGCCGCCGAAGAGACCAACTCCGAAGAGGCCAACTCCGGCCAAACCCGCGGCAAAGGAGGAAAAGAAAGCCTCCAAGCCAGCGGATGGAAAGGCTCCGGCAGAGGAAGAGAAGAAGTGATCCCTCCTTTCCTTTTCTTCATGGTGCGCCTTTTGACGCGTTTGAAAAGGGTCTCTACCCGGGCCTTGGGCTTTTTCAGGCTTTACTTGGAACCTTCCACATCCCCGGGAGCAGGGTATTGACACCCATCAAACCTCAGATGCTCCTCTGGTTAGGAGCCCGAACCGAATTGCCAGAACACCGTACCTGTTTTCCTTCCGCTTATTCCGGTGGCTCTTCCTCAAAATGGCGGGGATTTGAGGATAATCACTATAAGTTGAAAACCCATCACGGGATGTCTCAAAAACCCAAACGTTTTTATAAAACCGTTCGGAAGTTTGAGACATGACACTTACGAAGGCCGAGCTCAATGTGCTTTTAGAGATTGAGGAACCCATAACGTTAAGGGGGTTATCTGAGAAGCTCGACCTCTCAAAGAGTACGCTCTCATCGACCCTTCACTCCCTTGAGAGAAAGGGCCTCGTCGAGCTCGAAGGGAAGAAGCCGATAACAGTTAAGCCTGCGGAGAACAATGTAATTGAGCTCCTGAGAAGGATTATCATGGAGTATCCTCACGTAAACGCCGCACCCATCCTCACAGGGAACCGCCTCAAAGTTCTCGCAGCCCTTGAAGTTGAAAACCCCCAGCCCCTCTGGCTCATCCAGTTAAGGACGGGAGTGAGCAGGGCGACGCTCCACAGGATTCTCAACGGGCTTATGGAAGCTCTCATCGTGGGAAAGAGAGACAGAGGCTACTTCCTGAGTGAGCGATTTGCTCCCTTCAAAGCCTTCGCTGACGAGTACTTTTACCTTCAGAACTCGATTAAAGCGAAGGAGTTTGACCCCGGCGCCTCACCTGTTTGGAGTGGTGTGGAGGAGCTGATACTCGCGACCGGGAACTTCAAGGGGGAGAGTGTTGGCGGCTTTCAGCTCACCGGACTCGCCCGCTTCTCCGACTTTGGCCTTCCACTCATCTCGTCAGGGATTTACCATTATTACTGGCCTTCGAGAGGATTGAGCATTGAGGAGGTCGCTGTGCACACCTTGACGGTCGGAAGGGATGCAAGGGAGCTGCTTTACACCATCGTTCTCCTTAAGGGTAAAGATTTTGATGAACGCAAACTCAGGAGGCTCTCCGCCAAGTTTGGTGTTTCCTCCACCGTAGAGGAACTGCTCGAATATCTTAAGGGTATGGATAAACCGTATCCCTTCCCGTCAAGGGAGGAAGTCGAGGAGCTCTGCAGGCAATATTTTGGGGGGTGTAAGAATGATAACAAGGGACAGACTGATCCGTGAGTTTGCCCTGCTTGATGAGAAGGCTTGGCTCATGGGTTCAGAGGAGATCCGTGTTTACCTCATCGGAGGCGGGAACCTCGCTTTGAGAGGCATAAAACCGGCAACTGCGGATGTTGACGTAATAGTTGAGGATTACAGGAGTTTGAAAGCCCTTGATTCCATCCTTACAGATCCATCTCCAGAGCTGAGGACGAGCGGTGGAATCGTGGTTTACCTGAAGGTCTTTGGACATGAGTATGAGGAAAAACTTGGCGCTGATTCGGTTTATCAAAAGATTGACCCAGAAACGGGCAACTTTAACCTTGACGTTTTCGTAAAGCGCGTCATGAGAGGTATCCAACTGACCGAGGGGATAAAAAGTCGGTCCCTTGTGTCCGAGGAGTTTCAGGAGCTGAAACGGTTAAGGGTTTATCTCGTTTCCCTTGAGGACATCTTTTTGTTCAAGGGCGTTACATCGCCTGGCCGTTCAAAGGACGTTGATGATATCCTGCGGATCCTCGAAGCCGGGGTTGACTTTAATGTGATCCTCGACGAGATCAAAGCTCAGAGGAGGGTAATCGAATCTGAAAGATCTGGACGCCTTGCGGCTGTTTTCCTTGAAAAGATGGAAGGTGTTCGGGAAATTCTAAGGGGAAGGGGTCTGAGGAGTCTTGGGCTGGATAATTTCATTGATTCTCTTGAGGAATTGTTATCCGGATAATTGCCCCCGGCAAATTTAATAACCCTGAAGTTAGTATTTCTCTTAGGGGTTGAAAATTCATCGCAAGGGTGAATAAGGATGGAGCTCGAGAGGAGAATTGAAAATATTCTAAAGGAGCTCACTCCGGAGACGAAACCGGAAGAGGCAATAAGGATTTTCAGGGACCTTTTTAAGGAAGCATGGGGGTTCGCATACGCGGACGAAACCATAAACCTCCAGCAGATTGAGGATTCAACGGTCGGGGAACTCACCCGGCTGCTCAAGGTCATAGGGAGGAGCAAGCCCCCGGCAGGGGAGAGCTTCCACGTCTTCTATGCTAAAAGCCCGAAGAAGGGCGGGGACACCGTAAGGTACAGGCAGAGGCTGGTAAGGTATCTAATCAACATCACCGATTCGATCGATCTGGAGTTTGCAAACTTCCTCGTTATCGTTGATTACTTCGGATACTGGAAGCTCCTCGTCCCGGTGTACAGAAAGGAAGTCGAAAGAACCAGAATCAACGTATATACCATCGACCCTGCTGCAGGGAAATTCCGGACGCTGGTCAAGAACATGGCGGAAGTTGGGAGGGCCATCCGGGAAAAGAAAAGACTCACGGCGAGCGATATAAAGGAGATAATCGATGAGCACATGCAGGTCAGGCCCCTGACGGAAGAGTTCTTCCGGGACTACAGGAGGTACTACTACAGGCTCAAGGATGAGATAAAGAGGCTTTACGGAAAAGAACTGGAGGAAGCCTATAGGGGTGATCTCAAAAAGGAGATCTTCGTCGAGAGGGCAACCAAAACCTTTGCCCACACCTTCCTAAACAGGTTGATGTTCGTTTACTTCCTCCAGAAAAAGGGGTGGATCGTTGAAAAAGGGACCCTCAGAAGGGATCTCAGGGAGAGGGTGGACGTTAAGAACTTCGTGAGATGGCTTTACGAAAACTACAGGGAGCACGGCGGGGAGTTCTACAGGGACTACCTCAGGGTTCTCTTTCTCCACGCTATGAACGGGCCCAGAGGAGTTACGCCCGCAGGGACAACGAGGAGATAAAAAGGGTCCCGTCTGAGGACGTCAGGGACGTCTTCTTCTACGGCGTTCCCTACTTCAACGGCGGCCTTTTTGCCCGTGTTAAGCTCGAGAACGTTGATCTGGACGGTATAATCTCCTCCCTTCCGGAGGATCTCGTGAAAGAGATTGTCTTCGAGTTCTTTGAGGCCTACAACTTCACTGTAACAGAGGAGACGCCCTACGAGGTTGAGGTTGCCGTTGACCCGGCGATGCTCGGTAAGATCTACGAATCGCTCATAGCCGAGGAGGAGAAGGCCCTTGAGGAGGAAGAGAGGAGGGTCTCCGGGATCTTCTACACGCCGAGGGCCGAAGTGGACTTCATGTGCAGGATGGCGGTTTACGAGTACCTCCGGAGAAACCTCGAGGTGGACGATAGGCTCCTCAGGGAGTTCGTCTTTAAGCCGCTTCACGAGTGGGAGCCGAGAGCTTTACCCCGGGAGCTTGTTACGGCCCTTGAAGACGTTAAGATAGTTGACCCGGCAGCCGGAAGCGGGGCCTTTCTCGTCGGGATGTACCACCTTTTAACGGAGCTCTACGAGAAGGCCAACCTTTCGGTTGACTACGACAGGAAGCTCGAGATAATCAGGGAGAACATCTACGGGGTTGACGTGAAGGAGTGGGCCATAAGGGTTGCGAAGCTGAGGCTCTGGCTGGCGCTCATCGAGGATGAGGAGAGGATCCCCAACGAACCGATTCTGCCGAACCTCGAGACGAAGCTGAAGGTCGGCGACTCCCTCGCACCGCCCCACTTTATCCTCAAGATTGACAGCCGGAAGAAGGTGGTCGAGATTCCGCTGGCCAGATTCAGGGAGAGCCTCAAGCTCCTCTGGGCGAAGGGGGGTATGGGTGAGGCCATGGTGGCCTACAGGGAGCTCGTGAGAAAGTACTACATGGGTGAGAGAATAGACGGCAGACCCGTTACCTTCGAGGACATCGAGAGGGCCAGATGGGGCGTTCTTCAGGAGTTCCTTGAGGGGGCACTCGAGGAACTCAAAGCCCGGGAAAGGAAGGATATTAACCTGCTCCTCGAGGCCGTCAGGAACGAAAACCTCTCGGCCCTTGAGAAGCCTCCCTTCATCTGGGAGCTGGACTTTCCGGACGTGATGCTCGAGAAGAGGGGCTTTGACATCGTTATAGCGAACCCTCCCTACGTAAGGCAGGAGAGGATATACCCTGAACAGTACGATCTGGCGGAGTTCGGGATGCTCGGCAAAAGGGAGCAGGAAAAACTTAGAAAGGATTACAAGAATAAGATAATCAGTCACATGGAGACCCTGATAAGGGAGAAGTTCGGGCACGAGATGAAGCTTCCGAAGAGGAGCGACCTCTATGTGTACTTCTTCATACAGGGCGTCAACCTTCTGAATCCAAAGGGTTCGCTGATTTTCATCACCTCCAACTCGTGGCTGGACGTTGACTTCGGAAAGGCCCTGCAGGAGTTCTTCCTCAGGTTCACCCATCTGAGGGCGGTTATTGACTACACGAGGAGGAGCTTCGAGCAGGCGGACGTTAACACCGTCATCACGGTTCTGACGAGGAAACCAAAGGGGCTCTTCAACACCGTTGGGACGGAGTGCGTGAACTTCGTCCTTCTGAAGAGGGACTTCGGGGAGCTTGGACTTAATGTTATCGACAGACTGCTCGAGTGCTACGCGGGAAAGGTCGATGGAGTTGAGGTCTTCGGGGGGAAGGTTTACAGTTACGAGGACGACGAGCTGAGGGTGAGGAGCGTTAGGGCCGTGGAGTTAGCGAAGATGGGAGGCCTGAGCATCGGGAAGATGAACCAGATCCTGAGGGCCTACAACGTCTCGGGCGAGTACGAGGGGATGAAGTGGGGTGGAATACTCATCAGGGCTCCGGGGATATTCTACGTGATCCTCCGGAAGGGAAAGGGAAAACTGGTGAGGCTCGGAGATATCGCCGAGGTCAGATTCGGCATAAAAACGGGAGCGAACGAGTTCTTCTACCTTGAGCCGATTAAGAACCCTGTGGAGTGGCCGGTCTGTCAGGTTTGCGGAAGGGTTCATAAACCGGACGAGGGGTTAATTGCCGTGAGGAACAAGGCTGGATGGGAGGGCTACATCGAGGAGGAGTTCTTGAGGCCTGTCATAGTAAGTCCCCGTGAAATCAAAAAAGCTTTGGTTGATGTTTACGGATTAAAGATGAGGGCATTAATCTGTAACGAACCTTTAGATTCGTTAAAGGATAAACTAAAGGTTCATGTTCTGAATTACATTAGATGGGGGGAACACATGGGTTATCCCGAGCGAAGAACTCTTAAGAGTAGAAAACCTTGGTACAAATTAGTCCCACATGATACTCCAGATGTTTTATGGCCAATGATACACAACGATCGGCTAATTGTTGGGATGTTACGAAACAAAGATATTGTAGTTGATCATAATCTCTTTGAAATAAAAGCCAATAAAAACGAATCGCCTCTTGTTCTTTTTGTGTCTTTGTTTTCGACTTATCAGGCACTCATTAGAGAACTTCTCGGGCGTTCAAATCTCGGAGAGGGGGCATTAAAAACTGAGGGCATTGACATTAAAAAACTCATTGTCTTCAAAAAAGAAGCTTTAGCTGGATCTATGGATCAGTTAAACCAGATTGTCAGAAAATTAGGGGATTATAAAATCAAATCCATCTTCGAAGAACTCGGCCTGCCGAAGCCCAACCGCGACCTGAGCAACATCAACCCCGATGATGTGTCCCTCGATAGGATCATGCCGGACAGAAGGGAGCTCGACAGGGTCGTCTTCGAGGCCCTCGGGTTAACGGAGGAGGAGCAGCTGGAGGTTTACAGGGCCGTTGTCGAACTCGTGAAGGCGAGGCTGGTGAAGGCGAGGACGTTCAAGAAGAAAAAGCGGAAATGATGCCGGACCACTCCCAAGATTGGATGCGGCCGATAGATTAGATGGAGGGCCTCCAGAAGGCTTAGAGTTCCCTAATAACCTCCTCAATACACTCGATTACGGTATTTCTCTGAGTTCTTAAAATATATTTTAAGGTCCCATTGTTGGAATCTTCAAGTAACCGCTCTATTGATTCGTACTTTTTCAAAGATTTAACAGCCTGTTCTTTCTTGGAGAAATCCACAGGCTCCTCTATGCGTCCCTGTTTGATCTTCGTATTGTTGCTAAGGTCGTAGTCGGCGGCGTTTCTGAGTCCCCTTAAATACATAATGGAGTTGTGCGCCTGTCTCAGCTTGAGGTCCTTGACCCTATGTTTTAATTTTTCTAAAAACAGCGCCACGGCCTTATGCGATCTCGGTCCGTCAAGTTCATTCAAAAAATCTTCAAGGCTTCCTCTGGAACGGGTATTCGTGGGATAACTGTTTAGCTCGACTTTTAGAACTTTTCTGAGTTGCAAAAAGGCAGAATAGTAATATCTTCCAACAATGGTCCTATTAACGGCATCGGATGGGGGGAGCTCTGGATCATTACGCGTTTCCGATGGGGTTTTATCAGACAGACGCAGCAGGTAGTCTCCAACATGCTTAAACCCCTTTGGATCAAAGCCGGGCATGTTCCCCCACCGTCATTCAAAAAACGAGTATACCAGTATCCTGTTCGATATATCGGGATCAGCAGTGAGGATTTTGTATTCTAACTCCTCTGAGAGGTCGACGACGTTTTCGGCGTCAGCAGAAAATCTGACGATGAGAATCACGTGGGGGCTGAAGCCTTCTTCCGGAGCGCCTCCGGTAATTTTCACATATTTGATCTCAGGCATCTTCAAAAACTTGGGAAGAAGGTTAGTTAAGTACTGATAGGTATTCAGGTATTGATTAATGTGTCTCCGGTCCGATACAAGTAATTCAATAAGAGCTTCGTCATCGATTTTAAGTTTTCCCGAATACTTCTTCTCCAGTTCTTTTAATCTGAATAGGGGCATTAGTATCTTTAAGAGCCGTTTAAGTTCTTCATTAATTCTGGCATAACTTTCCGTAGAGGCATCCTCCAAAAGAACAACATCACGATCTTTTTCAAAGAATAACCACTGGTCTGCCACCTTAGCTGACATCGCCATCTTTGAGCACCTCGTTTAATATTTCCCGAAACTTCTTCAGGTCGTTTTTTGTTATTATGAAATTCACAGTATTCGGTTTTTTGGATCGCATGTGCTCAATTTTCAGGAGGTAATACTCCAAAGGCTCATCGATGTTTAGTGTCGCTCTATACAGGTTGATCCCGTCAACGACTGGAATTGAATATTCCCTTTTAAGTTTGGCCTTTGTTCTCATATCCGGAACGTTAAATTTTTCAAACACTTTTTTTTCAAATTCATTTTCGGGCTGTTTTTCATTAAATATGAGTTCGCCCAGCGTTCCAAGTATCCTCTTTGTAGCGAGATTAACGTACTTTTTCTCCTGATCTGGGGGTATTCCTAACTCCCTCAGGTATGGGCGTATCTCGCCAGTTGAAACCGAAAGCCCGACCTCCCCCTCACCACTCACGATAGCCTTTAAATTCGTAAGTGACAGGATCTTTTCTATAACCCCGCTTACCTTGGATTCGTCAGTGGGAGTTTCCTCGTATTCAACAAGTTTTTGGAGAAGTTTAATGAGGTCACTGTCTGCCATAGAACTCACACCCACACACTTTTACATAACTACTCTTAAAAACATTTCGACAATTCCAGATAACGAATCCACTGTACACCAAACCCTTAAATAAATGAAGCTCCACTATTAGATGGTGTTCACTTTGTTCAGCACGCGTAACGGCATATTAAGCGTCGAGGTGCTTTGAGCGAAGGACGATCCGGATGGAGGGAGTAAGAAATTTTATTAGAGTCCTATCAAATGTAATGATGGAAGGTGATTCTTATGTCCGCGATCGGCCTTCTCAATAAATACGGTCTCGTTGATAACCAGAGGGTAAAGCTCCTCGATGTTCTAAGGGAAGTTTTAACGTCCGGAAACTACAGGAAGGTAGACGTTGCGGTCGGCTTTCTCTTCGTGAGCGGATTGAAGGAGATTCAGGGAGAGCTTGATGAATTTTTCTCACGGGGAGGGAAGATGAGGATAATGATCGGAAACCAGACGAACAGGGAAACCTACGAACAGCTCAGCATGGCTTACCACTCCCTCGAAACTTTAAGGAAGCTCAAGGAACGGAACCGGTGGGCCGAAACCACTCCGGGGGAGCAGGTTGAGGATCTGGAGAAAAACGTCAACTTCATGGAGCAGAACCGGGAAAACGAGGAGTTTTTGGATAGGCTTATCGGATGGCTGGAAAGCGGGAGCATTGAGATCCGGGTTTACACGAAGGAGTTCATGCACGCCAAGGCCTACCTCTTTTATCCGGAAAGTGAGTCCATCTCCCCGGTCGGCCTCGTCGGTTCGAGCAACTTCAGCCTCGCCGGACTTTACGGGAACACCGAGCTGAACGCCGGGCTTTTCTCGGTTCATTTTGAGAGTCTGAGGGAATGGTACGAGGCGCTGTGGGAGGAGGCCGAACCCTTCAGTCCCCTTCTCATAGACGTTATCAAAAGGGGCTGGCCCGGTCAGAAGCCGGGGAACTTCCCCTCCCCCTACGAGGTTTTCATAAGGGGTCTTTACGAGCTCTACAGGGAGGTTGTGGACAGGGATTCCGGCTTCCTCGTGAGGAACCTTCACGACGTTCTTTACGACTTTCAGATGGACGCCGTCAGGAGGGGCATATCCATTGTAAATAAGTACGGTGGAGTTCTGATAAGCGATGTCGTCGGGCTGGGGAAGAGCTACATTGGTCTCGCCATTCTGGAACACTTCTCCCTGCTGGATCTGCTCAACGGAAGGTCGAAGGGAGTGGCCGTAATCGCTCCCCCCGAGCTCGTTGGCTACTGGCGGGAACTCCTCGGGACATATAACGTTGAGGGAAGGGTTTTCTCCGCCGGGTTGCTTCCGAGAAAAGAAACTTCCGGAGAAAAGTACGGGGAGATGGAGAATTACATAAGGAATCAGGCAAACACCGTTCTGGTAGATGAATCCCATCACTACGCAAACCCCTCGACCAAGTCCTACAAAAACCTTCAGGAGCTCCTGATCGGAAAGAGGGTGATCTTACTTACGGCGACCCCATACAGGAGGCAGTACCGTGACATCATAAATCAGATCCGCCTTTTCAGGCCCGAGAGGAGGCATCCCTTCCCGATAACACCCCAGACGTGGGATGACCTCATCAGGGCGATTGAAAAGGGGAACGTGGATCCTTCCTACGTCCTCAGGGAGATCATGGTGAGGAGAACCAGACACGACATCTTAAGGCTCTACGGAGGAAAGGAGGGCTGCATTAAGGCGGGGAAGAAAAGGCTCTGCTTCCCAGACAGGAAGCTGAAGAGCATTGAGTACGGAATATCCGAGGTCTATCCGCTGGAGAAGGTCCCTCCGGAGCTTCTGGACGAGATCTCAAGGGGTTCGAACATCGAGCCGGTTGACATCTACACCCTCTTTCTTGCCGGCATAAACTCCATGAAGTACGCGAGGTTCGCGCTCTATGACTACGTAAAACCGCAGTTCAGGGATAAGTCCCCTTACGTAGACCTTTCCGTCGGGAGAAACCTGAGAGGGCTGGAAAGGATCCTTTACCTCAAAAGGCTGGAGAGTTCGTGGTACTCGATGTATCAGACTCTCAGGAGGGACATCATCAAAACCGAGAACTTCCTGAGATTCGTAAAGCACGGGTTCATTCCTGCGGGGGATGAGTTTGATGAGGTCCTGCTCGGCGGTCTAAATAAAGAACCGCACGTTCTGGACGATGGGGAAATAATGGATTTCATTGAAAAATACAGGAAAACAAAAGAGCCGGAATACAAGAAGGGCGCTTTTAACTTAAATAGACTTATCTCGGATCTGGAACACGATCTGAGGAAATTGAAAGCCATGGAAGAAGTATTAAGACCCCTTAAGGAGGGCCTTGAAGAGAATCCGGAGAAGGACCCAAAGCTGTCAAAGCTGGCCTCGTTGATAGATGAGCTGATGCAACCGCGGAGGAAGATACTCATCTTCAGTGAATTCGAGGAGACCGTCCGGTGGATCTACAAAGGACTGGAAAGGCTCGGCTACACCCGGAATTACAGGATAGAAATGGTGAGCTCCAGTACGAAGGGAATAGCGGATAAAGTCAGACGCTTTGCACCCCGGTCGAACAACTACGAGACCGAGGATGAGATCGACGTACTGATATCCACGGACGTCCTCAGTGAGGGACTCAACCTGCAGGACGCGAACGTAGTCATAAACTACGACCTGCACTGGACGCCGATAAAGCTCATCCAGAGAATAGGCAGAGTTGACAGGATCGGAACCGGGCATGATGAGATACTCGTTTACAATTTCTTCCCGGAAAAAGGACTGGAGGAGAACCTTGGCCTCCTTGAAAAGGTCAGGAGAAGGATAACCGAGTTCAACAACGCGCTGGGTGCCGATGGCAAAATCCTTGAGGAGAGCGAGGAATGGAACCCTTCAGCCCTCGAAGCGATATATGGGGGAAACATTGAAGAACTTGAGAAGGGTGTCGAAACCCTTACGGTAACCACCCTTGCGGAGAAGCTCGTGAGGGAGTTCAGGGAGGGACACAAAAACCGGTTTGAGGAGATAATAAAGAGACACTCCATGAGAAGCGTGGTTAGGTATCCGGGCTCCGACTATTATGCATTTTTCGTTTGCAGCGATGGAATAATGGCCCAGAACTTCATATACCGGAAGAAGGGGGATAAATGGATATCCGAAAACATGCCACTTGAGAAACTTCTGGACCTCACGGGATTAACGGAGAAATCCCGGCCATTCAATGGATTCAAGGATATGGGAATATACTATGAAGCTGCGGAGAGGGCATTGGACGAGTTCAGGGAGCTCCGCACTATAAAAACAAGTACGTTAACCTTCAAGAAACGCCGCAGGAATCCCGAGAAAATTAAACGAATCCTGAAAAAACTCAAAGCCGCAAAACTCAAAGCGAAGACGGATTCCGATAGGTACTACCTAAGCCAGCTCCTTGATCTTGTTAGATGGGGGTATGCAAACCATGAGCTCTTCGCCAGGGCGCTCAGAGAGATCAATCCCAGCATGGCATCGGACAGGGTGGTCAGGGCCTGTGAGGCATTGATAGTAAAATATCAGATCTCATCATGGAAACAGCAGGTAGAAGCCCGGAGAAGGGAACTGGGCGAGAAAGGCATTAAGCCCCATATCGTATCCGGCATCCTATTCGTTCCCACCCTGCCGGATTACCCCGAAGCCGGCGCGGGAACCAAACCCTGAACCGGGACGCCGGTATTCAGGAGGAGTATGCTGAAGGAGTTCGCCCATCCCGGAGGGTACTTCCTCGACGTTTACCTCATAAGCGATTCAATCCGGGACGGCTTAGAGGGAAAAGCCCGGGAGCTGGAGGACGGGATTATGGTAAAGCTCCGGGTGGCAGGATTAAAGCCCGGCTCAGGGTGAGGATCCCGTAAGCACCCAGAGCCCCACGGCTATGAGGAGCATCCCGGCCATAACGGAGAGCTCCCTCCCGTGCCGCACCATCATCCGGGAGAAGTTCTTGCTCTCCACGAGGCTCCCCATGACGAGGAGTATGACGAACAGGGGAAGGACGAAGATCAGGTTGTAGAGGCCGAGGAGGAGAAGGGCGAGCCTCCTTCCGGCTCCGGAGATCAGTATGGCGTAGACGAGGTAGCTTCCGGCGGAGCAGGGAAGAAGGGTCGTCGAGACCGTAATCCCGAGGGTGAGGGCCCCGATGATGGTTGCGTCACGGCCGAACAGCATCCGCCGGATCCTCCCCTTATCGCCTATGCGGGATCTCTCAACGAGACCTGTTACCACCGTGTAGACACCAAAGGCTATGGCCACAATCCCGGCGACCCAGACGGGGATGAGGCCGGCGAAGTAGAGGAGGCCGACCCCGAGGAGGTAGTAGGAAACGTAAACCGCGCCGATGAAGGTTGTCCCTATGAGGTAGAGCCTCTTCTTCGATACCTCCCTGACGGAGATCGCTATGAGGAGCATCGTGTAGACGACGAAGGTGCAGGGGTTTATGGAGTCGCTCATCGCGAGGGCGAGGAACTCCGGCAGAAAGTTCACCATGCCGAGGAGGTAAAGTGCGAGCGTGCTTATCCCGAAAGAGGCGAGCAGAATGACAACCAGTCCCTTTACCTCACCCTTCATGTGCACTTCTTCCCGGGGACTCTTTTTGTGGATTTCGAAAACGGAAAGTTGAAAACGAAACGTTAACGCCTTTTCCTGAGAAAGACCGGAAGAAGGGCGAGTGCCACCATCGTACCCGGCCCGCAGGTGCCACCGTTGCCGGGGGTTTTTGTCCCATCCTCCCCGGGCAGCCTGTGCTCGACGTATATCTCCTGAAGCTTCCGGGTTACCGTTTCGTTCTTTATTATGTAAGCCTTGCCCCCCACGAAGAGCAGCAGGCCGTTGTTCTCAAGGGCCGTCCTTACGATATCGGGTGTGGCCGAGACGTTGTATTCTCCCTCGACTATCGCCACGAGTTTCCCGTCGTAGGCTATCCCTATGGCCGGAACCCCGGCTATTCCCGTGTAGTTGTACTGGGCCGAGAAGAGCCGTTCGTTTTCATCGTTGTTGAGCAGTTCGTAGTAGGTCAGGCTGTTCTCGCCGTAGATTTCGGGTATCTCCTCCTTCATGCGCTTACAGTGGGGACAGGTCGCCATGCCGTACATGTAAAAGTGAATCCTGTTTGGATCGACCCCGGCTTCAGCGAGGGCGTAGGAAACCGTCGAGAGCATCAGCAGGGCCGTGAACAACAGAGCCATCCTCTTCATCTTCTCACCTGAGACCCTTCTCGCCGGGGGTTATAAGCTTTAACCGCGGAAAGCTTAAATCCTTTGAGCTCCAGAAGTTACGGGGGTTGTCATGCAGGAGTGGTACCAATCCCGGGCGCTCTACGATGCGGTTCTTAAGCTCCTGAACTCCGGAAGGCTGGAGGAAGCCACGGAGATGGCCGGCGGGATACCGGATAGGATGATCAGGTCCAAGGCCCTCTCCCGGATAGCGGTTGAGACCGCACGAAGGGGCCTGCCCTACGGGGAAGCCCTCGACAGGGCCATCGAAGCGGCGCGGGAAATAGGAAACCCTGAGGAGAGCACGAAAGCCCTGATGAGCCTTGCCTTTGAATTCCTGAACATGGGGAAGGTCGAGGACGCCCTCCGGATCTCGGAGCACATCACCGACCTTTCCAGCAGGTCGAAGGTGGAGGCCGAGGTTGCGCTCGCACTCGCAAAGGGGGGAGACGTCTCAAGGGCCATGAAGATCATCAACTCGATCCTCGATGAGGACGTTAAAACGTGGGCTATGTCGAGACTGGCGAACCAGTTTTAGCTTTACCTGTCCATTTTTCCCGGAGTTTGGGGAGATTTCAACACGAATCCAGCCAAAAGGCTTTTTTACGCCCCGCCCCCTTCTGCCGGGGGTGAAGGGAATGAACGGCGGAGAGATAATAGGACTCGTGGGAATGCTCCTTCTCGTGAGCTCGTGGGTTCCCCAGACGTGGGAGACGATAAGGACGAGGAAGTGCCCGCTCAACACGGGCTTCGTGTTGATCTACGTCACGGCTTCAACCCTGCTCACAGTTTATTCTTACCTGATAGGTGACCCGATATTCCTTGTCCTGAACTTCCTCGCGGCCTTCCAGAGTGCGGTGAACCTCGCGGTAAAAATAATGGAGAAAAAAGCCTGAGCTCACCTCCTCTCGTAGAGGCCGATGAGTTCACCCTGCTGGATCACGTGGCCCCTCATGGCCCTCTCCAGTTCCTCCCTGCTCGAACCGGGTTTAAGGTCAAGGGTGGTATCGAGGGCGTAGACCCTGAAATGGTAGTGGTGTACCCCGTGCCCCCTCGGCGGACATGGCCCGCCGTAGCCTATCCTTCCGAAGTCGTTGCGCCCCTGAACGAGTCGTATGGGGGCTTCAACTTCCGGTTGGGCTGGCAGACCCTCTGGTATCTCCCCGAGCGGTGGGATGTTCCACGCTATCCAGTGGGTGAAGGTTCCCGCCGGGGCGTCGGGATCGTCCACTATTATCACCAGACTTCTGGCACCCGGATCTATGTGCCCGATGAAGATGGGCGGGTTAACGTCGTCGCCGTCGCAGGTAAACTCCACGGGTATGTAATCCCCATTGTGAAACACCGAACCAACCTCAAGGTCCATACCAACCCCTCCTTCTGGCCTTTCCATGGAGGTGCATCCCGTTGATAGCATTCCAAAAACCAAAAGGAACACCACCGCGAGTTCCCTCATGTTGGTATGTTCCTTTTCAAACGTAAAAACTTTTCGGGGTTAAAACCCCACCAAGGTTTATTAACTTCAAACACAAGGTGGAGATGGTGCTGACCATGGAGCTGAAGGGAAAGGTCGCCCTCGTTACGGGGGCCGGAAGGGGAATAGGACGGGCCATAGCCATCGCCCTCGCCCGGAAGGGTGCGAACGTTGGCGTGAACTACGCCCACCGCTTGGAAGAGGCGAAGGAAGTGGTTGAGCTGTGCCGTTCCTATGGTGTGGATGCCATCGCCCTGAAGGCCGACGTGAGGGACCGCGGTGAAGTGAGGGAGATGGTCGAGCGGATGATCGACCGCTTCGGAAGGATAGACGTCCTCGTGAACAACGCGGGGATCCTCGGGAAGGCCATGAAGCCGATGGAGGTGAGCGATGAGGAGTGGGACGAGGTCCTCGGCGTCAACCTCAAGGGGGCCTTCATCGTCACGCAGGAGGTTCTAAGGTACATGAAAAAGGGCAAGATCGTCAACATAGCCTCGATAGCCGGAAAGGACGGCGGAACGGTCGGGCCGCACTACGCCGCATCGAAGGGCGGACTGATAGCCCTCACCTTCAACCTCGCGAGGCACCTCGCCCCGGACGTGCTGGTCAACGCGGTTGCCCCGGGTCCCGTGGATACATCCCTCATAAGCCCGGAGGTAAAGGAGAGGCTCCGCTCGCTCTCGCTGACGGGAGAAATAGCCAGACCCGAGGATATAGCCCATGCCGTGATCTTCCTCCTTGAAAACGACCACGTCACCGGGGAAGTGGTGGACGTCAACGGCGGCAGGCTGATGGACTGAGCCCGATCGGAAGGGTTTTTAACCCGTTTTCCAATCGATGGACATGAAGGTGATCTGGGAGAGGGAGATTCCGGCGGAGGATATAGTGGTTTCGCCGAGGCCCGTCTGGAAGTGCCGTTCCTGTCCCATGTACGGCAGGAGACCGAGCTGTCCTCCCCACGCTCCGGACTGGAGGGAGGCGAGGGAGTGGGTGCGCCACTTCAGAAGGGCCCTTCTGGTGAAGTTCGGTGTGGACATGGACCGCTTTGAAAGGGACAAGCGGGAGGCCATCCTCTACCTCCTGAAAAAGGAGGCCGAGTTCTTCAGGGAGGGGAAGATGTACGCCACCGCACTGTTTCCCGGGAGCTGTAACCTCTGCGACGACTGTCCCTTCGAGAGGGGCGAAGCCTGCAGGATGCCCGAAAAGGTCAGACCGAGCATAGACGCCGTGGGGATTGAGATCGGGAGGCTGGTGAAGATAGACTTCTCGGAAAGCGTTCTTTACGGGATGGTGCTGATAGAATGAGCCCTTCCGGATTCGGGGGAGAGGGAGCGATTGCCTACGTAACTGAGAGATGAGGGGATGAAATAGAAAGGGGTCAGCTGAGCATTCCCTCGAGCTCCTCGACGAACTTAATGCTCCTCCTGAGGTCAGCGAAGTAGTCCCTGGCCCTTTCCACGTGCTCCCTGCGTATTTTTCCACCTCCGGCGAGCACGCTTGCCGGGCCCAGAAGCTGTACGGCGTAGCGCAGGCTCGTCTTCTCCCCGAGGTCAGCCAGATACTCCACGGCCTCCTCGTCCACCTCGATCTTCTCCTCCCGGGCACGGATTTTAACGATCTCCCTGATCTCGTCCCTGTTGTAGGGGGCGGTGTTGATTATGAGCAGTCTGTCGAGCATGTCTATGGGTATGCCGTGCGGTGCCTCGATTTCGGTGCCCCTTATCTTCGTTTTCCCCCTGTTGGTGGCGAGGATGAGGATGGGCGCCAGATCGCTCTCCATGGCCCTCGCGAGGAAGGAGAAGGCCTCTATGTCGAGCATATGACACTCGTCGATGAAGAGAACCCCCGGAACGAGGCTGGCCTTTCCTTCCTCAACCCACTTCTTGACGGTTTCATCAACCCTCCGCCTTATCTCGTCGTCTATCTCCATGCCCGTGCTGAAGAGCATGCCGATTATGTTACCGCGGGCGTTGGCGACGTCCAGATCGTGAAGCGTAACCGTGTAGGTGAACTCCTTTATCTTGAGGACCGTACCGCCGGGAAGGTTCACCCTGCGTTTCAGGAAGAGGCCCTCCTCCTCTCTGGTCGTTCCGATCTTGGAGATCCTGCCGGTTTCTGCGTCTATCTGTATGACGTCGCCCTCTTCAACGCCCATCTCGAGGAGCTGGTAGGCTATCTCCCTCCCGGCCCGGATCGTTTTCTCGTCGTCCTTCGTGCGCAGCGTTATGACCACATCCTGCGGGACCTCGGCGTAGGGGTTGAGGGGGTGCTTGGCCCTGTTTATCCTGATCTCCTTCACCTCGCCCTCGTAGACCTTTCTCTCCTCGCTTATCCTAACACCAATCGCGCGTCTCAGGGCCTCCTTGAGGAACTCCGTCTTCTTGACCTCCGTTGAGTAGATCTCGCTCCCGGCTATCTGGACGAAGGGAACGTCCTCGCCGAGCTCCCTCGCTATTCCCATGGCTATGGCCGTCTTACCGCTGCCCGTCGGGCCGACGAGGAGGATTCCCTTTCCGGCGAGCTTGCCCCTCTTGATCAGCTCGACCGCTATCCCCGCGGCCTCCCTTGCCTTCGTCTGCCCGACCATTCCATCGGCTATGAAGCGCGCCCTTCCCTTATCATCCAGTCCAAGGCCCCTTATGTGCGAATGCATGCCGACTCTCTCGAACCTCCTCGGTGCCACCTCCTCTATCACGGGCATGGCTTCACCTCCTTTCGACTTAATGTTTCCGGAGGTTACTAAAGGCTGGGGCTTAAAAATTTGACGCTCAAAGGACGTTGAGGTACTTGTGGACCTGAAAGCTCAGACCAACGTTCTTCCGGCCGAGGATCAGCGCCGCCTCGCGGTACATGTCCATGAGCTCCCCCTGACTCATCTCCATGGGTTCCTTCGGCTGTATCACGAGGGGGGCGAGGCCCTTCAAAAGTTCCGCGTACCAGCGGACGTTCTCGACCCTCGTCCGCGGGGTCACCACGAGCTTGGCGTAAACCTTAGCTCCGGCCCTCTTCAGTATCCTGATGCTCTCGACCTCCCTCAGAACGAGGCCCCTCCAGTCGGGCGTTGCCCGGGCGCTCTCGTCCTTTACGTCAACGCTCGCGTAGTCAGTGAGCTCAGCAACCTCCCCAACAAACTCTGGAAGTCCCCCGTGGGTTTCGAGGAAGTTGTCGAAGCCGAGCTCCTTCATCTCGCCCATGAGGGCCTTCAGGGGCCCGATCTGGAGGGTGGGTTCTCCGCCCGTGTAGCTTATGGAGTGAACGTCCCCAGTGTCGAGGTTCAGGACGGATTCCACAACCTCTTCGAGCGAGGCCGGGTTCCGCCTATACTCGAACCTGCCCGTGAAGGGCTCGACCTCCCGCCTCCACCGGGAAACCCGCGACGCGTCGATGTACTCCCGGGAATCGCACCAGAGGCAGTTAAGATCACAGCCCGCAAACCTGACGAAGATCTGCCTCCTGCCGAAGGCCGAACCTTCAACGCTTCCCCCCTCACCCTGCCAGCTGTTGAAGACCTCGGCCATGATCAGCCTCATACCGACACCTCACAGTTCCTCAACGTCAACGCCCCGGACCCTTTCGCTCACGTACCCCTCGAGTATCTCGACCCTTACCTCCCTCTCCTCCCCCCTAAGGCTCGCCATGAGCCTCACGGCGTTCGAGTAGTCCCAGAGCCTTCTCCGGGCTTCGTCCGTAACCCTCTCGGCCATCACTATTATCTCCCTCTCCCCGGGCCTCTGGCTCACGAACTCCACGACCTTCCTCGCGTCCTCCTCCGTAAAAGTTCCCCTCTTCTTGAAAAGCACTCCCTCACCCCCGGGGGGACTAAACGTACTTAATCAACAGCTTAACGGCCCTCTCGAAGTCCTCCCTTTCATCTCCCTCAAGAATGCCGTCGAGGTAGGCCAGGTTGGGCAGGTTGAGGATTATGTAGGCAGTGTTCCTCTCGAGACCGAGGTCGTAGGCCTCGTAGTAGACCATCTCCTCCCCGAGCTCCTCGTTGAGAAGGTCCACGAGACGGGCGATGTCCTCCACCCCGAGATCGTCCCTCCCCTTCATCTCATCGAAGTGGCGTTCCATAACCTCCAGCGTCTCAGGGTCAAGATCGAGCGTCCCCCTGAGCCGGGAGAACTCGCCCACTCGAAAAACTTTCACACCCTCTCTGTCCCGGACACCGACGTAATCCCAGAGGATTATCCCCTCCACCGGGTTGTGGCCGTATTTAACCGCCAGACGGGAGAAGATCTCCATTGCCTCGCCCACATCGTCGATGAACTCCTCCTCGTCCCTGAAGCGAATTACCTTGCTCACGGTTCCAGCCATGTTTCGCACCAACCATAGGTCGGCCAAAACGTTATAAGGTTTTATGCGTAAAGGGACTGCCCGAGGAGTTCCGGGTTGCGATGACCTCGGGACCCCCAGGGGGGCGACAGTCCGAACGGCCCCCCGCTTTCTATCGTCCTGATGGTTTTAAAGGGAGAAGTTCAAACCTGTGAACTTAGGGGTCCTTACATTTTTCGGGCAAAGGTTTATAAAACGTCCCCTGAAAGAGGTTTCCAGTCGTGAAAGAGGGTTAGCTTAAGGGGTGATGCTCATGGGAAGGACTACCAAGGTTGGTTCCGCGGGAAGATACGGCCCGAGGTACGGTCTCAAGATCAGAAGAAGGGTGGCGGCCGTCGAGGCCAGGATGAAGCAGAAGCACGTCTGTCCGGTCTGCGGAAGGAAGGCCGTTAGGAGGATAAGCACTGGCATATGGCAGTGCCAGAAGTGCGGTGCCACCTTCGCCGGTGGAGCCTACCTCCCGACGACTCCGGCCGGCAGGGTAGCCAAGCGCGTCATGGCCTCCAAGGTCTGATGCCCTTTTTCATCCGGGTGATGGGCATGGTGCTGGCCGTTTACCGCTGTGCAAAGTGCGGGAAGGAAGTCGAGCTCGACCTCGAGACCGCAAGGGAAGTTCGCTGCCCCTACTGCGGCAGCAGGATACTCTACAAGCCCCGGCCCCGGGTGGCCCGGCGCGTAAAGGCCATCTGATTCTTTCGTTATCCATACAGCCTGAAGGTTTTGAGTGAGGACTATGATGCTGATAACCACCTCCCACAGGCCTACGAGGCGGACGAGGAGCTTCGGACACGATCTTGAGAGGGTCTTTCCGGGTTCCCTCTACCTGACCCGGGGTAAGAAGACCCTGCAGGATCTGCTCATGGAGGCCTACGACAGGAACTACGAGAGGCTTCTGATAATCAACGTCTGGAAGGGCAACCCCCTGAAGATGACCTTCATCAGGGTCGATCCGGAGGACTGGGGTTACCTCGGCTACCTCTACCTCCACGGGATAAAGCTCCAGCGGGAGATCGGTTTCAGGAACCTCAGGCCCATACGCGAGGAGATGCCCTTCGTGGTAACCACGGCAAAGAGGGTCGGGGTGGATCATATGGCCTTCGCCCGGGCCTTTGCTGAGCTGACCGGCGGGAAGTTCGTTCCCCGGGGGAAGGGGAGCATCGAGACGATAGCCGGGAAGAACAACACCGACGTCGTGGGGGTCGTGGAGAACTACCCGAGGGGCATGGCCGTCAACTTCTACCGCCTCGACGTAACGAGGGAAAGGGCCGTTGGTCCCCTCGTTCTCGTCAAGATATGGATAATGGAGGACGGAAGAAGATGGGACTACAAGGAAGCCCTTCCCCGGAGGAGTGGCCGATCGAAGGCCTGATAGAGCTCTCTTTTCCCGATGAGGAGACCGCGAGAATAGTTTACGAGAGCGTTCTTTACGAGCACGATTCCGTCCCCTACAGGAGGAGCAGGGTGGAGTTCCTCCGGGAGGGGAGGAGGATAATCCTTAGGTTCACTGCCAGGGACAACTCAGCTTTGAGGGGAACGCTCAACTCCTACCTCAGATGGATCGCCGTGGCGGTTAACTCCATTGAGCTGTAATGCTTCCCAAACTTTCTTAAACCTGCGGGCTTATTCTAACCGGACATTGAAGGGGAGGTGTTGGTTATGCAGAACGTTCCACCTCAGGTTCAGGCCATGCTCGGCCAGCTTGAAGGTTACCAGCAGCAGCTTCAGCTCGTCATCCAGCAGAAGCAGAAGGTCCAGCTCGAGCTTAACGAGGCAAAGAAGGCCCTTGAAGAGCTCGAGAAGATCGATGAGGGAAGCACGGTGTACAAAACCGTGGGGACCCTCATGGTGAAGACGGACAGGAATAGGGCAATCGAGGAGCTCAGGGAGAACATAGAGACCCTCGAGGTTCGTTTCAACGCCCTTGAGAGGCAGGAGAAGAAGCTCAACGAGAGGCTCAAGGAGCTCACGGCGAAGGTACAGTCCGCCCTCAGACCCGCGGCGGGTTGATCCTTTACCTTTTTGGGGTGAGAGGAATGGCGGAAAGGCAGGGAAGGAGGGGCGTGGTCAACATAGGTCTGCCCGAGCTCAGCGAGGAGGAGATCGTGGAGGTGGGCGAGCTCGCACAGGAAACCGTAATCGGGCACGTTTTCAGCGTCCTCAGGGGGAGTGAGGTTAAGGACATAGAGGTCACGACGAGGATAAACCGCGGGGAAACCCTTGATCTTGAGGTTGAGGTTTACCTTGAGGTTCCGGTTTTCGTCAGGATCGATGTGGAGAGGCTCGTTAACGAGGCCCTCGAGAGGGCTTACGATGCCGTTGAGAGGAGATTAAGGGAGATCGCCGATGAAAGGAAAGATAAAGCTTAAGCGCTTCCTCGAGAAATCGAGGGACAGGTCCTTTCTTCTGCTCTGTCATCACAACGCCGATCCCGATTCACTCGGCTCGGCCATAGCCTTTGCCATCTACCTCAAATCCATCGGCGTGGAGAGGGTGAGGATAGGGATACCCCAGAGCGTGTCCTCCTACGCCCGGAGGATGCTAACCCTTTCGCCCGTTCCGGTCGAAAAAAACCCCCGGGTTCTGGAGGAAGTTATCATAGTTTTTGATACCTCGTCCCCGGAACAGCTCGAGCCGATTGAAATTCCTGATGATAGGGTGCTCATCGTCATAGATCACCACATGGAGAAGGAGGGACCCATCAGGGCCGACATAACCGTCGTCGATTCCTCCCGGACCTCCACCGCTGAGGTTGTATGGGAGCTCTTCAAGTACTTCCGTTTTGCCGATGAGAACGCCGTTAGGGCACTTCTGGCCGGAATCGTTACGGATACCGCGAACTTCCGATTTGCAAACGCCCGGACGTTTAGGGCCGTGAGCGAGATGCTCGATCTTTTCCCGATTGGGATGGGGGAGATCCTCCAGCTCGTTGCTCCTGCAAGCGGGGAAAACGTTGAGCACTCGAAACGTGCGGCCGTCCTCAAGGCCTGCCAGAGGATGGAGCTGAGGAAGTTCAGGGGGTATCTGATAGCCGTTTCAAGGGTTTCCGCCTACGAATCCCTCGCCTGCAAGGTCTTCATCCAGCTCGGGGCGGATGTGGCCGTGGTTGGTAGCGAGAAGGGAGGCGTTAGAATCTCCGCAAGGGCCCGGGAAAGCCTCGTCAGGAAGGGCCTTCACCTCGGCAGGATAATGGAGAAGGTCGGACCGCTGATAGATGGCTCGGGGGGAGGGCACGCCGGGGCGGCCGGGGCGAACGGCAGATCCAACCTCGACGGGGCGATAAAGCTGATCCTGAAGGAGATAGAGAGGGCCCTGAGTGAACTGGGATAAACGTTTAAAACGACCGCCGCGTAGTGGGGTGGGGTGATGAAGTTGGCCAGATGCCCGCTCTGTGGGGCGCCCCTTGACTGGGCCGGGCTCATCGAGCAGATGCTCACCATGGAGAACGCCCGTGAGGTCTTCAGCGACGGTGAGAAGTTCATGAAAGCCTTCGAAGAGTTCGTCTTTAAGTGTCCCAGCTGCGGTGAGGAGTTCTACGGAAGGAACCTCCCGGCAAAGGAAGCTGAGAAGGTCTTCTCCCTTCTCAACGAGTTCAGGGGCTCGATAGACTGGGAGAGGGGAAAGGTTCGCCTCAGGCTCAACAACCTGCTCGCCCTCGACACGATGCTCGAACGGTGGGATGAAAGGGTGAAGGGTTAGCCTTCCCCGGTCGGTGGTTTCCGTGGAAGTTGAAGGTTACATCTCCCGGGGCGATTACAGGGGTGCCCTGAAGGGGGCCCTTGAGATCGAAAACCCGTTAAAAAGGCTCGTTGCCCTTGCGAAGATCCTGTCGGCCTTCCCCCGGGAGGAGGTTCTCTCAAAAATGCTCGACACGATCGAGCCCTTGAGAAGTGCCCCGGAAAGGGCGCTCGCGTACGCCATTCTGGGAAGGGCGCTCTACACCCTCGACAGGGATCACGATGCCGGGATTTACTTTGAGGAGGCCATCGAGCTGGCCGGATCGATAGGCTCCGCGAGGTTGAGGGGCGAGGTTCTGGCCGGGATAGCGAGGAACCTCGTTCTATCTGACAGGTACAGCGAGGCCCTCGAGCTTTTCGGGAAGGCCATCGAGTTGTTGCAGACGTCGAGGGCCTACTCCGCATCGGTGTCATCCCTCATAACGGTGGCGAGGCTCGTGGAGAAGAGCGCCGATGAAATACCCAACGGGATGGCCATCGACTTTTACAGACTCGCAAGGGACGTTTACTCCTCCCTCCGCTTCACACTTCAGGCCAGACACCTTGAGGAGAAGATGGAGCTCGTAAGGGACGTTTTGAAGAGGGGAAAGAACGTAGTTGAGGAACTCCTCGAGAGGGGCGAGGTTGAGCGGGCCGTTGAGATGATGCGCTTTCTCCCGCTGGAGGAGAGGGCCATCTCGATGCTCGAGCTTTCCTACTGGCTCTTCCTCCACGGTAACCTGCAGCTCGGGAGGAGGACCTTCGAGGATGCCCTTGAGATAATGCTGGTGGGCAAGTTCAAACCGGGGGATGGGGAGCTCAGGGGTATCGGGGAGAGGTTCCTCCGCATAGGCTTCCTCAGGGAGCCCATGATAATAGCCGGCCTTATAAGGGATGAGGGAACGGCCTCGGAGCTGCTCGGTGAGATAGCCCTTTCCTACGCCCGCAGGGGTGAGATGTCCAGAGCCCTGTCCATAGCCGAGGCGATAGGGGACGAAAGCGTTAAGAAGCGCCTTCTGAAAGTTCTGGAGGGTGAAGAAGGTGTGGGACACGAGCAAGGATTACCGTCTGCTGGTGGCGGAGAAGGCGGTGGAACTGTTCCTGAAGACGATCGAGGGGGCTAAGTTCAAGGGCAAGTGGGACAAGAAGCGGGCCACCCAGCTCGCCAGGGAGATGATACCCGAGATACAGGCAATGCGTTACTCCTACCTCGAGCCTCAGGAACTCGTGGATACCCCCCAGATGCGGGCCCTGAAGGAGAAGGCCGAAGGCATAATCGAGGCCCTCGGAGGGGAGGACTGGTACCACAAATTCCTCAGTCTGGCCCGGGGGAACGAGCGCGAGAAGGTCGAGGAAGCGGTAGCTAAGATAAGGTTCTTCCTGAACACCATCCTGAACCTCGACGATCGCCTGAAGCTCGGGAAGATAAACGATCCCGTCATAGCCGTGGACATAAAGGCCGGCGAGGTAATGAGCGTTGGAAGGCATCCGAACGCGGACAGGCTTCTGATAACGAACGTTAACATCGGTGAGAGGGCCGTAACCGTGGTTACCAACGATCTGAGCGTTAAGGAAGGCGACCGCGTCGCCGTGGCCCTGCTTCCTCCCGCGAACTTCCGGGGGGTTGTCAGCGAGGGGATGTTCCTCGGGGCCGGTGAGGGCGTTCTGAAAAACGTTAAGGGGGAAGTCGGGGGACTTCCAAGGGGGGTTCCCATCGAGGCCTTTAAAGAGACGCGGAATCTGGTGGAGGCCTTCCTTCAGGGCTGAATCAGACGCATCTCCGGGCCCTTTCCCTGTCCTCCTTTGAGAGCCTCCAGCCCATCGCACCGGCGTTTTCCTCAACGTGTTCCTTTCTTCCCGCCTTTGGAATGGCCACGACGTTGTCGTTCCATATGAGGTAGTTAAGGGCAACCTGAGCCGCGCTCTTTCCGTAGTTCCTCCCGATCCCGGCGAGGCATTCGTTCATCGCGAGGGAGCCCTTCTCCAGCGGGGTGTAGGCTATGAGGGCAATCCCATCCCGCTTCATGTAGTCGAGGAGCCCGCTGTCTTCGGGCCAGCGGTCTTTCAGGGAGTACTTAACCTCGTTGGCGACTATCTCGTACCTCCTCATGGCCTCCTGACTTCTCTTCAGGAGCTCCAGATCGAAGTTGCTAACGCCCACGTACCTTATGAGTCCTTCATCCACCAGATCTTCGAGGGCGTGGAGCGTCGCCTCAATCTTTCCAAAGTCATCCACCGGCCAGTGGAGGAGGTACAGGTCTATGTACGTTCCAAGGCGTCTGGCACTGGCCCTTGCCGCTTTCTTCGCCTCCTCGTATCCGAAGTGGGTCGGCCAGACCTTGCTGATGATGAAGATGTCCTCCCGGGGGAACCCTTTGATGGCCATGCCGACGAGTTCCTCGCTGTGGCCCGCACCGTAGAACTCGGCCGTGTCTATGAGGTTTATCCCGAGCTCGAGGCCGTGGCGGAGGACCTCAACGCTCTCCCCGTCTCTCGAGTGATCGGCGGTCTCCCTTCCTCCGATGCCCCATGTGCCCATCCCTATGGAGGTTACCCTGTCATCGCCTATAACCTTCATATCCTTCATCTTCATCACCGGTAAAAGAGTTGTCAAAGAAGAATATAAACATGTCGAGATGAAAGGAGAAAGCGCTCAGGCCCCGAACTTTACGCTCCTGTTCATGAGGTCCATCATTATCGGAACGATGTCGTGCCCCCTGATCCTTCCGAGGCCCCCGCGCATGCACTCGCGCTCGCCGAAGCCCTCCGTGTGGTCCCTCCTAACGCCACCTCCTGCCATCAGGAGCGGCACGGGATCCCCGCTGTGGTTCTTGACCTCACAGGGCGTTGAATGATCGCCGGTTATGGCTATGACGGTTTCCTCAAGGTTAACGTGGTCGACTATGTAACCTATCATCCTGTCGGCTTTCTCTATCATCTCCACCTTCCTCTCCGGATTGCCGTCGTGACCGGCCGCGTCGGTCGGTTTGAAGTGGAGGAACACGAAGTCGTAATCCCTGAGGAGCTCGACGGCCTTCCTCGCTTTCGCCATGGCGTCGGTATCGTACTCGCCCGTCGCACCCTCCGGGGTGTAAACGTCGAACCCTATGGCCCTCGCAACGCCCCTGACGAGGGAAACGGCCACAATCGCGGCGGCTTTTACCCCCCACTGTTCGGTGAATTTCATCGGGACGTCGGGATGGGTCCCGGCTCCCCTCACGAGGAGGTAGTTCGCAACGGGCCTGCCGGCCTTTCTGCGCTCCCGGTTTATCGGATGCCCATCGAGGACCTCGTGGCTTTTCCTCACGAATTCCTCCAGTATACCGGCGACCTTCCTGCTCTCCTCGTCCTCCCAAGTGAATTCGTGGGGCGGTTTACCCGCTTCGTGGGGGTCGTTCCCCCCAACGCGGTAGCCCCTTGCAAGCCCCCTGAGGACCAGCACGGCCCTGTGGCCCGTGGCCCCCGCGAAGATGAAATCAACCGGGAGCTTTACCTTTTCCTGAACCGCCTTGGCGAGCTCGTGGGCCTCCGCAGTGCTTATTCTCCCGGCCCTTCTGTCCGTTACGATGCCATTTTCGAGGGTGGCGAAGTTCACCCTGAAGGCCAGATCGTCCTCGTTGAGATCCAGCCCGATGCCGAGAGCCTCGAGGAAGCCCCTGCCACGGTAAACCCTGTAGGGATCGTAGCCGAAGATGCTTAGATGGGCCGTGTCGCTTCCCGCCGGCTGACCGGGTTTTATCGGGTCCTGCTGGCCGAGGATCCCGGACCTCGCAAGGCTGTCCATGTTCGGCGTTTCCGCGTACTCAAGGGGGGTCTTTCCGCCAAGTTCCCTGACCGGTCTGTCCCCGAGACCATCGAGGATCACGAGAAGTCCCTTCCTCTTCTCCATGCGTATCACCCGGAGTGGGTAGCTGTCGGGGGTTAAAAGGTTTGCCGGCTGATCCTGAGAGGGAGGGGGACTTCAAAAAGCTTTTAACCCTTCCCCGGTTCTCCCACTGGAGGTGAGGAGATGAAGGTCCTCTGGGCACCGTGGCGCATAGAGTACATACGCTCACCGAAGCACGATGGATGCATATTCTGCGACTTCCCGAAGGAGAACAGGGACAGGGAGAGGCTCATCCTTTACCGCGGAAGTTATGCCTTCGTGATAATGAACAACTACCCCTACAACCCGGGCCACGTCATGATCGCCCCCTACAGGCACGCTGGAAGGTGGGAGGATCTTACGAAGGAGGAGCTCCTCGAGATAATGGAACTGTCCCAGCTCATGATAAGGGCCATCAAAAAGACCATGAACCCCGACGGCTTTAACATGGGCGTGAACCTCGGGAGGGTCGCCGGCGCTGGAATAGACGACCACGTTCACCTCCACATAGTGCCGAGGTGGAACGGGGATACCAACTTCATGCCCGTCGTGGCGGACACTAAGGTCATCCCGGAATCGCTCGATGAAGCGTACGAAGAGCTCAAAAAAGCGATAGATGAGATCGTCGGGGCTTCTAAAACCTGACGTGAAGGAGCCTAAGCCTTCGGTTTTGAACCCGCTAAGGCTTTCCATTTCTCCCTCGTCCTCTTCCAGCAGCCCGGCGGCATTAACTCCCCTTCGGGGCAGTAACCGAGCTGGACGCACCTCGGCCCGAGCTTCGCCCACCCTATAATCGGCCTCAGCTCCTCGTTTTTTGCGATCTCCTCGAGCATCTTCCACGCCACTTCCCTTATCTCCCACTGGGCCCTCTCGCAGGCCCTGAGGCCGAGGAAGTGCTTCAATTCCCTCAGATTCATCGTGACGACGATTTTTGTGCGCACCGCCTGAGGAAGGATGAAGCGCGCGTCCTCCTGATGAACTCCCTTCCCGCAACTCTCCTCGTAGAGCTCCATGGCTTCCCTCATAAGACGCTTCCACTTCTCATACAGCTCCGGATGGTCTTTTACGGCCCCGGGGATGACGAAGGTCTCTTCAACGTCCATCGGATTGAGTTTGATGTACCTCTGGCTCTGCTGGGTGTAGCTCGCCAGCCTGTGCCTCACGAGCTGATGGCTGCAAACCCTTGAGCAGCCCTCTATCGAGAACGTCAGAACGGCGTGCTCGAGTATGCTTTCATGCCCGTAACCAAGAACCCTCGGCAGGTGGTTTTCCACATCGCTCATAGTTGTCCTCTCAAAGGCCTCGCTCTCCCATTCGTCCCAGTAGCTTATCAGAGCTGCCCATGTGACGGTTTCCATTGGTTTTTTTGTATAGTTGACAAGCCTGACCCTGATCTTCCCCCTTATAGATGCCACCCGGGAGTAAAGAGGAGAGGAGTTTATTAGCTTATCGATAAGGTGCCCCGTTGGATAATTCTACTGGGAATAAAAATTGGAAATATGCTCAACACGGCAGGTTAAAGAGGGAACGTTAAGCGAGGAGTGCGGTTCCCTCGGGTTCCTCAAGCTCATCCGGAAGGGAGAAGAAGGCCACTATCTCGAGGATCCACGCTATCAGCAGTATCAGAAAGCCGATGAAAACCACCGCCAGCAGGCCCCCTAAGAAGTACGCCATTCCCGCGTCACTGAACTTCTTTACCCCGGTTTCTTCGGCTATCATGTCATAGCTCTTCTTCATCAGCCAGCCCCCGAGTATGAGGAGGGGCACCCCCACGACGATAAGCACCCCTATGGTGCCCGTTAGTATCATGCCTATATCAGAGGCTCCAATAAGACCCGTCATCCATAACGCGGCCCCCACACTGCCTATAAACCACAGTATAACCCCCAGGAGGTACTTTTTGAATATCTCCTCCTTTCCGAGGGCCTCGGCGATTTCCTTAACGGCAAGAACCTTCATTGCAAAGCCCAGGATGGCAACTCCACCTATCATGCTCAGGGCGGCGCCTATTCCCCCCATAAGTTTTGCGTTCCTTATCTCGGTCAAAGGATCACCTTTATTTTTTAAGAAATTTTTGTATAAAAAGATTTCGATTTTAAACAGTAAACTTCACCTTCGTCCCACGGGAGGCCGAACGTTACGTTTGAAAAGTCAGGGTGCATTGACACTTAAAAGATTTCTATTGCGGGACATCCTTTCCGACGAAAGGGTTATTAAAATCCCGGGAGAGTATCGAACGGTGATGCACATGGTGGTTAGTCTGGCAGGAAGGGACGTTCTCTGCCTTCAGGACTTCACGAGGGAGGAGATTGAAACAATCCTCAAGACCGCTGAAATGATGAAGATCTGGAACAAGATAGGCAAACCCCACCGCGTTCTCGAGGGGAAGACCCTCGCAATGATCTTCCAGAAGCCCTCTACAAGAACCAGAATAAGCTTTGAGGTTGGGATTTACCAGCTCGGCGGCTACGGACTCTACCTTAACGCTCAGGACCTTCAGCTGAGAAGGGGTGAAACCATAGCCGATACAGCGCGCGTTCTCAGCCGCTACGTGGATGGCATAATGGCGAGGGTTTACGCCCACAGGGACGTGGAGGATCTCGCAAAGTACGGAAGTGTTCCGGTCATCAACGGGCTCAGCGATTTCTCCCATCCATGCCAGGCCCTTGCGGACTATCAGACGATACTCGAGAAGAAGGGCAGGATAGCGGGCCTTAAAGTGGTCTACGTCGGCGACGGGAACAACGTTGCTCATTCGCTCATGATAGCCGGGACAAAGCTCGGGGCAAACGTGGTGGTTGCAACGCCCGAAGGCTACGAGCCGGATAAAAAGGTAATAAAGTGGGCCGAGGAGAACGCGGCGGAAAGCGGTGGAAGCTTCGAGCTTCTCCACGATCCGGTTAAAGCGGTTAAGGATGCCGACGTGGTCTACACGGACGTCTGGGCCTCGATGGGACAGGAAGCTGAGGCAGAGGAAAGGAGAAAGATATTCATGCCCTTCCAGGTCAATAAAGAGCTCGTAAAACACGCGAAGCCGGACTACATCTTCATGCACTGCCTTCCGGCGCACAGGGGCGAGGAGGTTACCGATGAGGTTGTGGACTCACCGAACAGCGTCGTCTTCGATGAAGCTGAGAACCGCCTGCACGCCCAGAAGGCTCTGATGGCCCTCGTCATGGGTGGTATAAAGGTTTGATAACGTTCTTTTTCTTTTCCTTCGGGGCGGGAGACTTTTAAACCCCCCTTCCAATCCCCGGCCATGATCGAAAGACTCTTCAGTCTCGGCTATTCAAGAACGTTCGCGGAGCGATATTACGAGCTCTGGGGAGAGAGGGCTTTGAGGATAGCCGAGGCCATGGAAAAACCCCTTCCGAGGTGCTTCCGGGTTAACACCCTCAGAACAAAAATTCAGGAACTCACCAGACTCCTCAACAGGAAGGGATTCCAGTTCAAAAGAATTCCCGGTATCAGGGAGGGCTTCTGCCTTACGAGGGAGCCCTTCTCAATAACCTCCACACCAGAGTACCTGAGCGGCCTCCTCTACGTTCAGGAGGCGAGCTCCATGTTTCCGGCGGTTGCCCTTGATCCGAAGCCCGGTGAAACCGTTGCGGACATGGCCGCGGCCCCCGGCGGGAAAACGTCCCACCTTGCCCAGCTCATGGAGAACAGGGGCATAATCTACGCTTTTGACGTGAAGGAGGAGAGATTGAGGGAAACCCGGCTGAACCTTTCCCGCCTTGGGGTCATAAACGCGGTGCTGATCCACGGCTCGTCCCTCCACATAGACGAGCTCGGGGTTGAGTTCGACAGAATACTCCTCGATGCACCCTGCACGGGTAGCGGAACGATACACAAGAATCCCGAACGGAAGGCCAGCAGGACGATGGATGACGTTAAGTTCTGCCAGGGCCTTCAGATGAGGCTCCTCGAAAAGGGGTTGAGCGTCCTTAAAAGGGGCGGGGTTCTGGTTTACTCCACCTGCTCCCTCGAACCGGAGGAAAACGAGTTCGTGATTCAGTGGGCCCTCGAGGGCTTCGACGTTGAGCTCCTGCCCCTCCGCTACGGCGAGCCGGCTCTTGTTAATCCCTTTGGAATAGCACTGAGTGAGGAGATAGCGAAGGCGAGGCGTTTTTACCCCGACAGACACGGCACGAGCGGTTTCTTCATAGCAAAGCTCAGGAAGCTTTAGCCCCTTCCTCGACCAGTTTTGCCTCGATTTCACGGAGTCTCTCGAGGACGTTTTCGCTCAGGTTTTTCTCCAACTCCTCCCGGGCGGCCCTTGCGAGCTCGAACTTCGAATTGAAATCCCCGAGGGAGGTCCAGCTTATCTTCTTCCCCTCGAGAAAAACGTCTATGTCGCAGAGCCTTCTGTACTCGAGGTACTCGATGCCCTTGAGGAGGAACTTGAGGCGCACGGGATCTTCCCATGTGAGGAGCCTGAGCCTGTAGATCGGGACGCGCATAAAGGGCCTCGGGTAGTCCCAGCCCCAGCCCTCGCCGACGACGAAGCCCAAGTCGAGGTCCTCTATGACCATCATCAGTCTCTCCACGTTCTCCTCGTAGCGTTTGTTCGTGTCGTAGATCTTGATGGTGATCTCCTTCCACCCGGGCATCAGCTTGAGCAGAAGAAGGGGGACGTCGATCGTCAGTTCGCGGTAAACCTCCAGAAAATCCCTGTGTATCAGGACCGCTCTTTCTATGTCCTCCGGTCCAATTGGCGAGCTGAGTTTCTTCCGCGTCACCCCTATTATCGTGTCTCCGACTTCCCCTTCATCGAAGGCACTTCTTATGTCCATTATCTCCCCGCCGTATTTCTTTACCAGGAACTGAAGCCCCTCCTCCAGTCTCTCGGGAATTCTCATGAATATCAGCGTGCTCTCCACGTGAACCTTTTCAACGGGGAGCCTTTTGTTCACCACCGTGCTCAGAACGGCCGGCGTGTGACATCTCAGGAGAAAGGCCGTGTCGGGAGGGATCGTCTCCTTTTCCCACTCATCGGTGACGAAAAGGATCGTCTCAAACTCCCTGCTCTCCCGTATTGCCCTGTCGGTGGGCATCTCCTCAACCCCGAAAAGCCGGGAGATCGCCGATTTAACGGCCTCCATTTGGGACGTTCGAAGGAAGATTATGGACGGCCCGAAACGAAGGACCCTCATCACATACCCCTCCACGTTCTGTAACCCCTATCGAAGTCCGTTCCCCCGGGGTATTTTATTCTGTAGGTCCTCCCGCTGGGAAGGAGAACGAAGTTAACCCCGAGAACACCGTTTAGGCCCCCCTCTATTAACCTGAAGTTGTGGCCGTAGAGTTTAAAGTCCGCGTCGAGCCCGGCAACGTCCCTCCAGCTGTGGCCGAGGGCGAACCTTCTTCCCCCGATATCGATGACGCTACCCGGCTTCATCACCGCCCTCCCGAAAAACTCCCTAAGGAGCTCAACGCTGTCCTCGTTGCCCGGGACGATGTAGACAACCGCGTCGGAGCCCTTGAGGATGCGTGCCAGTTTTCTCAGGGCTCCCCTGTATTCGGATATCAGCTCCGGCCTTCTCTCAAGCTTTAGGTTGTCCGCCACGTCCCCGGTGTGGACGATGTAATCCGGCCCTGTCTTTTCTATGAGTTTCTCTATGAAGCGGTAAACGCTCTCCGGCGTGTCGCTTACGTGCATAACCTTTCTCTCCCCGGAGGAAGAGAGCAGGTCCAGTACGTTTTTCCTGAAGAGGGAGATTTTGAAGGGCATCTGTAAAGGTGGGAGCAGGGCTTATATATACCTTGCCACCAGCTGAAGAGGGGATTGAAATGAAAGTCCTCGTTCTCGGTGCCGGAAACGTTGGAAGGGCCGTTGCATGGGACATGAAGGATGATTTCAACGTCCACGTCGGAGATGTGAGCGATAGCAAGCTAAAGGCCGTTTCTGAGTTCGCCACGCCGGTTAAGGTAGATGCCTCGAACTTCGATTCCCTTCTCGACCTCATGAAGGGCTTCGATCTTGTCGTGGGCACCCTGCCAGGGGATCTGGGTTATTCCGCGGTTAAGGCTGCCGTAAGGGCAGGGGTTGACATGGTGGACGTGTCTTTCATGCCGCAGGATCCACTCGAGCTCCGGCACGAGGCGGAGGAGGCCGGAATAACGGTGGTGTTCGATGCCGGCTTCGCCCCGGGCCTCAGCAACATCCTGATGGGGAGGATCTACCACGAACTGGACGAGCTTGAGGAAGGTTACATCTACGTGGGTGGCCTCCCAAAGAACCCGAAGCCCCCGCTGTATTACAGGATTACATGGTCGCCGAAGGGGGATGCGTGTACGGCGTTATTCCACCGGAGATACTCGGCATGCGTCGTGACACCTTCACCAGAATAACGCGGGAGCTTTCCGATAGGGGAATAAGTCTTGAGGGGTGGGAGAATGCTCCATCTGGTGATAGCTGAGGCGGAGCTCGAACCTGTTCCCGGGAGTATCCTCAGACATCCGGCCATCCTCAGCCACGCAAAGAGGAGGGGAAAACGGCCGGAGGAGATGATCCTCGATGCCACCTACCACCATTCCGCCATTAAAAACCTTCCCGAGGGAGAAAGGCGGGGGAGGCCGGACATAGTCCACGTCTGCCTCCTTAACGCCCTCGAGAGCATAGCCTGCAGGGAGGGTCTGCTGAGGGTTTACGTGCACACGAGGAACGACGAGGTTATCTACATCAATCCAGAAACGAGGATCCCAAGGAACTACAACCGGTTCGTGGGGTTGATGGAGAGCCTCTTCAAGAGGCGGGCCGTCCCGGAGGACCTTAAACTGCTCCGGATGGAGGATAGATTCCTCGGGGAGCTGGTGAGGGAGATAGATCCTGACGGGGTTTTCGTGATGCACGAGAGGGGTGAGCCCGTGAACCCCGGGGAGTTCGGGAGGATCCTTTCCGGTTTTGAAAATCCCCTCGTGATCGTTGGGGGTTTTCCACACGGAGACTTCAGAAGGAAAATCCCGGGTAGGAGGGTGAGCCTTTACCGGGAACCGCTCATGGCGTGGACGATTGTGAACGAGGTTATAGTCAATTTTGAGCATGCGAGCCTCTAAATTGGGTAGAAAAATTACACAATGTTTTTATATTCCCTCATCATTTACCGTCTTTAACGAACCGATGCCAGTTTTATTGCAGGGGGTGCGAATCGATGAGAAAGGTAAGTTTCCTGATGGCGTTTTTGATAACGGGGTACATACTCGGGATCTGGAACTTCCTCATACTGCCGAAGTACTACATAACCTTTGGCCTCAGGGGATCCCTGATAGCACTGGTGACGATGCTCGTTGCCCTCTTCCTGATATTCGGCGAGGCCGAGAGCACCAGGAAAACCCGGTACCTGATATACGAGCTGTTCTTTAAAGTTGCCCGCACTCCGGCACTGATCTTTACCCTGCTAACCTTCCTGCTCGTGATGCTCGGAATAACGACCTACTACTCCTCCTACGGCATTGTCTATGCCTTCGATATCCCTCAGGGTTACCTTCCCGCCATAACCCTCGGGACCCTGCTCCTGGCGATGATCCTCCTCGTCCTCGCCAAGGGAAGGACTCTTGAGGTAATCTCAGTGCTCTCGATACTCTTCATACTCTTTGCGGTAACATCGGCGGTCTTTATCAGGGATCAGGCACTTAGCACCGTTAGGGCACCGCAGGCGGTCCGGTACATGGAAAACGCGGTCTCGGCGATTACCTCCCCAGGGGCTCCCCTGACATTCAGAGGCGTGGTTTACCTGATAGTTTCCGTGCTCATCTCCTCCGGTCTCGGTGCGGGGGTTTACTACGTCGTGGGAAGCTTCGCTCCCGAGGACCTCGATCTCAGGAAAGTACTGGCCGGTGTTCTACTTCTCCAGGTAATACTCAGCTTCGCCGCAGCCTTCACCGTTGCCTATTCCCTCGGTACGGCCTATCAGGGGTTCGGGAGGGCTTTCCGCAACCCCAGCGTACCCGCCGAGGAGTCCATGAGCCTGTTCCTCAAATTCCAGAACCTCAAGGAGTACACCACCAACAGCGAGAAGAGCCCGATCAACTCCATCGAAGTCTTCTACTCGATCCCGTACGTGCTCAGGGGCAACGTTCCAAACGCCGGGAGGTTGATATACCTGCTCATGTTCTCGCTTTACTTCGCCGGTCTTACCACCATAATAGTCCTGCTCGAGATGGGCGGTCAGATGCTGTCGGAGGTCATGCAGCTCAGAAGGGGGACGAGCCTGACGGTGGTGGCGCTCCTCGGCTTCCTGCTCTCGGCGGTTATGATGGTGGCCGAGGTCAGGGTGATGTTCCTCGTGGTGCCCTTCAGCGTTGGCGCCATAGTTGTGGCCCTAGAGGCCTATCCTCTTCTTTCGTCGGAACTTGAGAAAAACAGTATTGCGGTGGGGGCCACGATGGTCCTCCTCCTGATCGTAGGTCTTTACACGCTCTACAACTCCTTCAGGGCATCCACGAGCACGGTGAAGCTCGGCGCTATCATCGGGCTGGTACTCTTCGTGCCGCTGTTTATGAACGGGGTGCTGCTCAGGGGCAGGCGTTGAGCTTTCATTCAAAAATTTTTTAAAGACCCCCTCCAAGGGGGTTTAGGAAGCTTAGGGAGGGCTGAAAAATGGGAGATAAAACGAAGACTCAGGTAAGCAAGCTCAAACGCGGAAGATACATCCTCATTGACGGGGAACCCTGCAGGATAGTTAACATAACCGTTTCCTCACCCGGAAAGCACGGTTCCGCCAAGGCAAGGATAGAGGCCGTTGGGATCTTTGACGGTAAGGTCAGGAGCATCGTCAAACCCACCAGCGCCGAGGTTGACGTGCCTATAATCGACAAGAGAACCGCCCAGATTATCTCGATTACCCCCGACACGGTCCAGATAATGGACATGGAGACCTACGAGCTCTACGACGTTCCGATAGAGGGCGGCGTCGATGATGAGATCAAGGACCAGCTCAGGGAGGGCATTAACGTCGAGTACTGGGAGACCCTTGGCAGGATAAAGGTGATGAAGCTCAAGGGTGAGTGAGTCCCCCTCTTTTTCTATCCTCTTCCCCGGAGGTGCCGTGGATGGATTTTCTTTACACCCACGAGGGTTTTAGACTGGAGTTTCCCCTTGTGGAACCCGAAAAGGCCAGATTCGTTATTCTTGGGGTTCCCTTCGACGGTACGACGAGTTTTAAGCCCGGGGCGAGGTTCGGGCCGACGCTCGTAAGGCACGCGACCCTCAACCTTGAGAGTTACATCCTCGATTACGATGTGGACATCGCGGAGCTTCCCATAGCCGATGCCGGTGATGTTACGGTTGTGGCCGGGGATCCGAGGGGAACGGCCGACAGGGTGAGGGAAACCATAGAAGAGCTCAAAAGCGTGAACCCCGATGCCATACCGATACTTATCGGTGGCGAGCACTCGCAGACCCTTGGAGCCGTTGAGGCACTCAGACCTTCGAGCTACGTGGTCTTCGATGCCCACCTCGATCTGAGGGATTCCTACGAGGACAACCCCTACAACCACGCCTGCGTGGCGAGACGGATTCGGGAACTCGGGGTGAAGGAGGCCATCTTCGGGGTAAGGAGCGGGACGAGGGAGGAGGTCGCCTACGCGAGGGAAGAGGGGATCCCATGGGTGCACGCCAGAGATTACGACTTCGATGCCTTTGTCGAGCTGGTGAAGAGTCTTCCAGAGCCGGTTTACCTGTCCGTTGACGTGGATGTCTTCGATCTCCCGCTCGTTCCTTCAACCGGAACACCTGAGGCCGGAGGACTGGGCTTCTGGGAAGTGGTGGATGCGATGGAGTGGCTCGTGGAGAACAAGGAAGTTGCTGGCTTTGATATAATGGAAGTCGGCGGAAGCGAGCTCGGAGACCCCACCGCTCTGACGGCCGCAAAGCTTCTCTTCCACTTCATGGGAGCAAAGGGGAGGTAACCGTCGCTTACATCCGGATTTAGGGGTATACCGGACGCCTCCCCTTCAAACGTCGCGGCGTTCTGATACCACCAGAAGCTTTAAATGGTCTTTCTCCTTTTCCCGGAATAGGTGGTAGCGATGGAGGCCGAATCTGCCCTTGAAAGCCTTCATTCCCTAATCTTAAAAGACATCATGCCGAAAATCGAGACGATGCCGGTTGTTACCTCTGATACGGACGTCATCAACGTCCTCAAGGTACTGAGGAGCAGACACCACGTCTGGGTCGTCGAGGACAGGGAGAGCATGGAGCTCGTGGGCGTCATCAGGTACCTGGACGTTATAGACGTTCTCCTTTCACCGGATACCCACAACTTCAAACTGGGTATGACGAGCAGGAGCCTGAAGTCACTGCTCGGTGGCGCCACCAGGGCCGGGGATATAGCGGAGAGGTACGTCCTCACGATAGAGGAAGACGCCACCGTCCTTGATGCCCTGAAGAAGATGCGCAGGTACAGGATACAGGTGCTGGCGGTCGTGAAGGATGGAAGACTCGTTGGTGAGATAAGCCTGCGCATACTCATAAACGAACTTCTGAGACTTCTCAGGGTGGGTGGGACCCAATGGAAACCGTAACGTGGCTTCTGTTCACCATAGGGATCTCCCTGATCCTTGCGAAGATTGGAGACAGCCTAATAGAACGATTCCGGCTACCGGGCGTTCTGGGAGAGCTAATAATGGGCATGATCCTCGGAAACATCGTCTATTTTGGTGTGGTCTCTCCGCAGTACCTTCCCATAGTGAGCGGCGAGGGCTTTACAACCGATGCGACGGTGGTTTCCAGCTTTCTGGCCAAGCTGGGCATAGTGTTCCTCCTCTTCCTCGGTGCCCTCGATGCCGACATCGAACAGCTCAAGAAAACCGGACTTACCGCAACGGTCTCCACGGTTCTGGGCGTCTTCGTGCCCCTGGTCATGGGCTGGTTTGCCCTCATGGAGCTTGGATACCCCAGCAGGGAGGCCTTCGCTGGAGGCGTTTTGCTGACGGCCACGAGCATCGGGCTAACCGTCCGCGTTATGATGGATCTTGGCGTTCTCAAGAGCGAGGTCGGTGCGGCTTCCATGAGTGCGAGCGTCATGGACGACTTCCTCGGTATAGCCCTCATTATATTCGCGGTCGGGAGTGGAAGTCTGATCGAGCTCAGCCTGAAGATCGTAGCCTTCTTCGTGATAACGGGCGTTCTCTGGTGGTATCTTGTTGACCACTACGTAAGGTTCGCCGAGAGGCTCCACGTTGAGAAGGGCGTGCTGGGGAGCGTACTGGGGATGATGTTCCTCTTCGCGGCTCTGGCCGAGGGCTGGTTCGCGGCGGCCATCGAAGGTGCGTTCATGATGGGCCTCGTGCTCTCGAAGCTCCCGGAGGGTAAGCGCATCATGGAGGACGTCAAGGCCATAGGCTACGGTCTGCTCATACCCTTCTTCTTCGTCCACACGGGTGCGATGCTTAACCTGACGGTCTTCGAGAAAGCCAGCGCCCTGCTTCTCGCGGGAGTTCTAACGACCGTTGCCGTCGTTGGAAAGGTCTTTGGAAGGGGTTTGGGAGCATGGCTGACCGCGTGGGGTCGTGGCAGGGAGTTCCTATTCAGGGAGGAGAACTTCTGGATGTCGCTCCAGATGGGCATCGGCTCGATTCCGAGGACTGAGGTGGCCCTCGTTGACCTGATGGTGGCGATACACGGGGGTGCTATAAAGCCTCAGGATGCCCCGGATTTCATAGCCGCGACTCTGATATTCATAACGGTCTCCGTGCTGATAACACCACCACTCCTCAAGTGGGCCTTCAGGAGGGAGATCAAAACGGCTTCCGAGGAAAAGGTTGCGAGGAAGGTGGAGAGAATCAGGGAAACAAAGAAGAGGATACAGGAGATAAAGGGCCGGCGCTGAACTCACGGTTCAGCCAAAGAAGGCCCCCATGGCGTCCATCTCTTCCTCGCTCATCCCCTTTACCCTGAACTCTGGCATTTTCTGGAGTAACTCCCTGTGCTCTTCCCCGGTTATTTTCTCCACCCTTCCGTCCTTAACGAGGTAGAACAGGCCTTCCTCGGGACCGCGGTAGGCGACGAGAAACTCGTTGACCTCCACGTCCTCAAACCTCACGAAGATAACGTTCCCTCCCGTGTAGGGCCTTTTGCACCTGAAGGGGAAGCTCGAGGAGTTGAGCATGGCATCGCCAAGGGCTTGGTTTGCCCTCTCGCCGTTTATCTCCGTCCAGAACTTTTTACCCTCAAAGTCACCTTCAACGACTATGAGGAACCTCTCCCCGTCGAGCTCGATAAGGGGGGCACCCTTCTCCTCGAGTATCTTGAACAGTTCATCCAGCGTTTCCGCGTTCCGCAGGGAAGCAACAAAACCTTCGACCTTCATAACCTTCACCGTAAGGGATTTTCAGGAGGGTATAAAAGCTTAAGCTTTTTATTGGGAGAATCGATTGAACGTCGATGACGTCCGGAGGGGAGAGGTGTCCCTATGTTCGTTGATGCGGACCTTCACATACATTCCCGCTATTCAAGGGCCGTTTCAAAGGCAATGACGTTTCCCAACCTCGCCGAAAACGCGGGGCTTAAGGGCCTGCAAATGGTGGGCACCGGAGACATACTGAACCCGAGGTGGGAGGAAGAACTTTTAAAATACGCCCGGAAGGTGGATGAGGGGACCTACGAAAAGAAGGGGGTTCGCTTCCTCCTCACCGCCGAGGTCGAGGATAATAGAAGGGTGCACCACCTCCTTATCTTCCCGAACCTATCGACCGTCGGGGAGATGCGTGAGAGGTTAAAGCGCTATTCCGGCGATATTGAAACCGAGGGACGGCCGAGGGTCAACCTTTCGGCGGCTGATATAGCAGACCTTGCCAACGAGCTGGAGGTTCTGATAGGACCGGCTCACGCCTTCACGCCGTGGACGGCGCTCTACAAGGAGTACGACAGCATTCGAGAAGCGTACGGAGGGGCGAGGGTGGACTTCCTCGAGCTCGGTCTTTCCGCCGACAGCGAGATGGCGGACAGAATTAAGGCCCACCACCGCTTGACCTATCTCTCAAATTCTGATGCCCATTCTCCCCAGCCCCACCGCCTCGGGAGGGAATTCAACCGCTTTGAAATCCAGGAGGCAACCTTTGAGGAGGTGAGAAAGGCCATCCTCAGGAGGGGTGGAAGAAAAATCGTTCTCAACGCCGGCTTGGATCCGAGGCTGGGGAAGTATCATCTCACCGCCTGTTCAAGGTGCTACACGAAGTACAAACTTGAAGACGCCCAGAGGCTTGGGTGGAGGTGTGAGCTCTGCGGGGGGATTATAAAGAAGGGCGTTCACGACAGGATCCTCGAGCTTGCCGACACGGAAGAAAAACCCGAGGATAGGCCCCCTTACCTTCATCTCGCTCCTCTGGCTGAGATAATTGCGATGGTTCTCAATAAGGGGGTTAACACAAAATCCGTAAAAAGCGTATGGGCGCGGCTCTTAAAGGAGTTTGGAAGTGAGATCAGGGTTCTCGTTGACGTCCCTGTGGAGGGCATAGCATCGGTTATTGGAGATGATATAGCAAAAGCAATCTGGGCTTTTAGGAATGAGAAGCTTATCGTCATCCCCGGCGGCGGGGGGAAGTACGGGGAGATAAGACTGCCGGAAGAGGTCAAAACGGCAAAACTCGAAGATCTCGAAAACATCGAGGTTAAAAAGGAGAACGTGTATTATAAACCAAAGCAGAGTTCAATCCTGAGTTTTTTGAAGAAAAACTAAATGAGGCCCTTCGTGGAACGACGTTTAACCACTTTCTCCAAAGGTTTTTAACGCTGGGGAAGTGTACTATTAAAGGGGATTGCTTTGGAGGGGGATATAATCGAGCTCTTTATGAGGCACCTCAGGCTTCAGGGAGACCTGCCGCTGGGCGATGACGCCGGGGCGGTGAGGCTGGGCAACGAATGGCTCGTGGCGACGAACGATATGCTCGTGAGGAAAACCGACGTACCTGATTTAATGACGCCCGAGCAGGTCGGCTTTAAGGTCTTTACCATGAACGTCAGCGATATAGCCGCCATGGGGGCTAAACCAGTAGGCTTCCTCTTCTCCCTCGGCGTCCCGAAGGATCTTGACTTGGCTTACCTCGAAGGGATTGCAAGGGGAATTGCCCGAGCGTCCGAATTCTACGAAACGCCCATCTTGAGTGCGGATACAAACGAGGCCGATGACCTGATAATTGACGGAATGGCCCTCGGAAGGGCTGAAAGGTTGCTCACGAGGGGCGGGGCAAAGGTTGGGGATCTTGTCTGCGTAACGGGTGACGTGGGAAGGGCACTGGCCGGGTTGCTCCTGTGGAAGAAGGGCATCGAGGCTCCCATGGGGTTCTACGAGAAGCTTCTCGAACCGAAGGCGAGGGTTAAGGAGGGGGCCGTTTTAGGCGGGCACGCCAGTGCCGCAATCGATATAAGCGACGGCATGAGCAAAGAGTTACACCTGATCGCTCAAATGAGTGGCGTTAAGATTTTAATCGATGCCGAGAGAATTCCCATAAGGGAGGAAGTCTTTGAGGTCGCTGAGTTTTTGGGGATCGATCCCCTTAGGGTTGCCCTCGCGAGCGGGGAGGAGTTTGAACTGATATTCACCCTTCCGGAAGAACGTCTGGATGAGCTTGACTTCAACTTCACGGTTGTAGGCAAGGTTGAAAGGGGAGAAGGGGTCTACCTGAGGAGGAACGGAAGAGTTGAGAGGATGCCCCTTTTGGGATGGGAGCATCTATCCGGATCAATCGAAAATGGGGTATAATTGGGATTATTGATTTTGGGAGCAATCATCGTTATCCTTATCCTTTCCCACTTATTAAGCTAGCTTGTCCTTTTGCTCACGCCCACCTAGGAGAGCCGAGGGTTTACTTCGCCCATCACTGGGAATTCGTGGGCATGCAGCGGGAAAGGGGGAAGAAGTCGATTTTACATATTAAAAGCTACGCGGGCTTCTCGGCTTCGGTTGGAAGCGTCACCCTTAGCTCGATGCACTCCGGCACCTATCCGGGGGGACCGATGTCAAAATCCGGGGGCGGGATTAAGGGTGGAGAACTTGACTCCAGCAGGTGCGATGTTTGCAAGCTAAAAGCGGCGATGGTCGGTGTCGTAGAGGGTGAATCCTGCAGGCTCTGCTGCCTTAGTAGCAAGAACTTCGGGCCGGCGGTGGTGTTCAATTACCTCTTCTCCGCTGTCTGGGAAGCAATAGACCGCTTTGAGTGCCCGACCCCATGGCCGCCGATGCCTGAAACGAATTCCGTCGTTGGAGACGATGGTACAAACAGCTACGCCGATGACCTGAAGGACAGCCTTCCAACGTTCGGATGGGGAGACATACACCCGTGTCTGGGATTCCTGGATGGTTTTGACCCCTCGGATCCGGATGCAATATGCACTGCCCTCGAGTGTGCGGAGGTAGACTTCGACTGCGACTGCTACGTTACCTGTTTCTTCGGGCCCTTCAAAGTATGGAATGCCTTCATAACGTGCGCAGGCGGTTGAAGGCTTTCTCTTTTTTTAACCGGAAGACTAATAATTCATGGGAGCAACAATCCGAATATGAAGCGTCTGAAGATCGGGATACCCAGCACCGGAGAGCTTTCAGCCGGCTTCAAATGGTTCCTTGAAGTGACGGAATGGGCCTACGGGGATACCTACTTTATCGTGGACGGTGATGTTGTAAAACTGGTCGAGATTAAGTTCAAGGATCTTAGAGCTCCAGAGAGCATTGGGTAAAACTTTTTAACTTAACCAACAAACATAAATTGGTGAATGTAGGATGATAACTACAAAAGTTTCCTCAAAGGGGCAAATTGTCTTACCAAAGAGCATCAGGGAAAAGTTCGGGATATCCCCGGGAGACGAGGTGGAGATCCTCGAGTTCGGTGGTGAGATAGTCATCGTGCCCCTGAAGGGCAAAAGGCTCAGGGGGCTGGTAAAGTTCGAGGAGTCTGTCAGGCATATCCTTAGAGAATCCAGGGAGGAAGAGGAAGAACTGGAGGAACGGAAATGAAAGCCGTACTCGACAGCTACGCGGTTCTTGCTTATATAGCTGATGAGGAAGGAGCGGACAGGGTTGAGGAGTACCTGAAACTCTCAAAGGAGGGAAAAATCGAGCTCTACATGAATGCTGTCAACCTCGGTGAAGTGTATTACATAATCGCACGGAGGAAGAACGTTGATACCGCCGACATCGCCATCGCGCTCCTAAAGAAGGAGCCAATAAATATCGTCCCCGCTGACGAAAGACTCTCTTTGATCGCCGGAAGAATAAAGGCATTTCACAGACTCAGTTACGCCGATGCCTTTGCTGTCGCGACGGCCCTGGATCTCAACGCCACACTCCTAACGGGAGACGACGAATTCCGGAGCGTTGAGGGTATAATAGAGGTTGAGTGGCTTTAAGTTACTTTCAATTCTCACGGACGGGAATATGTAAGGGATAAGTCCAGCTTTCCCGCACATGTGCGGGGTTAGTTATAAGTACATCAACGACCTTATTTTAAACAGGTGAAAGCATGCCCCTCATTGAGGTTAATAACGTTAAGAAGTATTACGGCGATGTTAGAGGCGTGGAGAACCTAAGCTTTGAGGTCGAAGAAGGGGAAATCTACGGTTTTCTCGGGCCCAACGGTGCGGGGAAAACGACCACGGTAAAGGTACTGGTCAGGATCATCAGGGACTACACCGGCGACGTGAGGGTTTTTGGAAAGGACCTGAAGGAGTGGGGCAAGGACTACTACAACAAAATCGGCGTTTCATTTGAGTTTCCGGCCCTTTACTCAAGGCTAACCGCCCTCGAAAACCTCGAGTTCTTCGCATCCTTCTACGGGAAACATCTCGATCCCATGGAAGTCCTCAAGATGGTGGGTCTCCGATAAAGAGACCGACCAGCTGGTTGCGGGGTTCTCAAAGGGTATGAAGAAGAAACTCGATCTCGTGAGGGCTCTTTTACCCGATCCTGAAATACTGTTCCTCGACGAGCCCCTCGAAGGTCTGGATCCCGCGAGTGCGAGAAAAATCAAGGATTTACTGCTCGGGATGAAAGAAAATGGAAAAACCATCTTCCTGACCACGCACAACATGTACGTAGCAGACGAGCTCTGCGACAGGGTGGCTTTCATAGTTGACGGCGCTGTAAGGCTCGTGGACAATCCGAAAGAGCTCAAGGTTAAGATGGGGAAAAGGCTGGTCAGGGTGGAATACATCGATGGTGATGTTAAGGTCAGGGAGTTCCCGATTGAGGGAATCGGCCGGAACAGAGAGTTCCTCGAGGTTATCAAAAATCATGAAGTACGCAGAATCAACACCGAGGAGCCCACCCTTGAAGAGATCTTCCTCAAAGTAACGGGGAGGAGACTTGTATGATGCGGAACATAATCAGGACGAACCTCGTCCTTGGAGTGAGAAGCTACGTTTACCCGATATACGTGCTGATAGGACTGGCCTACGGGCTGATGCTGATGGTATTTCCCGAGCAGTACCTTCCCACCATGGTGCCGGTTTTCATACTCTTTGAGCCCGGGCTCGTGGGTTTTATGTTCGTGGGGACTGAAATCTTCGCCGAAAAGAAAGACGGTGCAATAGGCGCTCTATCCGTTACGCCAATAGACTGGAGGAGTTACATCGTCGCCAAAACCCTCATCATGGGCCTGTTATCGGTCGTCGGTGCAGTTCTGATAATGATGGTTGGAACGAGGTCCCTCGAAGGCGTCTCCTACGTAATAATCGGCGCGTTCCTCGTTTCAATCGTTTACACTCTCCTTGGAATAGGAATCTCCGCAAAATACCACGATCTGGACGACTACTTCGTTCCGATAATGGTGGTTCTGATAGTTTCGCTCCTTCCCTTCGCCCACTACCATGGATACCTTACAAACGGGATCTGGAAGGTTCTCTACCTCATCCCGAGCTACCCGGGGATCTACTTCTTCAGGGCGCCCTTCGAGGACATACCAGCGAAGACGCTCGCCCTTTCCACAGCCGCCCTGCTTCTCTGGGCGGTCATAGCGTATTACGTGGCTAAAATAAGGTTCTACAAATACGCCGTGGAGGGATTGAGATGAGTTTTGTGAAAAAATTTGGGGCTATATACAAAACGGACCTTAAGCTTTTGCGGAGGGACCCGATGCTCCTCTACAGCCTTGCCATGATATTCGTCCTCCTCTTCATCGTCCGTTACTTCAAGGAGCGCGTTGGGGTTTACTACCCGCTTCTGGCACTGCTGACGCTGATATTCATCCCCATGATACTTGGCATGGTGCCGGGTTTCATGATGGCGGACGAGAAGGAGGATAAGACCATACAGGCCCTGCAGGTAATCCCCCTCTCGAGCGAGGCGTTTTTGGCCTACAGGCTTACGTGGGCCTCCATAACCACGGCGGTGCTAACCGCGGTATCCCCAAAAATCCTCGATGTAGAGCTATCACAGAGGGGCCTTCTTGCTCTGGGTGTTCTCTTCATCCTCGAGGTCTGGATTTTCGGGCTTCTGATAACGGTGTTTTCCGAGTCCAGAATGCAGGCGTTGACGGTTTCCAAAATCATCGGATGGTTTCTGTTTCTTCCGCCGCTGATAAAGCTCGTCGTGGTGTGGAGGAACCTTTCGACCGACTGGAGCAGATTTACGGCGTTTTTACCAACCTACTGGCTCTATAAGGCCTTTGAAGGTATTCCTAAAGGGGATTACGGCGACCTTCCGGTGGCCATAGCGGTCCATCTGGTGTGGCTGATTCCCCTCGTTGTTCTCTTCAAAAGAAGGATTCTCTGACCTTTTTCTCTTTTGACCGAAAGGTTAAATTACGTTCATAGCTTACTCACGATGAAGGTTTGATTCCGGCTTTGAACCTGATCTGAAAAATCTTCACGGTGATGAGCCATGCGCGAGGCGATGTACTGGGAGCCCCTCGAGGGGAACAGGGTGAGATGCCGTCTGTGTCCCCTGAACTGCATCATAAACGAGGGGCAGAGGGGCTCATGCAGGGTGAGGAAGAACGTGGGTGGAAAGCTCTACACACTCAACTACGGGAAGGTCTCTTCCATTGCCCTTGATCCCGTTGAAAAAAAGCCCCTCTTTCACTTCTACCCGGGCTCGTGCGCCTTCTCCATAGGCACCATCGGATGCAACATGCATTGCAAACACTGCCAGAACTGGGAGATAAGTCAGGCCGATGAGAGCTTCCCCTATCTGCAAAACGCCACACCGGAGGGCATAGTGAACCTTGCAAAGCACTATGGATGTAAGAGCATAGCCTACACCTACAATGAACCAACTATATGGTACGAGTTCGTCCTTGACACGGCAAAGCTCGCCAGAAAAGCGGGATTGAACAACATCCTCGTCACCAACGGTTACATAAACGAGGAACCCTTCCGCGAGCTGGCACCCTACGTAGATGCCATGAACATCGACATCAAGGCGTTTGATGACAGGTTCTACATGAAGATAGCGAGCGTGCCCGGTGGGGAGGCGAGCAGAGAAATTGCAAAGATGGCAAAAAAGGAGTTCGGGATCCATGTGGAGCTCACCTACCTTATAATACCCACCCTGAACGACGACGAAGAGGAGATAAGAGCTTTCGTGAGGTGGGTCCTTGAAGAGCTCGGTGACGATACCCCGGTGCACTTCTCCCGCTTCTTCCCCCACTACAGGCTTTTAGACCTTCCGCCCACGCCCCTGAAGACGATAGAGAAGGCCTACGGCATAGCGAGGGAAGAGGGGCTTAAGTTCGTCTACGTGGGCAACATACCGGGCCATAGGGGGGAACACACCTACTGCCCAAAATGTGGAAAACCTTTAATAGTCCGCTGGGGCTTTACGATTGAGGAATATCACGTAAAGGATGGAAAATGTGAATACTGCGGTGAACCGATACCAATAATCGGGGAATATAAAAAGGAACGAAATAGCTGGATGTGGTGAAATTGGCCGGGATTGAGGTCATTTTTTACATAGAAGGGATGGGAAACGACAGGAAAGTTTTAGAAAGGGCCCTGAAGGATACGGCGGAGAACCTCAGGAACGAGAGGGGAGTTAAGATCGGGTACGTGAAGCTCGAAGATATCATAGAAAGTGAGGGGGAGCCCTTAAAGTACTCCGGGATGATAGAGGCAAAACTTGAGGGAAGCCTCGGGGAAGTGGTCCGTCTTGTCCTGAGGTACTCCCCGGCGATCGTGGAGGTCCTGAAACCCGGGAAGCTGGAGGTTGAGTCGAGGGAACTGATGAAGATCCTCGGGGAAGTTTCGCTCTTCATGGGAAAGCTGATGGAACAGTTCGGTGGTCTGGCCGTTTATCCCAAACTCGAGGATCTTCCGGAGCCGAGGATAGGCTACTCCCGGGATGAAATCGAGGAGCTCATCCTCGAAGACAGGAACCTCCTGTACCGCTTCGTCGTGGAGGTTTTTGGGGAGGACGGGGAAGGCATAAGGGAGACCATGGGGAGGGCTCTGACCTTCGAGGGATGCAGGATAAACAAGCTCGTCGTTCAGGGGGAGAAGGAGGGGGAGAAGTTCAAGGGACTGCTGGCAGCCGAACTCCTCTCGTCTTTCGAGACCCTGTTTCAGCTGACCGCCAAGTACGCCCCCGTTGCGATCTCCATACTTGAGCCAGAGGTTGTGGACGTAACTGCCAGCGAGCTTCAGAACGCTCTCACCGATCTGGGCGGGTTCGTTAACGAGCTGGTCACGAGGCCCGTGAAGAGGCAGCTGATGGAAGGGCAGAAGGAGGAGTCCAAGCTGTGATATTATCGGCAAAAGGCGAAAGGCCTGCAGACATTCGGTTAATGCTTCTTTCCGTTTTTACGGCAATAGGCGAGCTTTTTTTAGCCGAAGAAAGGGTCTGAAAGCGAAAAGTATATATACCCCAAAGGGATAGGAAGCTATTGACAACATGTTAGATATCCCAAGGGCGTAAGCCCAAACTTAAGGAGGTGTTGGGAAGTGAAGGTGAAAAAGATCGCGGCCCTTGCAGTTGGTGCCGCAATGGTCGGAGCCACCATGGGTTTTGCCAGCGCTCAGACAACCGTTCCGAACATACCGAAGGACTTCTTCGTCAAGGATGGAACCCCGAACGTTAAAATCGTGGTGGGAAGCAACGCCGCTGCGATGGACGTTGCCAGTGCCGCTGACATAGCCGTGGCCCTCGGAAGCCTGCTCTACACCACCGAGCAGGCCGAGGTCCAGAACGGATACGTGAAGGTGAAGGCCGAATACCCGCCGGCCGTAGTTGACTCCAGGACGATTTACGCTTACAACTACGACACAATGACCCAGGATCACGGGCTCACGATCAACGGTAGCGAGAACTGGGCCACCAAGTACGAGGAGCTTCCGGGAGACTACTGGTGGAACGGTGCCGCCTACAACGGTGCTTACAGCGACTTCCAGAGCTCCGTCAGCTTCAGTATTGACCTGGGGGACAAGGACAAAATCAACGATGAGCAGCTCGTCGACTGGCACATCACCCTCAGCAACATAGGTCTCAGCTCCAAGGATCCGGCCAACTGGGATGAGAGCAGGCCGCCCAAGGATGCCGACCTCGTCATCACTCCGGGGAACGTGACGGTATTCGTTGACTACAAGCTCTACAACTACAGCGTCACAAGTACCCAGCAGGTCAGGGACGAATACCCGGAGTGGGGTGTCCCTGCCGATTCCCAGGACGTTACCAGCTACTACATCGGAGACGCTGAGAACGTCGCCGCGGACGGTGGAACCATCGTCAGCACCTACAAGGAAGGTGTTGGGGCCGGTGATACGTTCACGGTCTTTGGAGAGACCTACTACGTCCTCAGCGTCGGCGACAACGGCTTCACCGCCGGTCTCGACAAGGGTACTGACTGGTACCCTGTGGACGAGCCGAAGACCATAGAGGGTACCGACTGGGTGGTAACCGCCCTCGACATAAGCCTCGTCGACCAGAGGGCCCTTGTGGAAGTCAAGAACTCCGTAACCGGTCAGGATAGCGGTGTGGTAACTCTTGAGAAAGACACGCCCGTCGATATCTTCGGAGACGGAAGCGTCATCCTCACCCTGAAGGACACCTTCATCGGTGTAAACGGCCACCTCATAGCCGAAATCGAGGCGCAGGTGGACGTTAAGGACTACTCAAGCGGTGACACCCTCACCTACGACGGAAAAGAGTGGGAGATGACCATAGCGACCGACAACGGTTACATAACCAACATTACCCTCACCAACAAGGACACCCTCGAGGGCAACCCCGTGGACATATTCGGTGCCTACAACCTCTGCTACGGATTCGAACTCAAAACCCTGAACGAGCAGGACGTTAACTACGACATCGACGGTGACGGTTCCATCACGGACACCGACCGCGTCGTCGCTTACGCCTATGTCAAGCTCAAGGAGAAAGAGGGCACCGTCGTCGAGGAAACGCTCGCAGTCGGTGATCAGGTCCTCGATACCGACTACACAGTCGAGGGAATCTACGGCGACGTCATCACCGTAAACACGGTCACCGAGCCCATAACCGTCATGGACTACGAGGTCAACCTTGACGATCCGGGAAGCAACCTTATCCTCGTCGGCGGACCCGTGGCCAACCAGGTCACCAAGTACCTCGTCGACCAGGGTATCAGCACGGTTGACTGGGTCAACAGCCCCGGTGACATCGAGTACCTCCAGGGTGCCCTTGGGGGCTACGACGTGGTCATCGTCGCCGGTGCAACCAGGAACGAGACCAGGGTTGCCGCTGAGGCCCTCATGCAGTACCTCGCTGGCCTCTGAAGGCTTTCCCTCTTTTAATTCCCTTTTCTGGGGGTTTTGAAGTTGAATCAAAGAAGACTGGTAGCGCTTCTTGTGGTCTTTCTGATTGTCGTGTCTCCGATCGGTTACGTTCTCTACTCCTACCACGGGTTTAACGCTCTCCTCAACCCGGGAACGCCCAGGGCCTCTGCCGGTTACGTGGTCGTGTACACCCCGTCGGGTCAGTTCTACACCCTGAGCTCAGAGGAATCCCGGAAGCTTCTGGATAGTGGGGGGCTTCCTTCGGGCTCAAAGCTCTTCAACGTTACGGTCGAGAGCTACCTCACCGGAAGCCCGGGGGTGGACCTCAACCTCACCCTCAGGAGCCTTTACGAGCATTTCACGGTGGTCATGGGGGATCCATCGGTAACGAACTGCGAGAGCTCGCCCGTGCTGTACGCGGGAAACTGCAGGTACAGGGTGGCCACGGTTTCCGAGGTGGCCGCCATGGTCTCCAGCATATTCACGACGAACTACTACCTGAGGGGACTCCAGATGGGCTACGATAACGCCACGGCAAAGCAGTACGCCTTCAACCAGACGTGGCTCAGGTACAGGAAGGCTTACCTGACGTTCTGGACCAAACTGGAGATAGGGAGTGGGAGGATAGGAAACAAAGACCACCTCGCGATCATCCTCATAGGTCCGGCAGAGAACGCCGTGGAGAACAGAATATTCACCCCGCGCAGGGGAGTGCTCGTGATAGAGGGCAAAACGGACGAGGCGCTTAGGGCGGAGGTTGTCCTCATCGAGAACCTGATAGGCTTCTCATGGCCCGGTAACTCCACTAAAGGGTGATCCAGGGATCGAGCGTTTTCCTCTTATCTTCCCCTACGGCATCAAAAAACTCGTCTCTGCTTTTAAACGGTCTTCTGGAGAGTATCTTGACGACGTTCTTCTTCCCTATCCCGGGGAGGTAGCGTAAAACACTGGAAGGCTCGGTGTTCACCCTGACGGGAACGGGTATTCCGGTTATGCTTCTAAAGCCGTGGTCGACTATTAGCACATCGTAAAACCTGTTGAGTTCGAGCCTCTTGGGAATCCCAACTATCAGGGGATAGCTTCCTATCTGCCTCCCGTAGGTAAGATTACCATCGAAAACTTCAGCGCGCACATCCCTGAGAACCGTACCTACGGGAACGAGGCGTTTGAGCATTGGAAGGTCTATCTCGTGCCGTATCCTGTACCTGTAGTGCTGGATGAGCTTTTTGTGCTTCTGAACCTTTACCCTATCCCGGAGATGCCAGAGGGGCGTGCCCGGGAAAACGACAACCTGCCGGATGTTTATGCGCCTCACCATCAGTCCGTCGTCCAGAAGGCGCTTAAGGAACTGAAACGTCAGTTCGTAGCTTTTCTTGGTTTCTCCCGGAAGGCCGAATAAAATGTTTATTCCGGGTAACAGCCACGGCATTCCGTTGTAACCGCGCTTCGCCCCGACTTCGTTGAGTATCCTCACAGCCTCGTAGGTCTCCTCGGCGGTGGCGTTCAGGTTGTTGAGCCTTGCAACCTTTGGATCCGCACTCTCGAGGCCGAAGGCCACAACGTTAGCCGGGGTTCCGTATTTTATCAGTGCCTTCGCTATTCTCCTGCTATCCTCCGGATGATTGGCTATAACGGCGGGATTGGCGTTGTCAACGTGGAGGGTTTTGACGTCGGGCGCGACGGAGCGAATCCCCCTGAAGAGCCTCTCGATAGCGTCCGGATTGGGAACCGGAACGCGGCCGTTCGGCTTCGCCATGTAGGAGAATATGCAACTCTGCCTCCCGATCCTGAAATGCCTCACTCCGAGCTCGTAGAGGCCCCTTATTTCCTCCACAACATCCTCTATCGGCCTGTCCTCGACCCTTCTGTATCTAACGGGCTCGGTACAGAAGGAGCACCCTCCTATTCCCGCTGCCTTGGGACATCCCCGCTGGGTCTCGATCTCAACTATGACGAAGTCCGGGTAATCCGGAAACTGCTTCACGACCTCTGCACCTAAAATGGCGTAGTCCCTGAGCTCTTCATACGTTCTGAAGCGGAAGGGGTCGGCCTCCTTCGGATCGGTTATGAGGTCATAGAGGAATGCCTCCAGATCGCCGTAGACGATGTGATCGAATACCTCGCTGGCAAGACCGAGCTCCCGGGAGAGGATTCTGGTACCCCCGCCGTGCGCGGATCCCATAAAAGCGGGCCCGCCGAGGACCTTAACCCCCCTGAACTGCCTTATGAACGCGGCCACCTCTTCCACCTGCGAGGGAACCGCGGAAAGGTATTTCCCCGGCGTGTGGAGGCCGCCTATGTAAACGATAAGTTCCGCCTTTTCGAGTATCTCCCGGGTTTTCGGGTAGTTGGGGGTTTTGTTCCGGGTTCTTATGCCGTTCTCTCCCTCGAACGTGGCCCTGAGATCGTCTATGGTCAGGTAAAAGACGTTAACATCCCCTCTGGCCTTCTTAACCGCCCCGTAAGCGTAGCGCGGGTATATGCCGAGGTAGGGTGGAACTCCAAGTCCGGCCGGTTCGTCGGTGTAGCCGTCTATCAGGGCGATTATCATGTTCGGAGCTTGACGGCATCTTTTAAAAAACAATCGGAAGCAAAAGGTATAAATCTTCAAAGACCTAAGGTATCAGGAGTGATACTTATGAAGCGAACCCGCTCTATGACCGGGGAGCAGAAGATTGAATTTAAGAGGATACTCGAAGCCCTATCCCATCTGGACAGAAAGGAACTTATGTCCTACTGGATCGATCAGGAGGTAGGGGAAGCGGAGATGTACTACCACCTCTACGAGCTCAGTAAGGAGGTAAACTGGGATAAGCGTGTCCCAGCGCTGTTCTTCCAGCTCTACAAGGAAAGCCTCAAACATGCGGAAATACTGCTGGGGACGTTCAAGGAGATGTTTCCGGAAGAACAACCCCCTAAGGTTGAGCTCCCCTCCCTTGAAGTTGAGCTCTCGGGTGAGAAACTTGAGGAGATGGTTTACAGGGGCAAACTCCGGGACATCCTCGAGTACCTGATGGGAACCGAACTTCTGGCTCACGACGTTTACGAGTACCTCGCGGAGAAAACCGAAAACGAGAAGATAAGGGCAACTCTAATGTGGCTTGCTGACATTGAGAACGGCCATTACCGGAAGCTGAAGGAGGCTTACACCGCCCTTTTTGGGGATGAAGAAGAGTAGTCCCTGAGAACCCCCTCGGCTCTCAGAAACTCCTCGATCTCCTCAACTTCTGCGGGGGAGAGCTGGAAGACCCGCTTTTCCCGGTGTGGCATTCTCGAGAAGGCCTCCTTCATCTCCCTAAAGGTCCGCCCTTCAAGGCCCAGCATGTGGCGGGACTTCTTCAAAGCGGCAAGGGCCGTGCTTCTCCTGTGCTGAAAGAGGGCTCTTACAAGGTTCTCGTTTAGGTTTATTCGCTCTCCTTTGGGTTTGGGCTCCATGACCACAACGGCCGAGTCCACCTCAGGTTTCGGCCAGAAAGCGCCCCGACCTATCCTCTCTACGAGCTCCGCGTGGGCCTTCGCCCCGATCATGAGGGACAGGCGGGAGTAGTTTTTATCCCCGGGTTTTGCCACGATTCTCCGGGCGAACTCCAGCTGGTACACCAGAACGGCCCGTTCGAATTCATGCCTGAGGAAGCGGAAGGTTACGGGCGATGAGATGCCGTAGGGGAGGTTTGACACTATCTTGTTGAACTCTGGAAACTCCACCCTGAGGGCGTCGCCCTCGATTACCTCCACGTTTGGCCAGTTGTATTCCCTTCGAAGTATCTCAACGAGACGATGGTCCCGTTCTATGGCGTAAACCTTTCCCGCGCGCTCCCTCAGTGCCTCGGTGAGGAACCCAAGGCCGGGGCCAACCTCGAGGACGGTGTCCTTCTCGTTGACCTCCGCTCTCTCGACGTTCCTCTCGATAACATCGGGGACTATCAGAAAGTTCTGGCCGAGGTTTGGGTTGATCCTCAGGTTGTATTTTGAAATGATGGAGAAGAGACGCTCTTTCATGGGCGGAATATCCTCCCCGGGCCTACAAAGAGCCTGTACCTGTCCTTCCCCTGAAGCTCGTCAACTATTCTTCTTGCTATCATCTTCGCCGGTTCAGGCAGTCCTTTGACACGGCTGTGGAGGTCCTCGAAGCTCTTGAAAGGCTCTCTCCTGCGTTCGTCGATTATCTCCCACATGTGCTTTTTCCCTATTCCCGGGAGCAGTTCCAGACTGTGAAGCCTGTTGGTTATGGGCGGGGCCACGTTGAAGAACTGGACGAAGTAGTCCTCGTTGCGTTTAACTATCTCCTCGACAACGTAGGGAAGCTCGGCCCTGGCGGTTGCCGTTAGGTCATCGTAGTGAATCTTCCTGTTGATCTTGAAAACCTTATCCCTTTTCCCCTTGCCCACGAAAACCCTCTCGTAGGGCTGGAGGTCCCCTATGGGGGTAACCTCAAGGAGCGTGAAGGCCCTCTCACCCACAACCTGAGCCACGGGTTTCCCCATTCTCCTTCCGGTGCTAAGATCAACGTAACCCTCGGGCAGGTAATCAAGCACGTAGGCGTACTCCTCGTACTCTTCGTACTCAGCGTTCCTCCTCTTCTTTTTGAGACTCTCCCTGTAGGAATGTCTCCTGTATCTGTCCATCGTCTCTCCCCCAGAAAATATGTCCTCACTGGTTTTTATACTTTATCTAAGAAAGGAAAAGAGAAATCATTCCCTGTAATCGTCGAGGAGCCTTACTATCTCGCGGGCTTCCTCTTCTGTGGGGATGTAGCCCTCCTTGGCGAAGATCACCCGCAGGTCGAAGTAGTCCTCCGGCATGAGGTCAACGATCTTGGCGGCGAGCCTCTCGTCCATCCACTCGAAGAGCTCCATGAGCTTCCCCTTAAGCTCCTCCGCCTTCTCCGGGCTAAGGCTTGCAAAGCGCTCCGCATGTTCGAGGCTAACCCTCGCCTCGTAGAACATCGGCTCCTCGGGGTTCTCCTCCATGCCCTCCGCCTTTCGCCTTTCAAGGAGCTTCCGGGTCTCGGCTATCGTGAGGTACCGCTCCTCGAGTTTCTTCCTGCCTATCATGCTCATCCCTTCTGGGGCCTCAGGTGGACCGGATGGATGAAGAAGGTCTTAACCTTTCCCCCGTCCTTAATCTGAACGATGTAGGCGTCACCGCGCTTTCCAACGACGGTCCCGGTCCTCCCGTGAAACCTCGGGTCGGGCATGCCCCTGTGGTAGCTCGGCTCGATGACTATGTGGACCCTCTGGCCGGCCTCGAACCCCTGAAGGAATCTGGTAACGGGGGGCATTCCTCTCCTTCGGGGGCTCTTGCTGAGCTTTTCACGGGTCTTCCTCCTAAAGCTGTGGGCTTTTTTGACCATTTTCCATCACCTCACGGGGTTGTATCCAGCACGGACTTCACAAAGGGCTTTCAGCCTTTTCAAACCTTTCCGGCGTATCAACTAAGCCTGTTACGGCCTCGCTATCCACTCATGAAAACCTTTTATAAAGTTTTCAGTCCTCGAGAACGTTCAACACGTCGAGCCTCTCACACCATGCAGATTTTCCAAGCAACCCGCTGACCGAGGGCTTCGTCCTTCCCCCGTCTCCGGACACGAGCTCTTTGATGTAAAGACCTCCATCGGTAACCAGCCTGAGCAGGAAATGTTTCTCATCGAGCCATCTGGCTTCGGCATCGTGAACCCGCCTGATCCTCACCCTGTCGGCCCTGACCTTTCTCACGCGCCATGGGGTTCTCTGGTGGATTTCCATACCTTTGAGTTTTGAAGCCACCTCTTCCGCTTCCTCGGGGGTTACCCCCTCATCGACGCGGACGAGGGCGAGGTATTCCTTTCTGTGTCTCCGGGTGAGGACTTTCCTTGCCTCGTCCCGGGAGATAAAGCTAAGGTCCGAAACCAGAACCTTTCCGGTTGAGTTTACCTCCTTCGCCAGCTCTTCCAGATCGAGGTTTCTGCGTCTCGGACGTTTGATCTCAAGCACAAAGGGCCTTCCGTTGCCGAGCGTTCGAACGTCAACATCCTCCCTCCCGGCGGCCTTGAAAACGCACTTCCCTTCGGATGCCCTTGAAAATGGGCCGCACACTATGGAAGCAACGCTCTCCTTAAAACCGGACAGGGGGGTCTGCGGGATACCCCTTACGAGCTTCCTGTAGCGACCGTAAACGTAGAGGGAAGCTATCCGGAGCTCGATCTTATTTGAGTAGGGCTCGACGATAAAAACCACGTCAGGGTCTCTGGAGAACTCCTTTCCCGTGGCCTTTTCAAAGGCCTTTCCGAGCTCCCGGTTGAACTCCCGGTTTATGGGCTCCGCACTTTCTATTCCAAACTCCCTCCAGATGGACTCTTCCCTCTCCACAACCTCCGGAGGAAACCGGGAGCCAACGAGGAAGGTCCCGAACTCTATTCCCGAGGAGGCTTTTTTCATGTCCTCAACGAGCCGGGGGATCCTCTCGAAGACGTTGCCACACAGCCCGCAGGTCTCAGGCTCGGGGATGGGATCCAGTCCTCTGGCGGAGCGCTCCATGTTGAGGACGAACCTTATGGCTCTACCCCTGTTCTCGTTGGTGCCCTTCCCCAGCTTTCCGAAGAGTCTTCCCAGACAGTGGTCGCAGAGACCGTAGACTTCCAGCACCTTTTCCGCCCTTTCGATTATCATCCTTTCACCCCAAGTTTTATATTCCCCGGACCAGAAATTCCCGCGCGATGATGAGTCGCAGGCAGAGGATAATAAAACTTTTGGAGGAGCGGGACTACAGCGTGAGCGAGCTTGCGAGGGCCCTCGAGCTTCGTGGCAGGGGCTCGGGGAAGGTAATCCTCGAGGATCTTAAGGTCATCCGAAGGACGCTCAAGCATCAGGGCAGGGTGCTCCTCATAAAGCCCGCGGAATGCAGGAAGTGTGGCTTCGTCTTCAGACCGGAGATACGCGTTCCCTCGCGCTGTCCAAGGTGTGGCTCGGAGTGGATAGAGGAGCCGAGGTTTAAGATCGAAACCCGGTAGCCGTCATTCAGACAACATAACCCCGAAATTCTGGCCGGATTTCGTCACCCGTCCAGCCCCAAGGTTTATATTAAAGGAAAAGCACCTTCTCCGGAGGGTGGGTCATGCGTAAAGTGGAGAGGTTTATGAGGGATAAGGACCTCAGGGTCGGAGATCGCGTCCGGATAATCGAAAAGGAGGACGGAAAAACGAGCACCTATGAGGGCATCGTGATGAACCCCTACGAGCTTTCCAGTGGGGAAACGCTCACGCTGAAGCTCGACAACGGCTACAACATCGGGATACTGATAGACCAGATAGAATCCGTCGAGGTGGTTGAGAGGGCGTCTCAAAAGGAGGGGCCAACCTTCAGGGAAGTTCTCCCAAAGAAGCCCGGCCTCCCGGGCGTTGCGATAATCGGAACAGGCGGGACCATAGCGAGCAGGATAGACTACAAGACCGGGGCCGTTCACGCGGCCTTCACCGCCGAGGAGCTCGCAATGGCCGTTCCGGAGATATTCGAGGTAGCCAACGTAACACCGAAGCTTCTCTTCAACATAATGAGCGAGGATATGAGCCCCAAACACTGGGTTAAAATAGCCCACGAGGTTGCAAAAGCCCTGAACGACGGCGAGGACGGTGTCGTGGTGGCCCACGGAACGGACACGATGGGATACACCGCGGCAGCCCTCAGCTTCATGCTCCGCGATCTCGGTAAGCCGGTTATCCTCGTCGGTTCTCAGAGGAGTTCGGACAGGCCGAGCAGCGACGCGGCGATGAACCTGATATGCTCCGTCAGAATGGCGACCGCCGATTTCGGGGAGGTCGCTGTAGTCATGCACGGTGAGACGGGCGATACCTACTGTCTGGCCCACAGGGGGACCAAAGTCAGAAAGATGCACACGAGCCGGAGGGATGCCTTCAGGAGCATAAACGACATCCCGGTGGCCAGAATATGGGCGGATGGCAAAATTGAATTCCTGAGGGACGACTACCGGAGGAGAAGGGATAGTGAGGTCTGGGTGGACGATGAGATGGAAGAAAAAGTCGCCCTTGTCAAGGCCTTCCCCGGGATCCAGCCTGAGGTGATAGACTTCTTCGTGGATAAGGGTTACAGGGGGCTCGTCATCGAGGGCACCGGGCTCGGGCATGTTCCCAACCACCTGCTGGACTCGATAGGCCGTGCCACGGAGGAGGGCGTTACGGTTTGCATGACGAGCCAGTGCCTCTACGGAAGGGTTAACCTGAACGTCTACTCCACGGGAAGAAGGCTCCTTAAAGCCGGGGTCATACCGTGCGAGGACATGCTCCCTGAGACGGCCTACGTGAAACTCATGTGGGTGCTCGGCCACACCCACGATCCTGAAGAGGTGCGGGCGATGATGCTTACGAATTACGCGGGCGAGATAACACCCTACACGAGGTTCGATACCTTCCTGAGGTGAGGAGGATGGATTACGAAAAACTCGGTCTCAAAGTTGGTCTTGAGATCCACAGACAGCTTAACACGAAGAAACTCTTCTCCCCCGTTCCGGGTGAGTTCAGCGATGAGGTTGACTTCACCTTCAGGAGGAGGCTCAGGCCGACGATAAGCGAGCTCGGTGAGATCGACCCCGCTGCTCTCGAGGAGTTCAAGAAGGGCAGGAGCTACGTTTACGAGGGGAATTACAGGCTTACAGACCTCGTTTACATGGACGAGGAGCCCCCCCATATGCCCGACGAAGAGGCCCTAAGGGTGTCCCTCCAGATCTCCTACCTTCTGAACGCCACCCCTGTTGACGAGATCCACTTCATGCGCAAGATAGTCATAGACGGTTCGAACGTTTCGGGCTTCCAGAGGACGGCCATAGTGGCGATGAACGGAAGGGTTGAGACGCCCTGGGGAAGCGTTGGAATACCTACGATATGCCTCGAGGAGGACGCGTGCAGGATCGTCGAGAGGAAGGATGGGGAGGTTATCTACCGCCTCGATCGTCTCGGCATCCCGCTCGTGGAGATAGCCACTACTCCAGATATACACCACCCGGAACAGGCGAAGGTCGTGGCGAAGTACATAGGTGATGCCCTGAGGGCCACGAGAAAGGTAAAGCGCGGTCTCGGAACCATCAGGCAGGATCTCAACGTCTCGATAAAAGGCGGGGCGAGGGTGGAGATAAAGGGCGTTCAGGAGCTGGATATGATTCCAGTGATCATAGAGCGCGAGGTCGAGAGGCAGCTGAAACTCCTCGAGATAAGGGACGAACTCGCGAGGAGGGGGGTTAAAGAGGAGGATCTGAAGGAGGACTTCCGGGACGTGACCGGGATCTTCACGAACACCGGTTCGAGGATAATCCGGAAGGCGATAGAAGGGGGCGGCAAAGTCCTCGCGGTCAAACTCCCGGGGTTCAGGGGTCTCATAGGAAGGGAGATAGAGCCGGGAAGGAGACTGGGAACTGAGATGGCCGACAGGGCAAAGAAGTACGTTAGGGGCATCTTCCACATCGACGAATTGCCGAATTATGGAATTACCGAAGGTGAGGTTAGGGCGGTTGTTGAAGAACTCGGGCTTGGAGAGGAGGATGCCTTCGTTCTCGTGGCCGGGGAGGAAGAGGTCTGCAGGAAGGCCCTCAGTGAGGTCGTCAAAAGGGCAAGGGAAGCGCTTCACGGAGTTCCGGAAGAAACGAGGAGGGCCCTGCCGGACGGAAACACCCAGTACATGCGCCCGCTCCCGGGGAAGGCGAGGATGTACCCCGAAACCGACATCCCGCCGATACAGGTAACCCCCGAAATGAAGGAAGAAATTCTGGCGAACCTTCCGGAGCTCCCTCAGGAGCGCGTTGAACGCTACGTGAGGGAATATAAAATAGACAGGAGCCTCGCCGAGACCCTCGTCAACGAGGAGCGCGATGAGCTCTTCGAGGAGCTCGTGGAGATGGGTGTCAAACCCTCTTTAGCGGCTTCGATCCTCGTGGTGGTGCTCCGGGGGCTGAGGAAGGAGGTTCCAATCGAGAATATCACGGACGACCACATAAGGGAGGCGTTTGACCTCTACCTCCGCGGAAGGATAGCGAAGGAAGCCTTCGAGGAGATATTCAAGGAGCTCGCCAGGAATCCGGAAAAATCGGCATCCCGGGTGGCGGAGGAGAAGGGCCTGACGCTCCTGAGCGAAGCTGAAGTGGAAAGCATAGTGGACGAGGTGATAGCGGCCAACATTGAGGTCATAAAGGCGAAGGGAATGGGAGCGATGGGCATGATAATGGGACGGGCAATGGCCAGACTCCGCGGCAGGGCGGATGGAAAGCTGGTGAATCAGCTCGTGAGGAAGAAGATTCGGGAGATTTCCTCCTGAATACCGATACTTTTTCGATTTCCTTGAAAATTATAGGGATGGCGTTTAAATGTCCTGCAGGCACTTTTAGGAATCCCCGGGATTTTCCTTGCATATGTCGGAGGTATCATGCATATGCCAGCCATTCTGGCCCTTACCTTTGCCATGACACTTCTCGTGCAAAGCCTGAAAAAAAGCTACGGGGAAAGCGAGTTCGATTAGCTCACCTTCCAAGCTCCTTATGGGCCCTCGCGAGGTGCTTCGCCGCTATGGCCGCTAAAAGCGAAACCTCCCCGGCCAGAACCGCTCCCGCAACTATCTCGGCGAACTTCTTGGCGTTGGTTCCCGGCGGGTCCCCCCCACCGGCAACGCCCATTATGCTCAGGGCTTCCCTCTGGGTTGGCACGCGCGTTCCACCGCCCACGGTCCCTATCTCAAGGCTCGGCATCGTGACGCTTACGTATAGATCCCCCTCCGGGGTCACTTCGGCCAGGGTTATGCCGTGCGAGCCTTCCGTAATCTGGGCCTCATCTTGGCCAGTTGCAAGGAATATGGCACCTACTATGTTGCCGAAGTGGGCGTTGAATCCGTAAGAGGCGGCCTGAGCCGAGCCGACGAGGTTCTTCCTGTAGTTCACCTCGGCTATGAGCTCCGGCGTTGTCTTCAGCTTCCGCTCCACGATCTCCCTCGGTATAACGGCCTCGGCTATGACCCTCTTGCCCCTTCCGTTGATGAAGTTCATGGCGTTTGGCTTCTTGTCGACGCAGAGGTTACCCGATAGGGCGAGGTACTTAACGTCGGGAAACTTCTCCTCGATGAGCTTCATTATCTCCTCGCTCGCTATCGTCACCATGTTCATGCCCATCGCATCGCCTGTCTCGAACTCGAAGCGGAGGTAGAGGTTGTTGCCGACTATGTACGGTTTAACTCCTCTCAGCCTTCCGTGCCGGGTAACCCTGCTCACGGCCTTTTCCTGGAGGTAGTCGAGGTTCTCCCGCACCCATTCCGCAACCTCTCTCGCCCTCCTCGCATCGGGGCATTTCAAAAGGGGCGCCCTCGTCATCTTGTCGTCTATGAGGGTTGTCTTAACACCGCCAGCTTCCGTTAGGGCCGAGCAGCCCCTGTTCACGCTCGCAACGAGTGCCCCTTCCGTGGTCGCCAGCGGGACGTAGAACTCTCCCCTGGCGTACTCCCCGTTTATCTTAAGAGGTCCGGCCACGCCCATCGGGATCTGGACGACGCCTATCATGTTCTCTATGTTCCTCCCTATCAAAAGATCCGGGTCGATTGAGTAGTGCCCTATGTTATCGAGCTTTACTCCAAGCTTCCTCTCCAGAGCCTTCCTCCTTATTTCAGTTGCCAGTCTCTTATCGCCGTTGGTGTACTTCTCAACGAGGTGAAGCTTTATCTCCCCCTTTGCCACCTTATCCACGAGCTCTTCCACGTTCATAACACCACCCCACGATCAGCCGAATATCCAGTCCTCGAGTACCTCCCCGGTTTCGCGGAAGGCCACCGCCGCATCGCTTTCCGGGAAGTACTTGATTATGGGAATGCCCGCGTTTATGGATTCCGGAACGTTGTAATCGAAGGGGATCCATCCGATAACCGGGACGTCCAGATCGTTCTCTATGGCCTCAATTATGTGATTGACAACGTCGGCTGATTCCCTCACCTTGTTGAGCACAACGCCTATGTTGAGGTTGTACCTCTCACCGAGAACCTTCAGCTTCTCGATCTCGTTCTTAACCATCATCTCGAAGGAGTATATCGGAGAACGCTCGATCTCAACGACTATGATCTGATAATCGGCTATCTCAAAAGTCGGGAGGGTATCGAAGGGTACCCCGGTGGGAGAGTCAACGAAAACGACACCGAACTTGTATTTAACCCTCTCAAGGACCTCCACGAGCTTTGGGGGGGTAACACCCACGACATCCTGAAGCTTCGTGCTGCCCGGCATAACGTGAACCCCCGTCTGGGGGTGTCGGTATATGGCCCACTCCGGTTCAACTTCCGGGTCCCTCAGAACGGAGTGAAGGGTGTACTTCACCGTATCGAGTCCGAAGTGAAAGCCGAGGTTCGGGAGGTAGAGATCGCCGTCAACCGCCAGAACCCTGTATTCCTTCATAGCCAGATAAGTGCTCAGGTTGGCCGTCGTCGTTGTCTTTCCGGCGCCGCCCCTCCCCGTTACCACTATCACTGCCATTGTTGGACCCCCTTACCGAAGTTAAAATACTCAAAGGGAGATATAAGGTTTCCGATGGGTGGGAAGCGCAAAAGGTTTATATCATCCTATTCAAACAGTCGTTGTAATGTTAAGGAGATGATTCCCATGGCGGAGAAGATGGAAGCCATTATGAAAACCCGGCCCGCTTACGGCGCCGAGCTCGTTGAGGTCGACGTTCCGGAACCCGGCCCCGGGGAAGTTCTCATCAAAGTTCTCGCAACCACAATCTGCGGGACGGATCTCCACATTTACGAGTGGAACGAGTGGGCCCAGAGCAGGATCAAGCCCCCCCAGATAATGGGGCATGAGGTCGCGGGAGAGGTCGTAGAAGTCGGCCCTGGTGTGGATGATATCGAGGTTGGGGATTACATAAGCGCCGAGACTCACATCGTCTGCGGCAGGTGCTACGCCTGCAGGCACAACCGCTACCACGTCTGCCAGAACACGAAGATATTCGGTGTGGATATGGACGGCGTCTTTGCGGAGTACGCTATAGTTCCAGCCCGGAACGCCTGGAAGAACCCCCGGAACATGAAGCCGGAACATGCGGCCCTTCAGGAGCCCCTTGGAAACGCCGTTGACACCGTGCTGGCCGGTCCAATAGCGGGGAGGAGCACCCTGATTACCGGTGCCGGACCTCTCGGGCTTCTCGGGATAACGGTTGCCAAGGCATCGGGAGCCTACCCGGTCATAGTGAGCGAACCGAGCGATTTCAGGAGGGAACTTGCCAGAAAGGTCGGTGCCGATTACGTCGTTAACCCATTCGAGGAGGATCCGGTTAAGTTCGTGATGGATGTCACAGACGGAGCCGGCGTTGAGGTGTTCCTCGAGTTCAGCGGCGCCCCGAAGGCGCTTGAACAGGGTTTAAAGGCCACCACGCCCGGAGGGAGGGTTTCCCTGCTCGGGCTCTACCCGCGCGACGTTACCCTTGACGTCAACAACCTCATCATATTCAAGGCCCTCGAGGTTCACGGGATAACCGGAAGGCACCTCTGGGAGACGTGGTACACCGTGTCGAGCCTCATTCAGAGCGGAAAGTTAAACCTCGACCCTATAATCACCCACAGGTACAAAGGCTTTGAGAAGTTTGAAGAGGCCTTCGAGTTGATGAGGGCCGGGAAGACCGGGAAGGTCGTCTTCTTCCCCCACAGGGGCTGATCTTTTCTTTCCACCACAATTTTTAAGTAACTCCTTCTCAAACCCCATCGGGAGGTGCCCCTATGGAGTTAAGCTATCAGGAGAAACTCACGCTCCTAAAGCTCAACGAGGTTAAAAAGGCCAGATTCGAAGAGCTCGTCGAGAGAACCGGCCTCGATCAGGTTGCCGTAATGCGTTCAGTCCTTGGTCTGCAGAGTAAAGGACTGGCGAAGCTCCATGAGAGGAGCGAAAGGGTGGTGAGACTGACCGGGACGGGGAGGGAATACGTTAGAAGAGGCCTTCCCGAGTGGAGGGCCCTGAGGATCCTCAGGGAGCGGGGAAAGGTTACCCTCGACGACCTTAGAGGGGTCCTCAGCGATGAGGAGCTGAAGCCCATAGTCGGCCTTCTGAGGAGGGAAGGCTGGGCGTCCATCGGAAAGGAAGGGGGAAAGTTAACACTCGAAATAACGGAAAAAGGGATGAAAGCTGAGGAAAGGCCGATTGACAGGGCTTTAAAACTCCTCGCCGGGAGGGAAGCGGTCCCCGTAGCCGAGATCGAGAAAATAATCCCGGTTAAGGAGCTCAAGAGGAGAAAGGTTGGAGAGGAGGACACCCTGACCGAGAGGTTCGTTGAGATAACCCCCGAAGGAGAGGAGCTCGTAAGGAAGGGCATCGAGCTGAAGAAAGAGGTATCCAACCTCACCCCGGAGCTCATAAAGTCCGGAAAATGGCGGGAGGTCGAGTTCAAGCGCTTCAACATCCACGCCCCTGTCAGAAAGGTACATCCCGGCAAGAAGCAGCCCTACAGGGCCTTCCTCGACAGGCTGAGGAGAAGGCTCGTTGAGATGGGCTTCATAGAGATGACGGTCGACAGCCTCATAGAAACCCAGTTCTGGAACTTCGATGCCCTCTTCCAGCCCCAGAACCACCCGGCGAGGGACTGGACCGATACCTATCAGCTCAAATACCCGAAGAGCGGGCGGTTGCCCGGAAGGGAACTCGTGGAGAGGGTGAGGACGGCCCACGAGAGGGGACTCGCCGGTTCCAGAGGATGGGGCTACGTCTGGTCCCCGGAGAGGGCCATGCTGCTCATGCCCCGTGCCCACGGAACTGCGGTGGACGCGAGAAGGCTCTCCGAGGGCATCGAGATCCCCGGGAAGTACTTCACAATTCAGCGCGTCTTCAGACCGGATGTTCTTGATAGGACCCACCTGATAGAGTTCAACCAGATAGACGGCTTCGTTGCGGGTGAGGAACTCAACTTCAAACACCTGCTCGGCATACTCAGGCGCTTTGCGGTGGAGATAGCCGGGGCCCGGAAGGTAAAGTTTTTGCCCGATTACTATCCCTTCACGGAGCCGAGCGTTCAGATGAGCGCCTACCACGAGGAGCTTGGATGGGTTGAGTTCGGAGGTGCGGGCATCTTCAGGGAGGAGATGACGAGGGCCCTTGGAATAGACGTCCCGGTGATAGCGTGGGGAATAGGCATAGACAGACTGGCCATGTTCAAGCTTGGAATAGACGACATCAGGTACCTCTTCAGCTACGATTTGGGGTGGCTCAGAGAGGCGAAACTGGTCTGGTGAGGTGATCGAAGTGCCGAAGTTCGAGGTTTCAAAGAGGGATCTTGAAGGGCTCGTCGGGAAGGAATTCAGGGTCGATGAGTGGGACGATCTCTTCCTCTACGCCAAATGTGAGATGGACGACGTCCGGGAGGAGGACGGCGAGGTCTATTTCAAGGTGGACTCAAAGGATACCAACAGGCCGGACCTCTGGAGTGCCGAGGGCATAGCGAGGCAGATCAGGTTCGCCCTCGGTCTGGAGAGGGGCCTTCCCGAATACCGGATGGAAAAGAGCAGGGTTACGGTTTACGTTGACGAAAAACTGAGGGACATCCGACCCTACGGTGTCTACGCCGTCGTTGAGGGGCTGGAGCTGAGCGAGGAAGCCGTCAGACAGATGATAAACCTTCAGGAGAAGGTGGCGCTAACCTTCGGAAGGAGAAGGAGGGAGGTGGCGATAGGCATCTTCGACTTTGACAGGATAAAGCCACCCGTTTACTACCGGGCGGCCGAGAAGGACGAGAAGTTCGTCCCCCTCGGGTTCACGGAGGAGCTCACCCTCGAGGGGATCCTCGAGAGGCACGAGAAGGGAAGGGAGTACGGGCATCTGATTCGGGACAGGCCCCTTTACCCGCTCCTCGTTGACAGCGAGGGGAAGGTCCTTTCGATGCCACCGATCATAAACTCCGAGGTCACCGGAAGGGTGACCACCGAAACTCGGAACGTTTTCGTCGACGTTACCGGCTGGGATCTGAAAAAGATAATGCTGGCCCTGAACGTGGTTGTAACGGCCCTCGCGGAGCGTGGTGGGAGGATAAAGAGCGTTAGGGTAATCTATCCCGACTTTGAGATAGAAACGCCCGATCTAACCCCAAAGGCCTTCGAGGTCGATCTGGAGTACATCAAAAGGCTCAGCGGGCTGGAGCTTGGTGATGGGGACATAAAGGACCTTCTGGAGCGCATGATGTACCGCGTTGAGCTGGAAGGGGGGAAGGCGAGGCTTCTCTACCCGGCCTTCCGCGACGACATAATGCACGCGAGGGACGTTCTCGAGGATGTCCTTATCGCCTACGGCTACAACGAGATCGAGCCCGAAGAGCCGGAGCTCGCGGTGCAGGGAAGGGCAGATAGGTTCGTTGAGTTCGAGGATGCCGTCAGGGAGCTCATGGTGGGCTTCGGCCTGCAGGAGGTGATGACCTTCAACCTCACGAACGCTGAGGCTCAGTACGGGAAGATGCGCCTCGAACCAGGGGAAGGTAACTCCCTCCACCCGCCTTCGGATCTGGTGGAGATAGAGAACCCGATAAGTCCCAAGTGGTCGGCCCTCAGGGTGTGGCTCACCCCCTCCCTGCTGGACTTCCTCAGCCAGAACACCCACGAGGAGTACCCCCAGAGGATCTTCGAGGTCGGTAAGGTCACCCTGATAGACGAGGAAAGGGAAACGAGGACCGTCAGCGAAAGCAAGCTGGCCGTGGCCTTAGCTCATCCGCGCGTGACCTTCACCGAGGCCAAGGAGATACTCGAGAGCGTAATGCGGCACCTCGGGTTCGAATACGAGCTCAGGGAACTCGATCACCCCAGCTTCATACCCGGGAGGGCTGGTAGAGTGGTCCTCAACGGCGAGGAAGCCGGGATTATAGGCGAGATCCACCCGGAGGTTCTGGAGAACTGGGGGATCGAAATGCCCGTGGCGGTCTTCGAGCTGTTTCTAAAACCCCTCTACAGGGAACCCTACATCTGATCCTTTTTTCCATCCCTTTGTACGGCACCCACGCCACCTCAAAGTTCGCGACGTTCGATGCAAAGCGTTTTATACCCCCCCGCGGATCGGTTAGCATGAGGTTCGCACTCAGGGTGGCCTACGACGGCACGGCCTTCCACGGCTTTCAGAGGCAGCCCGATGTAAGAACCGTCGAGGGGGAACTCATAAGGGTCCTCTCAAAGCTCGGGATAATAAAAGACGCCAGGAGCTCGAACTTTATGGGGGCATCGAGAACCGACAGGGGTGTCTCGGCGCTCTTCAACGTCGTCTCCTTCGACGCTACCGAGAGGGCGGATCTGGTGAGGCCTGAGGTCCTCAACCACAACCTCAGGGACGTCTGGGTTCTTGGAGTTGCGGAGGTTCCCGAGGGGTTTCACCCGCGCTTTCAAGCGCTCTCCAAGACCTACAGGTACTACCTCGTGGACGAGGGCCTCGATCCCCCGGGAATGGAGGAATGCGCCTCCCTCTTCGTCGGAAGGCACGACTTCTCGGCCTTCGCGAGGCTGGAACCGGGGAAGGACAGGATCAGGGAGCTCCTGAGGGTCGACGTTGAAAAACGCCACGGCTACTACGTGATAGAGCTCGAAGGAAGGAGCTTCCTCTGGGAGATGGCGAGGAGAATAGTTAACGCCATCAGGTTATGCGGTCTCGGTCTGATGGAACCCGGTGAGATTAAGGGTATGCTTGAAGGTCGCTACGACAGAAAAGTACCCCCCGCTCCCCCGGAGGGGCTTATCCTCTGGAGAATAACCTACGACGGGATAGAGTTCCGGGGCGGGGGAAGGGGCATCGAGAAGGCGAAGCGGGAGATGTTCGAGCGCTACTCACGGGCCCTTACGAGGGCGGCCCTCTTCGGAGACGCCCTCCTTGAACTTTGAGTGGTCGTAGTACCTGCCGTAGTACTGCTTGAGGGCCTTCTGCCTCTCTATGAAGTGCGTGAAGAGAAGGGGATCCTCATCCTGAACGTCCACTATAACCGCCTTCATTCTTTTTTTGGGCCTCAGGGCGCGTCCTATGGTCTGGATGGTCATTATGTCGCTCTTTCCTCCCCCCGCGAGGATTATGGCCGATATCTCGGGTATATCGACGCCCTCTTTGAGGAGCGTGGAGATGAGAACCGGAATCTTTCCCTCCTTGAATTCCTCCAGAACCTCCCACCTGTTGGGGCTCTGGGAACTCAGGAACTCGGCCTTTACGCCGGCTTTCTCGAGCATCCTCTTTAGTATCCTGCCGTGTTCTATGCGCTTCACGTCTATCAAAACGCGGTGGCCCTTCTTCACCAGTTCAAGGGCCTTTTCGACTATCGCCCCGTTCCTCTCGTCGTTGTTAATTATCGCATCCTCGTAGAGTTCTCTGTAGTGTTCACTTAACGAGGGCATTTTCGATTCGTACGTTATCACCTCGAATCTGGGCTTCGCGAGGAACTTCTCCCTTATCAGATCCTCGGCCCTGATCTCCATCAGAATCGGGCCCACCACTGCCTCTATCTTCATTTCCTCTCCCCTGACGCGCCTCCACGGTGTCGCCGAGAGGCCGAAGCGGTAAACCTGCGGAAGGGATAGACCGAGGGTGTAGAACTTCTCGGCGGCCGAAGTTCTGTGGCACTCGTCGAACATGACGACACCGTAGTCCCTTTCCAGCTTCTCAACGCCACGGGAGAGCAGCGTCTGGATCATCGCAACCGTAACCTCTCCCTCCTCCCACCTGTTGTCCCCGACCAGACCGGGCCTGATGTTCAGAACCTCCTCGATCTTCCCGGCCCACTGGTAGAGGAGCTCCTTGGTGTGGACCACAACGAGGGCCGAAAGGCCAAGCTCGTGGATTATACGCAGGCCAACAACGGTTTTGCCACTGCCTACTGGAAGGGCGAGGACCCCCATTTTTCCCCTCAGGGCGCTCCTGACGGCACGCTGCTGGTATTTTCTCAGGAGGTAGTCCTCGTTCCAGCGTGAATCGATCCTCGTCCCCCTGACCTTCCTTTCATCCCTGATCCTTACTCTATAGCCCGTGGAGTTGAGGAACTTCTTAACCCTCGGGAGGAGGCCCACCGGAAAGGTCCTCTCGTAGGGGTCGTAGAGGCTCTCGGGCTTTTCCCACTTCCCGAAACTTTTCCTGTAGGTCAGGAAGTCGTATATCCTGAAGTAAACCTTGGGATCGGCCTTCTCCACCCTGACCAGTGCCGAACTGTCGGGAATGCGAAAGGTTACCATGGGCATGCCAATCATCGGGGGTCTGGAAAAAGGATTTATAGACCTTTTGGAACACCGAGTGAAGGTGGTGGAATGCTCGGGGAAATAGTTGAGAGTTTTGAGGATACGGTAGTCATCGAGAAGCCCGTGAAAAAGGAGCTTGAGATAACCCGGTACCTGCTGAAGTATCGCGATAGGCCCGTTCTCTTCAGGGACGTTGACGGCTGGGTCGTGGCCGGGAACGTGTGGAGCACCCGCGAGAGGATAGCCGGTTACCTCGGAACGGAGAGGGACAACCTTCCCCATTTCATAGCCGAAGCAATGGAGAACCCGGAACCGTGGAAAACCGTTGAACGGGCGCCTTTTACGAAGAACTCCACGGGGGACTTTTCCCTCAGAGAGCTTCCGATTCCAAAGTACTACCCGAAGGATGGGGGGCAGTACTTCACATCGGCCATGGTGATAGCCCGGGACGAGAAGGGTTTCGTCAACACATCCTTCCACAGGATAATGGTGACGGATGAGAAGACCGGTACCATAAGGCTCGTTCCGAGGCATCTTTACGCGATGTGGAATGCCAGAGCCGAACGCGGAGAGGAGCTGGATGTCAGGATAATCGTCGGCAGTCCGGTGCACCTTCTCCTTGCCGGGGCAACGAGCGTGCCCTATGGGGTGAGCGAGCTGGAGATTGCATCGGCCATGAGCAGAATGGCCTTTGGAAAGCCCCTTGAGGTCTTCAACATGAACGGAATTCCCGTTCCGGTGGAGACGGAGTTCGTCTTCGAGGCGAAGATCCTTCCCGAGCTTGACAGGGAAGGCCCCTTCGTCGACATAACCGGAACCTACGATCACATTAGAGAACAGCCGGTTGTGGTCTTTGAGAGGATGTATCACGTTGATGAGCCGGTTTTCCATGCGTTGCTTCCGGGGGGCTACGAGCACTACATGCTGATGGGCCTTCCAAAGGAACCGCAGATTTACAGGAGTGTTAAGCAGGTTGTTCCGAGGGTGCACGGCGTGAGACTAACGGAAGGCGGTGCCATGTGGCTCCATGCCATCGTTTCCATCACAAAGCAGCACGACGGCGATGGGAAAAACGCCATTCTGGCCGCCTTCGCCGGGCACCCGAGCCTTAAGCACGTTGTTGTGGTGGACGAGGACGTAAACATATACGACGACCGCGAGGTTGAATGGGCCATAGCCACCCGCTTTCAGGCGGATAGGGACCTCGTTGTGGTTCCCAACGCCCGGGGCAGTTCCCTCGATCCTTCCTCGGAGAAGAGCCTCACGACAAAGTGGGGCATCGACGCCACAAAGCCGCTGGATAGAAAGGAGGAGTTTGAGAGGGCCAGCGTTTAGCCCCCCCCAATTATTCCACCGTATTCAGGAATATCTCCTCGAGGCTGGGTTCCTTCACCTTCATGGAGAGTATCTTGGCTCCCTTTGAAACGATGAAGTCGTTTAGCTCTTCCCTGATGTCCTCAGCGGCCGTTATGCGGTACTTTCTGTCCCCAATGGAACTGACCTTCCACCCTGACCCCCCAAAGTCCACGGGAAGGTTCGTTTCTACGATTATGGTGTAGCCCGCCTTCCCGAGGAATTCCCGTTTGATGCTTTCTATTTTTCCCTCCATCACAAGCCTCCCCTTCACTATGACCCCAACGGTGTCGCATATCTCCTCAACGTGAGCCAGTATGTGGCTCGAGAAGAAGACTGTTTTGCCGGCCTTCTTCTCCTCCCGGATTATCTCCTTGAACTCGGCTATTCCCAGGGGATCGAGGCCGCTCATTGGCTCGTCGAGTATTAGAAGATCCGGATCGTTTATGAGCGCCTGGGCGAGAAGGAGGCGCTGTTCCATTCCCTTTGAGAACTTGCCCACCTTCCTGTTCCTCTCCTCCCACAGGTTAACCCGCTGAAGGAGTTCCCTGATGCGCTTCTCCCTCTCGGATTTTGGGATCCCGAAGGCGTCCGATATGATCTCGAGGGTCTGAACGGGCGTTAGGAAGTCCCAGAGGGCCGCCTGTTCGGGCATGTAACCTATCCTGAACTTGGCCCTTACGAGGTTTTTCTCGTCGAACCTTCCACCGTTGAAGACCTCGAGGTCAAAGAGCCTTATCCTGCCCTCCTGTGGGAAAATCAACCCCAGAGTGCTGAGTATGGTCGTGCTCTTACCAGCACCGTTCGGCCCAAGAAAGCCGTAGATCTGGCCAGCTCTAACCTCGAGGTTCAGACCATCCAGCGCACGGAAACCGTTGTAAGCCTTAACGAGGTTCTCTATCCTGATCATGTGATCACCTCAGGTCCATACGGGTGAAGCGGTATAGGGAAGCGGCCAGATAAACGAAGGGAAGTCCGATGAGTATACCGAAGTTGATCGGATTCTTCGCTATGCCCCTTGAGATCCCAACGTATTCAACCTTCTCTCTGCCGGATTCACCGCTTACCTCCGTGGCATCGTTTACTATGATGTTTATCTGCTCCAGTGGGTCGTAGAAAAGATACCTGGTCCTGTACTCCCGGCTCTTATCCCGGAAGGCGTTAAGATCGGGATTGTTGTTCAGTACGGTGTCCTTGGCTGCCATGTACTGGACGATCGCCGGCATTATCATAAAGGCCACGAAGACGAGAACCAGCGCCACCCCGAGGGCCGTGCTTGAAGATCTGATGGTTGTTGAGAGTATGTATCCCAGGGCTATCAACTGCACCATCGCCAGCATCAGCAGGCCGTTGAGCAGGAGCGATTCTGTGATTAGCTTACCTTCTATCGGGGCACCGAGCCACTTTAAGCCCGCTACCCCGACGAACGTCGTCAGGATAAGGGCCAGGAGCACGATCAACGTATGCGCGAGGAACTTACCGCCTATGTAACTCAACCTCTTCACAGGTTTGCTCATGGCAACGCGGAGGGTACCCTTTTCTATCTCGCCGTTTATCGCCGTGGCCCCTATCAGGAGGGCGAGGATGGCGATGAAAAAGCCGCCGAATCCAGTGACGCTTCCAACAAGGATCGAAACCGCCTCCTGAACGCTTTTCACCTCAACCCCGGTTGTTTTTTGGATGTAAAAGGTGGGTATGTAGAGCAACATCATGACCCCAAGTATTACCCAGAGCTTCTTGGTCCGAAGGCTCTGTTTGAACTCAAGTTCAAATCCCCATAGCATAGGCAACTCCTCCTTCATTACAGTTCAAATATAAACCAACGTTTGAGGTATAAAATCTTTTCCTTTTGATCGAAGGTAGTTGTTGGATGAGAAAACAGTCCCCATAAGTTCGTTCCCGTCGCTCCCCTTTCCACTCTTGACTAAATTTCAGTTATCTCAAGAACGAGCCTCCATCTGGGACAGTGCCTTTTGAGGCGTGCCATCACTTCGTCATTTTTCCCCAGTGCCGGCCACACGAGGGAATCAATGTGGAGCGGAGGGATTCCCGTCTGCCGTCCGATCCTGCCCCAGAAACTCCCGGGCGGTTCGGTGGTGAAGCGTTTCGTATACCTCAGTATCCGCACATCCTCCGGGATCGGAATCTCCATCGGGTACGGCTTAAACTTCTTAAAAGCTATCCTGGCGGCGTAGCCGAACATCTTAACCGCGAAGACGATTGTTTTGGCATCTTTCCCTGAGTTCAGCGCTTTTGCCAGATCATCCCTCAGCCTGAGCATATTATCATAATATTCTTTAAGGTCATCGATGTTTAGTCCCCTGAGAAAGGGTTCAAGCCTTTCCAGGCGTTTGAGCTTGGCTCCCACCAGACGCCTGTTCGTCCGGGAGCTGGGTAAAAAGCTCGCATAAGCTTTTTTTATGCTTCCTACCTCTTTGTTTATGGAAAAGTGGCGGGAGAACTCCCACCACCAGTCCTCGCCCTTACCGCTGAGCTGGTAGGAGACGATGGCATTGGCAAGCACGAGTTTGATGAAGAGCTCATCGTTGTTCAAATTCTCGTGAAGATTTTCCAGAGCGGAAAACTGCAGGTCAATTTTCTCCTCGATGGTTCTGGCGCATTCCAGCCCGAGGCTCCTCAGGGTTTCCACGAGGTGCCGGACCTTTTCATTCTCTTGGTTAATTCCGATGAAGCGGTCGATTCCCATCTCGCTCCCCTCCGGATTCTTCCATCGTGAAACCCCTGTTGTTCGGAATGCCGGCTTCAACCTTCGCCCTGAGGCCGTGCTCCCTGAGGAAATCAACCGCCTCTCCTCTGAGCCTTTCGAACTCTTTCAGGTGGATGAGGCCGTAGACGGTTGGGCCCCATGAACTCTGCCCGTATCCGTAGGAGTTCTCCCTCAGGAATTCGAGTAAAAGGCTCACGTCCTCCCTGAACTCCCCTCCCTGATAGCTCTCAAAGTGCTTCCCTACAAGCGTCTGTATGGCCGAGAGGTGTTTTCCAAACGTTCTGATGTCCCCTTCCCTCAGGGCCGGCAACAGACCGAGAAGTATCCTGTGGCTTATCTCCATGGCCGCCTCCCTGCTCCCCGTGACGCTCTCCATGACCGGTTTTTCCTCCTCCTCGTCAAAACCCGGCCTGAGTTCCGGGATGATCAGGAGAAAGCCCCATTCCTGTGGGAAGTCTTCCCTGAATATCAGCGGGGGGATGCCGTCCCTAACCCCTCCGTCGACGACGAAGCCGCCGTAGGCGAAGGAGTAGATACCCGCCCCGCTGTTCCGCCCCCTTCCGAGAGTCAGGGCGAGCTCTTCCACGGACGCGTTGAGACCACTGAGGCGGGCTATTCCGGTTGCCACCGCGAGGCTGAGCTGGGTCGTGGAGCCGAGGCCGACGTGCCGGGGGATGGCCTTTCTGACCTCAACGGTGTAACCCAGACCCGTTCCGTAGGCATGGTTCATCCTCTCCATTGTGAACCCTACGGTCTTCCTGTCCTCTCCCCGGGCCACTATTTTTCCCTCCCCGCTATTCTCTATCCTGACCTCGTAACCGCCTTCCAGTGCTACCCCGAGGCTTCCAAAGCGTCTCCCGAAAGTGCCTGACGGATCTATCAGACCGAGGTGGAGCCTTCGCGGAGTGCGGATTATCACGAACATCACCGGAAGGGTAGGGGAGAGATCCCTTTTATACCCAGCGGGTTACCCCCTCTCCTTGATATCCTTCCACTCGCCTATGAGGGTGGCAAGTAGAGAGAGGGCAACCGGGCCGATTATGATCCCCACGAACCCAAAGGCGAAGTAACCGCCGAAGATTCCAACGAGGGAGACGAGGGAGTTGACCCCCTTCCAGCGTTCCTTCAGCCTTGACCTGAGGATTACGTCGGGAAGGGGCGAGATGAAGGTGATCCCGTAGAGCGCAAAAAGGACCGCGCCGGGGACGTTACCGTTGCCTGCCATGTAAACCACTCCGGCGAGCCAGACGAGCCACCGCCCAGAACCGGAAGGAGCTCAAAGATGACGGTGAAGATACCCGCCGCTATGGCACCACCGGGACCGGAGAGGCCGAAGAGGAAGAACCCGACAGCTGTGAAGGAGCCCTTGATGATACTGATCGTCAGCCAGCCGCGGAGCAGGTTGTGAAGCGTCTCACCGGCGCTCTCAATGAGCTTTATGGCCAGCTTCCTGTTTTCCGGCGGGAGAAGGGAGTAAACTTCCCTTTTTATGCTCTTTGCGTTAACGAGGATGCCGTAGAAGGAGAAGAGCATGACTATCGCCTGAAGGGAGAGCTTCGGCAGGGAGTAGGTGTAGCCGAGCACGTATTCCTCAAAGCGCCTTGGAATATCCTCGGCAAGCCTCCGAAGGAGCTCGTAGACGGAATCGGGGAGGTTCCTGTGAAGGAGCCACCTGAATGAGACGTCGAGGTAATAAGCGAGGGAGCTCTTGACGTCGTTTATCCAGAGGGCAAAGCCTATCATGAAAAGAAAGGTGAGCAGGGTTAGAAGGCCCGTTATGATCAAGGCCGAGAGCCTGTTGCCCGTTTTTTCCGACAGTCCTTCGTGGAAGGGGTAGAGGATGTAGGCGAGCGTCACGGCCAGTATGATCGGAGATAGGACTGGACTGACCGTCTCCCACACGAGGTAGAGGACTATCAGGGAAACGACTATCCAGATCCCGGTTTCGATTCTCATCGCCCGTTCCCCGTTTTCAGGTATGCCTCAACGTACCTCGGGTCGAGGAGCAGGGCGGTGCTCCCGAACACCCCGAAGTCGTGGGAGGTGGAGCCTTCGTAGATTACCACCCGCGGTCTGGTCACGTTCAGACTCTCCTCAAGGGATTTTATCGCGCGATCGAGGTCGCCGGTTTCGTCAACCAGACTCCCCGTAACGTTCATGGCCAACCACGTCCTTCCAGTTGCGTATCTCTTCGTCTCGTTGATGTCCATTCCCCGTCCGCTGCTCACAGCCTGAAGGAAGCCCTGGAAGTAGGCATCAACAGTCTCCTTTATCATGGCCTTCTCCTCGTCGGTAAGACCGCGCCATTCGGCACCCATGTCCTTGTAGGGTCCTGTCTTGAAGACCTCAACCTCTATTCCGTTCTGCTGATAGTTCGTCTGGTAGTTGTAATGGACGTAGATGACGCCTATGCTCCCCACCTCCGCCAGAGGGTCGGCTATTATCCTCCCGGCACCGACGGCTACGTAGTAACCGCCCGAAGCGGCGATTCCTCCGGTGTAGGCCACCACGGGCTTGATGAGATCGAGCTTTTTGACGGCGGAATATATCTCCCTCACGGGCCCCACGTAGCCCCCGGGGCTTTCTATCCACAGCACGACACCCCCTATGGTATCGTTTCTGGCTATTTCCCTGAGGGTGGTGACGACCCTGAGCGCGGTGTAATCGTCTATGAGGCCAAAGATCGGGACCACAGCTATCGTGACGTTGCCCTCCGGAAGGTTCCGCTCCCTCAGCTGGGCCTTAAGGAAGTCCACCTGTCTCTGGAGTTCGTCTATCTGAATCCTGTATGGCGTTAAGTTACAGCTCACTACTGGAGGAGCCTTAGGCGTTACGTTACCCGTCAGGTTCCGGGGACTGCATCCGGCCAGCTCGGAGTTCTGCATGTAGAGCAGAACGACGGTTACGCTCGAAGCCGTCAGGAGGAGCGTGAGAACGAGAGCCACGTACTTCCAGATGTTCTCCCTCATCCACTCACCTGCATAAATCTATCCTCTGGACTTTTAAACCCTGCCCTCGGTAAGCTTTTATATTCCCCCGTCAATCCGGTGTGGGTGGTTGGTATGGAGATAGGTATAACGATCTACCCGCACCTTGTTAACAGGAACAAAACCCTCGCCTCGGTGCTTGCGGACGTTAAGATAAAGAACTACGATTTCGTATCGATATTTCCCCACACGCTCGGGATTATACGAAACGGTGCCGTCGTTGAGAAAAATCTCAGGAACCTCGAGACGACACTCCGGGGGGTCGGTATAGATTACATAGTCAGGATGCCAACATCCATGAACCTCAGGGACCACATCTACCACACCAGGCACTTCCGCGTTGCGAGGGCCATGGTCGATGTGGCCATAAAGCTCGGGTCAAAGGTAATAGTGATGCAGAGCGGGAGGACCGGGAGGCTGGACCTCGAGATAGAGGCCATCCAGCAGCTCGCGGAGATGGCGGCGCCCTTCGACATAAAACTGGCCCTCGAGAACACCTACAGCGTGAAGGACACTCTGTACGTGGTTGAGAACGTGGAGAGGGAAAACGTTGGTTTTGCCCTGGATGTGGCCCACGCCTTCCTGAGCGCTCAGGGTAACGCCGATAAGCTGCTCGAAGACCTGAAGCTCGGGACCGATAAGACGATCATACTTATGATACACGACAACTTCGGAAAGCTGTTTCCGCAGGTTGAACCCGAGGATGCCCTCGCCTACGGCGTCGGGGACCTCCACCTCCTGCCAGGGGAAGGAAGCATACCCTTCGGAAAGGTTCTCAGGCTCTTCGGCGACGTCCCGCTCCTCCTGAAGATCAAAGATCCAGAGAAGTTCTCAAAGGTTCCGACCAAGGACGGCCTGATAGAACTGCTGACGAGCCTCTGATTTTACAGGCCCAGCCTCTCGCCTATCACCCTGAAGACCCCGGCGAAGGCCCTGCCTACGATTTCCTTCTTCCGCGAGAAGTGGACGACGTCGGGGGTGAAGTTCTCCCTCAGGATTCTGGTGGCTTCTTCGATGGATATCACGCCCTCGAGGTAGGCGTAGGCGAAGAGGGCCTCGGCTACGTCCCCCTTACCGTGCACGTCCGTCCTTGGAGGCACGAGCTTCCTCAACCCTGCGAGCTCGAGGGCCATACTGAGGGAGGAGTTGGGAACCCTCTCACCGGTGGGTTCGCCGAGGTACTCGCTCAGGGCGAGCGAAAAGACGAAATTTACCAGGGAGTCCCCGAACTTTGAGAGTCCCCTGTCCGTGAAGTTCCTCTCATACCTCAAGCCTTCACTTCCTCCCGATCTGCTTACCCTTTTACGGTGGAGTTCCACGCCTCGAGGGTCTCCCTCGCCCTGTTGAATATCTTTTGGGCTGCATCTTCGAGGGCCTTTTCCGGGGTTACCTCGCCGTCGGTTACGATCTTGAACTTTGGCTTTCTGGCCATGAGGATGGGATGTTCGATGGTGTAGCCGGCAAAGGTAACGTGCCCGTTCTCGTGGAGCACCTCGTTGAGCAGGTTGGCGAAGGTGTGATCCTCACCCTCAAGGTAGAACTCAAGGACGTTTCCCTCACGTTTGATGACCTCAATCTTCATCCTTCTCACCCTCCAGATACCCAAGGAGTTCCTCCATGGCCTGCTCCTTGTTCTTCACAAGTTCGTATTTAAACTTATCCTCCTTCCATTCGGCGAGGTTGAGCCGAAGGAGTAGATCGATGACCTCAACGGGATCGAGGTTTTTGGCCAATGCTAAAGGAAGGATGACCTCCCTTATCTGTCTGGTGGTCTGGTGGGATATCTCCGCAAGGTATTCACCGAGCGTTCTCGTTATGGAAACCAGCTCCTCCCACGGCATGGAAGTCACCAGTTCGTTCCCCTTCAGCTCAACGCCCTCCCCGAGCAGTTCCAGCGTCTTCACCAGCACCGGGGTTGGAACGGAGCTTCCGGAGTTGCGGAGAAGGTCATCGATCGAGTACCGGTAAAGGCCCCTCCTGTTCGGATATAGCTTTGCCCTGACGCGGTTTTGTATCTCCCTTATCCTGCTGAGGGCTTCCCTGATCTCGTCCTTCGTCCCCTGAACGTTTATCTTGAGGTCGTTGAGCTTCCCGTGAACGTATATGAAAGCCGGAAGGTTCAGCCTCTGGATCTCCCTCAGGAGCTCTTCCTTCTCCCGGTCATCGCGAACGTGGATCGTTATTACCCTCTTGGCCCTCGCCATGTTCACACCTTCAGTTTCCTGTAGAGGGATGAGAGCTTCCTCGTCTCAACGTGGCCGCAGCTGGGACAGATGAGCTTTTGCCCCCTTCTGACGAGGGGGGTTCTGCATCTGGAACAGAGGGCGTAAACCACGCCGAAATCGTTCCCCTTCGTTGAGAGCTGTATCGGGCTCTTCCCGTTGGCTATCACCCGGGCCCTTACGATGTCCCCTATCTTAAACTCCCGGGATACGTCCTCCACGTAGCCCTCCTTTATCTGGGAGACGTGGATCCCGGCGAGCTTCGAGGTGGCTATCTCTCTTTCGTCCTCCCCCTCTATTTTAACGAGCTGGACGATGACCACCTGAGGCTTAACGTCCGTGACCTTTCCTATGACGACGTCCCCGACCTGTGGAAGGGGCGGTGTGTCCGTTACGGGTTCAACGCTTATTTCCATCCTCTCCGGATCTATCCTCACCCTCCCCGTCCTCATGGCGTAGAGTTCCCCGTTCTCTTCTCGAACGCCGTCACCGGGCAGGTATTCTTCAATAACCCCGAGGTAATCTCCGGGAAGAACGAGATCACCGTTTTTAATGGCCTTCTTTTCATCCATTCCTCCCACCTCCATGAAAGTTCCCGTTCGGATTTTTTAAGCCTTTGCCATACGGGAGGGTTTATAAAGAAGGGGGAAAAGTTTTAGTGATCCGGATTGAAGTCAGGGTGGTGTTGAAAATGAGGATGCTTCTGATACACAGCGACTACCTCGAGTACGAGGTGAAGGATAGGGCCATTAGGAACCCCGAGCCCATAGGTGATGAGGAAAGGAAGGGCAGGCTCGACGAGGTTCTGGCGGTCTTCGTAAGCGTTGAGAAGGTGGATGAGGGCGGTCAGGAAGAGGTCGTGGAGAAGGCCTTAGCCGAGATAAAGGACGTGGCAGGCAGGGTGGGAACGAAAAAGGTCTTCGTGTACCCCTTCGCCCACCTGAGCAGTGAACTGGCGGAGCCGGGGACTGCCCTTGAGATACTCAGGATGATCGAGAAGCGCCTGAGGGAGGAGGGCTTTGAGGTCAAACGCGCTCCCTTCGGCTACTACAAGGCCTTTAAGCTGAGCTGCAAGGGGCACCCGCTGGCGGAACTCAGCAGGACGATAGTCCCGGAGGGAAAGGTAAACGTTGAGGAGCGGAACGTGGCCCTCGAGAAGGAGGAGGAACTCAAGAGCTACTGGTACGTCCTCACCCCCGAAGGCGAGCTCGTGGAGGTGGAGAAGTTCGACTTCACCGGACACGAGAACCTGAGGAAGTTCGCGAACTACGAGATAAACAAGAACAGGGCGGCCGATAAGGAACCGCCCCACGTCAGGATAATGCTCGAACACGAGCTTGCCGACTACGAACCCGGAAGCGACCCCGGAAACCTCAGGTACTATCCGAAGGGCAGGCTGATAAAGGGACTCCTCGAGCAGTACGTTACCGAGAAGGTCATCGAGTACGGGGCGATGGAGGTCGAGACGCCGATAATGTATGACTTTGAGCACCCGGCTCTCGAGAAGTACCTCAACAGGTTCCCCGCAAGGCAGTACGTAGTGAAGAGCGGGGACAAGAAGTTCTTCCTGAGGTTTGCGGCCTGCTTCGGTCAGTTCCTCATAAAGAAGGACGCCACGATAAGCTACCGGAACCTGCCCCTCAGGATGTACGAGCTCACGCGCTACTCCTTCAGAAGGGAGAAGAGGGGGGAACTGTCTGGACTCAGGAGGCTGAGGGCCTTCACGATGCCGGACATGCATACCGTTGCCGGGGATCTGAGGCAGGCCATGGACGAGTTCAAGAAGCAGTACAGACTCAGTATGGAGGTCCTGAAAGGAGTGGGCTTAACTCCCGAGGACTACGAGGTGGCCATACGCTTTACAAGGGACTTCTGGGAAGCCCACAGGGATTTCATCGTCGAGCTGGCGAGGATAATCAACAAGCCGGTCCTCGTGGAGATGTGGGACCAGAGGTTCTTCTACTTCATCCTGAAGTTCGAGTTCAACTTCGTTGACAACCTCGACAAGGCCGCGGCCTTGAGCACGGTTCAGATAGACGTTGAGAACGCCGAGAGGTTCGGCATAACCTACTACGACGAGGAGGGGAAGGAGAGGTACCCGCTTATCCTCCACTGCTCCCCGAGCGGTGCCATAGAGCGCGTGATGTACGCGATGCTTGAAAAGCAGGCTCGCCTTCAGGCAAAGGGCGTCAAGCCGGCCTTCCCGCTGTGGCTCAGCCCGATACAGGCGAGGGTCATTCCGGTTGATGAGGGGGTTCTGGATTACGCCCTCTACGTGGCAGGGAAGCTGGAGGGTGCAGGGATAAGGGTCGACGTTGACGACACGGGCGACAGGCTCGGCAAGAAGATAAGGAAGGCCGAGAAGGAGTGGATACCCTACATAATCGTCGTCGGCGGCAGGGAGAAGGAGGGGAACACGATAACCGTCAGGAAGAGGAGCGGTGAAAACCGCGAGATGCAGCTCGAGGACCTCATAAGGGAGATAAAGGGCCAGACGGAAGGATTTCCCTACAGGCCGAGGCCTTTACCCCTCCTCCTTTCGAGGAGGCCGAAGTTCAGGGGATGAACGGGACATCCTCTTTACCCTTATCTTTTCCCTTCCCCTTCTCTTCGTAACGCTCAGGGAGTAAACCACGGGCTCGAAGTCATCGTAAGGTGCGGATAGGAAGTAGAGCACCTCCCTGAACTCCGTCTCCTTCAACCAGGATCTGGCGAGGAGCAGGTAGTCGCTGATCTCCGAAACCCATGCCGTGAATCCGGTCGATACAACGTCGCTGTTCAGGGATAGAACCAGCACGGAATCCGGTAACCGCTGGTCTTTGGAGGTTATGGTCTGGTTGAGAAGCCTCAGGGTGGGGTCTTCTCCGAGCATGAGGGCAGTACCGTCGAGCGTGTGGATCAGCCTGAGAACGGGTCCCCCCTTCAGGTTCTCGCGGAGATGGGTATCGTAGATGCGATCTATCTTGGGGTTGATGGTCTGGGGATCGACACTATCCAGATAGAAAACGTTTGGAAGCGACGCCCTCGATCCGTACTTTGAGCCGAAGACGTCTATGACCGCGAGTTTCCCCTCCTTTAAAGCGTTCTCCATGTCACAGCCGGAGACACGGGCCTTTCTTACGAGCGACCCGATGGTGCCGGAGTAGTTCGATACGATTCCAAAGTGCCCCTTCTGGACCCCGTGCATGAGCAGGAGGAGGGGGATCCTCCATGCGGAGGAATGGGCGTCGTAGATAACGCTGACTGTGGAACCGGGCAGGTACTTCTCCCTGAAGAGCCTCAGGACGTTCATCGGGGTTCACCCGCACGGTCGGGAGGAGCTGGGATCACCTTCCACCCATCCCGGCCTTTATCTCATCGAGGAACTCCTTCGCCTCTTCGCTGAACTCCCCGGAGGGGACCTCCTCGCCGTACTTGTTGTAGACCTTACCCTCCCGGAAGTTTATCTCGAAGACCTCGTAGAGCTCCTCGCTCCTCTCGTGTTGCTTTATCCCGTGCCACTTGAGGTGGTTCTCGAGGTTCTCAACGTCCACGTACTTCCCGCACACCTCACACCTTTGGAACTGCCAGAAGACGTAGTCCTGACCGGCGAGCATGTTGTCCTTTATGTGGTTGATCAGCGCCCCGCCGAGGTACTCGTAGAAATCCTCCTGAACCAGTTTTCCGTCCTTCTCGACCACCCTGAACCCGTTCCAGACTATGTGGTCGTTTATGTCCGAGAGGGTCGCCTTGAGGTAACGGTAGGTGAGTATGAAAACCCCGTTGTGGACGAAGAAAACGTTCCTGTCGGGAACGGCTATTATCCTGATTCCCTCGCCTCTTTTTTCCGCCATTTTCTCCGCTTCTTCCCTGTTACCGGCAACCTCGATGGTTATCTTAACGTTGCTCTTCTTGTGGACCCCGACGATCTCATCGCCGGTTATCTCCCAGTGGTAATCGTCCAGGTACCTGACCTGAGAGTACACCTTTTTGATCCGGGGGCTCAATCCATTGTAGTCCATCCTCATCCCCCCGGAAGATCGTCCCGGGCGTTAATAAACTTTTAGAAAATTTTAAAAAGGATGGCCTACCTTCCGAAGCGCCTCTGCCTCTTCTGGTACTCGCGGATTATCCTGAGGAAGTCTATCTTCCTGAACTCCGGGAAGTAAACGTCCGCAAAGAACAGCTCGCTGTAGGCGATCTGGTAAAGCAGGAAGTTGCTTATCCTTACCTCCCCGCCTGTTCTTATGACCACGTCCGGATCGGGCATGTTCGGGTAGTAGAGGTATTCCCTGATGAGGTCCTCATCCACATCCTCAGGTTTTATCCTCCCGGCCAGAGCGTCCTTCAGGATGTTCCTCACCGCATCAACTATCTCGCTCCTCCCCCCGTAGGCGAGGGCTATGTTGAGGACGTAGTTTCTGTACTTCCTCGTGGCCCTCTCCGCCTCTTCCGCGGCTTTCCTCACGTTATCCGGAAGAAGCTCCTTCCTCCCGAGGACGTTTACCCTGATCCCGTACTTATGGACCCTCTCGTCTTTTATAAGCTCCCTGAACTTCTCCTCAAAGAGGTTCATGAGGGAGTTTACCTCCTCCTCGCTTCGCCTGAAGTTCTCGGTGGAGAAGGCGTAGACCGTGAGGGTCCTTATGTCAAGCTCGCGGCACCACTCCAGTATTTCCTCAAGCTTCCGGGAGCCGAAAAGGTGGCCGTACCACGGGGGCTTCTCCATCTTCCGCGCCCATCTCCTGTTCCCGTCCATTATTATGGCAACGTGCCTCGGAACCTTTCCCGACTTAACCCTCTCGAGGAGGTAGTCCTCGTAGAGGTTGTAAACCGGCCTTAAAAGAAGGTGGGGAACGTGGGAGATGAGGCGGGAGATCATTTTAATCACTCGATCCTTTTCCTGCCGGAGAGATGCATCCCGGCAAGTTCGATGTAGATCTCGGCGTTCTTCCTCGTCCACTCGATCTCATCGTCTCTGAGCTCCCTTACCACCCTGCCCGGAACTCCAACGACGAGGCTGTAGTCCGGGATCTCCTTGCCCGGTGGAACGAGCGCCCCGGCACCTATGACGACGTGCTTTCCTATCCTTGCACCGTCGAGCACCACGGCACCCATGCCTATTATGGTGTAGTCTCCTATCTCAGCCCCGTGGACGACCGCGTTGTGGCCGATGGTAACGTACCTTCCCACTATGGTGGGCTGTCCGTGGGAGGTGTGTATGCTGACGTTGTCCTGAACGTTCGAGCCCTCTCCGATGTGGATCCTCTCTATGTCTCCCCTCAGAACGGCACTCGGCCAGACGCTCGTTCTGGCCTCGAGAACCACGTCCCCTATGACAGAGGCACTCTCGTCAACGAAAGCCGTCTCGTGAATTACAGGCTTCTTTCCGGCCAGTTCGTAGATCGCCACATCCATCACCCGGCCTAACTCTTCAACATAGCTTATAAACCTAACCGGAGAACCCATCATGGGGTAGTTCAATGGGCTACAGAATGGGAGCGAGCGCTGAGAGGGAACTTATAAAGATGCTCGAGAGGGCGGGTTTCGCCGTCGTGCGCTCCGCAGGAAGCAAGAAGGTGGACATCGTGGCGGGCAACGGGAGGCTCTACCTCTGCGTGGAGGTGAAGAGCACCCGCAGGGGGAGGCTGTACTTCACCGCCGAGGACCACGAGAAGCTTGTCTCCTTCTCCAGAAGGTTCGGAGGAAAGCCGGTCATAGCCGTTAAGTTCGTGAACAACGGCTGGCGCTTCTTTCTCCCCGATAGCCTCAAAAGGGAAGGCAAGAGCTATAAGCTGGACCTCCAGAGCAGGGAATACCTGACCTTTGACGAGGTTATCGGGAGGCAGAAAACCCTCGAAGGGGTGGTGGGGGATGAAACCTAAGGTCGTAATCCTGATAATCCTGCTGGTTCCCTTTTTCCTTCCGGAGGTTACCTCCCAGTCACCGCTCGTAATAGCTCCTCTCAACGATAGCTTCACGGGTCTGCCCGGCGACACGATAATAATCCCGTTCCAGCTCAAAAACCTCGGAAACGTGACCCTGTCGAACGTCAGCGTTTACGTTACCGGCCCGGCGGAGGGCTTTCTCTACGGGGGTAAGGTCATAAGGGAGCCCGTTGAACCCAACGGGACTGTGGAGGACACGGTATCGATAAAGCTCCTCAACCTCAACCCCGGGGTCTACAACCTCACCCTCGTGGCAAGGGCCGGTTCGAGCTATTCCGAGGCGAGTATAAAAGTGCGCGTTGGAACGCTCGTTGACTATTCTCTGAGGATAGATGTGGGCGAAGAGTACACCTACGGTAGCAACGTTACGGCAGTGCTCAGGGTGAAGTCCGGGGCGAACGGCGTGATCATAGGCAGGCTGGGTTACACCATCTCTCGCGACGGAAGTCCGGTAAAAACCTTCACCACCTCGGTCTACCTCCTGCCCGGGGAGAGCTGGGTCATGGAGGTTAACCTGACGAGGCCGGAGGTGGGGGATTACTCCGTCTACCTCTGGGCCAACTTCGGCGGGAAGTTCAAGAGCACACGAAAGACCTTCAGGGTTTACCAGAGGAACCTGAACTACGAAGCTTACTTCAGGGACGGGGCGATATACGTCCGTGTTTACGGGGAAAAGGGACAACCGGTGTCGGGTATACCCGTCACGATAGGGGGAGTGCCCTTCCAGACGGGGGATGACGGAACCGTCTCCTACCTCGTGGACAACCCCGGGACCTACGAGGTCGTTATGAACCTCGATGGAAGGATCGTTAAGACCTTTGTGGAGGTGAAAAAGCTCTTCCTGAGTGTAACCCGGGAAAACGAGACCCTTCTGGTCAGCGTCCTTGACTCGACGGGACAGCCTGTTCCTAACGTAACAGTTACCGCCTCCGGGCCCCTTGGGACGGAATACTCAACCACCGACTCCCTCGGCGTGGCCCGGATAGATCTGGAGAAAACCGGCTACGGAACGGTTATGATACGTGCCGAAAGCAGGAGGTACGTGGGCGGGGAAACGACGGTTAACGTGGCCCCTCCTGTCAGGCCAACGACGAGCACGAGCACGACCACCTCGGAGACTAAAGCCCCTGAAACCGTCACGATCACACCCACAACAACCCGGGCGAATCCCCCGAGGAACTACGGATCGCTGGCCGGGATACTCTTCCTTGCCGGTGTTATCTTCGCCGGAACCTCCTACGTGGCCTTCTTCCGCCCCATTGTTCAGGAGGAGATGCTGGACAGGTATTACTTCGTTAAGGTCAAAGCCCCGAGGCTCAGGGGCGTGGATGGATTCCACTTCGAGAGGGCCGTCAATGCCATAGAAGTTCGGGCCACGAAGGGAAGGGCGGAGGTCAAAGATGGGGTGGTGGTCTGGGAAGTGGAGCATCTTGAGCCCGAGGAGGAGGCCTACCTGCAGGTCATCCTCGGTTAACTTCCCTCGTAAACCTTATTAACCGGGATGGGGACATTTAGATCAAAATCTAAAGGAGGCAAAACCATGGTGGACATGGAGCTTTTAAGGAGAATAATCGAGGCACCGGGTGTTTCGGGCTACGAGTTCCTCGGAGTCAGGGATGTGGTCATCGAGGCCCTTAGGGATTACGTGGATGAAATAAAGGTGGACAAACTCGGCAACGTCATAGCCCATAAGAAGGGCGACGGTCCGAGGGTGATGTTCGCCGCCCACATGGACAAGATCGGCCTTATGGTGAACTACATCGATGAAAACGGTTACCTCCACATCGTTCCGATAGGGGGAGTCGATCCGAGGACTCTGGTGGCCCAGAGGGTAAGGTTCTTCACGGAGAAGGGCGAGCGGTTCGGCGTCGTCGGTCACATACCCCCCCACATCCAGAGGCCCGAGGACAGAAAAAAGGCCGCGGACTGGGACACGGTTGTGGTCGACGTCGGCGCGGATGGCAGGGAGGAGGCCGAGGAGATGGGCTTCCGCGTTGGAACGGTCGGGGAGTTCGCCCCGGCCTTCGTCCGGCTGAACGAGAACAGGATAGCCACTCCTTACCTCGACGACAGGGTCTGCCTCTACACCATGATAGAGGCCGCGAGGTCCGTTGAAGAACACGAGGCCGATCTGTACCTCGTTGCCTCCGTTCAGGAGGAGGTTGGACTCAGGGGTGCCCGGGTGGCAAGCTACGCCATCGATCCCGAGATAGGTATCGCTATGGACGTCACCTTCGCAAAGCAGGTCGGGGATAAGGACAGGATAGTCCCCAAACTCGGAGGGGGGCCTGTGATGGACGTTGGACCGAACATAAACCCGAAGCTCAGGGCTTTCGCCGGGGAGATCGCGAGGAAGTACGGGATCCCGCTTCAGGTTGAGGCCTCGCCGAGGCCAACGGGCACCGACGCCAACATAATGCAGATCAACCGCGAGGGCGTTGCCACCGCGGTCCTCAGCGTACCCATACGCTACATGCACAGTCAGGTTGAGACCGCTGACATCAGGGACATCGACATGACGATTAAACTCGCCAGAGGCCTCATGGAGGAGCTCCGGGAGATGGATCTGACTCCCTGACGTTTCTTTACCTTCCCCCTTTAGGGAAAGGTTTATCTCCTCTCCCGATGAGATAAGTTCATGGGAACCCTGCGGGGGAACCCATCGTTTTTACGGGAGGAGGGCCAATGATAGAGGTTGAGCTCAAGGGGTACGCGGACGAAGGGATTTTCGAGCGCGTTAGGAAGAGTTTCGAGTGCATACGCAGGGAGTACCATGAGGACACCTACTTCAACCATCCGTGCAGGGATTTCGGGAAGACGGATGAAGCCCTTAGGATAAGGATAAAGCGTTTCGACGGTCATCTCGAGGCTTTTCTAACCTACAAGGGGCCCAGAATGGAGGAAACCTCGAAAACCCGGAAGGAACTTGAGGTCCAGATAAACGATCCGGAGGAACACGCGAGGGTGCTCAAAAGCCTCGGCTTCACGGAGGTCCTCACCGTCAGGAAGACCCGGGAAAGATACTACGTTGACAGGGGGATTACGATAGCCCTCGACGAGGTCAACGGCCTTGGGAAGTTCGTGGAGATCGAATACCTGACCGGGAAGGAGGACGAGGTTAAGAAGATCGTGGGGGAACTCAGGGAAATCCTTAAATCTCTTGGAGTCAAGAGATTTGAGAGGCGTTCTTACCTCGAGCTGATGCTTGAGAAGGGGGTGTCTAATGGGCATACTTGATAATCTCTTTAGCCCTTCGAAGAGGAGGAATAGATCCGACCTCGAGGTGCTCGATGACATCGAGAACGCCCTCAAGATCGGGGAAGTGGAGAGGGCTATCCGGCTTACCGATGAGGTTAAGAGCGAGCCGAATACCTTCCTCGCCCTTCGAATGATAATACGTTCGATAATCAAAATGATCTGGGAGCAAAAAGAGGATCCCGGAAGGGTAAGGGAACTCCTGCGCGGGCTTATCCCCCCGGCCAACTCGCTCTTCACCCCGCGTTACAGGGCCCTCGTCCTTGGCGATATGGCGGTTCTGTTCTACCTTCTGGGAGACGAGCTGAACGGGGATATAGCGCTGAAGACTGCGATAGAGTTCGCAGGGGACAATGCGGACACGATAAGGGACATCCTGATGAACCTCCTGAAGTACGGTCTTCTCGAGAAGGCGGGCTACGCCATGAAGAGGGTTCGGGAACCTGAAACGCTGGACGTTGTTCTGGTCAACCTTGCAAGACTCATTTACAGCCGGGGAGAGAAGGAGAAAGCGTGGCGCATAGTGGATCACATATCGACCCCCTTCCACCGGGCCATGGCGCTCTACTATCTGGCGGAAATCGAGGGGGGAAGGAACAGGGAGGAGGCCCTCCGGATACTCAACGAGGCTTTCAGGGTTGTTGATGAGATAGAGGAACCCGAGGCCAAAGTAGAGGTGGCCTTCAAGCTCTACGATCTCAAACATCACCTGCTCGACAGCTCCCTCGATATCAGGGGGATCCTATCAGGGAAAGAAGCTCCTCCTCAGTAAGGGCCGGGGTTTTGACGATTCCACGTTTTCTGAGCTCGTGGGAGATCTCGAGGCTCGGGGGCAGCTTCACGCCCAGTTCCTTCAGGGTTTCGACTTCCTCCGCGAGTTCTCGGGGGGTTCCTTCGAGGATCACCCTTCCCTCCTTCATAACAAGGACCCTGTCGGCGTGGCGGAGTATGTAATCGGTGTTGTGGTCCACAAGGATCACCGTAATCCCGTGTTCCTTTTTCAGGAGGGATACCACCCCCAGAACTTCCCTCCTCCCAACGGGATCGAGCTGGCTCGTGGGCTCATCAAGAACGAGAACCTCCGGCTTCATGGCGAGGATTGACGCTATGGCCAGCCTCTGCTTCTCGCCACCGCTTAGACCGGGCGGGAACTCCTTCTCGAGTCCTCTCAAGCCGGTTACTTCCAGAGCCCACTGGATGCGCCTGAGTATCTCGTCCCTCTCCAGTCCGAGGTTCTCAAGCCCGAAGGCCACCTCCTCCTCGACGGTCATGTTGAAAAGCTGGCTCTCCGGGTTCTGGAGGACGAGACCGACCAGAGTGGAGAGCTTCGAGACCGGAACTTCTCGGGTGTTGTATTCTTCCCCGGTTGCGGGGTCCCTTACCACGACATCACCCGAAAATTCTCCCTTTATCGAGCCGGGAATTATGCCGTTCAGGGTGAGGCAGAGCGTTGATTTACCGCTTCCGCTCGGCCCTATTATCCCCAGCAGCTCCCCCCGCTTCACCTCGAAGCTTACTTCCCTAAGGGAATACCTCCTGGCCCGCCGGTACCTGAAGCTGAGGTTCTCCACCCTTATGACCTTCATTTCCTTTTCACCATCCGTGGAGCGAGGAAAAACACGCTTATGATGAAGACGAGGGTTGAGAAGATCTCCAGCCTTCCGATCCACATGTGGAGCACGAGGAGGACCTTCATATCGACGGGCATGGAGGGGGAGGTTATGCCCACGCTGAGACCGACGTTGCCCTGAGCGGAGGCCACCTCAAAGAACGAATCCACGAGACCCGTTTTCATGCGGAGCATGGTGTAGACGGTCCCGAACAGAAGGAAGGCCAGATACGTTATTGTGAAGCCGGTGACCTCCTGAACGTCCTCCTCGGTGAAGATGTAGCTGCCCACCTTCCTCTTTATGACGGCGCCCCTTGGCAGGATGGCGCTTTGAATTGTCCATTTCAGGCTTTCGTACATCAAAACGACGCGTATCAGCTTTATGCCGCCGGCAGTGCTTCCGGCGCCACCCCCCACCACCATGAGGATTCCCAGGATGAACTTGGCAAGTTCGGGGTATTTGCTCAGGTCGGCGATCCCGAACCCGGTGCACGTTATGGCCGAAACCGAGTGGAAAACAGCCCCCCTCAGGGCATCGGCAACGCTGCTTCCGGCCTGTGTGAGGTTGAAGGCCGTTATCCCCACGGCGGGGAGCAGGAAGACGAACATGTACCTGACCTGAACGTCCTCGAAGAAGGGCCTCAGATGCCTGCTCTTGAAGAGACGGTAGTGGACCGTGAAGTTTACGGCACCCATTATCATCAGGAAGATGGTAACGGCCTCTATGGCGGTGCTGTTGAAGTAACCGATGCTGAGGTCGTGGTTGCTCATACCACCCGTTCCAAGGCCGGTCATGGAGTGTATGAAGGCATCGAAGAGGGGCATTCCGTTTATGTAGTAGAGGTAGACACCCACGAGGGTGAGGAGGAGGTATATCTGGAAGATGACCTTGGAGGTGCTGACGAGATTGGGGAGTATCCTCTCGCTCCGCGCCTCGGCCCTGTAGAGCCTCGCGGCCGCGACCCCCGGGTGGATGAGAACGGTTAACGCGACGAGTACGATACCTATTCCCCCGAGCCACTGCATCCACGCACGCCAGAAGAGGAGGATGTGAGGGTAACTCTCCAGATTCCTCATCACGGTTAAACCCGTACCCGTCCATGCGCTCATGCTCTCGAAGTAGGAATCCACGAAGGACATTCCGGCCATGTACATGAAGGGTACGACACTTGCGAAGGACGCAAAGAGCCACGTAAAGGCCGCGGCCACCATTGCCTGCCTCAGGTTCACGTCCTCCACCTGTTCCTCATGTCTCCCGAGCCACGCTCCCAGAAGGATCAAAAGGGCTCCGGGAGCCGCGAAGTAGGGGGCGTAACCAATTTCATCCGGATAGAACCACAGGAGTAACACGGGGAAGAAGTAGGCGAGCCCCACGCCCTCAAGGATCGGCCCGATGAGGCTTTTGATGACGAAGGTATCGTTGGAGAGGTTGATGTACTTACGGCTCTGGAACATGGGTTCACCGGGGGATTGAAAGGGGGCATCGAATAAAAGGTTTTTCCCGGGATGGAAAGGTTTTAAGGAGTATTGCCTTCTTTATCCCGGTGGTAGAACTTGGATGAAAGGGATGCCCTCATAAAGGCCGGAAAGATAGCGAGGCAGGTAAAGAAGGAAGTCCGGGACATGATAAAACCGGGAGTTAAGCTCTACGATATCGCGGAGTTCGTGGAAAGACGCATAGTCGAGCTCGGTGGAAAACCGGCTTTCCCCTGCAACCTTTCAATAAACGAGGTGGCGGCACACTACACGCCCTACAGGGGCGATGAGACGGTTCTCAAAGAGGGGGATTACCTGAAGGTGGACCTCGGGGTTCACGTTGACGGCTACATAGCGGACACAGCGTTAACCTTCAGGGTTGGCATGGAGGAGGACGAACTGATGGAGGCATCGAAGGAGGCCCTTGAAAACGCCATCAGCGTGGTGCGCGCCGGGGTGAGGATCAGCGAGATCGGAAGGACCGTGGAGGAAACCATAAGATCCCGGGGCTTCAATCCGATAGTCAACCTCAGCGGCCACAAGATAGAGCGCTACAAACTCCACGCGGGTGTAAGCATACCCAACGTCTACAGGCCGGACGATAACTACGTGCTCAAGGAGGGGGATGTGATAGCCATAGAACCCTTCGCCACCACCGGAGCGGGCCGGGTTGTGGAGGTTCCACCGGCGCTCATATTCATGTACCTTCGCGACAGGCCCGTGAGAATGCCCGGAGCGAGAAGGCTGCTGGCCCACATAAGGAGGGAATACCGGACCCTGCCCTTTGCCTACCGCTGGCTTCAGGATTTAATGCCCGAGGGACAGCTTAAAATCGCACTGACCCAGCTCGACAGGGCGGGGGCGATATACTCCTACAGGATCCTCAGGGAAGTCCGCGGGGGTCTCGTGAGCCAGTTTGAACATACTGTCATAGTGGAGAAGGATTCCGCGTACGTAACCACCTGAGGAGAGAAGTGGCGCCGGGGCAGGGATTTGAACCCTGGTGGGCTAACGCCCACGGGATCTCGAGTCCCGCGCCTTCCCAGGCTAGGCTACCCCGGCGCGGTGGAATCTTCCCACGGCGGTCTTATAAACTTTTCCGCGATAGATTTATTAACCCAAATTAACTAAAAACTTCGGTTGCAAAGGTTTAAATCTTTGGCCACCGTATTAACTTTAGAAGGAGGTGACAGAAATGGTCGGCATTCGCGTGGAGGAGGTTATGACCGACAGGTTCAGGAAGATAGACATCAACGCCCCGCTTTCTGAAGCGATTGGAATCTTTGAAAAGGAGGATCCCGACCTGATTCTGGTGTTCGATGGGGACACCTACAAGGGTGTTCTGACTCAGGACCTGATAATACGCTCCCACCTGAAGTGGGACCCGACCCGGGCCAAGGTTAAGGACGCTTACAAGCCGGCCCCCGTAATCGAGCCCGATGAAGATCTCAGCAGGGCCGCCAAGCTCATGATAGAAACCGACCTGCGTTCCCTTCCCGTGGGAAGGGACAGGACTAAAATCATGGGCGTCATAAGTGATCTGGAGCTGCTCAAAAGGATGACCATGGGGGAGTTCGGTAAGAGAAAGGTGGAGGAGTTCATGACCAAGGACGTCGTAACCCTCGGACCTGACGATACCGTTGCGAAGGCCTTCGCAACCATGCGCGACCACGCCATATCGAGGATACCCGTGGTAAACGAGAGGGGCAGACTCGAGGGGCTCGTTACCCTCCACGACCTCATCGTACGCTTCATAAAACCACGCTTCAGGGCCCAGTACGGTGAGGTCGCCGGCGAGAAGGTACCCCCCTTCAGCATGAAACTGAGGGAGGTCATGATAAGGGGCGTCATAACGACCTTTCCCGATTCAACGCTCAGGGAAGCCGTTGCCACCATGATAGATAACGACATCGACGGCCTGATAGTGGTTGATAAGGAGGACAGGGTTAAGGGCGTTCTCACGGTAAAGGACGTGCTGCTTCCGATCTCGAGGATGGTCGAGAAGGAAGCCCGCTTCTACCTCCAGCTGGGCGGTGACGCTTCAGTGCTCAGCGACTTCACGAGGGAAAGGATAGTAGAAGATGTAAGGGATTTCGTTGACGGTTACGAGGATCTGCTCGGGCAGGAGGGCATAATATACCTCTACATCAGGCGCTTCAACGAACGCTTCAGGGGCGTTCACCTCTATCAGGCAAGGATGCGCGTCGCGACGGACAGAGGGGTTTTCGTGGCCACGGGAGAAAGCTGGGGTGCAATACAGGCCGTCCACGACGCCCTCAGGGCCATAGAGAGGCAGATACTGCAGAAGGCGAAGCTCGAGAAGGACCCCCATTACTACAGGCGCTTCCTCCAGAAAATGGGACTGGGTTGAGGGGGATCATCCCCCCTGAAATTCCCTCTCCAGTATCCTTCTCTGCGACGGTTTCAGGGCCTCCGGGTCAACTATGAGGACCATGGTGCCGTTCGCAACGAGCACGCGGTCCTTCACGTTGAGGAGGAACTTCAGGGTGCTCTCGAAGCCGTTCTCCACCACCAGGTACTCGAGGGCGTCAACGTACAGGACGCGGTAGCCCCTGTCAATGGCCTTTGCCACCAGATCCGTCAGTATGTCGATCCTCGTGGGGCTTATTGCATAAACCCTCGGGGAGGAAAGTACCTCCCCCTCGGCTATCCTTGTGACCCAGAACACGAGGGCATTGGGATGCAGTTTTTCCTTAACGGCCTCTGCTCCTTCCCGGGTTATCAAAACGAGATTTGGAACGTCTCTTGTATCCCCGAGCAGGTCGTCCAGTCCCTCTCTGGGAGAGCGTATAAAGGCCCCGGGCATTATCGTTGTCGGCGCTCTTGCGACCTTTTCCTCCGGAATCGGGATAAAGACGAACTTAAGGGCCCCAACGGTCGCGCTCAGTCTGAAGAGGGCGGCGAGGAAAAAGGCCGCTCTGGCCAGTTCCTCAACGTTCCTTATGAAGGGGTAGGTGAAGTTGAGCAGTCCAAGGAGCATCATCCCCCACGGGAAGAGGGACTCAATACCCCTGCCCGATATCTCCCTCTCCCTGAGGACCTTTCCGAAGTAAACGAGGCCAGAACTGTAGGCGAATAGGGGAAAAGAGGTTTTGAGTGCGAAGTTGTCCTGAAAAACGCCGGCTGCCACGAGGAACATCCAGACGTAGGATTCTACCACGAACGTCGAGAGGAGTACGGTATCCATGAGCCTGCTCGTGCCGTACTTGAGGTGGAGGGCACCCCAGAAGAGTAAAACGGCTATGTAGAAGTTGGGGAGCTGGGAGACGACGTCGTAAACCTCACCGGTTATCTGGATCCCGAGGGGGGAGAGGATGTAGCTCTCAACGTCCAGTGCGTTTATGAAGAGGGCCGCGCTCAGCAGAACCCACGCTTTATCCCTCGTCTGATAGGCCTTGTAGGCAACCGCTATGAAAAGGTACCACCTTGAGACGAAGTTGAGGTAGGAGATGAACAGGTCCCAGTTCATGCCTTCACCACCTTTTCCTGCTTTACCACCACGAGGCTTCCCTCCGGGATGTTACGATCAACTACAACGCCGGGTCCGACGAGGGAGTTGCTCCCTATCTTCCTGCCGGGGTAGATGCTGACGTTTATGCCCACCTTGACGTTGTGGCCGATTATGGCCCCGAGCTTCTTCCTTCCAGAGCTCTCAAGCTTACCCTTCACCTCTACTTTTACCGCCTTTCCGTCGTGCCTCAGGTTTGCGGTGATCGTGCCCGCACCGAGGTTCGTGTTCTCTCCGATTATGGAGTCCCCGACGTAGTTGAGGTGGGGGGCGTTGCTGTGGTCCATGATTATCGAGTTCTTGACCTCGACGGCGTTGCCCACGTGGCAGTTGTCCCCTATGCTCGTGTAGGGCCTTATGAAGCAGTTGGGACCTATGCGGGAGTTCCTGCCTATCTTCACGGGGCCGATTATGTAGGCTCCGCTCCTAACAACCGTGCCCTCGCCGATTTCAACGGGTGGAACCAGTACCGCTCCCTCCTCGACCTTTCCCCTGACGCTGTGCCGCAGTTTGGTCTTCAGGAGGTACTCGTTCAGTTCAAGAAGGTTCCAGGGTCTCCCAACATCGTTCCAGTAGCCGGAGTAAAGGGCGTAGACAACCTTCTTCCCGGCTTCCACCATGAGGTTTATCGTGTCCGTTACCTCGTACTCCCCGCGCCCGCTGAGGGGGGTCCTCTCGAGGAACTCAAAGACCTCCGGTTTGAAGGCGTAGAGGCCGAGGTTGGCGTAACCGGAAACCCCCCCCGGTTTCTCCCTTATTCCGGAGACAAGGTTCCCCCGGGTATCAACCTTTCCAAAATGGCTCAAATCGTCGAGTTCTTTCACGAGGACGGCGGCATCGGCCTTCTCCCTTCTGAAGGTCCCCACGAGCTCCTTCAGGCCATCCACCTCGAGATAGACGTCGCCGTTCGCCACTATGAACTCCTCATCGATCAGATCGCGGGCCGACTCTATGGCCTTCGCGGTGCCTTCCCCGGGCAGCTGATCGATGTAGGTTATGGGTTTTCCGTTGAACTCGTCCCCAAGGGCTTTGATTAGCTTTTCCTTCTCGTAGCGGACGATTATCACGAACTCGTCCACGAAGGGATCGAGGTTCTCGAGTACGTACTCGATTATTGGCCTGTTTGCAACTTTGAGCAACACCTTTGGCCTGTCATCGGTTAGAGGTTGCAGCCTTTCGCCCTTTCCGGCTGCGAGAACGACTCCTTTCAAAGGATCACCTCCATCAGGTACACTATGACGGGTAACGAGCCGAAGAGGATCAGGAACCCCCTTTCTCCGAGAACGTCAACGGCCCTGAACAGGGCTTTTATGGTCACCATACCCGTTAGAAAGGCCGTCAGGAAGGCCGTAAAGAGGAGTGGGACCGGAAGCTTCAATTGCCAGCCGACAAAAGCCAGCTTCAGTACGAAGTAGGTCGGGGCCGTGAGGAAGCTCAGTTTGAGGGCCTTCTTAACCGGGATCCCGGTAACGAGGAGACCGAGGAAGGTCAGTCCGCTCCTGGAAAGGGCCCCGATGAGGGCACCCCCCTGAAGTGAACCTGAGACGATCGAGCCCACAAGAGTTTTCTCTTCCTCCCCCCATTCGGTCTTCCTGCCGGGGCGACCCATCAGGGAGAGGATTAGGGCCCCGGTTACGGCGTTGATGAGGTCTGCGGTTCGGGGGGAGAGGGGTATCCCGTTGTTGGTAAGCAGGGGGTAGCCTATCAGAAGGGTGAAAACGGTGGAGTAGAGGAGATACCGCATATCCGGATCGGGTATTCCCCGCAGGACCCTCTGAGACCCGGATCCGATCTCGTTCCTGAAGTTGAAGAGAAGGGCAAAGGTCACGCCGAGGTACGCGGAGACGATGTAATCACCGCAGGCTGGAGTTAAGGCCTCGAGGGACTTCAGGACGGAATAGCCTTCCGGGCTAATCGGGAAAAGTGATGACAGTGCAACGACAACGCCCGAGACCGCGGGGGTTAAGTAATCAAGGACATTCATTGAGACCACACGGGCACTTTTGGACTTTCCGAAACATAAACCTTTCGAAGGGGGCGAACATTTAAATACCCGGCCGGAAAGCTAACCCCCGCGAGAGAAAAAGGTGAGTGAGATGAAGAATCCCTTTGAAAAGATGCCGACTGTGCTTACGGCCGATGAACTCATCGATAAAGCTTTCAGGAGGGCCGAGAAGGCCGCTTCAGCCGCCACTCCGAGGGGGGGCCCGAGGGCCAGGGCGAGATGGAGGGAGGAGCTCCGCGTTAGAACGGTCTCGAACGTTATCAGGGACAACCTCGAAAAACTCCTGAGGAGAACGCCCGGGGTTTCGGAACTGCCCACCTTCTACAGGGAACTCGTTGATACCCTCGTGGAGAGGGACCAGTTCCACCGTTCCCTCGCGAGGGTCAACTGGGCGATAAAGACGGTAAGGAACCTTGAAGCGAGGCACGCCCTAAAGATACGCTATTCTCGGGATCCTGAAGAGATGGCCCGGCTCAGAAGGGCCTTTTACGGAAGGGTTGCGGACGTTCTGAGGGACATAGCTAACGACCTCGAATACCTCAACAGGGCCAGAAACGTGCTCAAAGACCTTCCCGTCGTGGACCTTGAGCTCCCCACCGTTGTGATAGCCGGCCATCCTAACGTGGGTAAGAGCACGATCTTACGGGCCCTCACGAACGCGAAGCCCGAGGTGGCAAGCTACCCCTTCACCACGAAGGGCATAAACGTCGGTCAGTTCGAGGAGCACTACCTCAGGTATCAGGTCATAGACACCCCCGGATTGCTCGACAGACCGCTGAGCGAGAGGAACGAGGTGGAGAGGCAGGCCATTCTGGCTCTAAAGCATCTCGGCGACGTTATCCTTTACGTCTTCGATCCCAGCGAGTACTGCGGTTATCCTGTGGAGGAGCAGCTCCACCTCTTCGAGGAAATCCACAGGGAGTTTGGGGAGCTTCCCTTCGTGGTCGTCCTTAACAAGGCGGACGTGGCTGAAGAGGGGAATATGAGAACCGTTGAGGAGTTCGTCAGGGAGAAGGGCTTTGAACCCATCAGGGTTTCGGCGCTGAAGGGCGAGGGTCTCGACGTGCTCAGGAAGAGGGTCATCGAACTGGTGAGACCGATGGTCGAGGAGCACGCCAGAAGGATAATGGAAGCGGAGCTGGAGAGATACCGGGAAGAACCCGGACTTTGATCCCTTCTTAACTTCCGGCGGAACTAAAAAGGAGAGGCCCCAAAGGGAAAGGTTCAGGCGTTCTTCTCTTCCTTGATGAGAACGGCGTTAACGACGCCATCCTGACCGGGCCTTGAGGTAACCAGCGCCCTGCCTGCCTCGGTCTCAATCACAGCGCCCCGCGTTATGACGTCCCTTCTGACGTACTGCCTGTTGGCCGGGTTCTCAACCACACCGATTATCCTGACCTTCCTGCCCTTTCCGTTCTCGAAGACGTTGGCGTACACGGCTTCGATGAGCCTGACCTTCTCGTTCCCGCCGTGGGTTCTGATGATCTTCTTCTTTTCCCTTCCTTCACCGACCCTCGTGAGGGCTGGCTCCCTTCCGAGCTCCCTCTTCCTCTTCTTTCGGGCGAGGATAATCCTTCCACCTGAGGGTTTTCTGAGTGATCTTCCTTGCCATACGGTCATTTATCTCACCTCATAAGCCTGATGCTCAACCTATCGCCACTTTGGGGGGTTCGTTTATAAGCTTTTCCAAAGGGCTTAAAAACATGCGTTTGTTACTCCTTCCGGTGGTTACTCTGAGAGCGGGGGAAAGAGAGAAGGGTTCCGGGAGGGGGTTTAGCTCCCGTACCTCTTTTCTTTTGCGGCCCTTACGAGACCTTTAAACACGGGTGCCGGGTTCATCGGCCTTGACCTGAACTCGGGATGGAACTGCGTGGCTATGAAGTAGCTCTTCTCAGGAAGCTCGAGTATCTCCATCCTCCTCCCATCGTCTCCCGCAACCCCGCTGAAGACCATGCCCGCCTCTTCGAACCTCCCCACGTAGTCCGGGTTGACCTCCCAGCGGTGTCTGTGGCGCTCGTAAACCAGCTCCTTTCCGTAGAGCTTCCACGCGAGGGTTCCGGGCTTTATCCTCACCGGATACGCTCCAAGCCGCATCGTGCCGCCGAGCCTGTTGAGGTCCCTCTGTTCGGGCATCAGGTCAACGACGGGATGGGGCGTTTTGGGGTCTATCTCCGTGGAGTGGGCACCCTCAAGCCCGAGAACGTTGCGGGCGAACTCAACCACCGTCAGCTGGAAACCGAAGCATATCCCGAGGAAGGGTACGTCGTTCTCCCTCGCGTACCTGACGGCCATAATCTTGCCCTCGCTTCCGCGCGAACCGAAACCTCCGGGAACGATTATACCATCGACGCCTTCAAGGAGCTTCGTTCCTTTCTCCTCGAGATCCTCTGCCTCTATCCAGCGTATTCCAACCTTCACCCCGTTGGCGACGCTGGAATGCTTGAGGGCCTCCCTTATGCTCAGGTAGGCATCGGCCAGCTTAACGTATTTGCCCACCACGGCTATCTCGACCGTATCCTCGAGGGACCTGTAGGTCTCCACCATCCTCTCCCATTCCTCGAGCCTCGCCTCCCTGTCAGGAAGGCCGAGCCTCCCCGTCAGATAGCCGGGGAGGCCTTCTCTCTCCAGAATGAGTGGAACCTCGTAGGTGTCCTCCACATCGTGGGCACTCACCACGGCCTCCGGTGGAACGTTGGTGAAGAGGCTTATCTTCCTCCTCGCGCTCTCCTCGAGCGGATCCTCCGAGCGGGCCACTATGACGTCGGGCTGAATTCCAAGGCTTCTGAGCTCCTTAACGCTGTGCTGGGTTGGTTTGGTCTTTTGCTCCCCGACAACCTTAAGCTTCGGCACGTAGGTAACGTGGACGAAGGCGACATTATCTCTCCCCTCTTCGAGCTGCATCTGGCGTGCCGCCTCGAGGAATGGCATGCTCTCTATATCGCCGACGGTTCCCCCTATCTCGACTACAACGACCTCGTAATCCCTCGCTATGGCCTTTATCCTTTCCTTTATCTCACCGGTCACGTGGGGAATAACCTGAACCGTGGCGCCGAGGTAGTCCCCCCTGCGCTCCTTCTCTATGACGGCCGAGTAGACCTTGCCGGTGGTTATGTTGTGGTCGGAGGTCAGGCTCGTATCGAGAAACCGCTCGTAGTTACCCAGATCGAGGTCAACTTCTCCGCCGTCGTCGAGCACGAAAACCTCTCCGTGCTGGTAGGGGTTCATGGTTCCAGCGTCGTAGTTCAGGTAGGGGTCGATCTTGACGTTGGTCGTCTTAAAACCGCGGGCCTTCATCAGCATCCCGAGGGAAGCGCTCGTTATACCCTTTCCAAGACCGCTAACGACACCACCGGTGACGAATATGAACTTTGCCATGACAAAACCTCCCTCCGTTATGCCGTTGGTTGATTGCGGGGTGTTTAAAAGCTTACTGTACAGCGAAAGAAATAAAGATCAGGCCTCGTCTCCATCAAAGTGCAAACCTTCCTCCTTACTTCCATTTTCAATCTCTTTAATCTCAAAAACCTTCAGCGGAACCTTTTTGAGGGCCTTTCCGATGACGGCCTTCGCTATCCTCTCGGCGTGCTCGATGGTCTGGGCGTTGTAAACCTTGATCGTGAGGTAAATCCCGACCAGACCGACGGAGCCTATGACGAAGGCGCTCTCGAAGTGGGCCCCGCAGACGGGACACTGGGAATAGCCTATCTCAACCCTCACGAAGTCGAGCTTCTCCCTGTTGAGTGCCCTCGCGACCTTACTCACGGCGACGTTTACCGCGTCCTCGCTCGTTTCAACGTCCCTCACTATAATCGGTGCTTCCAAAACGACCACGTAGTCTCCCATCGTCTCCCACCTCAGCCAAAGGCAAACAGTCTGTTGTCTTCTCCTTTAAAGACCCCCAGCCTTACGCCGGCATCGATAAAACCGTGGGCGTAGTTGAGCGCGGCAAAGGCCGTCACGTAGTCCCCCTTCCCGTAGTAATACCGGGCGTCCTCAAAATAGCTCCTCGCCATGGTGAGGAAGTCCTCGGCAACGCTTCTTAAAAGGCTTTTTTCGTGGACCGCTATTTCGAGGGTCTTCAGGGCCTCGCCGGTTATTTTAAAATACTTCTGGAGCCTTTCTTCCGTGATCTCCCGTTCCACCGGTCTCGCCTCAGCACCCCTTGGGGATGTGGCTTATAAATTTTGCCTCAGAAGAGATCTTTCTGGTGGGCCCGCGGGGATTCGAACCCCGGACCTCCACCGTGTCAGGGTGGCGTCATAACCAGTCTAGACCACGGGCCCAACCCAGGGATGGTGGACCGGGCGGGATTTGAACCCGCGGCCTCCGCCTTGCCAAGGCGGCGCTCATACCAGGCTGAGCTACCGGCCCACTCCTCCACGGCCTCCGGTGAGGCCGTAATCACCTACCGGGGCAGGTTTATAAATCTTGCGGTTGGTAACTCCATTAAGACCGCCATCGAAAAGTTAATTTAGTCCCTCAGGCAATTTTCCCCGGTGGTACCATGAACCCGCTCGAAGAAGCTTTAGCGATTAAGGATAGGATAGTGGAGTGGAGGCGGGACTTCCACATGCACCCCGAACTGAAGTACGAGGAGGAGAGGACCTCAGGGATAGTGGAGGAACACCTCCGCGAATGGGGTTACCGCGTGAAGCGGGTCGGAACGGGATTGATAGCTGATATCGGGGATGGAGAGAGGACGATAGCCCTGAGGGCCGATATGGACGCCCTGCCCATTCAGGAGGAGAACGAGGTCCCCTACAGGTCGAGGATTCCCGGAAAAATGCACGCCTGCGGGCACGATGCCCACACGGCAATGCTCCTCGGAGCGGCCAGTATAATCTCCGACCACATCGATGAGTTCCATGGAAGGGTAAGGCTCATCTTCCAGCCGGCTGAAGAAGGCGGCAACGGAGCGGTGAGGATGATCGAGGGCGGGGCGCTCCATGGGGTGGACGCTATCTTCGGCCTCCACGTCTGGGCCGACCTTCCGAGCGGGATCATAGGGATACGGGACGGTCCACTTCTGGCCGGGGCCGGGATCTTCAGGGGGAGGATAATCGGAAAGGGCGGCCACGGTGCCTCACCCCACCAGACCGTCGATCCGATACCCGTGGCGGCCGAGACGGTGCTCGCCCTCCAGACCATCGTGAGCAGAAACGTCCCGCCCATAGAAACCGGGGTGGTTAGCGTTACCTCGATAAACGCCGGAAAGGCCTTCAACGTGATTCCCGTGGAGGTTGAGATGAAAGGAACCGTGAGGTTCTTCAAGGATGAAATAGGAGCGCTCATCAGAAGGCGCATGGAGGAGATATTCGATGGAATAACGAGGGCACACGGGGCTTCTTACGAGCTGTCCATAGAGGAGCTCACTCCCCCGACGGTTAACGATCCGAAGATGAGCGCTTTCGCCAGAAGGGTGGCCGAGAAGTACAACCTTAGATATGGTGACGTTGAGCCGACTATGGGGGCGGAGGACTTCGCCTTTTACCTCCAGAGGGTTCCGGGAGCTTTCTTGACCCTTGGAATATACAACGAGGAGAAGGGGATAATCTACCCCCACCACCACCCGCGCTTCGACGTTGACGAGGACGTCCTCCCCATCGGCACCGCCATGGAGGTCGCCCTCGCCAGGGAGTTCCTGAGGGGGTAAAAGCTTTTTCCTTATTTATTCCGCTCGAGGTAGCCGAACTTCCTAAGGATGTGCAGGATTCCCTCGGCGCCTCCCTCTCCGTAGGTCCTCTCCGTCACGTAATCGGCCTTATCCTTGAGGCTTTTGGGTGCTTGACCCACCGCAACGCGGTAGCCGACGGCCTGAAAGGCGTCGAGATCGTTCTCCCCGTCCCCGATGTGGGCGACCTCTTCCGGATCCACGCCGATACTCTCGCAGGCCTTTTTTATACCCGTCCCCTTGTTTATCCACGGTTTTTTCACGTGTATGGCGAAGCCCGAATCGACGGCGACGAGGTTCAGCCCGAGCTCCTCAATCAGCTCCCTGACGGCCTCTACCGGAACAGTCCTCATTATAACGAGCCCGGCCTTTCGCTCCGGCATTGAGAAGCTCAAAACGGCTTCGGGATAGCGTTTCTTTACCTCGCTCCAGAGGATCCACTCCTCCTCCATGCCCGTGAGGTAGATCCTCTTTCTGAGCTTTCCATCCCTTAAGGAGAGGGCCCCCCCGTCCTCGGCCACCACCGGACCCGTTGTGCCTATCATCACCCCCACCGCCTCGGCGAAGGGAACGGAGTTGCCCGTGACCAGCATGACCGGAACCCCGAGGTCCTCGGCGAGCCTTATCGCCTTCAGGGCATCCTCGTGAAGTCTCCTGTCGGGATACGTTATCGTTCCGTCTATATCAAGGGATATCGCCCTTACCCTTTTCATCTTCCTCGCCCGTGGGGTGATGGAAAAAGGGGATAAAAGCTTTTCAGTGGTCCTTCATTATCTCCCTGAGCACGCTCGTCGCGTAGACGCCCTTCGGAAGGAAGAAGCGGAAGCACATGCCCTCCCCGGGTACGTAGCCGTAGGTCATCCCGAGGGGCCTGATGAGCAACTCCCTCCTCCCCCCCGGTTCCTGCATGGGCTTTGGAAGCCTCCTGAAGGCGTTAAGGTCGATACCTTCTTCCTCCAGAATTTCCTCCTCGAGCTCCCCCGGAAGTCCCCGGGCCCTTCTCATGGCGAAGCCGAAGAGCGGTCCCGAAACCATGGCATTATTTCTCTCTATCTTCTCCCTGACGAAGTTGAGGTTGGTCTCCGTGACCCGGTAGGTCCTGTCCCTCAGGGGTATCCCCCCTTTAACCTGAACCACGATGTCCCCGGGGAGGGCCTCGTTAAGGGGCATCTCCTCGATGCGCCTCGAGAGGTAGAGGTTGAAGAGGTAGCTCTGGTAGGAGTGTATGAAGATGCGCATTATGGGGAGGGGGAGGCTTAGAAACGCCCGCTTCCAGCTTCCCGTCTCTTTATAGCGGTGCAGGAGCGTTCTCTCGTAGCGCAGGAAGTTCGGGAACTCCCTCAGGGCCCTCTCGACATCCCCACTCTCCCAGAAGTTCTTCCTCGCATCGTCTCCCATCATATCGTCTCCGTGGGCCCCGAGGAAGAGCCTTGCGGCCTCCTCGAACTTCCCCTCAAGGAGTAGCTTCCCTATGATGTGGTTCGTAACGCGCCTTTCACCGAAGCGCTGGTAACCAAAGTAGTTTGGAAACCCTCCCTTCTCCCTGAGCTCCCGCAGGATGTCCCTCGAAAGCTCGAAGGCCCTTTCGTCGACGTCCCTGACGATTATCCGGAACCTGTTTCCGCGGAGGTGGCCGAGCTTTATGAAGCGCCCGTAGGAGACGAACCTCAGCTCAACGTCCCTTATCCTGACCCTCTCAACTGCCTCCTTCGCCCGGGACGGGACGCTCACGTACTGATACGTAACCGCGTGCCTGTCCTTCGTTCCGGCGAAGCCCACTTTCCTGTGGCTGATTCCGGCACGCTTCGCTATCTCCTTGATAACACCCATCGTGTCCCAGTTGCGCTTTTTGAGGAGGAAGATGGCGTGTTCCTTCCCCTCGAATATCCCCTTCAGGGGGTCCTCGATGACCGTGAAGTCCTCGGGCCGGACCTTTATCCTGCCGCCTATGCCGGGCCTTTCGCTCAGGTGGCGGAACCTTGAGAAGAACTCCCTGTAGTCCATGGATCACACCAGTTTTAAGTGACCTGTAACTTTATCAACCAGCTCTTCTGGGGCGGGTCCAACGGCCAGAACCGTTATCGTCCCCGGAGGGATCTCCGTCAGACCGGCGTCCCTGATGAGGGCGACGGGAATACCGAGCTTTTCAGCCCGGGCCTTGAGCTCGAAGAGTTCCCCCTCGTTCTCGGCCTTCACCACCACCTTCTTCTGCCCCTCGTGGAACCACGCTTTGAACCAGTCCGGTTTCTCCTTCTGGGCCTTGAGGGCGGCCGTAACGGCCCCATGGGCGACTTGAACCGCGAACTTACCCCTGCTGAGCTTCAGATCCTTCCTCGTGACCATGACCTGTTTGTACCTGAACATGGCCCATCCCGGGAAGGCTGAGAAAAGGGGCTTATAAAGTTAAGCAAGGAAAAAAGCTCAGAGCTCGTGGATCTCTTCGCTGGATTCCTCCTCTTCAGACTTCTTGGGCAGTCCTCCGGGACGGCTGCTCCTCTTCTTCTCGAGCTTCTCCCTGAGCTTTCTGGACTCGTCCCAGTACTTGTAAGCCGCACCCACGAGCACGAGGGTTGTTAGGATGAAGAGTATCGCGAGCGGTTTCCACGGATTGCCCGTCGGGCTGTAGGCTTCCACCACCCCTTTGATTTCCCCTGCAAGAACACCCGAATCGTTCCTCTCGGCGAGGGTTTTGTTGATGTAGGCCGGAAGCTCCTCTGGTGCTGGCCACACCTTTATCGTGGTGTTCTTAACGATGACCTTCGGCGGGATGCTGTCAATGGTAACGAGGTTGCCGAGCTGGAGTTCCCTCTCGTTTCCGAGGGGGTCGAGGTAGACGAGGGTTGCCCGCACGTTTGTAAGGTTCTCGCTCAGAACCTTCAGGTCCACCTGAACCGTCTTGGTCTCCCCCGCCTTTATGGTTCCCACGCTGATGTAGGAGGGACCGTCCACGCTCGGGGGGAGGTCAAGGAGAAGGGTGGCGTTGGTTACGAACTCGTAGTCCGGAACCCCCTCACCAGCGGAGAGCGTGAACCTGAGCTTTACGCTATCACCGACCTTTGAGCCAACGTAGTTGCCCCATGTTCCGTTGTAGGCCCGGGCGGTGACGTCTATGCTGGGCACGGCGTAGACCTCTATACCCTCAAGTGCCGGGGAGTAAACCGTCCTCTTCTCCCCCGTCTCGAGGCTCTGATCGTCGTAGAAGGTAACGATGGCCTTGCCGATGTCGAATTTACCCATCCCCGTCGGTTTGAGGACGTATATGAGGGCGGGCATGCTCGTGAAGGCCGGGAAGTTCTTGAGCGTCCACGTTCTGGTCATGCTCACGAGCTCAAAGCCATCGGGTATGGGAGCTGCAACGTTCACATCGTAGGCGTCTCCCCTTCCGAGGTTCTGGACGTTTATCGTGACCACGAGGATGTCTCCAAGGAGCATTTTCCGGGGAACGGCATCGATTTTAGCCATCAGGTTGGCCCTTCTCAGTATGGGGGTAACCTGCGCGTCCGCCGGACCGTAAACCCTCAGGATGGCCCTCTTGTAGTCCGGCTCAACGTTCTGGACGGAGAGCTTGAGGGGTGCGCCGGGAGCTTCCTTCGGCTCGTCACCGGCCTCGAGGAGCATCGTGCCGAGGCTTTCGTCTCCCTTAAGAACTTCGACCTTAACAACGTCGGGTATGGTGGAGACCAGCTTAACGTAGTAAGTGCTGCCGTCGACCTTAACGGGCAGTTTCTCGTTGACGTAAAGGAGGTCGTTGTAGAGCAGAACCTTCTCGACGGTTTCGTTGCTTTCCTGGCTGGAGGTGCCTCCTTTTTTAACGATCTGGAAGTCCGTAGAGGCTACCTTCGGGAGATAAACGTTCACGGTTGCACCGTTGTTGACCGTGTTAGTAACCTCCAGCGTGAGATAATCCGAGTAGGAGTGCTTATCATCGAGTTTGTAAGATACCCTTCCCGCGGATCCTTTGTCTACGGCGAGGGTGTAAGTGCTCCCGTAGGGCATGGTGACCTTAAAGGTGGCCGTGCTGCCTGAAACGGAGGTCAGCTTTATCTTAATCGCGGGAAAGCCCTCGGGCAGGGTTATCTCGTCCCCGACGACCATGTTCTTCTCTGAAAGAATCTTCTGGATGGGAGAACTGATCTCCAGAAGTATGGAGTTGGTATCGTGTCTTATCCACACCAGACTCACGTTCAGGTAAACGTTGTCCCCCGATGGATAGAGGAGGTGGTCACCTTCGCCGAGGACGTAGCTCCTGGAACCCTGAGGGCCGTCCACCTGGAGGTAGACCTGAGTCCAGTCCTTGTCGAAGTCAACGAACTGCACCTTAAAGGGTCCCAGAACGGCCTTATCTCCGGCACCAAGGGAGACACCGGATATGCTGGCTGATTCAGGCACGCCTGCGGCCCCCACGGCATGGAAGGAGGGTATCAATGAAAAGATCATCATTCCCAGCAGGATTAAAGCGGTTACCTTTCCCATTCTTTCAGCCTCCGGTTGTTTAACAAAACCAGAAGGGGGAGGTGATATAAAGGTGTTACGGTGTTAGTCTCCTCCTGTCCCTCGGGAAGAGGATGACCTCCCTGATGTTGTTCAGGTTCAGCATCTGCTTTATCAGCCTCTCCGCCCCGAGGCCAAAGCCGCCGTGGGGGGGCATCCCGTAGCGAAAGGCCTTAAGGTAGAACTCGAAGCTCCCCGGATCGAGGCCCTTCTCCCTGATCTGCTCGACGAGGACGTCAACCCTGTGCTCCCTCTGGCCGCCGGAGGTTATCTCCACCCCCCTGTACTCGAGGTCAAAGGAGCGGCTTATCTCCGGCCGGTCGTCGTACTTCATTATGTAGAAGGGCTTTGCCTCGCTGGGGTACCCGTGGATGAAGTAGAGGGGTGCGTCTTCGTTCTCCATCATGTACTTCCCGAGCAGTTTCTCGCCCTCGGTGTCTATGTCCTCGCCCCACTCAATTTTCTTTCCGAGGTCCGAGAGGACTTCGAGGGCCTCCCCGTACGATACCCTGGGGAAGGGCAGCCTCGGCTCCTCGAGTTCAAAGTTCAGGATTTCCAGTTCCTTCTCGTTGTGCTCGAGGACGTGTTTGATGACACTTCCAACCATCATTTCGAGTAGGTTCATAACCTCTTCCTCGTTTTCTATGAAGGCCATCTCGGCATCTACGCTCCACGCCTCGTTCAAGTGCCTCGTCGTGTTGTGCTCCTCGGCCCGGAAGATGGGGGCCACCTCGTAAACCCTGTCGAGGCCCGTGGCCATCATTATCTGTTTGTAGAGCTGCGGGGACTGGGCCAGAAAGGCGTCCCTCTCGAAGTATTTCAGGGGGAAAAGCTCGGTCCCGCCTTCCGTGGCCGTGGCGATTATTTTCGGGGTGTGAACCTCGACGAAGCCCTCGCTGTGGAAGAAGTCCCTGATGGCCCTGAAGACGCTGGAGCGTATTTTGAAGATCGCCATTACCTCCGGCCTTCTGAGGTCCATGAAGCGGTTGTCCAGCCTCGTGTCGAGTTCGGCCTTCACCTTCCCCGTGGGGTCGAGGGGCAGCGGGGATTGGGCGACGTTGAGGACCTCAATCCTCTCTGGAAGAACCTCAAATCCCAGCCTCGCCTTGGGCGTGAAGCTGACGACTCCCTCAACGGCCACAACGTCCTCGGCGTTGAGCTTCGGTATGAGCCCGAAGATCTCGGGACTTACCTTCTTCTTCGGGGCGGTGACCTGAATTATGCCCTCCCTGTCCCTTATCCAGAGGAACTTTATTCCACCGAGGTCCTTTACCTCCTGAACCCATCCCGCGATCCTGACCCTCTTACCGTTCAGCTCCTCGGTTATCTGGGCTGAGTAGTGCGTTCTGTACATGATCATCACCCGATGAAGGAAGATCAGATGAAGTTTATCCTTACCTCCGCACCGGCTATCTGGGAGATTATGCTCTCGAGCACTTCCCTCCTTCCGGGGATCTTCTTCCTGTCCCTGTCCGGCACGAGAATCCTGTAGTAATTATCTCCGCTGGGCTTGTAAACGACGTTGACCCCGAAGACCCCCGCGGGGTAGAGTAAATCGGTGGCGATCTTCTTAACGTCCTCGGGTTTTCTCACCTCAACCGCCTCGATGACGCGTATCCTCTTTCCAAGCTCCCTCGTAAGGATCTTCACGTTTTTACCGCCTTTTCCGATGGTCAGCGGAACGTCACCCTCCCCGACCACGATGACAACCAGATCACCGGCCTCGACGGCCTTCTTGAACTCCACATCCGAGTCACCGATGAGCCTGTAGAGAAGTCTCGCAACCTTAACGTCCAGCTCGGATATGATCCCTTCCTGAAGTTTTTTCTCGTCGGCCGGGCACAGAATACCATCGGTCTTCAAACACACCTCACAGATCGGTGCCTTCATCTTCTCACCTCCTCCGTCCGAAGAATGAACCTGAGGGCTAACCTAAATTCCGGAGCCCGTTTAAAAACCTTATGAAAAAAGGGTAAGCTCAGGCTTTCCCCTCTATCTCCAGCCTGATGCGCTCGATGAACCTAAGTGTAAAGGCGTGTCTCTCCTCCGCCATGCTTCTGGCCGTTTCGGTGTACATGGTATCCCTGAGCTTCAGTATCTTCTCCTCGAAGTGCCTCAGCGAGGCTTCTATGTCCCTCCCGTGCTCTCCGGAGTACATGAAAACCCTCGCAATGCCTATCGCACCGATGGCGTCGAGCTTGTCTGCATCGCTCAGGATCTTTGCTTCCAGAGTTTCGGGCTCGGGACCACGGGAAAAGCGGTGGGATTCAATGGCCCGGGCAACCGCACGGGCCTTTTCCTCGGGGTAGCCGAGGCTTCTTAAATAGTCCTCCGCAATCCTCGCCCCCTCGATGGCGTGATCTTCTACCTTCCCCGCGTCTTCCAGAGGGCGGGCAACGTCATGGAGAAGGGCCGCAAGCGCCAGAACCTCAAGATCCGCGCCTTCTTTTTTCCCGATGTGCATGCACAGGTTGAAGACGCGCTCAACATGGCTGAAACCGTGGGTTCCTTCCCTTTCGAAGAACTTCCTCGCGTACTCCCGGGTCCTCTCTATGAGCCTGAGGGTTTCCTCGTCGGCTATGAACTCCTTCAGGTTCATTCAACCACCCATCGATTCCTCCAGCAGGGCGTTTAAAAGTTCAACGATCCCCTCGTGTATCCTCAGGCTTATACCGTCCACCGTGGGGGTCTGGTTCCGGGTTACCCCGTCTATGAGCCCGGACCTTGAGATGGTCCTTATGACCTCCCCCTCCTTCCAGTCGGGGATCAGTTTTCGACCGAACTCCAGAGAGGCCTGGGCTACGAGCCCGTAGGCGCCCCAGTTTGAGACCGCCGAAAGAACGAGTCCGTCGGTTTCAACGGTGCTCGCTATTTTCCTCCCGCGGGGGACGTGCCTCTCAACGAGCTCCCTGATCTTTCCCATCCCCGCCTCGTTTCCCCCGTCGCCTATTCCAATCGTGGGTATGCCAGCATCTCTCGCCTCGAGGATCGCACGGTCAAAGGTCCCCCGGGTTATCTCCGCCCCCGTCATCGAGTAGTACCTTCCGTCCTTCCCCCTGCCGGGGGTTTCCACGGCCACGACGAGGGAGTAATCGCTAACATCCGGCCCTTCCACGAAGCTCAGGTGAAACCGGTCGAGGGCTTCCCTCACCTCCTGGTAGGTGAGCACCTCCGCCCTTCCGCCGAGGTTCTCCACGGCCCTCGCTATGGCAAGCGCCCCCGGTGGTCCGTCGGTTTCCGCCCTCATCGTCGGGGGTATGGGAAAACCCGTTATGATCAAAACCCTCTCGTAATTGTCGAGGAGCATCTTCGCGGAATCGCGTAAGAAATCGGGATTATTTCTCCGGTAGTCGAGGTAAACCCTGAGTGTCCCTCGGTTACCGGCGTCCGTGTTGATGAGATGGGCTATCATGCCTACTCAACCTCGTAGACCACTACCCTGACCTTCTTGCCCTTCAGGGCCTCCTTGAGCTTCCACCAGAGCTCCGTGGGTTCTTCACTCCTGTGGGTCAGCTCGTGGCCGTTTTCGAGCCTGACCTTTTTCTCCCCGTACCTCACGAAAACGCCTTCCTCATCGAACACCTTCCTCATGTTGCCCCCTCCACTATTTTTCTAAGCTCATGAAGGGTTCTAACCTCGTAATCGGCCATGTTGTAGCCCCTTTCTCCCTCCCGGTTTACCCATACGGCCGTCATCCCGAGGTTCTTGGCCCCGTAAACGTCCTGACTGAGGGAATCTCCCACCATAATGGCCTCTTCGGGCTTCAATCCGAGGGCCTCAAGGGCGTACAGGAATATCTTCGGCTCCGGCTTTACGGAGTTGACGTCATCCCGGGTAACAACGACGTCGAAGTAATCCATCAGTCCGGTGAGTCTGAGCTTCAGCCTCTGGTATTCGGGCCCGCTGGTAACGACGCCGAGTCCGTATTCCTCCTCCCTGAGCCATTTCAGGACCGGAATCGTATCGGGGTAAACGTGGAGCTTCTGCGGGTAAGCCCTGAGCAGTTCCTCGTACCTGAGGTCCACCCCGAAGAGTTCGAAGAAGAAGTTCCAGTCGTGCCACTCGTAGGTGTCCCTCCTTCCAAGGAGCTCCCCGAGGAACCGCTTCCTCGCCTCTTCCCTGCTGATTCCAAACTTCCGGGATATCCTGTCGTAAACCTGTGGAAGGAAGAGCTGTATGAGAGGTATCTCCGTCAGCAGTGTTCCGTCCACGTCGAAGAGAACCGCCTTCATCCTACCATCTCCTTACGAGGAGGGCCAGTATCTCGACCCCTCTCCCCATGTCCTCGTCCGTTATTACGCCCCAGATGACGTCCTTCTCGGAGAGTATCTCCTGAAACCTCCCGAGGATCGAGTGGGCGTCCTTCAGGGGAAAGCTCGTTCCCACCAGAATCCCCACGAGTCCCCGCTCCCAGATCCCCCAGTGCCACCTGAAGTCCACCTTCCTGAGGAGCCTGAGAATGCCCACGTTGCCGCCTTTTATGATGTTGAAGAGATCCGCGTAGTCGATGTTGACGAGCATCCGGGTTTCGAGGTAGTAGTGGAGCCGGGAGAACATCTCCGCGATGCTCTTTGAGGCCCCATCGAAGGCCTCCGACAGGGAAGCGTTTTCATCGATAAGGAAATCCCACAGGGAGTCATAAAACACCGTTTCAAAATCCCCGGCCCACGGAGGTTTCTTCTCGACTACAAGTTCTTTCCCGGGGGTCAAAACGTAGGCGAGCTTTATCACTCCTGCCGGAACGCTCTCGACTATCAGCCTCTCGAGCTCGCGGTTCACTTCCGTGTCCTCGAAGACCAGCCAGAGGAAGCTCCCATCCGGAAGGCCTGAGATGAAGTTCCTCAGGCGATCCCCGTAGGTATCGGGCCGGAGGAGGTAATAGGCGGGGTTCACGGTTACCCTGACCACTCCATCGGCCCTTATGCCGTTGACCACGCGAGCGCCATTGTTCCCTATGCCCACAAAAATATGGGTAAAAGATCCCATGATGCCCCCCTTACTCGAGGGTCGCATGCTTCTTCCTCATATCCTTTTCGGTCTTCTGAAACGTTGCCATAAGGAGGGCTATGACGCCGTCCATGAACACCATCGTGGAGTCCTCAAAGAGCGTCCCCATGGGGGCTATCCATTTGTATCTTGTGAGCATCTGGCGGGCTATGTAGTCGGTTGGAACATCTGATTTGGCCCTTCCGGGTATCTCCACCACGACATCGGCGAGCTTTCCAAGGGTTGAGTTCGAGTAGGAGGTTATCGCCACGACCTTTCCACCCTCCTTTTTGGCTATCTTCGCGGCGTCAACGATGCTGGTTGTTTCGCCCGAACCGCTGATGGCTATTAACAGGTCTCCCGCCTCAAAGGCCGGCGTTATGGTCTCGCCGACGACGTAAACGTTGAAGTCGAGGTGCATGAGACGCATCGCGAAGGCCTTACCCACGAGACCGCTTCTCCCGGCACCGTAAACGAATATCTTGTTCGCCCCTATCATAGCGTCGACGAAGCCGCGAACCTGTTCCATCTTTAACTTCTCGGCAACGCCCGCCACGTGCTCCGTTATGTCCCTCATGGCCTTCCTTATGGCCATCATGTACTCCTCCCAGAACAGGTCTATTATCCTCCTGGTTACCTCCTCGGGATCCTTGGCCTTCGTTATGGCCCCGCCGACGATTATTATCGTTGCCCCGAGCTCGATGACCTTCGGGATGGTCTCAAGGTTCAACCCGCCGGCAACCGCAACCGGGACGTTAACCTCTTTGATTACCTTTTCGAGGTCTTCCAGCGGGTTTTTGCCCTGAGCCTGCTCGTCTATGCCCGTGTGGACGAGGATGTAGTGAACCCCCATCCTCTCGAGTTCCTTCGCCCTTTTGACCTTGTCCTTAACCCCGATGAGGTCCACCATAACCCTGATGCCGTACTTTCTGGCTACCTCAACGGCGTCCTTTATCGTCTTGTCATCTGCCACACCAAGGATCGATACAACGTCCGCACCGTGCCTCGCCGCCATTTCCACCTCGAGCGCTCCTGTATCCATCGTCTTCAGATCTGCGACGATCTTTCTGTCCGGAAAGCGTCTCTTGAGAAGCTCAACAGCACGCATGCCCTCCTTCTTAACCAGTGGGGTCCCGACCTCCAGCCAGTGAGCTCCACCACGGGCGGCTTTTTCCGCTATAGAAATGGCCTCCTCAACATCGGTAAGGTCAAGGGCAACCTGAAGTATCATCTCCTCGCCTCCGAAGGGTTTTCGTTTTAGCCTTAAGGGCCTACTTTTTAAAGTTTGGTGTTGAAATTTAACAGGAACATGGCAATAACACCGGCCAAGGTTTAAAAAACGGGGGGACAACTCCCGGGAGGTGGGATCATGGTAACCTTCATTCCCTTCGGCGAGAAGCCCAACAGGGAGGGCGTCCTTTACGTCCTCAGTCTCCTCAAGAGGAACAAGCTCATCGACGATTACATCATAGTCGAATCGAGCCGGGTTGAACTGCTGCCCGAGCGGATACCGGCCGATAAAGCCTACGTAATCGGGGAGCACGTGGCAACTTACGGCATAGTCGATAAGTTACGTCCTCCTTCCCTCCTCAGCGTTGATGCCCACACCGATCTCATGCATGACTACCTTGACCACGGCTCGTGGCTCGCCTACGCCCTCGAGGAACGGAAGGTGAATCGAGCGGCGGTTCTGGCTCCCGTTCTGATGATACCCACGACCGAAAGGACGAAGCTCTGGAACAGGAGGGTCAAGATATTCCCCGCCCTGCTCAGGAGCAGGAAAGTCCGGGGGAAGTGGAGGGCCTACCGGAACCTCCAGACGAACTCCCTCGATGAGATAATCCGGGAGGCAAAGGGCTATCTGGGTGACGAAGTGTACCTGACGGTTGACCTCGACGTGCTCCGGCCGGAGTACAGGATAGCACGCTTCCAGCACGGCGAACTTACTCTGGAAGAGCTTCTCGAGATCCTCGAAGAGGTGAAGAAGAACTTCAGGATAGTGTCCTTTGACATAGCCGAAGTTTCCGACAGGATCCGTCACTCAAGGCTTGGAAGGAAGGCTTTCGTCGAGGTTTTCCAGCTGCTGGCGGGGTGATCGCTTTGAAGGGTCCGACGGAGGAGGAGATGAGAACCGTCATCATGCCCCTGATGCTCTCCGGGGCGAAGATGCTCGACAGGCACTGCCCGGTGTGCGGCTCACCGCTCTTCGAGAAGAACGGCAGGGTCTTCTGCCCCGTGTGCGAGCACAGGAAGAATATGGAAAAGGCCAGCAGGAAGGGGGTCGAGGAACGGCTGATCGAGAAGCTGGAGGATCTGGCAAACTCCCTGCCGGAGGATCTGGAGGAGCTCGAGAAACACTTAAAGGTGATGGAGAGGATAGTTGAACTGCTGGAACGTTACAGGAAACTGGAGGGAGAGGTATGAAGAACGTCAGGGTTTTGAAGGCCCTTGAGGATGGACCAAAGACTATAGAGGAGATAAGCGAAATCACAGCCATAAGCCCCATGGAGGTCAGGAGGTACCTCCTCCGCTTTGTGGAGCAGGGAAAGGTCGAGAGCTACCAGAGGGAAGGAAAGATCTTCTGGAAGATCAGGGAGACGAGTGAGGAAGAGGAGGAGTTCAGGTACGTCTAACTCCTCCCCACGTCTCCCCGTCAGGGATACGGAAGAAGGAAAATCGAAAGGGATCAGGCCTTCCGGGCCTTCTCCCAGTACTCGTTGAACCTGCCCTCAAAGAGCGCCTTAACGCGCGGGTCCTTGATCCATATCTGAGTCTCGTAGTTGAAGTACCTTGCCGCCATGTCCTCGAGGGCGAAGAAGACCTCGTCGTCGCAGATGAGCATCGGGAGCTCGAGCTTGTCGATTATCCTGAGTTCGAGCTTTCCGTCCTTATAGTAGTCGAGTATCTTGGAGTCGCTGAGCCTGTTGTAGACGTTTTCGGTGACGATTATCCTGGCCTCGGCACCGTTGTCGATGGCCTTCAGGATGTCTTTCTCGAGGTTTATGGCAATGTAGCCGTCGTCGGCAAGCAGTATCTTCTCCCTGACCCCTTCGAACATCTCCCTGGTCTTGAGGGTGGCGTTCCTGATGCCCCTCACAACCCAGACCTTCTCGACGCCGTACTTGGGAATCTCCGTCTCTATGAGCGGGCTCATCAGCTCCAGGAGTTCCTCCTTGGCCTTCTTTTTGGCCTCGAGCTCTTCCTTAACGCGCTCCTGCCACCTCTCGATGAAGCTCTCGAGGATGTTCTCAGGGCGAACCGGCCTGTACTTGTTGACCTTTCCGGGCTGGCTTATGGCGAAGCCCTTCTTCTCGAGGCTCCTGAGGACGTCGTAGGTTCTCGGAGCCGGAACCTCCGAAACGCTGGCCAGTTCCGCAGGGGTGAGGACGCCGAAGCCGACCAGTGCCACATACGCCCTTGCCTCGTACAGGTTCAACTCAAAGTGCTCCTGAAGGAGCTCAACCATCCTATCTTTTACCATTCTTACCACCACCGTATTTCCTATCTGTCCTTTGGGGTTCATCCCCTATAAATTTTTTCCCCGTGTCATTAGTGTCTCCGGTTATGCTACCGGGGTTACCCCGGGATAACTCTACCGGATGTTACTGTCGTTGTATAGCTATACATTTGGATTACCACTAAAAAGGTTTTAAAAGTTTTGGTTTTACCGATGAGCAAACCTACAACCCAACATAAAGGCATGAAAACCGGATAAAAAGAAGGGATAAATGTAACCTCAGGCAATCCATTGCCGGATCTTTTAACACAACGATATCATGTTAGGAACTTCTGTATCTCCTCGTAGAGCCCTCCGAGAACCTCCTCGTAATCCGCCTTCCCCTCTTCGATTCGATCCATTATTTCCTCAAGCTCCCTCGTCTTTTCCTCGCTAACGAGGTCTCTGTACTTACTAACGAGGTAGTGGTAGACCTTCACCCCCTGTTCGGTGGGGACGAGCTTCTTCCTCCCGCGGGTCTCGATGACGTAGTAGCGTTTTATGAGCGTCTCCACTATCTTGGCGTAGGTCGAGGGGCGTCCTATCTTTCTTTCCTTCATCAGTGCAATCACGTCTCCCTGGGTGTAAAGGGAAACCTTGGGCGCCTTCCATTTTCTGGATTCAACGACCCTGAGCCTCGCCCCGGCTTCGAGTCTCGGCAGCTGTCTGAAGGGGGGTGAGCGGAGCTTCGTCCAGCCATCCTCGATAACCTCAACGTAGCCCTCGAGCTCTGCCTTTCCGGCGATGGCGTTGATGACGGCCCTCTCCATGATGAGCTTCGCCGCCTTCATCTGACCCGTCATGAAACGGCGGAATATCATGTCGTAAAGGCGATAGTGGTCCCGCGTGAGGTTTTTGGGGAGCTGGATCACGCCGTCGCGGACGAGACTCATCAGCCTTCCGGTATCTATGGGTCTGGTGGGTCTTATGGCCTCGTGGGTTCCCTCCTTCCCCCACGGCCGCGGTTTGAAGTATTCCTCGCCGATTTCCCCCGTAATGTACTCCTTGGCCACTTCTATTCCGGTGTTGCTCACGTGGGTGCTGTCCGTTCTGTGGTAGGTGATCAAACCCATCTCGAAGAGGTCCTGGGCTATGCGCATTGTCTGGGGGGCCGAAAGCTTCAGGAAGGTTGAGGCGTCCTTAAGCATCGTGTCCGTGGTGTAGGGTGGAAGCGGGTTGATCTCCCTCTCCTCAAGCTGAACGTCCTCAACGATCACCTCTTCCGGAACCTTGACGTCCTTACCGTCCTTTCCAAGCTCTATCGTCAATTTGAGGCCGTTTTCAAGGGTTAACCCGAGGAAGTAAACTTCGCTCTCCGTGAACTCCTTGTAGCGTTCTATTATCCATCCCAGAACGGGCGTCTGAACCCTTCCGGCGGAGAGGTTGTGGTTCTCGAAAACCCTCTGGAGCCTCTGGCTCAGCTCGAAGCCTATCCATCTGTCCTCTATGCGCCTTACTATCTGGGCATTGACGCGCCCCTCGTTAACCTCCCTCGCCTCCGAGATGGCCTTCATTATGGCCGGTCTCGTTACCTCGTGAAACTCTATGCGCTTGATGTTCGGTGCGTAGGGAGAGAGCACGTTCCTTATGTCCCACGCTATCTTCTCTCCCTCCGTATCGGGATCCGTGGCTATCAGTATCTCGTCCACCTCTCCGGCTATCTCGCGCATTGCTTTCACGTTCTGGGTGGCATCGTAGACGTTCCTGCTTCCGCATCTCGGGCATACGCCCTTCTCCTCCCAGTCAACGAACTGATGACCGCAGTCCCTGCAGCGCTTGATGGTGTCGTAGACCGGAATGAACTTCATCCGGTCGGCTTCACCCTCCAGCAGAACACCGTGGTAACCCTCGTTCGTTACGAGATCGAACATGTGCCCGCCGCTCGCGAGGATGGTCAGCATCATGTCCCCTATGCTCACCTCGTAGGCAACCAGATCGCCTATCCTCGTCTTGCTGGGCCTGCCGAAGAAACCGGCTATGGTTCTGGCCTTGTTCGGGCTCTCCACTATCATGAGGGCGGACTTCACGAGATCTTTGGCCTTCGAGCTTATTTTACCCTCCATCAGGAGCCTTATCTTTTCCCTGTCCTCGTCTATTCTCCTGAGAACCTCATCGAGGTCGAGCTCCTCAAAGGGTACCATCCTGAACTCCGTGAAGCGCCAGCGCATCTGCCTCAGAAGGCCGTTGAAGACCTTCTCGTTGTCCACTATCAGGACGCTGAGTCCCTGACTTATTCCCCCCGCAAAGAGCCTGCTCGTCCTTCCGGTGGCCTGTATGTAGGTCCTCACATCGGGGATCTCGATGTACCATTTGCCCCCTTCTTCCTTAAGGCTTACGAAGGGGTCTTCGGCGAGCTTCCTGAGCACCTCTTCGTCCTTTAAGACCCTCCTGAGGAACTCGACCGTCTTCCTGAAAACACCGAGGACGTGGTTGTGGAACCCGTCTTCCAGAGGCAGGCCTTCCGCCAGTGCCTCCTCTATCTTGAGGATCTGGAAGCTTGGAATGTTGCGGATTAGGCGCCTCAATCTTGCGTGGAGCCTCTCGGCTTCTTTCCTGTCTTCGTCGCTCAGGAAGTCCATTACCTCGTTCAGCAAACCGAGGGTGCGGTATATGGTCGGCCTTTCGAGGTCCACGCTGAAGCGGAACTTTGGAACGCCCGTAAAGACCGCATAGCGTATGAGGTGGGGGAGGTCGAGTCCCCTCACGAGGGAACCGTAGTAGGCGGCCGAGCCTATGAGGTAATCCGCCTCCCCCTTCTCAAACCGTTCTATGGCATTTTTGTTCTTCGAGCTAACGACTTCGATTTTGAAGCCCTTCCCGCGAAGGTACTCCGCCAGCTCTTCGGCGTAGCCGAGCCCCTGATCGATGGGGGTGAATACCAGCCCTCCCCTTCCGAGTCGCTGGAGGAGCTCCTCGACGTGTTCCTTTATGTCCTTCTCCGGCTTCAGGTAGGTGTCAACGACGTTCCTCAGGGACGAACGGCCGCTTCCGACCTCGAAACCGAGGAGCTCGCGGTAGAGCTTTATTCTATCCCCCCTCGCGGAGCCGGTGGCCGAGGCGATGACCATCGCCCCGACGTTGTTTTTGTTCCTGAACTCCTCGATCTCCAGCTGGAGCTTTGAGATCCTATCGTTCAGCTCCCTGAGTTTTTCCTCCCTGTCACTGGCACGGCCGTTTAGGTAGCGACTCATCTCCTTTTTGAGGCGGACTATCTCCCAGGCCTTCCCTATGATTTCCTCGTTGAAGCCGAGCAGGAAAAGGGAGCGGTCTATGTTCCTGCTCGCCTTCAGAAACGCGTCAACGTCATCGACGAAGATGAAGTCAAAACGCCTCCCGGCGAGAACCTCGTCGAACTTCCTCGCGAGCCACTGGGAGCTGGTTACGAGTACATCGTAATCCCCCTTCTGGATAAGGGCCAGCATCTCCTCCCTTTCCTTTTTTCGGAGGTTGCCGTGGTAATAAGCCACCCTCACCTCGAGGCCCGAGTTGTCAATTATCGTCCGGAGCTTCTTCACCGTCTGGAGGACGAGGGGTGTTGTCGGGACGACTATGTAGCTTTTCTTTCCCCGGCTGGCGTACCACACGGCCATGAAAGCTCCGAAGGTGCTCTTGCCCATTCCGGTGGGGGCTATGATGGAGAAGCTCCTCCCCTTGAGGAGACGCTTTACCCACGTTCTCTGGGCACTCCAGAAGGTGAACCCCGTGGCCCGGCGGAAGAACTCCTCGATCTCTCTGAGGTCCTTCTCCAGAGAATAGATCCTCTCCCACTCTTTGAGGGTCCCCCTGAGTTTAAGGGCGTTTCTAACCGCAGAAACGAGATCGAAGTAGGAGTCAGCGTGAAGGGGTTCATCGAGGCATTCCTTACACGGATTCTTCATGTAGAGCCTCTCATCGGAGATCCTGTCGAGGCAGTTCGGGCACATTCCGCGGTAGATGGCCTTCATTTTCTCACCCTCTGAACGTCCGATTGCCTCTTCGGGATTTATAAGGGTTTTCGAGCGATGCCTTAAGCTCCCTCAGTTCAGCCTCAAGCTTCTCCGAAAGCTCGTAGTCGCTGAAGACGTGTCTGTAATCCTCGAGGGCTTCCTCGAGAACGTGCAGGGCTTCTCTCCTCCCGGTCATCCTCACGAGCTTCAGGGCCCTGCGGAAGAGTCTTGCAGACTCGCTCCCGCTCTCGTCCGTGCTCAGGGAAAAGGAAAGCTCCTTGAGGGTAACGTCGAGCGCCAACTCGGGCACTTCGGCCAGAAACTCCATGGCAACCGCTTCCGGAAACAGTTCCGCGTGTCCGTCCAGAGCTTCGAAGTAGAAACCCTCTTCATAGGCCTTCAAAACGGCCCCCACGTGCTTGCAGTCCCCCCCGAGCGGGCAGGTGCATCTGTTCTCCCCGGTTTCGACGTTCAGTTCCACGTAATAGGGGTACCTCCCCAGAACCTTGGAGAAGAGCCTGTTTCCAACCTTGACCACCCAGAGGACCTTTCCGGCCCTGTAATAGCGCTCCCCTTTCTTCAGCGTCTTCTCGTCCATGGCACCCCTTACTTTGGTGGCTAATCTTTAAGCCTTTCGACCGCAACCGTTTTATTCCCTCGCGCGTAATTACACCGGTGATGGTCATGGACGTTTTTGAACTCGCGAGACGCTACCACGATGAGCTCGGCGTGAAGGAGGCCAGCATGGCGACCATGGCGGCTGAGCTCTATGGGGATCTCGGTCTAAAGATGGCCGAGTTCCTGAGAGGCGAAGGCTACAACATTCTAAGCACGAAGTTCGTGGACTACGACAGAAGCCTCGTCCTCGAGGTAACAAAGGGAGAAAAGAGGTTCGAGATAACGCTCCGGAAGAGCTAATAGCGGTTCTTGTAGTCGAAGACGATCTCCTTCTTTTCTCCGGGGTTTATAGTAACTCTGAACTCCACGTAGCTCGCGGTCTCGTCGATGGGCTCGACGCTCGAATTCAGGATCCTGCCCCGCTTGTGGTGTCTGACGACAACGGTTTTCGTCCCGTTTCCAAGGTTCTCGAGGGTTATCTTTATTTTGTAGTAGGAGTAATCCTTATCGTGCTTCTCCTCGAGGACCGTTGTGCTCCCCTTGAGGTCGTAGTCCCTGCCGATGCCTATCCTGAGGGTGTCCCCCTCTGGCGTGTGCTCGATGGCCCTTTCGCCGATGAGGAGCGATCCGTCTTCCGTCTCCCGGTACACCTCGACGATTCCGGCCGGAAGGACCTTCTCCGTCTTAAAAGATACCGACTCGTAAACCGCCCCCTCCCTGCTGTAGGGCCAGCTCTCGTAGAGGTACCCCCTCTCGAAGGGGGCCTCGAAGTTTATGTAGGGGTACATCATCGTACTGGCGGGATTCAGGTCCACCACCCCAAGCCTGTAGAGGTAGAAGGCCTCCACTTTCTCGGGCTGGCCGACGCTGACTTCCTGAGTTCCCTTTTCGGCGAGGGTGTAAAGGTCTCCCGGGCGTGGAAGGTTCTGGTAAAGCTGCACATCACCCGCAACGAGGAGAACCCGGGCATCCTCGAACTTCTGGACCGTCGGATTGTTGACGACGACGTAGCCGTAAAGCTTCGCCTTCTCGCCGAGGTAGAGCTTGTACCTGCTTTCCCAGTCCATGTTCACAACGCGGTAGATCACGCTCACGTTGTACTTTCCGGCCTTCTCCGCGCGAAGAACCGCGTAAACGCTCGCCTTTCCCTCTAGGTTCTGGGCCCTGAAGTAGGCCACTTCCTCAGGGTTTATGAGGTAGTAGCCGTCCCCCTCCAGAACGATCTTTCCTTCCCTGAGGCCGAGGAACTTACCTGCCACCTTTTCTCCGTTCTTCAGCTTTACCTCCACATCGTTTCCAACGTTGGCGCTGTAGGCATCTCCCCCGCCCCTGCTGAAGACTCCGAGGACGGTAACGCCCTCATCGAGCGGTCTGATGGTCACCTCCGCTATGTCCAGGCCGGCCAGCTCCTCGAGGGGAACGTCGTTCATGCCCTCCCCGAGCTCAACCTCAACAACCCTCTCAACAACGCCGATCTTAACCGAGTTGTACAGCACCACGGTACTGCTCGAATCCGATGCCTTTCCCCCGTGAAGGGAAAAAACCGCCAGAACCACCAGCATCCCCAGGACGCCGGCCAGTATCTTACCCTTCATCACGATCACCAGTAACCCCTTGGGCTTCATGGTATTTATACCCCGAACATCGCTTCAACGCCACTGGAAGCGAAACCCGGTGTATGGAAACCCTTTTAACCCCCCGGATGGATTGAAAAATGTCAATCTAACGGGGTGATCTGCATGAACAGGGTCGAAAAGGCAAAGGAGATAATAGAGAAGGCCAGGGCCGAGAACAGGCCGCTCGTTGAGCCCGAGGCCAAGGAAATTTTGAAGCTGTACGGCGTTCCGGTACCGGACTTTAAGGTCGCCACCACCGAGGAGGAGGCCGTTAAATTCGCAAGGGAGATAGGCTACCCGGTCGTCATGAAGATAGTCTCCCCGCAGATAATCCACAAGAGCGACGCCGGCGGTGTCAAGGTCAACATAAAGAGCGATGAGGAGGCAAGGGAAGCCTTCAGGAAGATCATGGAGAACGCAAAGAACTACAAGCCGGATGCGGACCTCTGGGGCGTCATCGTTTACAGAATGCTCCCGCTCGGCAAGGAGGTCATAATCGGTATGATAAGGGACCCGCAGTTCGGTCCGGCCATAATGTTCGGTCTCGGTGGCATCTTCGTCGAGATACTCAAGGACGTTTCCTTCAGGGTCGCTCCGATAACGAAGGAAGAGGCCCTCGACATGATTAAGGAGATAAAGGCCTACCCGATCCTCGCGGGAGCGCGCGGAGAGAAGCCCGTTAACGTCGAAGCACTGGCGGAAATCATCACAAAGGTCGGGGAGCTTGCACTTGAACTCCCTGAGATTAAGGAGCTCGACATCAACCCTGTCTTCGCCTACGAGGACTCCGCGGTTGCCGTCGATGCGAGGATGCTCCTTTGAGGGTTTTCCTTTTCTTCTCTTCAGCATTACCCTTCTTCCTTCCTTAACCTCCGGTCCGTGGGATTAACAACGCTTACCTCCTTTAATCCTCACCCTTCGGAACGTCCGGATAAATCCCTATGTACCTCCGGGAATGGAAAATGTTATAAAGTTCGAGCGCATACTTTTATGGACAATCCACATCGTTTAATGGGGTGATCCATTGAGATTTGTAATAAGACTCCGGCCGGAGAGTGAACCCTTCAAGATCCCCTTCAACCACCAGCACAGCCTTCAGGGACTGTTCTACCGGAGGGTCCAGCGGGTCAACCCGGACCTGAGCCTGAAACTGCACTCGCCGAAGGTCCCCAAGCTCTTCACCTTCTCCCTCTTCATGGCCGAGAGGCGTAACCTCGCGGAGGATAGGAGCGGTCTCATCGGCCACAGGAGGGGGTTCTTCTACTTCTCCACGGCCGTTCCGGAGATAGCCGAGGCCTTCATCACCGGCCTGCTCCAGAACCCGGAGGTGGAGCTCTGGGGTGAAAAGTTCACCGTGGAGGAGGTAAAGGCCCTTGCGGAGCCTCAAAAGCTCAGCGGGAAAAGGTTCGTAACGCTCTCCCCCATAGCGGTAACCACCAAAAGAGCTCAGTTCGGCAAACCGAGGAGCTACGATCTCGGTCCAACTGAACCGGAATTCTACGAGCTCATAAAGGAAAATCTCCGCGAGAAGCATCTTCAGATATTCGGCCTTAACCCACCCGAAGAATTCGAGATGAAAGTCCTCAAAGCAAAGCCGAAGCGCTTTCAGGTGAAGCCCGGGATTTACCAGATAGCGTGGCACCTCGTGTTTCGGGCAATGGGAGATGAGGGGCTCTTAAGAGCGGGTTATCTGGCCGGTTTCGGAGAGAAGAACTCGATAGGCTTCGGCATGGTGAAGCTTGATGGGGGTAAGAGGATATCAAGAGGGAGAAAAAGCTCAGAAGGGGGTGGACGAGATAGGAAACGAAAAGAAGCTTGACGAATTTATAGGGCCGTCTTCACCCGAACGTAAACCGGAAAAACACGCCAAAAAAGCCCCGCTCTTCCAATGGACGGGGCATCCCTTCGTAGATGCAGGGCTGGTGGCATTGCTGCTTCTCTCAAAGAAGGATTCTCCGGAGGAACTGACCGAGGAGGACGTTAGGAAAGCGGTTGAGTTCGCCTCTGAACTTTACGCAAGGAAAGAATGGAGCTCAGGATACATACACGCGATGATGCTGCCCAACAGCGGCATCCTCATGGCAAATCCAAGCATGGCCAAAAAGAGAACTCCGGAGGCGATAGCTCAAAACCTTCTAAACCTCCTGAATGAACCCGAGGATCCTAAAGCTCCGATCTGCGAGATCTGCGGGAGGGGCCATTCAAGGGTAGAACCCGTCCACCGTTCCGACTTTCCACTTGTGGGAACGGGGGGTATGAGGAATTACTTCCACTCAGGGAAGGATGGGGCGAACGTATGCCCGCGCTGTCTCTTCCTCGTCCAGTTCCTTCCGCTCATCGCATATCGGCTCGGACGGGTTCTTGTGATGCACGCACATCCCTACGAACTCACCCTTGAACTGCATTCCGAGGCGTTGAGAGATGTGAAGAAGAGCATGCTGGCATCCACTGCCCGGAACTTTAAATGGCCGGAAAACTTTCTGTTCCGCCAAGTGGGCGAGATCGTAAGAAAAACAGAAAACCGTGAGCTCTGGAAAAATGCATCAATAACACTGTACTATTTTGTGAACAACAACCAGAGCCAAGAGTTGCAGATAATACACGTTCCAGCACCGGTCCTTCGTTTCGTAGCCTATGCAGCAACCCGCGATAGGGAGGGATGGAGAAGGATAGTTTCACTGGGCTGGAGGAAGAGACCGAGTGAAGAGGAGTTTGAGGATTACGAGAGGAGGTATTCTAACGAGGTTTATTCAAAGCTCCTCAGCGGCGAGAGCATCCTCTACTATTTCACGGACAGAAAAAACCGTCTTGCCAATTCAAAGTGGGCCCTACTCGAATTTTACTGCTCGGAGGTGTTGGGTTTGGATAAGGATGCCCTTGAGTTTGTTAAGTCCATAGGAGACAGGATAGTGGAGACCATTGAAAAGCTCCCCGAAAACCAGCTCTCAAAGCGCGTTATGGAGCTTGAGAGAGCTGAGAAGCTATATCAGTTCGAGGCCTTTTTTGTGAACACGGAAAAGCTCCGCCAGAGGCTTGGAGTGAAGGGGCCTTTGATGACCTTTGACGAATTTGCGACTATTCTAACCTCCTACGGGGAGGATCTGAACGTCTCGTGGAGAACGGTTAGGGACCTGCTCCTGTTCAGAATATACGAGAAACTCCACGATAGACTGATGAAGACCCTCGAGGAGGTTGGGGAAGAGGAATCCGAAGAGGTATACGGTTTGGAGGAGGTGGAAGAATGAGGTTTGCAACGGGATTGGTTTTGATAGACGCGCCCCACTCGGCCCTAAACATGCTCGGTATAGACACGAGTCTCGCCGACAGGAACGTAACGAGGGTTAAAACTTTCAGACGGGGAAGGAACCGCTATCCATACGTTTCCCCGCAGGCGTGGCGCTACTGGTGGAGGACAACCCTCAAGGAGTATTTTAACTGGGAGCTTTCCCCGCTTTATCGTGAGCAAAAGCAGGTTTTCACCGCGGCGAATCCGATAAAATATCCCGACGATGACGTCTTCGGTTACATGAGAGCATTTAAAAAAGGCAAAATAAACGTAAGCGTCACCAGAGTCTCCCCGCTCAAGAACACCCCGCTTGTGTCTGTTTTGCCCGATAGGAGTGCTCTAACCACCGATGATGGCTACGCATCGAGACACGAAGGGGATCCCGTTCCTTACAGCCAGGAATTCTACTCCACAGTCTTCAAGGGGGCCTTTTCCCTCGACCTTGAGTCCGTGGGGAGGTTCACGGTGATACAGAAGGCCGGCTTCAAGAACCTGCTAACCCTCGAAGACGTTCCCAAAGGTAAGGGCGGTAAACCCAAGCGGGGAACCGAGGAGATAGTTAAGGAGATAGAGGACATGGAGAAGCTGGCCGATGAATTCAACGTGAAAAAAGGAGAGGGAGAATGGCTCATGCCCGCGGACGTCAGGAAGAAACGCGCCTCCGAGACCATCAAGGCCCTACGCTTCCTCACAGGAGGGGCAAAGCAGACAGCATACCATACGGACGTTACGCCCAAATTTGTCCTGCTGCTCAACGTGGACGGGGGGATAAACCCATTCATAAGCGATATAATCCTCGAGGAGAAGGGGGAGGTAAAGTTCGACGCGGAAGTTCTTGCTGGGAGAATCTCCGACCTTAAGGATGTTATTCCCGAGGGTGCAAAACTCTACGTCGGCTACGACGGTGGCTTTGTGCACTCCCTTGGATGGGACGCCGAAAAAATCGTTGAGACACTCAAGAAGAGCGGACTTGAAGTGGTTGAAGGTACCGTGAAGGAAGCCATCGATCAATTCGCGGAGGAAATCGAAGCCTATTACGGGTGAGCAGATGATAAGGGTTAAACTTAAAGCCTGGACGGCCTCCTTTCGCTTTCCAACTTTCCAATCGGGTTACCAGCCAACCCTTCCAGTTCCACCACCGTCCACGATCCAGGGGATACTCTCAGCAGCAAAGGGAGAACCGGTATATCTAACGAAACTCCCATACGTCGGTTACATCTTTAAGAGCAACGGTACCGCCATCGACCTCGAGAGGATATACGCCATTGGAAAGGTTCAAACGGATGTGATAAAGCGAGAGTTCCTCCATAATGCAGAACTCTACCTCTACCTGCCGGATGAATGGGCAGGCTACTTTAAGAAACCAAAGTACCAGCTCCTCCTCGGCCGTTCCAGTGATATAGCGACGGTCGAAGAGGTAAAGCGCACAGAACTGGAAGAAGGCAGGGCACCTTTAAGCGGAACCCTTGTTCCAATTGAACTCGGGATCCCGGGAATAGTGCACGCCCTCGTCGTCGAATACGACTACTCAACCGTTCCCAGAAAAGCAAGTATTGTGAAGCCCTTCGTCGTTCTGCCCTTTGAAAAGAGGGGAAGACCCATAGAAACACTCTTCGATCCGGAGCTTGGAGTCGGCGTTTATCTCCACAGGTGGGGAGGATGAAAGTATGCTTCGCCAAGTTTAATCCCCACGACTTCCTCGAATGCCATGTAAACGACGCAATAAACGTCCTCAAAAGTATCAAATCCTCTTTTAAGTGGCTGGAGGATATTTTTCCGGATGTATGGAAGCTTTCCTTTTATTCCCTGCTCCTCCATGATATCGGAAAGTGTGCGGCCGGTTTTCAAAGGAACCCCTTGAAATGGGGATACAGGCATGAAATCCTATCCGCCCCCTTTGCCTCTTTCCTCAACCTCCCCGGGGATGATAAAAACCTGATAGCCCTGTCTGTACTTACCCATCACAAAACGCTGGACGAACTTGAGGGACTCCTTCCAAGCGGGGAGCACAGGGTCGAATTCGAGGAAAAAGTTGAAGAACTCTCAAAAAACGCCCCCTATTTAGAGGAAGCGTTCTTTCCAAGGGTTCCATACTGGGAGCTTTACTTTTTTAGAAAGAAGCTCGGGATTTTCAATCTACCAAACAACTGGATCGAAGTGGTCAGGGAATATGATTTCGACAGCCTTTTGGACTGGTACGACAGGAACGTGGAGAACTATAGAAATGAGCTTATCCTCATGAGGGGCCTTCTAAACGCTTCCGATCACCTTGCCTCTGCCGGAGAGCTTGGAATCAACCTTCTACCGGATGTAAAGAGCACAGTGGAACTCCGGATTCCGGAGGAAGGGTGGAGGCCCCTTCAAAGGGAGGCATGGAAAACGGAAGGAAACCTGCTGCTCAGGGCCCCAACCGGTTACGGTAAAACGGAGGCTGCCCTTTTATGGGCAGATAGAAACGCCAGAGGGACTAAAAAAGGTATTTCAAGCAGAATATTCTACGTTCTGCCCTATAAGGCGAGCATAAACGCCATGCACGAACGCATGTTGAAGTACTTCAAAAGCCCAGAACTGGCGGGGGTGCTTCATAGCTCATCGACATACTATCTTTACGCCTCGAATCTTGAATACCGGCGCCTCTCCAGTCTGTACCGGAAAATGTTCACGCCTTTAAAGGTAACCACGCCATTTCAGGTTATGAAGGCTTTCTTTGGAGTTGGATTCTTTGAGATGGCCCTAACTGAGCTCACAGGTTCCCTGTTAATATTCGACGAGATTCACGCCTACGAGCCGAACGTTCTGGGAATAATCATGGCGATGCTTGAAATCCTGAGGGGATACGGGGCAAAAACACTGATAATGTCCGCAACACTTCCGGATTTCATTGAGGAGCTATTTTCGGAAGTTTTGAGTCCACGGAAGCTGATAGTTTCCCCCGGGGAAGCGGACGACTTTACGAGGCATAGGGTCAGGATCGTTGATGGAAGCATCGAAGATAATCTCACGGAGTTCGTAGAGAAGATCAAGAGCGAAACCCCTGCATTGATTGCATGCAATACAGTCGATCGGGCAATGCAGGTTTACGAAGAGTTAAGTCGGGACTATCGTGTCATGCTCCTTCACAGTCGCTTCACATACGGGGACAGAGAGGAGCTTGAGAGGAAACTCAAAAGCAACCTGGCTGATTATGACTTTGTTGTGGCGACGCAGGTGGTTGAGGTTTCTCTGGATATAAGTTTCAGAACGATACTGACGGAACCGGCCCCGATGGATGCCCTGATTCAGCGCTTTGGGAGGGTGAACAGGCAGGGATGGAGGGACGGGGTAAAAGCCGATGTGTACGTTCTAACAGAGGGCTCTGAAAAGGATGAAAAGGTTTACAGTCCCTACGATGTTGTGAAACGCAGCGTTGAGCTTTTAGAAGGGTTAAACGGAGAGGAGCTGAGAGAATCCATAATTCCAGAGCTGGTTAGTGAAGCATACTCTTCCGTAAAAGATCGGATAGTTGATGAGGTGTCCCGGAAGAGGAAAATTGCCTTCGAGCTTTTTGAAAACCTGAAGCCACTAAAAAGAGGTGGAAGCGAAGAGGAGTTTTACAGGATGTTCAACGGTCTTGAAGTCGTCCCGATTGGGTTTGCCGGTGAGGTCAGCGATTTAATCGATAAGGGCAGGGGTATCGAGGTGAACCGCTATCTGGTGCCGATTCCCTACTGGAAGTTCTTTGCATTGAAGAACAGCCTTGGAGAAGTCTTCAACTACGATAGGAAACACCGTCTGATTATAGCCAACCTGAAGTACAGCCATGATCTTGGACTTCTTGATGAGGTTGAAGAGGAGGAGATCCTGTGATTGCAGATAAATCCCTCACAGGTAGGGTTGGAACGGATAAGCGTCGGAGTTTGGAGGTGGCCTATCCTGAAGAAGATCTCCGCATCCGCGGCATAGAGATAAACTACCTCTTCGTCTGCCCCACGAAGCTCTGGTACTTCTCAAGGGGCATCACAATGGAGCAGGAAAGCGAATACGTCGATCTCGGCAGGTTCCTTCACGAGAGGAGCTACTTCAATGAGGAGAAGGATGTGAATATCGGCTTCATAAACATCGATTTCATCAAGAGGGGCGACATCGTTGAAGTCCACGAGGTCAAGAAGGGTAGGAGCATGGAGAAGGCCCACGAGATGCAGGCGCTCTACTACCTTTACTACCTCAGGAAGTTCGGAATAAACGCTAAGGCTTTCCTGAACTATCCAAAGCTCAGGGAAACGAAGGAGCTGAGCCTCGAGGGAAGGGAAGCTGAGGTGGAGGAAGCCATCCGGGAGGTTGAGAGGATAAAGTCCCTGCCGGAGCCTCCCGCTCCCGTAAAGAGAAGGGCGTGTAAGAAGTGCGCCTATTACGAACTCTGCTGGGTGTGAAAGATGAGGAAGCGCTCGATAACCCTTCTTTCGGATGGAACCCTCTTCAGGAAGGAGAACACCCTCTACTTTGAGAACGCCCGTGGAAGAAAGCCCCTCGCGATAGAGGGGATCTACGACATCTACATCTACGGCCACGTGAACGTAAGCTCGCAGGCCCTTCACTTTCTGGCCCAGAATGGCATAGCCCTTCACTTCTTCAACCACTACGGCTACTACGACGGCTCCTTCTATCCGAGGGAAAGTCTGCACTCCGGCGATCTGGTCGTCAGACAGGCTGAACATTATCTTGACACGGCAAAGCGCCTGAAACTTGCGAGGCTTTTCGTCCGGGGAAGTGCGCTGAACATGGAGAAGAATCTAAAGCGCTGGAAAACAGATGGCGACTTTTCCGACCTTTTGAGGGAACTCCTCGAGGAACTCGAAGGGGCGGAAAAGCTAACCGAGGTCATGAACGTCGAGGCGAGGATACGGGAGGGCTATTACTCGAGGTGGGACGAGCACATGCCCGAGGGGTTCAGAATAGTAAAGCGATTGAGGAGGCCGCCGGGGAACGAGATGAACGCCCTGATAAGCTTCCTAAACTCGAGGCTCTACGCGACGATAGTTTCGGAGCTCTACAACACGCAGCTGGTTCCGACGGTTAGCTACCTTCACGAGCCGGCCGAGAGGAGGTTTTCTCTGGCGCTCGACCTGAGCGAGATCTTCAAGCCCATAATCGTCGACCGCATCGCCACCAGACTGGTGAAGCAGGGGATAATCGGGGAAGAGCACTTCAGGGAAGAGCTCAACGGCGTTCTGCTCAACGACGAAGGGAAGAAAAGGGTCCTAAAAGCCTTCAACGCGGAGATGACGGGCAGCGTAAAGCATCCAAAACTCGGGAAGAACGTTACGAAGCAGCGCCTGATAAGGCTCGAAGCCTATAAACTAATCAAGCACCTCGTTGGCGTTAGGGAGTACGAGCCGCTGGTGGCGTGGTTTTAAGGCTGTTCAGTAATATCTAAACACACTGGAATTTTCCTTTTTCAGACCGGTGAGCAGTTGCAGGACATCTTCCGAACCGTAACGATTGCAGTGTGTTTAGTTTTTTCTAAACATTTTACGTTTCCTAATAAACACTTTTTAGCGAAAAGCTTATTAAACCTTACTTTCCATTGTTATTGAGGTGATTCCATGTCGAAGTATGAAGGGATAGTGAAAATGCTGAGGTTCTTCGTCCAGACGAAGAACTTCGGCTACGTGGACAGAATCGGGAACGCCCTGAACCCTGAATCCGTGGAAGTGGCACTTTTTGAAGCCATTAGAGCCTTCAGGTCCATAAGGGAGAGTGCATCCGTCGATAGTGAAGGCAGAAGATACGTGGAGAAGGAGGGCAAAAAAATCCCTGTACCGGGCATTCCCTCTGAAGAGGAAATCAAAGCTTTTCTCGAGGATGTGCGTTCTGATGTGGGGGTTGCCAAGAGGATCTCAACGCTGGCTCTCGCGTATCCCTCAAAGAAGAAAACCAACGGAGGTGATGAATGATGTTTTTGAGCCTTGGGGTTAGGTTTGAGGCAAACGTGGAAGCCCTGAACATGGTGGAAACGGCCGGCAACTACGGGAAGCACAGACGCGTCCCGTACCTCGTGGAGGAGGATGGAAAACTTAAGACCGTTTACGTCCCGGCAATAAGTGGAGAAAGCCTGGCACATGCCTATCAGGAGCATCTCGTCCGGGAGGCCCTGTCGCTTAACCTTCCCGTGTGTGATGACTGCAGAAAGGGAGAATTCTTCAAGTCCATGAACAGGGTCCACCTCCAGAAGAAGGTCGATCCCATCCCAGACGATCCTAAGAGGATAGAAGAAGCCATAGTGAAATCTTGTGTCGTCGAGGACGTTGGGGGATTTCTCTACGCTGAAAAGCCACCGGTAAGAAGAAGCTCTGCGTTTCAGGTCAGCTACGCACTCCCCGTCAAGTCCACGGCACTCTTCGCCACGTCCGAGCCTCAGCTTCACGCGAGGCATGCGCAGATGGATGCTTCAAGCAAAAAGGGCAACGCCTCGGAGCAGATGATATACTACGTCGAAACGGGCACGGCACTTTACGGGTTCACGTTCAACCTCGACCTCGACGCCATCGGGGTGAGCGCAATAACTGCAGAGCCGATACTCGAGAAGGAGGATATAAAAGCGAGGCGCGAAGCGGCCCTCAAATCCCTCTTCAGAATGCTCTCCTCCTCGCAGTTCGGGGCAAAGCTCTCGCGCTTCTTCCCTGTGGGAGGCATAACCGAGCTCGTGGTTACCGTTACGGAGCACCCCTTCGTGGTCACATCGCCGATATACGACGACTACGTTGAAAAGACCCGGAGAAGGCTGGATGTCCTGAAGGGCTTCAACGAATCCACATATTTAGCCACCACAGAGGACGGGAAGGTCCCGGAGGAAGTCCTGAAGGAAGTGATCGACCACCTGAATGACGGGGAAACCCTCTGAGGTGATCCCCTTGACCAAATTTTTTAAGGTCACCCTGCGGCCTACGGGGATAATAGCCCTCCGCTCCCTGCCCCAGAGCAAGATGAGGATGGCACTGCGCTACGTTCCACCCACCACGCTGATCGGTGCCGTGGCCTACCCCCTCCTCCACCAGAAGGGGAACAGAAGGGAGACGATCTACGAAGGGAAAACCTTCAGAAGCGCCGCGGAGGAGGTCCTGAACCTGTTCACGTGGGTAACCGTGAAGACGTCTGTAAAGCCCATGCTCTACGGTTCGCTCCTGAAGATCAACACCCTGTACCGTGGAAAGGCCCAGAGCGCCGTCACCTCCTTTCCCTTGGGGGTTATGTACGGTGCATTTAACCCGGAGATAACTGCCGTCTACCTCCTCAACGAAGAGGCGCTCTCTGGGAGCAGTTACAGCCTGAAGGACATTGAAAGGGCCCTCTGGGGGATAACAAGGCTCGGTTCGAGGGAATCGGTTGTGAGCGTTGAAGGGGTTGAATCCGGAAAGGCGAAGATCGGGGAAGCCAGCATCGTGGAAACCTCCTATGCGTTCCCCTTCAGGAGGGTGGAAGTCGAAGGGAGAGGAACCCTGCAGTCGGTGGTGGAATGGCGCTCTGGAATAGGGGAGCACTCAACGGCAAAGAGGATGGCGATGTTCTATCCTGAGGGTAGCGTGAAGGTTAGGGGAGATCTACGCACTGCAGAGGTTGAGGGGGAGGTGCTGATCCTTGATTCTTGAGGCGATCGAAAACTATCCCTACGAGGGTCTTACCCGGGAGTTACTGTCCCTTGGAATGTCATGGGTCGTTATGAACGCCGGCCTCGAACCCGATGGTGAGGAGATGGCGGATTCCCTCGAAAACGCACTCCGCTCCCTGGGGGACAGGATGAAGGCGCACACGTCAAAGATGGGCAGGAACGATCGGAGTTCCTATGATAATCTCTTCAGGGCGTGGTTCAACAGGGGAGCCCCGGAAACCTATGGTGAAGTTTTCGAGCTCGTGATAAGGGAGACCGTGGAACTGCTCCGCAACGGCTCTCTGGACCCGGAGGAATCTTTGAGGGCATTTAGAACCGACAGAAGGGGAATCTATCTGGGCGTGGAATACAACGGGGAGATGGCACTGCTTCCGGCAATAATCAAGCAGCCGGAATATTACGAACGCCAGAGCACTTTCATGCTCCCCACGATGGGTCAAATGGCAAAGATCCATCTCGATCCCCTGTGGCTCTCCCTGATGGCCGTCGGATTTTTCACGGCCTTCGCCGGCTCCATTGGGGGTATGCATTACCTTATAACAAAACCGGGAATCGAAGGTTTCTGGCCCTATGACGTGGAGGACATCGTTGAAAAGGGAATACTGCCGGTAACCGGGGCGGCCATCAGGGGAAGGGTTGCCTTCACCACCGAGGAGCTTTACGAGATGAAGCTCGCTATGAAGCTGGTTGAGGATAACGCGAGCATACCCGAGGAGGTTTATCCCCTCACACTGCATTTACATAAAAAGCCAGATCGACAGACAAAAGTTTACACCGAACTCAAGACAGTCCAGCTAAACCTCTCGGGCCTGAACGGATACTTCAGGGCTTACATAGATAGAATCGGGGGAGCGGGTATCGGAGGAACTCCGATAACGATCGAGCTCAAAGAGCGGGGCAAAACCGTAAGGAAATACCCCCTGTGGGCCCTCGTGGACGTTGCTGAGAAAGAACTGCAGAAGAACGTAAGCGGTGATGGAGAGATGCTCGCTTACATCTTCGTAAAGGACCTTTACAGGGCGATAAACAGCGATAACAGAAAGCTGATCGAGGACACCATTTTCAGGCTGTTCCGTCAGGGAAGGGGTCTCCTGGAGGGGAAGGGAAGCGGAAGTTACGAGCTGAGAAAGGTTCTCAGAGGGTTCATGTGGGAGGAACACCTGAGGGTGTTGGTATGAAAGCCTACCGGGAGGCTCTTAAAAGACTGGCGGAGGTTAAGGGGTTCAAACCCGAAAGAAGGCCCCTCCTGGAGGAGGCTTTTGATTTTTTAACCTCCAGCGATAGACCTTTCCTCATACTCAACGCACCCACGGGCTACGGTAAGACACTCCTGAGCTTTGCACTGGCCCTGCATTCCCTTGGAGATGCCTCCCTCTTCGACAGGGTGATACACGTTCTGCCGATGCGTTCGATCATCGAGGACATTCAAAGGACCGCGGAGGAGACCTTCGGCTTCTCGAGGACAAAGATGATGGGCTCGAGCGGTGAGTTCCTCCACCTCTTCCCTCTCAACATAACGACTGCCGATACCTTTACGTGGGACCTTTTGAAGCTCAACACAAAGAAGAGACACCGGATAAAGGCGGGAAAGGAGTTCGGATACGATTATCTAACTCAGGCTTCAATTTTAACCTCGCTGGTGATCTTCGATGAGGCCCACTTTTTGCTCGAGGACGAATCCATGGTGACGGCCTTCGACGCGGTCGTTGATTTTCTTACTTCCAACGGGGTTCCGGTTGTGGTGATGACGGCCACCCTCTCGAGGGGACACCGTGAGCTTTTTGAGGGGTACGCAAAAAAGAACGGTTACGATTTCAGGATTTTGACTCCTAAGGAAGGGGATCCCTTCATAGAACGTGAGCTCGGGAAGGAGTTCTCAATAAGCTTCGCCAGAGATGATCACCTGAAGTTTGTGGATCCAGAAAAGCGGAACGCCGTGATAGTGAACACGGTTGACAGGGCGATTAAGCTTTATGAAGATGCCAAAAACGACATCGGATTAGGGCGCGAGAAGGTACTCCTCATCCACGGCAGGATGACACCGGGCCATAAGAGAAGCGTGATAGAACGCCTCAGGGAGCTTAAGAACGGGGAGTTCCTCCTCATCGGAACCCAGGCCATCGAGGCAGGGGTTGATTTCTCGGCGGATGTGATGGTTACAGATGCAGCGCCCATAAACTCCCTCCTCCAGCGCTTCGGAAGGGTGGCCCGGCACGGTGGGGATAAGAAAGGAGAGATCATAATAATCGATGCTCCCCCACAGCCCTATTCAAAGGAGAAGGTGGGGACCACCCTAAAACTCCTGAAAGAAAAGGGTATTCACCCCCGCGTTCCCGGAACCTATCAGGACATCGTGAGTGCGGTTCATGGAGAAAAGCGTAGCAACGTTACCAGAATCATCGACAGGAGTCACAAGGCAAAGCTTCTAAACCTCATGAAGGCTCCGGAAAAGAGGGCCCCCGATGTTCTTAGCGTTATCGAGACCATGATGGCTGAGGGAAAACCCATCATGAGGAGCTTTTTGATTCCCCTTTCAGTCAACGGCGAAATCGTTCCCATAACTCCAAAGAAACTTCTTGAGCTCTATTCAAAGGGTTTGCTCAGCGTCGAAGGCTCCGGGAGGGAGATCAAAGACCTCAACGATGCGTACCTTGTAGCCAAGGACATCGCCCTCGGTAGAGATATTAACGTTGTGTTTGTGGGAGAATACGATCGGGAGCGTGGGATAGTATGACGGGATGCGCGTTTTTTGAGAAGGGGGAGTGCATCGAAACCATGAAGGAACACGTCACCAGAGGTCTCGAGCTCATTGATAGATTATACCTCCAAAGGAACTACGGTTCCCTGATCGGCAGGATTGTGGGTGTAACGCCCGAAGAAGCGGAGACCCTCCTGAGAAAGGCCTACGTTCTTCACGATGCCGGCAAGTGCCTCGAGTTTTTCCAGAAGCGAAAATCCAAGTTCCCTTTCCATGAGTTCTACTCGGGAGTAATAGCGATGGAAGTCCTGAAAAAATTCGGAGAGGCCGGCAGAGTTGCATCGGTGGCGATAATGCTCCACCACCACGACTGGGTCAGGAGTAAAACACCAAAAAAACCACCAGACCTGAAGCTCGAGGAAACCTGTCGCCATTTACTTGAGGAGCTGTCCGGTGAGAGTATTCCCGGGGAAATGAACTGGGTTGAGCCGGTGAGATTTCAGAGTAATGTTAAGGGGATTCTTCAAAAAAACCTCCGTGGCGTCTACGCATTCCTGCTTCCGATCACCGTGGCTGACAACTACGCCGCGGCCTGCAACAGGGGTGGAAAGGGAAGTCTCCTCGGCAGGGAGATCTTTGAAACGCTCTCCGTCAGGGGGTGGGAGGTTGCTCGTTGTCTTTCCGGTGGGATTCGATGAGAAGTTCATAATCCGTGCCCTCGTGAGAAACAGAGAGGATGACGTTACCGGGTTAAAGGAGGGAGACAGGCTGATGGCCATACTGCCCGAGGGATACAGGAAGGAGCAGAGAACATTGAGCGCGCTTCAATCCATAGAGAACATAGCCGTCCCCATAGTTGGGGAGGAGGGTTTAATACGTCTCGAGGTTCCGGTGGATGGGGAGGATACGGTCCTCTTCATAAAGAAGGGTCTCGAGGAGAACATGCCATCCGACAGGATCGTACTCGCGGTTCTCTCCGGAGGGATGAGGCCGCTTTTGGTCTCAACGTTACTGGCGTTGCTAACTCTGAAGGACGCCCGGGTAATAGTTGAAAGTGATTTCGAGAACCTCTCGGGATACATCTCCATCGAGCTCGGGGCCTTCCTCGCACCCAGGAACAGGAGGTGGGAGCACATACTCTGCGGACTTTTAAGAAACGAGAGCGTGAGAACGATATCCGAGAAAGTAGGACTCTCACCCGCCACCGTCAGCAACGAACTGAGAAAAATGAGAGAGCACCATCTGATAAAGACCGGAAAGCTAAACGAACGCGTCCCGAGATACGTCATTACGAGGGCTGGCAGGCTCTATCTGAAGCTAATGGAGGCGGAATGTGAGGGACCTTAGGGGACTCCGGAGTAACCACCGAAGAGTTGAAAGTCAGATGATGTCCTCGATCGGGTTCTTTTCCTTTCCAAGAACTTCCTTCCGGGGCATGGAGCGGAGCCTGTAGATAACAACGGAATCCTCTTCATCGATTAAATCGCGGAGGCCTTCCCTTATGCGCTCGAACTCCGCCATGGTGACTTCTCCCTCGAAGACGCTGTTCTGAACCCAGTGCAGATGCCGACGCAGGAACTTTTTAACCTTATTAACCCTCGAAACGTTGACGTCGTAAACGATGATCACGTACATCAAGGGAATATTGGTGTACTTACGTTTAACCTTTTCGAAGGTTTTTCGTTACTCGCTTTGAGAGGTTCTTATCGGGTTTGGGGTTCTGAAGGAGGTTCTTTTTCGATTCTGGGGTTTTTCAGGAGTCTGGAAGTCTTTAGTAATGAAAAGTTATCATCTAACAGAAAGTTATAAAATTTTAAGTTTTTGTTACGAATTTTTTCGAAGTTCTGGGAGGAGGGCTTTCAGGGGAGCTTTTATGCATTCTCCCAGTGGAAATCGTGTCTTTTTGATTTTTGAGGTGTTTAAAGGTTTTATTTTTGTTTTACTCCTCTCGGAAAGCTTGGGAAGTCTCGTGGACGTTTTTGTTCATGGTGAAATCCGGGTTTTTTAAAGGGTTCAACGGTTCTGGGAGACCACACGATGACCCGAATTGGGGGCTTTTTAGGGAGTTTTTATTGACCCTTCACCGAAAGGCTTTTATAGTTCCGGCTCTCATATAACGTTGTTAGGAAAATGGGGCAAAAATCCGGCCTGTTCCAATAAGACTCTAAGAGAATTGAAAGTCGGTCTATGTACGACGTCAAAATATATATAGTTTTGTTCCAATAAGACTCTAAGAGAATTGAAAGGAGCCTTCCGGAAATCCCTCTCCTTTGTATACTTCATTGTTCCAATAAGACTCTAAGAGAATTGAAAGTCCCCTCCTTCCGTCGGAACCTTATAACTCAAGGAAAGTTCCAATAAGACTCTAAGAGAATTGAAAGACCGTCTCGAGAATAAGCACGGCGTGGAGCTATGTAAGTTCCAATAAGACTCTAAGAGAATTGAAAGACTACCATCACTATACCGGTTATAATGGCGTTTCCCGTTCCAATAAGACTCTAAGAGAATTGAAAGTGGCTCTAGCCTATAATCCCCATCCTCGACGATAAGGTTCCAATAAGACTCTAAGAGAATTGAAAGGCAAGCACAAGATAAGAGTATAGCTACTCCTGATATGTTCCAATAAGACTCTAAGAGAATTGAAAGCAAAGATAAGCGGAGATGGTGCGGGCTTTATGATGCTGGTTCCAATAAGACTCTAAGAGAATTGAAAGGAATTCTTGAAACACTCAAAACGTGGTTTTCGACAAGTTCCAATAAGACTCTAAGAGAATTGAAAGTATGTGTTCTTTTTCCGTCCTCGTAGAATCTAATTCGTTCCAATAAGACTCTAAGAGAATTGAAAGGCAATGATAATATTCCAGATTGCCTTAATTCCGGGGCGTTCCAATAAGACTCTAAGAGAATTGAAAGAATAAACCCGAATGACCTATACCCCCACTACCCGAAGTTCCAATAAGACTCTAAGAGAATTGAAAGAGGGGGGCCGTGGTTACCTCGAGTTAATAGACGCCGGTTCCAATAAGACTCTAAGAGAATTGAAAGCGACTAATGAACTACATCGACGGCATGGAGGTTATTGTTCCAATAAGACTCTAAGAGAATTGAAAGGTAACTTTTTAGAGACAGTCCGAGGTGGTGCGCAACGGTTCCAATAAGACTCTAAGAGAATTGAAAGCGCTTTTTTTTATGTGGCTTTTTAGATGCTCTTAACATCGTTCCAATAAGACTCTAAGAGAATTGAAAGCCAAAGTGGCTTGCTAAGGAATATGAAAAGATATCTCGTTCCAATAAGACTCTAAGAGAATTGAAAGAGGAAATAAACATTCTGTTTATCTTCATAGAGGGTATGTTCCAATAAGACTCTAAGAGAATTGAAAGAGGTATATGGGGAGTATACAGTCTTAGTTGAAGAACTGTTCCAATAAGACTCTAAGAGAATTGAAAGGTTATCTTAATTTAATATAGGATATTAAGCTTATGGCGTTCCAATAAGACTCTAAGAGAATTGAAAGTACTATGGCTATGTAGTCGCTAATTACTTTTATCTCCGTTCCAATAAGACTCTAAGAGAATTGAAAGGAAAGCACACCCCCGTATAGCTGCAAAAGTTATAAAGTTCCAATAAGACTCTAAGAGAATTGAAAGTCATCAATAGGAAGAGATTTCCAATCGTCCAAAGGAAATTTATCATCGTTCCAATAAGACTCTAAGAGAATTGAAAGAGATCATGGGGGATAATATGGTATTCGTCGTTAAACTGTTCCAATAAGACTCTAAGAGAATTGAAAGAGCTCTCTTATAGCGTTCTCTACTTTATATGTTGGGGGTTCCAATAAGACTCTAAGAGAATTGAAAGTTATAATAAAACTTCACCATGCTACCGTGGTGGTAGTGTTCCAATAAGACTCTAAGAGAATTGAAAGATAAAATAAGATAAACTATAAAATTAACGCTTAAGTTCCAATAAGACTCTAAGAGAATTGAAAGCTTTCCTGGTGATTGGCTCGATCGCAATGCTCGCAATGGTTCCAATAAGACTCTAAGAGAATTGAAAGAGAATTAGTCGTTAGTTGAGTTGATGCCCTCGCTTTTGTTCCAATAAGACTCTAAGAGAATTGAAACGTGGTAGTGAACTTAAGGGAAGCAGGGAGGATAAGGGAAAGTTCCAATAAGACTCTAAGAGAATTGAAAGGCGATTTCGTCATATATCTTTATGCTTTAAAGTTTAAGTTCCAATAAGACTCCAAGAGAATTGAAAGGGCTGGTGGATTGAACCGGCCGTCAATAATTTTCTTAAGTTCCGATAAGACTCTAAGAGAATGGGGGAACTTTAAGGGGGGAGTGGGGGATGTTTCATCCCCCCTTCCAATAAGACTCTAAGAGAATTGAAAGTAGGGCAATGCGTTTCGCTCATTTTTGTGCTGTTCTACTGTAATTTAGCATCGTTTGGTACAAGAGCTACCTCCAATTGAAAGGTGCACCGGGAAAAACTCTAAATATCTCTTCCCTTGAATAGTTTTGGTGTTGGACATGGAACTCTATGACGTCAATGAGTTCTGGAAATTTGACCTTAGAGTTGGTCTTGTTAAGAAAGCTGAAAAGTTAAGGAGAACTAAAAAGCTCATAAAGCTCGAGGTAGATTTTGGAAGTGAACAGAGGACTGTAATCACCGGTTTAGCAGATCAATACGCTCCAGAGGAGCTGGAAGATAAAAAATTCATTTTTGTTTTAAATTTAAAGCCCAAGAAACTTTCGGGGATAGAAAGTCGGGGAATGCTTGTAGTTGCTGAAAGTGAAGATGGGAAGGTTTACCTCCTTCCGGTTCCCGATGAAGTGCCGGTAGGAACGAAGGTGTGGTAGATGCTGTTTGGAATCGCCGGGGTCCATCCATCGTGACACGTTACAAAAACCTCCGGAGGTTTTGAGGTGGTACCATGCTGAAATGCACGTCATGTGGAAGACGTTACCCCTTAGGGGAGCCGTATCAGAGGTGTGAATGCGGGGAACCTCTG